>NZ_JBANEM010000001.1:0-870740 GCF_040187805.1 Comamonas sp. wu1-DMT
GCGACTTCTCCTATCCCCTGGGAACACATCAATCTTACCGGAGAATATCGTTGGCCAAAGCCTTAGCGTAGGATTTCGCCCTCTCCCGCAAACGACCCCTAGATGCTCATTTCCGGCTTAACCTGGTCGAACAACGTGCCCCCCATCCAAAAGCCGTTGGCGCACCCCTCTCCGGCAGCAGCGCCCAGGAAGGTACGGCCATCAACGAGCAGTTGTGCCCCCTCCTTAACGCCCTGCTCGATATAGCTACTGATACGCGCATGCGCCGCAGGAGTCACGATGGGGCCCATCTCTGCCGCCAAATTGGTGCCATTGAGCACTTTCAATGCTCTGGTTCGTTCCTCCAATCTGGGCATGAGCTTGTCAGCGACGTCGCCTACGAGCACTGCGACAGAGATGGCCATGCAGCGCTCCCCCGCTGAACCATAGCCCGCACCGATCAGTGCATCCACGGCCTGGTCGATATCCGCATCTGGCATCACCACCATATGGTTCTTGGCGCCTCCCAGCGCCTGCACGCGCTTGCCATGGCGCGCACCGGTTTCATAGATGTAGTTGGCGATCGGGGTAGAGCCAACGAAGCTCAGCGCCTTCACTTCAGGGTGTTCCAGCAGCGCATCTACAACCTCTTTGTCTCCTTGAACAACGTTGAACACGCCGTCGGGCAAGCCTGACTGTTTCAACAGATCGGCGATGAACAAACTCGGGCTGGGGTCAATGGGGCTAGGCTTGAGCACGAAGCAATTGCCGGCGGCAATGGCCACGGGAAACATCCACATGGGCACCATGACGGGAAAATTGAAAGGTGTCACACCAGCGACGACGCCAAGTGGCTGGCGCAGAGTCCAGTTATCAATACCGGTACTGACTTGATCGGTAAAGTCGCCTTTAAGGAGTTGGGGAATTCCACATGAGAACTCGACGATATCGATGCCCCGTGCCACCTCGCCTTGAGCATCAGTGAAAACCTTGCCATGCTCGGCCGTGATGAGTGCGGCGAGTTCGTCCTTATTGCCATTAAGCAGTTCCAGGAACTTGAACAGCACGCGCGCGCGACGTATGGGCGGGGTGTCCGCCCACCGCGGAAATGCAGACTGCGCAGCAGCAACGGCAGCCTCCACGTCCTGAGCCGTACCCAGACGCACCTGGCGGCTAACGGCGCCGGTGGCGGGGTTGTAGATGGGTTGCTGACGCGTGCTGTTGCCAGAGATGTGAGCGCCGCCTATGTAGTGGGCGATTTCCGTTCTGTTACTGATGTCAGTCATGGTGAAACTCCTGTTCGGTGGAAAAAGAAACCCGTCGAATGACGAATGCCTGTGTTCAGAAAGACTCACACGCCAGCGTGCTTTCATTGGCTTCGATGACGATGTCGCGCAAGCCGAAAGGATGCGGATGGTGTAAGAAGTGCGATGTGGCGATCTTTGTGCTCAGGAAGGCCATATCTATCTTCTGGCGCGCCAACATGACCTTGCTGGCAGCAGCGGACACAATGCAAAGCTCATGCTGGCGCTGTTGAGCATTTCCGTGCATGCCGCGCCGATGCTGGGCAGACCTTGGCCGCCAAAGGCGGGGGGCTGCAACCCTCTTCCATCGACTGCAGCTAAGTCCATTTGAAGCCGGGCAAGGTGCTCACCGAGCCATCGGCCAAGGCAGCGGGGTTTTGTCCCCCAGCTGCATTCAGCGGCGCGATCACTATCTGGGTGAATTTGGCGCAGGCTTGGGCCGTCTCCGGCATGACTTCTTCCAGCCCCTGCAGTCGCGCGGTTGCGTCTAGCCCAGCAAGTTCCTTCATGCAAAACAGCATGTCGTCAATGGGGCTTGGTAAGTCATGTCCTTGCTTTATCTTCCGTACGTTCAATGAGATACAGAGGCAATGCCTACGGCGGTTTCCGCACGCACCTCCTGCGCAGGAAACCCAGCTTTGTCCTGCGCGGCGCGCGGTGAGCGGTCCATGATGGATACCACGACGATCACCACGAATGCCAACGGCATCGAAATCAGTGTGGGGTAGTCATAGGGAAATACCGGCGCGGCGAAATGGAAGATGCGCACCCATACCGCAGGCGAGAGCACTACCAAAGCAAGAGCCACGCTCAGCCCTACCAGGCCGCCGGCCAAGGCACCACGGGTCGTCAGGCTGCGCCAGTACATCGACATGAGCAACACTGGAAAGTTGGCGGATGCAGCGATGCTGAAGGCAAGGGCCACCAGGAAAGCCACGTTCTGATCTCGAAAGAGCAGGCCTAGCACGATGGCTACCATGCCGATGCCAATGGAGGCCAGACGGTTCACGCGCATGGCCTCACTGGGGGAAACATGGTCGTTCTTGTAGACCTTTGCATACAGGTCATGCGCAATAGCGGAGGCACCGGCCAGTGTCAATCCACTGACCACCGCGAGAATGGTGGCGAACGATACGGCAGCCAGCAGGCCGAACAGCAAGTTGCCGCCCAGCGCGGTCGCCAGGTGCATGATGGGCATATTTGAGCCCCCCAGCACAGGGCCGCCCACCTTGCCGTCCACGTAGAATGCGGGGTAGTTCGGCAGGATGGCCATTGCACTGAGACCCAGAAAGCAGATGATCACAAAGAACGCGCCCATCAAGCCTGTGGCGACGAAAACTGATTTGCGGGCCGCGCGCGCATTGGGCACGGTGAAGAAACGCATCATGATGTGAGGCAGGCCCGCAATGCCAAAGACTAGGGAGACGGCCAGTGACAAGCCGGAGATCGGATTCGCCATGAGCTTCCAGGGCCCTTTCATCGCTTCGCCAGCCTGATGGTTGTTGGCAGCAGCCGCCAATAAGGACGAGAAGTCGAAATTAAAATAGCGCAAAGCAAGCACCATCAGCACGATGCCGTTGCCCAGCATCAGCACGGCCTTGATGATCTGCACCCAGGTCGTTGCAACCATGCCGCCGACCACGACATACACCATCATCAGCAGACCAACGGCAATGACGGCATAGGTGTAGTCGATGCCAAACAGTAGCTGCACCAACTGTCCGGCGCCAACCATCTGCACAATGAGATAGAACAGCACCACGGTCAGCGAACTGATCGCGGTGAAGATGCGCGTACTGCGCTCATCCAAGCGGTAGGAAACGATGTCGCTCAGCGTATAGCGCCCCAGGTTGCGCAGGCGCTCAGCAATCAGAAACATGATCATGGGCCAGCCCATGAAGGCACACACCGCGTAGATCAGCGAGTCGAAGCCGTTGGAGAATGCCAAGCTGGAGATACCCAGCAATGTGGCTGCAGACATGTAGTCGCCCACGATTGCCATTCCATTCTGGGTCCCAGTGATACCGCCACCTGCAGTGTAAAAATCCGAGGTAGAACGCGTGCGGTTTGATGCCCAGTAGGTGATGCCTAGCGTGATGGCGACAAAACCAGCGAAGATCAGGATGGCCTGCGTATTCATGTTTGCAACCCCGACAGCAGCCGCGTGCACTGAGCGTCGAAGCGTGTATTAGCAATGTGGATATAAATGCCCGTTAGCCCCCATGACAACGCGATCAGCCCGGTGGCGCATGCCACGCCGCTGGTAAGCGTTCCCTCGCGGTTCAAAGGCACGGCCAGACTGGCAGGCGACATCACTGCAGCCAGAATGAAGGCCATACACAGTCCCAGGCATACGCTGGCAAAGGCAAATGCCACGCGGCGGCGCTGGGTTTTGAGTTGTTCATAGCCAGGGTGGCCGGGCAGCCGCCGGCATATTTCTTCATTCGATAGCATGCTTGTCTCCGTTGTTGTTGCGGGTCGGCAGGCGAACAGAATCAGTGGCCCAGTTGAACCTTGTGTGCCCTCTTGTTGACGAACTCGCCCAGGCGCTGCTGTACGTCATGCCCCTGCTGGATCATGGCCATAACCAGCCCTTCGGTGAACAAACCATCCGTGGCCGACATGTCCGCAATGCGGCTGATGGCACTGACGATGGCGTAGTTGGACAGCGCCGCGTTGCCAGCGATCTTTTTCGCCAGGGAAAGTGCCAATTCAGAGGCTGGTGTATCGCCCTTGGCGGAGTCGCAGACGTAGTGGGCCAGACCGAGTTGACGGCCTTCGTGCGCATCGATGACCCGGCCCGTGAGCATCATCTCAACCATGCGGGGGGCGGAGATGATGCGCGCCGTGCGTACAGTGGCACCGCCGCCAGTGAAGATGCCACGTGTGCCCTCGGGCAACGCGAAGAAGGTGCCGCTGTCGGCCACACGGACATGGGCCGCGCTGGCAAGTTCCAGCCCACCGCCTACTACGGCGCCTTGCAGGCAGGCGACCACAGGGATGCCGCCATGCTGGATCTTGTCGAACGCGCGGTGCCAGCCCTGACACACGCGCATGAATTCAACGCCGCTGCGCTCCTTGTCATGGTGCTCCTTCAAATCGAGCCCGGCACAGAAATGCTCACCCTTGGCCATTAGAAGGACGACGCGGATGTGGCTGGGAATAGCCGAAAAATAGGCATCGATGGCCGCAATCGCTTCCTCGTTCAGCGCATTGCGCTTGTGCTCCATGTTCAGGGTAACGATGCCGACGTCGTCCTGCTCGGACGTCAGCAAAAGAGGGGTAGACATAGAAAGAACTCCTTGCAAGCGGTGAAATGGGTAACGAATGGGGATAGGGACGGATCACGTCGCCAGCGCACGCAGCGCTGTTTTCTGAATCTTTCCGGTGGCCGTCATCGGCATGTGATCTATGAACACCACCCTGTCGGGAATAGACCACTTCGCCACACGCCCTTGGTAGCGCGCGAGAATCCGTTCGGCCGATCGCTCCGCGCCCGCCTTAGGCACGACGAACAGCACCGGGCGTTCACCCCACTTTTCGTTGGCCTCGGCAATGCAGGCTGCCAACTCGACACCGGACTCTTCCATCGCGATGTTTTCAATCTCTATGGATGAGATCCACTCTCCGCCTGACTTGATGACATCCTTGCGGCGATCCGTGATGCGCATGTAGCCGTCCGCATCCATGCTGCCGACGTCTCCCGTACAGAACCATCCGTCTTCGATCGCGGGCTCATTCTTGCCGTAGTAGCGAGAGATGACCCAGTTGCCCTGAACCATCAGGTGCCCAGTTGAAACTCCATCGTGGGGCAATCGATTGCCAGCATCGTCCACCACCTTGAATCTCGCACCAAACAAGGGCCGCCCCTGCGACGCCAGCACCTGCAGGGCTTCGTCGCCAGACAGCGACGCATGCTGGGGAAGCAATTGGCACACCGTTCCCAGGGGGGACACCTCCGTCATCCCCCAGGCATGGCGCACCGAGACATTACGGGCGTCAAAAGCCGCAATCATGTGAGGCGGGCATGCCGCGCCACCGATGAGAATGCGCTGGAGCGTGCTGAAGGCTAGTCCGTGGCTTTCGGCATGGTCCAACACGCCTTTCCATACAGTTGGAACGCCGGCCGACAACGTCACCCCTGCTCGCTCGCACAGAGCGTACAGGCGCTCCCCCTGCATGTTCGATCCCGGCAAGACAATCTTGGCCCCGGACATCAAGGCTGAATACGGCAAACCCCAAGCATTGACATGAAACATGGGCACCAATGGCATCACGGCATCTCTGGCCGAGATGGCGACGGCGTTGGGATGGCTGGACGCGTAGGCGTGCAGCACAGTTGATCGATGGGAGTACAGTACCCCCTTCGGCGCTCCAGTGGTGCCGGACGTGTAGCACAGCCCACACGCGGTATTTTCATCAAAGACCGGCCATTCAAAGCCACGGGTGTCGTTGCCAAGCCAGGAGCCGTAGTTGTCCCCAGCGCTTCCTCCACCTGCACCTTCGCTCAACAGCACCCAATGCGCCACTGACGGGCACTGAGGGCGCAAGAAATCGACCAGCTCTGTGAATTGCGCGTCGTAGAACAGAACGGTGTCCTGCGCATCATTGATGATGAAGGTGATTTGCTCACGACTCAGCCGCGGATTAACCGTGTGGCAAATCACGCCGATACCAGCCGTGGCATAGTAGATTTCCAGATGGCGATAGGTATTCCATGCCAATGTCGCCACCCTGTGACCTGGCTGTACTTCATGCCGCGTCATGCCGATGGCCAGATCCATCACTCTTTCACCGAATTCACGGTACGAGTACGTGTGCAACCCACCATCGTCAAGTGCCGTTAAAATCTGCTGATCTCCGCTATTTTCAATGGCATACGTTAGGATTGAACTGATAAGCAGCGGCATGCGCATCATGTTTCCAAGCCGTTCCATGTCGTTGTCTCCTTTTCCTTTATTCAGAGAATAGGTACAAGGCGCTCCCCATCCAATTGCCAATGGCGACTTGAAACATGCAAAAAGTGACAATCGCACCAGATCCCCTGGAATGGCCTCAAACGGATGCAGAGGATGGCAGAGGTACCTCGACGGCAACTGTTTCACTCGATTTGGTGCAGGATCTGCTGCAAAGTCTGCGGGCGCTTTGCTCCGAACAAGCTTTGGATCGCTGCCTGAAAGAGGCTGGAATAGTCAAGGAATTCATCAGCCACCCTGGCGCTCGGCTCACACACGATCAGCTCGTTGGGCTTTATCAGAAAAGCGCTGGCGCAACGGGCGATGAAATGATGGGTTTATGGAGCCGCCCCATACGAACCGGCTCCCTGAAATACATCATCCGGGTGCTCATGGATGCGCCCACAATCGATGTGGCGCTATATCGCTTCACACAGTTCTGGAACCTGCTGCTGGACGACTATCGCTTGAATTTTGGACAAGCTGAAACCACACTGCGCCTGGACCTGATCCCCCGTTCACCCGAGGCGAGGGTGAACCGCTTCGGCCACGCACTGATGTTGAAGCTCACGCACGGCATCGTTTCATGGCTCGTCGGCCGGGAGGTTCCTGTTTACAGCGTGGGGCTCGCATTTCCGCGTCCCTCCTTTGCCGCCGACTATCCGATCCTGTTCCCGGCCCCCATTGATTTCGATGGCAAGCACTCGCAGATCACCTTTGGTGCCGAGCTAGGGAAAATCCGGCCCGTACGCAGTGCAGCTGACGTACGGACCTTTCTTGCACGAGCACCCCGCGATTGGATTTTCACCTCCTACCACGAACACGCTATACGGCTAAAAGTGCGCGAGTTGTTGCACGCAGATCTGGGAAGAACGCTGGACGACGTTTCAAGCCGACTGCACATGTCCTCGCGAACATTGATCCGCAAATTGCAAGAGGAAGGTCTGTCCTTCCAGGGCATCAAGGATGAACTGCGCAGGGACTTGGCCATCCTGAACCTTGTACGTAACGACGTTTCTCTGGCTGAGATCTCCTATGCCCTGGGCTTCAGCACTCCTGCTGTTTTTCACCGCGCCTTTCGTCACTGGACGGGTATGACTCCGGGCACATACCGGACTGCGCAGCGAAGCATTTCCCAAGTAACCAAGCCATGACGTCAGCCATGCAGTCTTAAGCCCGCCACTGCGTACCGTTGTGGCCTGTTGTCCCAACCACTGTTAGAGAGCAGGCTTTCACAGTGTGAATCTCATGTCCGCATCGAGCGGCAGATGGAGCCCACCAGAGAGCCCGGTGCGGCACCAGCAGATGCAGGCCACACACTGACCATCAGTTACCAGGCGATGGACGATGGTCCCGACCGTATTGGCGGCAATGTCCTTGGCGATCTGTGCCAATTCCTGATTTTTCAGGCCCGAATTGACTACCTATCGTCCAAACATGGGTTTGCAGGCATTGGCCGGCATTCCAGACTCGGTACTCCAACACCAATCAGGAGACAGGCAATGAGTGACTCGGTTCTGGAGCAACTCCAGCAGCGTTTGCAGCATCTTGAGGATATTCAGTCGATACAGGCTTTGAAGGCTCGGTACTTGCGGGCCTGCGATCAGAAGCAGCCGAATGCCATGCGTGAGTGCTTTGTCGAGCATGGTGCAGTCATCGAAGCCGATGGTTTTCCGGCTTTTACGGATCGAGAAGAATGGGTTGAAACCTTCACCAGACTGGCAGTTGCCAATCCGTCCATCCAGGACATGCACCACGGCCACAACCCTCAGATCAGCTTTACGGGCGCCGATAGTGCAAAAGGCTTGTGGGATCTGGAGTTCTGCCAGGTCAATGTCAAGGAACGCACCATCGTCAATCTCTCAGGTCAGTACAGCGACGAGTACGAGCGCATCAACGGGTGCTGGCAGATCCGTTCCATGCGCTTTGCGCGGGGATCGTTTGTCATGCGCCAGGTCGATGCCGGCGGTATTGAAAGAGTCATTGCCCTGGGCAAGCCTCCGGCAGCTGGATTCATTGAAAACAACTGATCCTTGCTCTGCTGCAAATACCAAAAGCCCTATACAGCGAATGCCATATCGGGCTTTGCGCAAGAGAGCCGGGTTTATCAGTCGGCCAGAATCACTTCCACACGGCGAGCTTCGGCATTGGAGCCGTCGGCCTGAGATTGCTCGGGCTTCTTCAGCTCGACCTTGTCTTCTGTCACGCCCAGTGCCACCAGAGCGGCCTGGACGGCTTGCGCACGTTGCTTGGCCAGCTCCGCGTTGATTTCAGCACTGCCGGTTGCATCATGGAAGCCGGAGATCACAGCGCGCTTGCCTTCAGCCACGCCCTTGACCACGTTGCTCAGCGCTTCGTTGGCGCCAGCGGCCACTTCCGCCTTGCCCGAGACAAAGTAGAACTTGACCACACCGTTTTCCACGATCACGCGGGCAGTTTCTTCAACCACCACCACAGGCACGTTGGTCGCGCTGGGTGCGGACACGGCGGCTTCAGCCTTGGGAGCATGGGAAATGCCGCGCTTGTAGACGACGGTGCCGACGACGGTGGAGACAACCAGAGCGATCAGGGCAAACAGAAAACCCAGGGCAAAGCGTTGTTGGCTATCGTCGTCAGAGCTGTTGAAGGACATGAATGAAATCTCCGTATTTGCGGGTGATTATGAAAGTACGAAACCTGTATTCATGACGCTTTGCAGCCCGACTACATGCTTCGGGCTGACAAAGCGACAAAACCACGCATTCTAGAGGTTTGCCGTGAAACGCCCTAACGACTGCCTTCACGGCAATCGCAAAAAAGATTCAAGTTTCAGCCGTTTCACAGCGGCAAAGCGTTGCTTTTACGCCTTCGTGCGTGCACAGGTGCACCGACGGCGCGTCCGCGCGTTATATATCAAAGTCAATTCAGCTCTGAATCCGGTTTGAGGAGTTTCCATGTCCGCCCTGCCCTTGTTGAACCATTCCATGCGTGATGCCGACCAGATGCTGGAGCGGGCTCTGGCGCAGTGGGGAGGCGATGAGGATTTGTGGATTTTTGGCTATGGCTCCCTGATCTGGCGTCCCGAATTCGACTTCAGCGAACGCCGATCGGCCCATGTACATGGCTGGCATCGTGCTCTCAAAATGTGGAGCACCATCAACCGTGGCACCCCCCAGGTACCAGGCCTGGTGTTCGGCATGCTCTCGGGCGGCAGCTGCCAGGGCATGGCCTTCCGTATTCCACGCAACCAAGGCGATACCGTCATGCGGAAGCTTTGGCTGCGTGAGATGCCCAATGCCGTCTATGACCCGCGCTGGCTGCCTTGCCGCACGCCGCACGGAGCCGTGAAGGCCCTGGCATTCACGCTCTCGCGCCAAAGCCCGCACCATACCGGCGAGCTGGCGCCGGATGAATACCGGCGCATCTTCTCTGAGGCCCAGGGCATATACGGCACAACGCTGGACTACGCCCAGGCCACTTTTGACGAGTTGCAACGGCTGGGCATTGACGACAAGGCGCTCAAGCGCCTGCTGGCCTATGCGGACTTCCAGCAAGCCAGGTGCTCAGCTGTTGCTGCTATTTGAAACGTAGCTAACATCGCTCTACTGTATTGGGATACAAGGCAAAAAAGCTTGAAATTCTGGCGATCCGGGGCACAATGGCCTTTTGATTTCGGAAAGACTGCCATGCTCCCTAACCGTGTTGCCGCCCTCTTTTCGCGCCCTGCCTGGACAGGTCTGGCGCTTGCCGCAAGCCTGGCCGTGACGGCCTGTTCCACGACCAGCAACACGGCCGCGCCCTCTTCTTCGGAGACGGCGTCTGCAGCAACTCCCAGCAAAGGCGTGCAATCGATTGCACGTCTGGAAGCCACCAAGGGCAGCCAGGTAACGGGCACTGTGCAGTTCTTCCCGCAGCCTGACGGTAGCGTGCGAGTAAAAGGCCGCGTGGAAGGGCTGGCGCCGAATAGCGAGCACGGCTTTCACGTCCATGAAAAAGGCGACTGCTCCAGCGGCGACGGCTTGAGCGCTGGCGGCCATTTCAATCCTGGACAGCAGGCGCATGGCAAATTCGGCGACACCAAGGCCCATCACATCGGTGACCTGCCCAGCCTTGACGCCGATACCCAGGGCGTGGCGACTATCGATTTTTTGAGCAAGGAGTTCAAACTGGACAGAGGCAGCAACGGCATTCTGGGTCGGTCGCTGATCGTGCACAACGATCCGGATGACTACACGACCCAGCCTACCGGCAATTCAGGCGCGCGCCTGGCTTGTGCCGTAATCGAGCGCGGCGCGTAAAGCTGTCGCTCTCGCATGGAAAGAGCCGCGAACACGCGCCAGCAAGACAAGGTCTGATGGTCGACCAAGCCTTGACCGAGACACAGCGACAAACCTAGACGAGCTCGGCAAAGTCAATGGTTGTCGAGTCCTAGCCCCTCCTTCAGGGGCTTTTTGACGACCGTGAATTGCGGTCATGCCAGATCTTGCGCGCTTCCTCCAAGGCCTGCACTGTGTCCACATCGAGCACACAGCCTATGTCATCGCAGTCCCAGCGTTGCAGACGCTGATTCTCCGCCGCATTACGCACGATGGAGGCCGCGCCCTGATCGCCGCTCAGCAGGGCGAGTGCCTGAGCTGCCGCCCGGCTAAAAGCTACTGGATGACCCTTCCGTCCCTGGTAGAAGGGTTGAATCACATGCAGCTCACGGCTATCCAGCCGCGTTAGCTGCAAGGCCAACTCGTGTAGCGTAGCGGCTTGAACCAAAGGCAAATCTGCAGGCAGGATCAGCCAGCCTTTGGCACCAGCTGTGGCCTTGACGGCCGCCGCAATGCTGTCGCCCATGCCGGGATGAGGCCCGCACTCCAGATGCCAGGGAAGGCCAGAGGCCTGCACTGCAGACAGAGTGGTCTGTAAAACGGTTTGCTGGCCCAGCACGGCCTGGAGCTTGTGGCTGGAGCCGCCCGATGCGAGAAAGCGCTCTCCCCTGCCCGCAGCGAGAACCAGCACACAAGGCCGGTCCGGATCAACCATGGGAGCGGGCAAAACTTCTTGATTCATATTGCTGTCGAGCATAACGCCGGCTTTGGCTGCGCGGCACAATGTGAACATGAGCAGCCTATCTTCATCCATTGCCGATCTGCGCAAAAGCTATGAACGCGCAGAGCTGAGCGAATCCGCTTCCAACCAGAATCCCCTGCAGCAGTTCGACCAATGGCTGCAGGAAGCTGTGAGAGCCCAGGTGCCCGAGCCCAATGCCATGACTGTGGCGACCGTGGGCGGCGACCTGCGACCCAGCACGCGCATCGTGCTGATCAAAGGCTATGACGAGCGTGGCATTGTCTGGTACACCAACTACGACAGCCGAAAGGGTCAGCAACTGGCGGGCAATCCATTCGCCGCCCTGCAATTTCACTGGGTGGAGCTGGAGCGTGTGGTACGCATCGAAGGCCGTGTGGAAAAAGTCAGCGCCGAGGAAAGCGATGCCTACTTTGCCAGCCGCCCGCTTGACTCCAGGATCGGGGCCTGGGCCAGTCCACAAAGCCAGGTCATCAGCGGTCGCGGCGTGCTGGTGGCCAATGCCGCCAAATACAGCGCACAGTTTTTACTCAATCCTCCCCGGCCTCCTCATTGGGGTGGTTTCCGTCTTGTGCCCGAGCGTTGGGAGTTCTGGCAGGGGCGCAAGAGCCGGCTGCATGACCGCCTGAGCTACCGCCAGGAAGGTCAGGACTGGATTCGCGAACGGCTGGCGCCCTGAGTTTTGATGGATCCGTCATGAAAATGTGAGGGCGCTGCGACAGAAAGCGCCCTCTTCGCTGATTACTTCAGGCTTGTGATTGAGTGAATGTATTTTTGTTGGTAGTGATAGATACTTCATGTAAGTTACATTAAACTCTTCATATGCAAGACAAAAACATTCCGGATCAGCAGACTCCAGATCCATCCACACTGCCAACTGGAAGCCAGCTGTTTCGCGACTGGCTCGAGCATGAGGGCAGCAAGAGCTGGGATGCGCTGGACACCTCTCCAGACGGCAATTATGAAAAGGTCTGGCAGGCCTGGTTGATGCATCTGTCCGGGCAAGCACCGATCTCAGACAAGGTGCGCCCTGCCCGCAGGCCGCGCTCTTCAAAGTCCTGGCATCAGGCAAGCGAGCTGGATGTACAGAGCTTCTTGCAGATACGCGATGGACAACGAGCGCACCACCACCCCGAGCGCAAGATCAGTCCGGTCACCCGCCGCCGCTACTGGCGGCTGCTGGAGCGCATCTACGACCATGCGATGGAGCACGGCTGGATCAGCGCCAACCCTGCAACCGGTCTCGAGCCGGCCGAACGACCTCCCTCGGAAGACGGCAAGGGCCATTGCCTGCCCCCCCCTGCTCTGGCAGTCACTGCCAAGGCACTTTCCCAGCGCCGACGGTTATCAGGACGCACGCGACCGCGCCATTGTGCTGCTGCTCTACGAGATGGCTCTGGCTCCCGAAGAGGTGCGCTGCCTGCTATGGAAGAACCTGCTTTCAAGCGCAAATCAGGTCTGGGTTGGCAGCTCGGAAAGCATTGCGAACGGAGAGTCACCCCTGCCCCGCTACCTGCAGATAGAAGGCGGCAGAGATGCTCAGCAAAGGCTGCTTGAGCTGCCCGACTCCGTGGCCCAGGCCTTGCAAAGCTGGAGAAGATTCAGCGCCGCACAGCGCGGGCCGTCGGTGATTGACGGCAACCATATCGTCTTCTATTCGCGCCGTGGCGGCGAGTTGTCGGTACGCATGCTGTTCCATGTGGCCTCGCAGATCATTCAGCGCGCTCACAGTGCCCAGCCCGAGGACAGCCAGAAATTTCCGTTGCAGCGCGTGGGGCCGCAGGTCTTGCGCAACACGGCCATCGTGCAGTGGCTGCGCGCCGGCGTGCCCGAATCGGAAGTGATTGCCAGGATAGGCGTGGACAGCACTCGTTCCCTGCGCCATCTGCAGCACTATCTATAGCCATGGCGTCCGGCCCAGGCCCAAACCCGGGCCGGATGTAGCTTGGCTCATCAAGAGCCGGATCAGAAGTCCATTCTCAGACCGACCACCAGATTACGACCCGTCAACGGGGCTGCGCTCTTGATGAACGAGGTTGCAGCGTAGGCCAGACGGTTGGTGAGGTTCTGGCCCTTGACATAGAACTGCCACTGGTTGCCACCACTCTTCCAGAGGTAGCTGGCGCCCAGGTTCAGCATGCCGTAGCCCGGTGTCTGGGTTTCGTACTGGGCCGTGCGGTTCTGGCGCAGCACCTGGGTCCATTCAGCCATGGTGTCCCAGCCGGCCAGACGCGCGTTCACCCGCAAGCCGGCACGTAATGCCGGAATGCGTGGCAGCGCAGAGCCATCTTCCAGACGCGCACGCACGCCGTCGCCAAACACGCTCAGGCTCAACTCGCGACTCAGGCGCTGGCTCAGCTGAGCCTCCCAGCCCGTAAAGCGCGCATTGCCCTGGGTGTATTGCAGCAGCTGCAACCCTTCGTGGGCATCCAGCGTGGCGCCGTAGATATAGCCCTTGATGCGGTAGTGATAGGCATTGAGCTTCCAGGTCGTATCACCGGCCGTCTTGGCCAGGCCCAGGTCCAGCGCCTGCGAGCGCTCGCGCGACAGATTGGGATTGCCGATTTCGTAGGTTGCCGTGGCCATGTGCAGGCCGTTGGCAAACAGCTCTTCGGCCGTGGGCATGCGGCTGCCGCTGGTGAACGAGGCCGATGCGCTATAGCCGGGCTGGAACTTCCAGGCCGTGCCCAGCGACGCCGAAGTGGCGCTGTGGCTGCGACGCTCGTTGCTCAGCTCGGCCTCCACGCGTTGGCGGTCGTGGCGCAAGGCTCCCTGAAAGCTCCAATCCTGCCAGCGGTATTCCTCCAGCAGATAGAGGCTGTGGCGCTGGGTATCCGTGGGCTGCACATAGGCCTCTTCGCCCGTGGCGCTGAAGCGGCGCTTGAGGGTTTGCAGACCCAGCGTGCCACGCCAGCCGGCGATGGGTTCATGCTCCATCTCCAGGCGCAGGTCATGGGCCTTGTTTCTGAACTGAGTGGCCACGCTGCCATCCTCGATCTCGTCGTGGCGGTAATTGGTCAGGCCCCCGCGCAGACGCAGTGCGGCGATGCCGGCTGTGGGCTTGCGCCATTCGCCGCGCAGATCCCAGCGCTCGCTGGTCAGATCGACCACGGGCACACTGCCGCCTTCCTCATGATCATGGTCGTGGTCATGCCCATCATGGGAGCCGCAATGCAGATGATCGCCATGTGCGTGGCAGCCTTCGAAGCTGTGCTGATGGCCTGGCAAGCCGTACCTGGCCTGCTGCCGCGTGTAGGCCAGGCCCAGATAGCCCTGATTGCCTACCCAGGACAGGCCCACGCTGCCCGTGTTGCCGCGGCTGAAGCTGCCCGGAACCTTGCTCTGGCCCCAGCCGCTGCCCACGCGATAGTCTCCCGCGTTGCGGGCCACGCCTTCGGCATGCAGCACCAGCTGGCCGTTATCGTTCTTGAGCGGCGTGGCCGTGGTAAGGGAGAAGGCCCCGGCCGACATGCCTGCCGCCGTGCCGGCCTGCACCTCGGCCGAACCTTCCAGGCCCTTCTCAGGCACCCGGGTCGGAATCTTGCCGTCCAGCACATTCACCACGCCCCCCATGGCGCCGGGGCTGTAGAGCAAAGCTGAAGGGCCGCGCAGCACTTCGATCTGATTGGCCAGCAGCGGCTCGGTGGTCACCGCATGGTCGGGGCTGACCGTCGAGGCATCGAGCAACTCCGAGCCATCGCTGAGCACGGAGACCCGCGCACCATCCATGCCTCGAATCACAGGGCGGCTGGCTCCCGCACCGAAATGGCTGGCATTGATGCCCGGCTCGGCCGCCAGGGTCTCGCCCAGGGTCGCGGCACGGCGCAGGCGCAGTTCCTCTTCACCGAGGACCTGGACGGGCGTGGCCATATCGCCGGCGGCCATGCCGGTCGCCGATACGGTCACCTCCGCCAGGCTGGACTCTTGCTTGGCTGCATCGGACTGCGCAAAGGCCAGGGGTGAGCAGGCCAGCAGGCCCAGGCCTGTACCCAGAGCCAGCCCGCGCCCTGCCGGCTGCAGCGCTTCGATGGCGCGGGCCAGAGCCGACTTGGAAGAACGGCGCAAGGAATGGGCGGAAGAATTCAAAAAACGTTGAGACATCTCAGTTCCACAAACGACCGTGCGCACGCAGGCGGTCAAAAGTGCGCACGAAATTCAATAAAAACAGCCTGTAGTGCTTGTGTACAAAGCGCTGAAAGCTATCAATCTTGAGGTTTCTGGCAGCAGCAAACAGACCATGCAAAGCATGGCCCGAGCCTAGGCCAGGGAGCTGAGAGACAGAGGGGGCGCGCGTGCAGCCAGCGGCGCTGCAATAAAGACGGCTCTGGGCGCGGGAGCAAAAGGCCGGGGGATGAAGCTGTCAGGTGGCGGCGCACTGAAAGCGAGTACGGCCACAGGCCCGGCATAGCCATGATTGGCCTGGTCCAGCAGCTGGCATTCTGCCGGTCCGTGACCGGCAAACAGCGCATGGACCCAGCCCTGATCCGGGGCGCAGCCGCTGTTGTCACTCTGGCAGTCGCCAGCCGCAGCCACAGCCGACGAGGTTGGCTGCACATGGCTGTGCGCCACATAGGACTTTGTCGGGACTGTATTGACCGCGTGAACCGCACGGTGCATCTGGCCAAGCGTCGGGCCCAGCACCATGGCCAGGGCCAGCAGGCCCATCAGCCAGCGCATCACCCAGATTTCACGCAGGCTGGCGCAACCGCCAGCGGATGCTGGACGGCTGTTTCTGCGTAGATGGGAGTGATGTGACACGTTCAGGAGCAAATGCGGTCGGGCGAAACGGCTGCAGCAAAGCTGCCGGGGGTTGCAAAGTGTATCTGCACTGCGGGTCGTGCGCAGCAAGCCAGGCCTAATCCTTGAGCCAGCGCGAAAACGCTTTCTGGAATTTCTGCACCTTGGGTCCCACCACAAAAGCGCAATAGCCCTGGCCCGGGTGCTGCAGGAAATAGTCCTGGTGATAGTCTTCGGCAGGCCAGTAGTTGGTCAAGGGCTCGATCTGAGTGACCATAGGTGCATCAAACGCTTTTTCGTTCTGCATTTCCTGCATCAATGCCTGTGCCTCGGCCGTTTGCTTCGCATCGGTGGTGAAGATCGCGCTGCGGTACTGCGTGCCCACATCGTTGCCCTGGCGGTTCAGCGTGGTCGGATCATGGGTGCCGAAGAAGATCAGCAGCACATCGCGCAGGCTGATGACGGCGGGATCGAAGTCAAGTTTCACTACCTCGGCATGACCGGTCTGTCCGGTACAGATATCGTCGTAGCTGGGATGGTCCAGGTGGCCATTGGCATAGCCACTCTCCACATCGACTATTCCGCGTACACGGTCGAAGACGGCTTCGGTACACCAAAAGCAACCTCCGCCCAGATAAATGGTTTCCGCTGCCATCACCGGCTCCTTGGTTTTTAAGACGCGTCAAGCGTAGCTCAAATCAACTACCCATTTTCACCAATGACAGCGATTGCGGCGCCGCTATGCTGCAGGGCGCCCACTACACTTGCAATACAAGCCGTGCCTGGCGCACCTACCATGTGGCGCATAGAACAGAAAAACCTGCCTCAGAGGGATACACACCATGAAGCGTTCCGGCCGCTGGGCCTTGAGTCTGGCCCTGATCGGCTTGCTGGTCGTCATAGGCTGGCGCGCAGTCGTCAATCTGCAGCATAAAAAACAGGCCCCGAACCATGCTGCGGTTCCGCAGGAGCTGCCCATACAACTGGCTGCCCAGGAGGTTCTGACGGTCCAGCCCCTTCAGCTTGCCTTGAGCGTTCCGCTCAACGGTGTGGTGCAGGCGGTGAACTCGGCCGTGGTCAAGGCCTATGTCGCGGGCGAACTGCGCGGCCTGACGGTGCGTGAAGGCGATAGCGTCAGCAAGGGCCAGCAGTTGGCTCGCGTTGATGCCACGGAGGCCGAGGCACGCTGGCGCCAGGCGACGCAGCAGGCCGATGCCTCCAGAGCCCAGTTGGTGATTGCCCAGCGCAACCAGGACAACAATGCGGCCCTGGTGCAAAAAGGCTTTATCTCCACCACGGCACTGCAGACCTCGCAGGCCAACCTGGATTCGGCCCGCGCCAATCTGGCTGCCGCCCAGGCCGCCGCCGATGCGGCCCGCAAGTCCGTCACCGACGCCGTCATCACCAGCCCCATGAGCGGGCAGATCGCCCAGCGCTTTGTCCAGAACGGCGAGCGCGTTGGTGTGGAAGCGCGCATCGTCGAAGTCGTCGATCCAGACAAGCTGGAAATCATGGCCCAGCTCGCTCCCGCAGATTCGGTACAGGTTCAGGTCGGCCAGATGGCCGAGCTGCAAGTGCCCGGTGCCCCCCAGGACATGACGGCCATCAGAGCCAAGGTGGTGCGCATCAATCCCAGCGCCCAGACCGGCTCGCGCACTGTGGCGGCCTATCTGGCAGTGCAAAAGGACGAAGCCGCCAAAAACAATAGCAGTCAACGCATTCCACAGTTACGCCCCGGGCTGTTCCTGCAGGGAAGCATACTGACCGGCAACGCCAGCCAGCTAGCCGTGCCTCTGGCCTCCGTGCGCACCGACAAGCCCCTGCCCTATGTGCAAGTGCTGCAAGCGGGCAAGCCGGCCGTGGCCGCAATCGCACCGGAGCGTGCACAGGAAATCTCCAACCGCACAGAGCTTCGCGTGATCCACAAGACCGTGGAGCTGGGACGCCAGTCCGCCCATGAAGGCGCAACCTGGGTTCAGGTCCTCAAGGGCCTGAATGCGGGCGACCGGATACTGGCTGGCAGCACCGGCGGCCTGCGCGAAGGCACGCTGGTCGAAGAATCGGCCGAGCCAGTCAGCAGCGGGAGCCGATAAATGTGGTTCACGCGCATCAGCCTGAAAAACCCGGTGCTGGCCACCATGCTCATGCTGGCCTTTGTGGTGCTGGGCGTTTTTTCCTACCAGCGGCTCAAGGTCGACCAGTTCCCGAACATCGAATTTCCCGTGGTGGTGGTCACGGTCGAGTATCCAGGAGCCTCGCCGGAGATCGTTGAGAGCGAGGTCACCAAGAAGATCGAGGAAGCCGTCAACTCGGTCGCGGGCATCAATGCCCTGACCTCGCGCAGCTACGAAGGCACTAGCGTCGTCATCATCGAGTTCCAGCTGCATATAGACGGCCGCCGCGCTGCCGACGATGTGCGCGAGAAGGTCGCCTCGGTGCGCCCCACTCTGCGTGACGAGGTCAAGGAACCGCGTGTCATCCGTTTCGACCCGGCCAGCACGGCGGTGTGGTCGCTGGCCGTGCTGCCAGACCCCCATGCCCTGCACGGCGAGACCGCAGCCAATGGCCAGAGCGTGACGCCGCCCGACGCGATTGCGCTGACGAGCTGGGCCGACCAGGTGCTGAAAAAGCGGCTGGAGAACGTGCGCGGCGTGGGCGCAGTGAACATGGTCGGAGCCACCAAGCGCGAGATCAATGTCTATCTGGACCCACGGGCGCTTGAGGCCTATGCCATCACCCCCGAGCAGGTTGCCCAGGCGGTGCGTGCCGAGAACCAGGATCTGCCTGTGGGCGCGATCCGCTCCAAGGCCCAGGAACGCGTGGTGCAGATCGATGCCCGCATCCAGCGCCCCGAGGAATTCGCCCGCATCATCGTGGCCTACCGCAATGGCGCTCCGATCCGCGTCGGCCAGTTGGCCCGCGTGCAGGACGATGCGCAGGAGCTGCAGACCCTGGCGCTGTACAACGGCAGCCGCACTCTGCTGATGTCCGTGCAAAAGGCCCAGGACGAGAACACCATCGAGGTGGTCGACGGCCTGAACGCGGCGATCAAGGCCATCGCCCCCGAGCTGCCGCCCGGCGTGCGCCTGCAGGCGATTGCCGACAACTCGCGCGCCATCCGCGTGGGTGTGGACAATGTGCGCCAGACGCTGATCGAGGGTGCCTTGCTCACGGTGCTCATCGTTTTTCTGTTTCTGAACTCCTGGCGCTCCACGGTAATCACGGGGTTGACGCTGCCGATTGCCTTGATCGGTACCTTCCTCTTCATGTACTGGTTCGGCTTTTCCATCAATATGGTCACGCTGATGGCACTCTCGCTGTGTGTGGGTTTGCTGATCGACGATGCCATCGTGGTGCGCGAGAACATCGTGCGCCATGTGCAGATGGGCAAGAACGCCTATCAGGCCGCCATGGAAGGCACGCAGGAGATCGGGCTGGCCGTGCTCGCCACCACGCTTTCCATCGTCGCCGTATTTCTGCCCATAGGCTTTATGGGCGGCATCATCGGCAAGTTCTTCCATGAGTTCGGCATCACCATCGTGGCGGCCGTGCTGATCTCCATGTTCGTCAGCTTCACGCTGGACCCCATGCTCTCCAGCGTCTGGCATGACCCGGCAATCCACGCCCATGGCGAACATGGCACCAAAAGCCTGTACGACCGCACGCTGGGGCGCGTGACGGCCTGGGTGGAGCGTATGAGCGATCGGCTCTCGGACTTCTATCAGGGCATACTGCGCTGGTCACTGGCTCACAAGCTGCTCACCCTGGCGCTGGCCTTCATTATTTTCATAGCAAGCATCGCTCTTGTACCCTTGCTCGGCACCGAATTTGTGCCAAAGGCGGACTTCTCGGAAACTTCGATCAGCTTCAACACCCCCGAGGGCTCCTCGATCGAAGCCACCGAAATCAAGGCCAGGCAGGTGACGGACATATTGCGCGCCTTGCCCGAGGTGCGCTACACGCTGACCACCATCAACACCGGCAATGCCAACGGCAAGAACTACGCCAATATCTATGTGCGCCTGGTTGACCGCCACCAGCGCAGCCGCAATGTGGACGAGATTTCGGCCTATCTGCGCCCCAGGCTGCAGGCGATTGCAGGCATCAAGCTCACCCATGTAGGCCTGCGCGAGGCCGTGGGCGGGCAAAAGCAGGTCGAGTTCTCGCTCATGGGCCCGGATCTGGACGAACTGGGCCGCCTGAGCCAGATCGTGCAGGAGCGCATAGCCGACATCCCGGGCCTGGTCGATCTGGACTCCAGCCTCAAGCCCAACAAGCCCATGGTCAATATCGAGGTCCATCGCGATGCCGCGGCCGATCTGGGCCTGTCGATAGGCAATATGGCCGGCGCGCTGCGCACCTGGGTGGCCGGCCAGACCGTGGGCAACTGGCGGGCCAGCGACGACCAGACCTATGACGTGAACGTGCGGCTCGAGCCCGAGGCCCGCACCACGCCGCAGGACCTGGAGCGCCTGCCGTTTGCACTGGCGACCGGAGATGGCGGCATGCGCATCGTGCGCCTCAACCAGGTTGCCAGCGTGGTGGACAGCACCGGCCCCAGCCAGATCAACCGCCGCAACCTCAACCGCGAAGTCGCCATCAACGCCAATGTCTATCTGCGCAGCACGGGCGAGGTCACAGCCGATATCAAGCAGGCGCTGGCCACCACTCCCATGCCGCCCGGCTACAGCTACCAGTTCAGCGGCGCGGCCAAGAACATGGCCGAATCCTTTGGCTACGCGATTTCCGCGCTGATGCTGGCCATCATCTTCATCTACATGATTCTGGCCAGCCAGTTCAAGAGCTTTCTCCAGCCCCTGGCACTCATGACTTCGCTGCCCCTGACGCTGATCGGTGTGGTGCTGGCCCTGATGATGTTCGGCTCGGCCCTGTCCATGTTTTCCATCATCGGCGTGGTCATGCTCATGGGTCTGGTGACAAAGAACGCCATTTTGCTGGTGGACTTTGCCATCCGCGCCCGCGAGCCCCGTACCAACGAGGCCAGCGGCCAGACCGAGCCGGGCCTGCCGCGCAACGAAGCGCTGCTGCTGGCGGCCCGGGTGCGCCTGCGCCCGATCCTGATGACCACGCTGGCCATGATCTTCGGCATGGTGCCGCTGGCCTTTGCGGTCACCGAGGGCTCCGAGCAGCGCGCCCCCATGGGTCAGGCCGTGATCGGTGGCGTCATCACTTCCTCGCTGCTGACCCTGGTCGTGGTGCCTGTGGTGTACTGCTATCTCGATGATTTTGCCAACTGGATGCGCCGTAAATGGTCCGGCGCGCACTCAAAAAGCGCTGAGCCGCCGCACGAAGCCTCCGAGGCTCGTAGAATCGATGGTTTGTCCTGATAAGTCTTTCCCCGGAGATACCATGGCCCTGCCAATGAATGCCCAAGTGGACCCGCGCGATGTGCACGCGCAGGCTCGTTTCAACATGATCGAACAGCAAATCCGCCCCTGGAACGTGCTGGACGAGTCCGTGCTGGAGCTGATGGGCAAGGTCCACCGTGAAGACTATGTGTCGCCTGAATACGCGAACATGGCCTATATGGACATTGAAGTCCCCCTGAAGGGCACGGCCGAAGAAGCTGCCGCCAAAGGCTGGCACATGCTGGCACCCAAGATCGAAGCGCGCATGCTGCAAGACGTGAAGATCAAGCCCACCGACCGCGTGCTCGAGATCGGCACCGGCTCAGGCTATATGGCAGCCCTGCTGGCCGCCCAGGCCAAGGAAGTCGTGACGCTGGAGATCGACCCCGAGTTGGCCGAAATGGCCCGTGAGAATCTGCTCAGCGCCGGCGTCAAGAATGTCGAAGTCAAGCTGGCCAACGGTGCCACCGCGTCCCTGGCTCAGGGCGCGTTCGACGTGATCGTGCTCAGCGGCTCGGTGGCCCAGGTTCCCGATGCCCTTTACGCCCAGCTCAACGAAGGCGGCCGCATTGCCGCCATCGTCGGTCACATGCCCGTGATGCGCTTCACGCTGGTGACCAAGAACGGCAACAATTTCGAAGTCCAGCAACCCTGGGATACCGCTGCCACCCGCCTCGTGGGTTTTGAAGAGCCTTCGCGCTTCTCGTTCTAAACGCTTGTTGCGTTCGCCCTGCTTGCTGCGCTGCGACTCGGCGGTGCAGCGATCAGGGCCTGTCTTTCAGTGTCAGGGCCGGCCCGCAGATTCGACGGCCGGCCACCAGGAGTTTTTATGTTGACCCAGGTCTTGCCCGCCCAGTTCCAGCAATGGCTGGCTTCTCATGCCGCGAATGGCGTCAAGCCCGTTGTGCTGGATGTGCGCGAACCCTGGGAAGTCACCCTGGCCAGCATTCAGCCCGGTGAAGGCTTCGAGTTGCGCTGCATTCCCATGCACGACATCCCCGGCCGTCTGCAGGAGCTGGACCCAGACCACCCCGTCGCCTGCCTGTGCCACCATGGCGCACGCAGCATGAGCGTGGCTGCGTTTTTGCTCAACAACGGCTTTGAGGACGTCAGCAATATCACCGGCGGCATTGACGCCTGGTCGCTCAGCGCCGACCCGGGCGTTCCCCGTTATTGAAAGATTGCCGGGCCTATTGCTCGGACAATCCAGAGCTTTGTTGAGTTTCCGTTGTGATCGAGATCGCCCAACCCTGACATCTATGACCAAGCTGCCCAGGCCCCTGCAAGCCCCCTCCGCCCACGCGCTGCGTGCCATTTCCTTGGGAGTTTTGCTGGCATGGGCCGGCGCTCAGACACAGGCCCAGACCTTGTCGGAGCTGGTGGCTCAGGCCCGCGGCTATGACGCTTCATGGCAGGCTCAGCAAGCCGATGCGAGAGCTGCGGCCAGCCGCGCCGATCAGGCCCTGTCCGGGCTGCTGCCCAACGTGGGTCTGACGGCGGGAGCCAACCGCACCCATGTCGACATTCACACCTCGGTGCCCGTGCCCGGCATGGCCAGCAGCTTCAACAACACGCAGCAGAACGTGCAGCTCAGCGCCCAGCAGCCGCTGTATCGCCCCGCCAACAAGATTGCCTACGAGCAGGGGCAGCGCGGCGTGGATGTGGCCCAGGCTCAGCTGGATGCAGCCGCACAAAACCTGATCGTGCGTGTGGCCCAGGCCTATTTCGATGTGCTGGCAGCCCAGGACAGCGTTCAGGTCGCCCAGTCGCAAAAGCAGGCCATCAGCACCCAGCTCGAGATGGCCAAGCGCAATTTCGAAGTCGGCACGGCCACCATCACCGACTCGCGCGAAGCCCAGTCCCGCTTTGACCTGGTCACAGCCCAGGAAATCGCCGCGCAAAACGATCTGCAGGTCAAGCGCGTGGCCCTGGATCAGCTCGTGGGCCGCGTCGGCATTCAGCCCACGCCGCTGGCCGCGCCGCTGACCCTGCCCAGGGTGGAGCCCGTCAATATGCAAGACTGGGTGGACAAGGCCCTGGCCGCCCAGCCCCAGTTACGCCAGGCCCAGCTGGCCCTGGACATTGCCAGGCTGGACACGCAGAAGGCCGAGGCCGGCCACAAGCCCACCGTGGACCTGCAGGCCGGTTATGTGGTCAACCGCTATCCCAACGGCTCCATGACTCCATCCATTCCCCTGAGCTATCGCACCAACGCTGCCCAGATCGGCGTGGTCATGAACATGCCGCTGTTTGCGGGCTTTGCGGTGCAGAACCGCATCCGGGAGACCGTGGCGCTGGAGGAAAAAGCCAGCGCCCAGCTCGACGATGCCCGCCGCAACGTGGAGCAGGCCACGCGCACCGCCTTCCTCGGCGTGCAGTCCGGCCAGGCTCAGGTCAAGGCGCTGGAAGCGGCTCTCGCCTCCAGCCAGAGTGCGCTGGAGGCCAACAAAATGGGTTATGAGGTGGGCGTGCGCATCAATATCGATGTGCTCAATGCCCAGAGTCAGGTCTACCAGACCGAGCGCGATCTGGCCAATGCGCGCTATCAGGTGCTGCTAGGCCAGCTCAAGCTGCGCCAGGCCGCAGGCGTGCTCAGCGACGATGATCTGCGCATGATCGACGCACTGACACGCACGCCCGGCATTGCCCCGGCTGCGGCAACAAGGCCAGCCGTTACAGGCAGCATGGCTGCTGCACGGCCTGCGGCCAGAACGCTCAAGCGCTAAGACCGGTCGAGAGACAGATTTCAGGGTTCGACATCATATCGACCTAAAACCCTTGCCCACAGGGCGCTATATGCTCCTGATCAAGGAGCATTCATCAACGCTTGAATCGCCTCGGCCGTGGCCGCGGCCGCACCGCGATTGCCCTGCACCATCTGTCTGCAGCTTTGTACGGCGGCCTGCAGACGGTCGGGCCTGGCCACCAGATCCAGGGCCTGGCCCAAGCCTGCACCCATATCCTGCACGCCCAGGGCTGCGCCGGCATGCAGCGCCTGCTCGGAAGCTTGGCTGAAATTGAAGGTATGCGGCCCCAGTATCACGGGACAATCACAGGCCAGCGCCTCGATGAGGTTCTGCCCGCCCAGCGGCGCAAAGCTCCCTCCCATCAGGGCTGCTGCTGCCAGGCAGTAATACAGGGGCATCTCGCCCAGCGAATCGCCAAGCCAGATCGCACCGGACTGCAGGGGAGGCATCTGCCCCCACTGGCTGCGCCGAGAAACAGCAAAGCCTGCTTTGCCCAGCAAGCTTTCCACCTCGTCAAAGCGCTGAGGATGACGCGGAACGAGCAGCCATTGCACCGCCGTTGCAGCATCGCCCAGGGCCTTGAGCGCATCGATGAACATCGCTTCCTCGCCCTCGCGGCTGCTGGCAAACAGCAGCACGGGGCGCGCCAACGCAGTGCGCCATTGCCCGGCCCGGGCGATCTGGGCGGCATCAGGCTGCACATCGAATTTGAGATTGCCCAGCACCGCATCCACGTGGGCGCCTACATTGCGCAGGCGCTTGGCATCGGACTCGGTCTGCGCCCAGACGGCAGCCAGTGCGCCGTATGCCGGGCGAGACAGGGGCCTGACTCTCAGAGCACCGGCTTCGGATTTCTCGTTGAGACGTGCATTGGCCAGGGCCAGAGGAATGCCCCTGTTGGCACAAGCCGCAATCAGATTCGGCCAGATCTCGGTTTCCATCAGCACGCCCACGGCAGGCTGGAACTGTGCGACAAAACGCCTGGTGGCGCCCAGGGAGTCCCAGGGCAGCCAGACCTGCACATCGCCCGGGCGCAACAGCTTTGCGCCCTCTTCTCGCCCAGTCGCAGTGCTGTGCGTCAGCAGCAGACGCATAGCCGGCATGCGCTCGCGCAAGGCCTTGATCAGAATGGCGGCAGCCCGGGTCTCGCCCAGCGACACCGAATGAATCCACACCCATCGGCCGCGTCCATCGCGCCCCAGATCTGCAGGCTGGTAATGGCCGAAGCGTTCAGGCACGGCCACGCCGTAGCCCGGCTCAGCCAGCGCTCTGCGACGCAGCTTGCGCCGCAGCAGCGGCTGCACCGCCCAGGCCAGCGCACTGAACAGCGCACGGGCAAAGCTCATGGGAGCCGGTTTGGCCATGCTTGAGCGCTGCTTCGCTCAGTGCGCAGAAGCGCCCACCTGGGCGTCAGGCTTGACGCGCTTGAGCAAGGCCAGCATCTGCGCTTCTATGCGCTGCAAGGCTTGCTGTGTATGGCCTTCAAAGCGCAGCACCAGCACCGGCGTGGTGTTGCTGGCACGGATCAGGCCGAAGCCGTCGGCCCAGTCCACGCGCAGGCCGTCAATGGTGCTGACCTGGGCAGGTTCGGCAAACTCCGTGGCAGCGAGCGCCTGCAGCTCGGCCGCCAGACGATGGGGCTCGCCTTCGGCACAGGCCACATTGAGTTCGGGCGTGGAGAAGCTGGTGGGCAATGCGTTGAGCACTGCGCTGGGGTCGGTTTCGCGGCTGACGATTTCGAGCAGACGGCAGCCGGCATAGGTGCCATCGTCAAAGCCGAACCAGCGCTCCTTGAAGAAGATATGGCCACTCATCTCGCCACCCAGCGGCGCGCCCAGCTCCTTCATGCGAGCCTTGACCAGCGAATGGCCGGTCTTGTACATCACGGCCTTGCCGCCGGCAGCTTCGATCTCGGGGGCCAGACGCTGGGTGCACTTGACGTCGAACACGATGGAGCCGCCAGGCACGCGCGAAAGCACATCCTTGGCGAACAACATCATCTGACGGTCGGGGAAGATGTTCTGGCCGTCCTTGGTCACAATGCCCAGACGGTCGCCGTCACCGTCAAAGGCCAGACCCAGCTCGGCATCGCTGGTCTGCAGGGCCTGGATCACATCGCGCAGGTTCTCGGGCTTGCTGGGATCGGGATGGTGATTGGGGAAGTTGCCGTCGACTTCAGAGAACAGCTCAATCACCTCGCAGCCCAGCTGACGGAAGATGGCGGGCGCCGACGCACCGGCCACGCCGTTACCGCAGTCCACCACGATCTTCATGGGCCGCGCCAGCTTCACGTCGCCCACGATGCGGGCGGTGTAATCGGCCAGCACATCGGCGCGGCTGATCTGTCCGGCACCGGTAATCGTCCAGTCCTCGGTTTCCATGCGTGCGCGCAGGGCCTGGATTTCCTCGCCATAAATGGCGCGGCCTGCCAGCACCATCTTGAAGCCGTTGTAATCCTTGGGGTTGTGGCTGCCCGTCACCTGAATGCCGCTGGTGCACAAGGTCGCGGCCGCAAAGTACAGCATGGGCGTGGTGGCCAGGCCGATGTCGATCACATTCACGCCCACATCGGTCAGGCCCTGCATCAATGCCTCCGACAGCGCGGGACCCGACAGACGTCCATCACGGCCCACCGCTACGGTTTTTTCGCCGGCTACCAGCGCTGCCATACCGAATGCGCGGCCTATGCCACGGGCGACTTCTTCAGTCAGTGTCGACGGCACGATGCCGCGAATGTCATAGGCCTTGAAGATGGAGGATGCAATTTGCACAACAGCTCTTTCTCGAAGTTTTTCAATTCCATAGCGCCAGGCAGCGGACTGCGCGACGCGATCGGGCGATTTTAGGCTGCAAACAGCAAGGCCTGCGCCTTGATGGTCGCAGGCCTTGTATTCAAATGTCCCCTGAGTCGCTTCGAGTCTTCCCTGAGGGGACGACCGACTTTGCTGCGGGGCGGGCCTTGCCTGGACTGTGTTGATTTTGAGGGCCATCACCGCAGGCTACGGCTTGCTGAAGTTACAAGCGTTGCTGAACCTGAGCCAGGGCCGCAGGATCCTCCATGGTGCTCAGATCACCAGGGTCACGACCTTCGGCCACGGCCTGCAGGGCCCGGCGCAGCAGCTTGCCGCTGCGCGTCTTGGGCAGAGCCGTGACGAAAATCACGCGAGACGGACGCGCAACCGCACCCAGACGCGAGTCGACCAGCTTCATCACATCGGCCTCCAGGGCCTTGCTGGACACCTCATCTGCCACCAAGGCCGCATCGCGCACCACGGCAAAGGCCAGCGCAGCCTGGCCCTTGAGATTGTCGGCAACGCCAACCACCGCCACTTCGGCAATCTGGGCATGGGCAGAGATGCTCTCCTCGATCTCGCGCGTGCCCAGGCGATGGCCCGCCACATTGATCACATCGTCGGTACGGCCAAGAATGAAGTAGTAGCCGTCCTCGTCACGGATGCCCCAGTCGAAGGTGCTGTAGATCAGCCGACCCGGAATGCTCTTCCAGTAAGTGTTGACAAAGCGGTTGTCGTCACGCCAGACCGTCTGCATGCAACCGGGCGGCAGCGGACCTTCAATCGCCAGCACGCCCTTCTGATTCGCCTGAGTCAACTCCTCGCCGCTGGCGTCATCGATGAGCTTGACGTTGTAACCGTAGACCGCCCGGCCCGGACTGCCAAAACGCGTGGCCTGCTTTTGCACGCCGTTGCACAGCGTCATGATGGGCCAGCCGGTCTCAGTCTGCCAGTAGTTGTCGATGATGGGCTTGTTGATGGCCTGGCTGATCCAGGCCGCAGTGGGCTCGTCAAGCGGCTCGCCAGCCAGCCACAGGGCCTTGAGGCTGGAGATGTCGTAGCGCTTGAGGTAATCCGCATCATGCTTTTTGAGCACGCGAATCGCCGTCGGCGCCGAGAACATGTGCGTGACCTTGTATTTCTCGACAATGCTCCACCAGATGCCGGCATCGGGGTTGACTGGCAGGCCCTCATACATCACCGTAGCCATGCCCGCAATCAACGGCGCATAGATGATGTAGCTATGACCCACGACCCAGCCGATGTCGCTGGTGCAGAAGAAGGTCTGTCCGGCCTGGGCATCGAAGATATGCGGCATGCTGGCCGCCAGCGCCACGGTATAGCCGCCCGTATCGCGCTGCACGCCCTTGGGCTTGCCTGTGGTGCCGCTGGTATAGAGGGTGTAGCTGGGATGGGTTGACTCCACCCAGACGCAATCCACCCGTGCATTCATGTGCCGGGCCCGCAAGGCCGACCAGTCATGGTCGCGACCTGCCTTCATGGGCATTTCGGCCAGCCCGCGGTTGACCATCAGCACGGCAGCGGGCTGGTGGCTGGATTGCCTGAGCGCTTCATCCAGCAAAGGCTTGTAAGCCACGACACGGCCGCCACGCGAGCCCGCATCGGCGCTGATGATGACCTTGGGTTCGGCATCATCGATGCGCGACGCCAGCGCGCCCGAGGCAAAGCCGCCGAACACCACGGAGTGAATGGCGCCCAGACGCACGCAGGCCAGCATGGCAAAGCAGGCCTCGGCAACCATGGGCATATAGATCTGCACGCGGTCGCCTTTTTGCACACCCAGCGACTGCAACACGGCGGCCATGCGGTTGACTTCCGCATGCAGCTCACGGTAGCTGTAGACCTTCTCGGTCTGGGTTTCGGTGGAAATGGCGATCAACGCGTTCTGATCGCCGCGCTCTGCCAGATGGCGGTCAATGGCGTTATGACAAAGATTCGTTGTGCCGCCCACAAACCATTTGGCGAATGGCGGGTTGCTGTAGTCACAGATCTGCTGCGGCTTCTGCTGCCAATCGATCAGGCCGGCCTGCTCCGCCCAGAAGCCGTCGCGGTCATGAATGGAACGCTGATAAAAATCTTCGAAACGCGTGGTCATGAATATGTCTCCTTGACTCTCCGTCTTCTGCAGAGAGTTTTCTGAATTCATAATTATTCATAACGCGCTTGCCAAAAACTGACAGCACTTGACTATCGCATCAACGCCGCATCAGAGCACCGGCCCAAGCACGTTCAGTTCCTGGGTCCTCCTTGAAACCATCTTCTAGGAATTCGTGTCCGCCGTGCCATGAGGTATGACATAGTGCTCCTGACTCCTCGGTGGACACCCCATGGAGAACATCTGCAAGCTAGGCAGCGATTCCTGGGATCTGAGCGCCACTGGATGGGAATGTGGCGATCAGCGCGCAGCCAAAAGAAAAAGCGCCCAGAAGGCGCTTATTTCCTGAATAGCTGCAAGCGATTACTTGACCAGAGCCAGCATCTCCTTGAAGGCAGGGTCTTCGCAGGTGCGCAGCCACTCGAACATCACCATCTCGGTGGTCACCAGTTCGGCGCCGGCGCCCGCCAAACGGTCAAACGCTGCATCGCGGTTACGCTCGGTGCGCGAACCGCAAGCATCCGTCACCACCCACACATCGAACTCGTCTTCCAGCAGCTCCAGCGCCGTCTGCAACAGACAGACATGGGTTTCGCAGCCGGCAATCACCACCATATTGCGCTCGGGCGCCTGCTGCTGGGGCTTTTGCAGATGCTTGGGCAGGCTGCGCGCATTGCCGCCCTGCGGCTTGGCAGGAGGACGCAGCCATTCACCCAGCCCCTCCGGCACGGCGCTGAAATACATTTTCTCCAGCGTCTTCTGGCACAGCGCCTTCAGTTCCGCATTATTGGCGCCAAGGCGCGAGGGGTTCTGCTCAGTTCCCCAGACAGGCACATCCAGCAGCTGCGCCATCTTGGCCAGCTTGACGGCATTGGCCAGCGCTTGCGCGCCTTCGTGAATGACGGGCATCAGCTTGTCCTGGTAGTCCACCAGAACCAGTTGCGACTCGGAAGCTTCTAACAACATGGCAAATCTTTCTTAAAACCGTGTCAAGCCACTGCTAAAAAGCGCAGCGCTCGCGCAGGACAGACGCACGGCGCGCTGAGGAAGCGTGTCGCATCGGCTGCAATCGATGGCGCTATTGTCGCTGCAAGCGCATGCCGGGGTAGAAAGTCCGTCAATGCAACGCCTCTCGCATGTCAATACCATGAATTGGTGCATTCCCGACCCGCATTCACCAGAATGGGGAAATCACTTACTGCAATACGCTGCAAATTTGAGAGCAGCTCAGGCAATAAGCTTATGCCTGCAGCTCACTTGCTGTACTGCATCAAAAACCAAGAGAAAAAATTGGAAATAGAGCCCCCATCCTACAAATGAACGTGTTACCCTCACGCCCCATGTCCCGATGGCTTATTGCACTTCTATTTGTCGGCGTTACCTCAGCGCACGCAGCGCCTAGCGAGCAGCGTGACGACGACATGGCCCAGTTGCTGGTCAACCGCGGCCTCATCACCCAGTTGCGTGAAGCTCGACACTCCGTGGCCGAGAAGACGACTGATTTCGTGCGCGAAGCACGTCAGAACGTGGCCGAAAAAACCTCCGATCTGGTGGTGACGGCCATGGGCTTCCTTGGGGTTCCCTATCGCCTGGGCGGCACCAATGCAGAAACCGGCTTCGACTGCAGCGGTTTTGTGCGGGCCATCTACTCCCAGACCATGGGCAAGGTTCTGCCTCGCGTCTCTGCCGAACAGGCCAATGCCACTCAGCAAATTGACCGCAGCGACCTCAAGCCCGGTGATCTGGTGTTCTTCAACACCATGCGCCGCACATTCAGCCATGTGGGTATCTACGTAGGTGATGGCAAATTCATCCACGCACCGCGCACCGGTGCCAGCGTACGTGTGGAAAGCATGCAGACCTCCTACTGGGCTCGCCGCTTTGACGGCGCCCGCCGCGTCGAAGGTGCTGACGCTTCGGCAACCACGGCTGCTGCATATAGCGCCCTGGGTCCATTGCAGCCTTGATTTTGAATCAGAGCTCGACCAAAACGCCTGCTTTCTGCAGGCGTTTTTGTTTTTTTACTTGAGCCCCGATGTAGCCCATGCCGCCGCATGTTTTCATGCAAGAACCACGCTCGCGCCGACATTCAGAATCGTCCGACAGAGTCGATCTGCCGGGCCGCGTAGAGTCACTTTCGTCAAAGCACCAACAGGGAACAAAATATGTCCATCATCGGAACCATCATCGTCGGTCTTATCGTCGGTTTGATTGCGCGGGCCATCAAGCCCGGCAATGACAGCATGGGCTGGATCATGACGATTCTTCTCGGTATCGTCGGCTCGTTTGTAGCAACCTATCTGGGCTCGGCCATGGGCTGGTACCAGCCCGGGCAAACCGCAGGCTGGATCGCATCGGTCATTGGGGCCGTGATTCTTTTGTTTATTTATGGCATGGTGCGCGGTAAGGCCAACTGAATCTGAATTCCGACCAAAAGGGGCCGACAAGCCCCTTTTTCTATTTCCGTCATCTCCTTATCGAATATGTGGAAAAAAGACCCGAGCTTCAGAAACCTTAGTGCGACCAGAGCGGAGCGCAAAGACATTGCCCAAGCCGCTGAAAGGGCCCGCAAACTACTGAGAAGACGGGCACTCGTCAGCGCTGCCGCCAGTGCCATTCCCATACCCGGTCTGGACTGGGCTGCAGATGCAGCCCTGCTCGCACAGCTCTATCCACGCATCAACCAGGAGTTCGGATTGACGCCAGAGCAACTCGACCAACTCACGCCAGGAAAGCGCGAGCAAGTCCAGAAAGCCATCGCCATGGTTGGCTCCGTGCTGATCGGCAAGTTCATCACCCGCGACATGGTGCTGCGCCTCGGCAAAGCCATGGGTTTGCGCATGAGCACCAAGCAGGCCGCCAGATATGTGCCGCTACTGGGCCAGCTCGCAGCTGCATCCATAGGCTACGCGACTCTGCGCTATCTGGGCGAGCGCCATATTCAGGACTGTATGCGGGTTGTGGAAGAAGCCGAGCTGGACATTCCGGGCCGCTGGCTGGACACCCGAAATCTGCTGCAACGCAATAGCGATCTGGTGCGCAATTGGCAGCAGGATCGCGGTCCCTGGCAGCGAGATCGTGATGACTGAGACAGCAACCTCCTCGCCGACAATGCACCTATGAACGACAGCAGCCTCCAAGCCCATCGTTACTGGCTCATGAAGAACGAGCCCGACGAGTACTCCATCGACCATGCTCTGGCGTCCCCCCAGCAGACCATTGCCTGGAATGGCGTACGCAATTACCAGGCACGCAATTTCATGCGTGACGATATGCAGGCGGGTGACGGCGTGCTGTACTGGCATTCCAGTTGCGCCGAACCTGGGATTTACGGCATTGCCCGCATTGCCGGCAATCTGCGTGTGGACCCTTCACAGTTCGACCCAGCAGACCCCTATTACGACCCCAAGTCCCAGAACGACAAACCGCGCTGGCTTATGCTGGATGTGCAGGCCTTGAAAAAGATCCGCCCCCTGCTGATGCCAGAGCTACGCGAGCAACCTCAACTGGCGCAGATGCGCGTGCTGCAAAAAGGCAATCGTCTCTCCATTACCCCAGTGACCGAAGCCGAGTGGCAATGCATTCAGTCTCTACTGCAAGGGAGTTGAGGCTGAGCATGTGTATGCTCTTCTAGTCATAGCAAGCTGTGCCGATACCGCCTTGAACTTAATGCGATTTTCATCATAAGCAACCTCGGCAGTAACAAAAGCCGATAATGCCGGCTTTTCGCTGTTGCCCGACCCGAGGTTCAGCGGAACCCAAGAACGGCGCCCTGCTTCGGGGTGTGCCCAAACCATTGATAACACAGTGGCAACCAAGCTGGGACTCATCTCTGCGGTGCATTGCCACGAGCAGGCCGGTGCAAGTTTTGCGTCGGCTCTCTTGTTCTTGTAGAAGATGACTGCACTGACCGATCACCCAGCCCAGGCTGCCTCGCCCCCTGCTTCTGCCGGCCTGCAAAAGACTCTGCTGCTATGGCATGTGGTCATCATCGGCCTGGCCTATATCCAGCCGATGACATTGCTGGACACTTTCGGCATGGTCTCGCGCGATTCGCTGCAGCATGTGCCCACCTCCTACTTTGTTGCCTTGCTGGCCGTGCTGCTGACCTCGCTGAGTTACGGCCACATGATCCGCCGCTACCCCTCCTCGGGCTCGGCTTATACCTATGCGCAAAAGGCCATTCACCCCAATGTGGGCTTCATGGTGGGCTGGTCCTCGTTGCTGGACTATCTGCTCTCGCCCATGGTCAATATCCTGCTGGCCAAGATCTATCTGACATCCATGTTCCCCGAGGTCAACCACTGGTTCTGGATCGTCGGCCTGACCGCGCTGATGGTTTGCGTGAACCTGCGCGGCATCCGCTTCGTCGCCCATTTCAATGGCTTGATCGTCTTCTTCCAGTTGCTCGTCATCGCCGTCTTCACCTGCATGGTCTGGCGCGATCTGCATGCGGGCCGCAATGCCCTGGGTGCGATTGCCGAGCATGGCGGCTTGGGCCTGTGGACACTGTCGCCCTTGTGGAGCGCCCAGGCCGAGATCGGTGCGCTGATTACGGGAGCCACCGTTCTTTGCTTTTCGTTCACGGGGTTCGACTCGCTGAGCTCACTGGCCGAAGAAACTCACGACACCCGAAACACCCTGCCCAAGGCCATTTTTCTGACGGCGCTTATTTCCGGCCTGATCTTCATCGTGGCCACGTATTTTCTGCAGCTCTATTTCCCGGGCGACCCCGGTCAGTACTTCGAGGCCGTGGACGAAACCCAGCCCGAGATCCTCTATCTGGTGGGCGGCGCGCTGTTCAAGTCAGTGGTGCTGTCCTTTGCCATCGTCACCGTCATGGCCTCGGGCATCGCGGCTCACGCTGGTGTATCGCGACTGATGTATGTCATGGGCCGCGATGGCGTGATCCACCAGCGCTTCTTCGGCCACATCAGCCCCAAGTCCTTCACGCCTTCCTACAACATTCTGCTGGTGGGCGCAGTGGCGCTGACCGCTGGCTTTCTGAGCCTGGAATATGTGGTCGCCCTGATCAGCTTCGGCGCGCTGACGGCTTTCAGTTTTGTCAATCTGTCGGTGCTGGCCGAATATATGTGGCGCCAGGGCCGCTGGCACAGCCCGGGCGACCTGCTGCGCTATCTTGTCACCCCGGTGCTGGGCTTCATCAGCGTAGGCGCCATGTGGCTGGAAGTGGAGCCCAGCTCGCTGAGCTCGGGCCTCATCTGGGGCTGCATCGGGCTTGCCTATCTGGCCATCATCACCAGTGGCTTTCGCAGGACCCCGCCCCAGTACGACGACTCGGCAGACTGATCCGCTGGACTGCATTTTCGGGTGGCGTGGCGTATTTCCCACAGGGCAATCTCATGGCGCCCTCTAACATCCCTGGATCAGAGTCTGATCGACCGCCACACCAAGGAGTTTGAGATTGCGCTGGAGCACCCCGTTCATGCTGGCCTGGCGCCGTGCCAAGACCACTTTTCCATCGCGGGCCAGGCTGGCCCTGCGTGATGCGATTGCCGCCGCACTGGCCAGCATGCTGGCCTGGGTCATCGCCCAGCAGCTTTGGGGCCACCCCAAGCCCGCCTTCGCCGTGGTCACCGCCGTGATCTGCCTCGCCCCTGGACTGCCCAGCCATCTGAAACAGGCGCGCAGTCTGCTCATCGGCTGCACACTGGGCATCGTGATCGGCGATCTGCTGTGGCAGTTGCCAGAGCAGCATCTGTTGCTGCGCATGAGTCTGGGCGCATTTCTCTCCATCCTGCTCGGCGCCATCATCGGCCCCGCACCCGTGGTGCCGATTCAAGCCGGTGTCTCGGTGATTCTGGTGCTGGTGCTCGGCCCCAGCATGGCGGGCGGAGCCCGTCTGCTGGACGTCACGGTCGGTGCGGCGGTCGGGCTTATCTTCAGCCAGGTGCTGCTGACCTCCAATCCCATCAAGGATATGGGCCGGGCCGCCTCGATCTTTCTCAAGCAGCTTGCCAACGGTCTGGATCTGATTCTCAAGGCCTGCCAGCAGCAAAAAGCCGATGCAGCCGAAACCGCTCTTGGCCAGCTATCACTGGCCCATGAATCGCTGGCCGCCCTGCGCGCCGCCGTAGGCCAGGCCCATTCCTCGCGCCGCTGGACCCTGCGCGGACGGCTCAATGCAGAGCGACTGGCTTTTGTCACCCGCCGCTATGACCGCCATGCCGTGCGCGTCTATGCCACGGCTCTGCTGCTGGCCGAAAGTCTGAACCGTGCCACCGCCCACACCGGGATGCCACCGCCAGCGGCAATAGCCGACTACTGCCGCTGGCTGACGCATGCCTGTCTGGATCTGGCCAACCAGCCAACCGTGGTTGCACTCAGAGCCGATGATCCACTGGCGACCATGGATAGCTGCCCTGCATCACCTGCACCAACGGAAGTACTGCAGCCCGAATGGCTGCTGGTGCATGAGAACGCCCAGCAACTGGAGCGTGCGTTGCGTGCCCTTATCGGCTCGCGCGATGCGTGAAAAACATTCACCCAAACGCATACCTATCAATTGCGAGCGGCTCTCAAATCAGAAGTTTGCCCCATCGCGCTTGTAAACCGTGCGCCCTTCCTTGATGGTCTCCAGCACCTGGAGACTGGCAAGCTGATGATGCTCCACGGTCAGCGGGTTGCCCGAAAGCACGACCAGATCGGCCAGCTTGCCGACCTCGATGGAGCCCTTTCGGTCTTCCTCGAAATGCTGGTAGGCCGACCAGATGGTCTGCGCCTTGAGCGCCACCCAGGGCGAGACGCGATGCTCGGGCCCCAGCACACGACCCGAGCGCGTGGTGCGATTCACCGTGGCATCGAGCACACGCATCGACGACGGCAGGGCCACAGGCGCATCATGGTGAGAGGTGAACACCATGCCCTCGGCCAGCACCCAGCCCGTTGGCGAGATGTTCTGCGCACGCGGATCGCCCAGCACCGAGTCATGGTGCCAATCGCCCCAGTAAAAGGTATGCATGGGAAACAGCGACGGGAAAATGCCCAGCTCCTTGAGCTGGCTCACCTGGTCGCGCCGCAGCGTCTGTCCGTGGATCAGCACCGGGCGTAAGGCACGCGCCTGCTCCACGGGACCGCTGGCGCGTACGGCTGCGATGAACTGATCGATCGCCGCATCACCGTTGCCATGCACCAGAATCTGCCAGCCGTTGTGGATGGCCTTGGCCACCTGCTCGTTGGCCTTGGCATCGCTGAGCACCCCATAGCCTCGATAGCCGGGCTGCTGGCCATCGGGAGGCACTAGATAGGGCTCGGTCAGCCAGGCCGTCTTGCCCTGAGGCGAGCCGTCGAGCGTGAGCTTGACGCCGCCAATGCGGAAGCGATTGGTATAGCTGCGGCTGAACTTGAGCTTGTTGGCCAGCGCGCCATCGCCCAGTTGCAGTATGTCGGGATAGGACACCACGTCGATGACCAGCCTACGCGACTCGGCCGCCGCCATGGCCGAGGCGATCGCGCCTGCGTCGGAGCGCCCGTCCTGCACCGTGGTGTAGCCGAACTCCAGATAGAGCTGCTGGGCTTTTTCCAGCCAGTCCATGGATTGCTCAAGCGTGAGCTTGGGCATGATCCGGCCCAGGCTGTGGAAGAAGGCGTTCTCCTCCAGTACCCCGTTGGGCACCGGGCTGCCCGCACGGCGACGAATCACTCCGCCTTCGGGGTTGGGGGTGCCGGGGCCGATGCCGGCCCGGGCCAGGGCAGCGGAATTGAGTGCGCCGAAATGCCCTGACTGATGAATCACGGCAATCGGCAGGTCTCGGGAGACGGCATCGAGGTCGTCACGTGTGGGATGACGCCGCTCCTGGAGCTGGGAATCGTCATAGCCAAAACCGAGCACGATGCCCAGTTGTTTGACCTCGGGCGAGGTCTGGATGTACTCGCGCAGCGTCTGCTGCAAGTCGGCGATAGAGGCATTGCCGCCGTCGGGCGGAGGCAGCAGATTGGCCGAAATGGCCTGCAGTCCCACGCCGCCGATATGGCTGTGTGGATCCACAAAGCCTGGAATCAGCGTGCGCCCCTGCAAGTCCACCATGCGCGTGGCCGGACCGCGCAAGGCCTCCAGCTCCGGCAGCGAGCCGATGGCGGCAATCACTCCGGCATTCACCGCCACAGCTTCCACCTGGGGCTGGGCGTCGTTCATAGTGAGAATCGGGCCGCCGTAATAGATCAGCTCGGCGGGCTTGACCACCGCCTTGGTACGACGCGAAGCACAGCCCGCGAGCCAGGGCGTTGATGACAATGCCGTCAGCGAAGCTGCTGTGGCGAGAAACTGGCGCTTTTGCATCATGAACCTCCACAAGACTGCAGCCTAACCGCAGTTCAGACTCGAATCATGCTTGGGCTGGCAATTGAGCCCTCTGCGCCAGCTCAAAACAACATACCAAATCGAGCTACAGCACTTACCCACCAAGAACTGCAAGCTCACAAATACAGAGCATCACCCCCAAGTCTCAGGCCCTGAGGCGGCTCCAGCAACGGCCCACTCCCAGCGCCAGCAACCAGCCCAGCACGCACATGCTGCCCGTCACCATCCACGTAAACTGCCAACCGCCCATCTGCATGGCCACGGCCGCCACCAGCGGCGGACCCACAAACTGCCCCACGCAAGACCATTGCTGCATGAAACCCACGGTGGTTGACACCGTGGCCTGGCTGGGCGCCAGATGCATGGCCGTTGTGAACAAGGTCGCCGGTATCAGGCCGCCCGTCGCCGAGAACAGTGCCACGGCCACGAAGCGCAGCCACAGCGGCGCCAAAGGCTCGCCGCCGATCTGCACATAGGCCAGCAGCGCCATCAGCCCCATCAGCACATAGCCGGTCTGCAGGCAGCGCGCGGGACTCCAGCCCCGATGCAACAACCTGCCTGCGGCCACATTGCCCAGCATATTGCTGGCGGCGACCACGGCCGTCAGCAGGCCGGCCAGCTTGGCACTGAGCCCTGCCTCAGAATAGAGCGTGGGCAGAAAGCCGACAATGCCCATCCACTGACCCGAATACACCATAAAGCCCAGCGACACCAGCCAGGGGCCGGGGCTGCGCAATGTGAGCGCCAGGCGCGGACGCCATCCTTCATCGGCAGGGGCTGCTACCGCTGCAGTGGCATCCGCAGGCACCATACGCCATACAGCATAGGCAGCCAAGGCGGAGGTACAACCCAGCGCAAGCCACCAGGTCTGCCAACTGGTCGCCTGCAGCACCCATGGCCCAAGCAGCAAGCCCATGGCGCTACCAATGGGCATATAAGAGCCCCACCAGCCCATTCGCGCCCCCAGCTCTGACGGCTTGACGCTGCGACGAATCAGCCCTGGAGCAGGCATGGCAACCAGCAAGAATCCCAGACCTTCCAGAGCACGCAGCGCCAGCAACCAGGCAAAGCCCGTGGCCGCAGCGCCCACCATGCTGGACAGCGCCATCAACAATAGCCCCATCAGCAAGCTGCGACGCAGACCCCATTTGTCGGCGCCCAGGCCCACCACCAGGCCCAGCACCATGCCCGCCACCTGGACTGTGGAAAGCAAGAATCCCGCCTGCACCAGGGACACTCCCAGCTGCTGCTGCAGCAGGGGCACGGCGGGCGGCAGCTTGCCCACATGCAGCGAGGCACTGACGCCCGCAGCGACGATGATCCATGAGGGGTTCAGACCCCGGTTAGTCACAGGCTCCACCACGTTGTCTCTTTTTCTCAGCTAGGTGATATGTCAACTATCTAGCATATGGCAAAACGCGAGACTGATTGACAAGCTTTGCGGCAGGCGCTGTCGGAGCATGCCACTCTCGCCCTGATCGCGTAAAAATTGTGCAAACTCGCTTTCATGGCCGACGACTCCGTTTGAAAGAACTCCATGCGCTCTTCGCTTGATTTCAGCTCCTGGACCTCCTTGCTCTCCACCGTGCTGGGCCTGTTGCTGGTGACCTGCCTGATGATGGGCATTCGCCTGTTGTTCATGCAGACCGTGCAAAAACGACGCGAGCGTGAGAACCGGCAGATCAACGAACGACTCAAGACCTTGATCGCCGCCTACAAAACGCTGGGCAGCTCGTTTACCGGCACGCTGAGCGTGAGCCCTCTGCATCTGCGCGAGCTCAGGCAAAACGATGAGACGCCGCCGCAACCGCCAGCCGGAGCTAGCCTGAACGAGCGCCGGCGTCGTATCCGGGATGCCGTGGAAGCCGCTCTGTCCGACATCATCCTGCTGGGTACCGAGGAGCAGGTGGAACTGGCCGCCCGGGCCGCCCAGGATATGGTGGCCAGTCGACCTATCGAGACCGCCGCGCTGGTCACCTCGCTGCGCGGCTTTATCCGCGACGCCCTGGATCTTGAACCCATTCCCTCGCATCTCCAGATACCGTCCCAGGGCCCGGCAAGGCCGAGTACCGGGGGCGCCGGAGGGAATCGCAAGGCCGGTGAAGCTCAGGGTTCGGGCGGTCGCAGTGGCGCAGGCGCTCAGGGTGCAAGCATGGGAGCGGGAGGCCTGGGACTGGGCGCCGGACTGGGCTCAGGTCTGAGTGCTGGTACGGGTAGCGAGGATCTCACGGACCGTCGCTCATGACACCGCCTCGCCCAAGCCTCAGGCCCTTCTTGCTCAGAGAATGTCCAGCGGCTGCTTGAAGCGCGGCGGAGGCGAAGCAGCATCGATCAGCGCCAGCTCCTCCGGGCCGAGCTTGAGCTGCAGTGCACGGGCGTTGTCTCGGACATGGTCTTCGGAGCCGCTCTCGGGAATCGCCAGCACTTTGCCGCTGCGCAGAGCCCAGGCCAGAGCCACCACACTGGCACCGACACCATGGCGATCACCTATTTCAGCCAGCAGGCTGTGCTCAATCAGCTCTCCATGTCCTAGCGGGCAATAAGCCATCACGGTCACGCCGTTCTTCTGACACCAGGGCAGCAAGTCATATTCGATGCCGCGGCTGAAAACGTTGTAGAGCACCTGATTGACCACGCAGTTGCGTCCGCCGGGAACTTGCCACAGCTCCTGCATATCGTCGATGTCGAAATTGGAAACGCCCCAATGGCGAATCTTGCCCTGCGTCTTAAGGTCCTCAAACGCGGCTACCGTCTCGGCCAGCGGCGTATTTCCGCGCCAGTGGAGTAAATAGAGGTCGATACAGCCCACTCCCAGCTTATGGGCGCTGGCCTCGAACGCACGCATCACTCCCTTGCGGCTGGCATGCATGGGTAGCACCTTGCTGACCAGAAAAGGCCGGGGCCGACTTGGCGGCCAGTCACGCAGCACATCGCCAATCAGTTCTTCGGAAAGACCGTCGCCATACATCTCGGCGGTGTCGATCACGCTCAGGCCGAATTGCAATCCGGTGAGCAAGGCCGCTTTCTCCTCGTCCCGGCTACGCCGCCCCTGGCCAAGGTGCCAGCTGCCCATGCCCAGATTGGCATGTCCCTGCAAGAATGATATGGCACTGTGCATATGATCAATCCCCATGAAAAATCTTTAAAACATGCTTTTTGTCCGATATTACTGACGCTTTATTCCATCAATCCTGCTAATTTTGTCAGCTCAGTTTGAGCCACGTTATGCTTCGCGTGCGAATCAACGACTGATGATTCGAATGTGAATGTGAAATCAAGTTCGCTATTACCAATAGCAATCCTCAATAAATTCATAACACGGGAGTTCATTGAATGTTCAAGTCCATCGCGGCAGCCGTTCTCGGCCTGTCACTTTCTCTGGGCGTCTGGGCCAAGACCGAAGCCACTCAGGAGTTGCCGCCTGAAATCAAGGCCCTGCGCTGGCAGGAAAGCGGCAAGGGAGAAATCGCTGACAAGGCCAGCGTCAAGATTCCATCGGGCTATGCCTTTCTCGGCGAGGCCGACACATCCAAGCTGTTGCAGGCATTTGGCAACCCACCCAGCAGCGATCACTTTCTGATAGCCCCCAAATCGCTGGACTGGTTTGCCGTGTTTTCGTATGACGACACTGGCTACGTGAAGGACGACGAAAAAATCGATGCCGACGACTTGCTCAAATCCATGCAGTCAGGTGACAAGGCCGGCAACGAACAGCGCAAGAAGCTGGGTCTTGAAGCGCTGTACACCGATGGCTGGCAGGTTCCCCCACATTACGACACAGCCACCAAGCGACTGGAATGGGGTCTGCGTCTGCGCGGCGAGTCGGGCGAGAAGAATGTCAACTACACCTCGCGCATTCTGGGCCGCAGCGGCGTGATGACTGCCACCCTGGTCTCCGACACCGCCACACTGGCCCAGAACACCGATGAATTCAAGAAAGTACTCGCCGGCTTCGACTACAACAGTGGCCAGACCTATGCCGAGTTCAAGAACGGTGACAAGGTCGCCGCCATCGGCCTGGGTGCACTGGTGCTCGGAGGAGCTGCCGCAGTGGCCACAAAGAAAGGCCTTTGGGGTGCGATTGCAGGCTTTCTGGCAGCAGGCTGGAAGATCATTGCAGCCGCAGCGGTCGCGCTGTTCGCAGGCATAGGCAAATTGTTTGGCCGCAAGAAAGCCGCAGAATAAGACAGTCGGTCGGTCGCGGCTTCAACCCCTGTAACCCCGCCCCGCGCATCGCTAAGATCGCGGGGTTTGTCTTGTCTCGAAAGCCGTCTTGTACTTCACGATCTCCACGCAGCTGCAGGTAGTTCTGGCCATTGTCCTGTTCTATCTTTATGACGCGGCCTTGCTGCTCAAGCCAGAAGAGGGTTTGCTGCGCCCGCTACGCTCGGGATGGCGGGCACAGCTGGCCAGCCGGGGCTTCGAGCTGCGTCAGAATCGCCTGCTATGGCTGCCTGTTCTTGCACTACACCAGCCCGTCTACCGGCAGCGCTGGAGCACCACGCGGATTCATCTGCCCGGTGAGGCGGTATTTTCAAAGGCAGTGGAGGCACATGCCCGCAGTTTCAAAGCGTTTGCGCTGCCGCTGTATCTGCTGGCTGCGCTGCTGTTTCTCTGTCTCCCCGCTGCCTTGCTGGTGCTGCATTCCGAACTGCTGCAGCTGATCGCACTCGCGCTGATCTATCTGAGCACGGCCTGCCTGAGCTGGCTGGCCCTGCGCCACGGCAAGCAGGGCCACAGCAATCGGGCCTTCGCGCGCTCCACAGCGTTTCAGATTTTGCTGTGCCCGCCATTTGCCCTCAATGTGGTGCGCAAGCTTTCGCTGTCCTACGAGACTGAAGCCGATTTGCTGCAGACGGCGCAGGCCCTCATGAGCGCCGCACAGTGGCAGGACCTTGCAGCAGAGGCTCAGCAGCTGATGCAGCGCGAAATGGATGAAATTGCCGAGCTGCCCGAGTATGCGCCAACGCTTGCGCAGATGCAGCAGGCGCTGCGGGTGCTGGAGCAAAACAGCGCCCGCAGCTGAACACGCCATCAGACTGCCTCACAATAGCGGCTTCCATCACAGCGACCATCGCGAGCACACCATGGCCTTTGCCGACAACCTCAAGCAACTTCCCTCCATCGCCCATGTCGCCGAGCTACAGCTGATCGACTCCGACGGCAAGCTTGCCGCAAGCATTCCGAATGCGCCTGGCAAGGCCGGCTCTGTCACGGTCTACAACGCCCTCTACGCAAAACATGGCAGCATCAATGTCGCCGCCGCCGAAGAGGGTCTGCAGCTGTTTGCAGAGCACACCGAAGACGCCAAGGCACGCCCCGGCGCTCACCCCAATATCGATCGACTGCTGGAGGTGATTGCAAGCGGCAAGGGTTATGCCGTAACGGTGATTGCAGCCTGAGCGTCTTCAGGCCCTTTCCCGGTTAGAAAGGCTTGACCTTCTTGCCTTGCTTTCTAGCGCCTGAGGCAGAAGGTATTCGGGGTCCGCACGCTGAACGCGGTTGCGCCCGGCGCTCTTGCCTCGATAAAGAGCTGCATCGGCCTGCTGCAGCGTGATGTCAAATGCCTGAGAAGTGATGAACGGATTGGAAACACCAATCGTCGCCGTGCAAGTGACAGAGCCGTGCAGGCTGATGCCAGGTATCGCGATTTCCGCAATCGCCGCACGTATTCTTTCGGCCAGTTGCAGAACTTCATCCCCCTTCAGGCCAGGGCAAAGAACCAGAAACTCCTCGCCGCCCAGACGACATTTAAGATCACTCCTGCGCGTGCTTTGCTGAATCGCTTCTGCCACGCGACACAGCATGTTGTCGCCAAACTGGTGCCCATAGTTGTCGTTGATGCGCTTGAAATGGTCAATGTCCACGATCAAGAGGTGGACCGGAGCGGCTTTCCTGGCTGCGAAATGCGCCTCCAGCCCATCTAGCAAACCACGACGATTGAGCAGCTTGGTCAGCGGATCCTGCGCTGCCATGCTGCCGAGTTCGTCGGTGAGACGGCGCAACGCCAGCCAGACAGCGCCTGGCGGAATCACCGTACCGAGGAAAGACATATAGATATAGAACACCATCTGGAAACGGCTGTTCATGTCCAAAGCCTGCAGCCCACCCTTCAGGATCAGCATGAGCTTCATGGCATTGAGACCACATATGCCCGCGATCAGGATGGCAAACACCACCATCTCCACGGCCATATTCCTGGCAAAGCTGCGCGTTCCCCAAAGCAAAGTGATCGTCATGCAGAGAAACAGCAAAGTGCATGCCGCAGCCAACATGGCCTGACGCGCCTCCAGACCAAGCGTAGACTGCACCAGCACCTGAGCCGCGCTGTAGGCCAGTGCCAAAATCAGCAGCGGACGCCATACCGGCGTCGGCCGATTGAAAAACCGCATCGCACCCAGCACATACGCTACCGGCGCGCAAAGCGTCAGCGTGTGATTGACGAGGCTCATCACACTCCAGCCAGGCTTGCCGCCCAACAACTGCAATATATAGGCACAACCAAGCAGCAGATTGCCCAGCGCAAAGACCTCCATGCCCATTTTTCTGCCGGGCAGCCTGCGACTGATCAGCATGAACAGAACGCAAAAACACAACAGATGCACGCAGAGCATGCCAAGGATGACGGTCGCAACCATGAAATCGCTCATATCCGATAAAGCTAGGCGCCGCCTGGTCCAGGCAATGAGAACAGCCGGACCTGCGGATCAACAAAGCAGGTCTGGTCCAGGCTTTACTCAAGCCTTTCTCCCCACTCTTAAGTGTTGGCAACTCTAATGCCTTGCGCCGAGCCGATAATGTCAACGCCGGTCAGGGCCTGCCAGCGAATCTGAGCGACGCCTGGCGCACCACCTCCGGCAACTGCTGCACCCGGGCATAGCTTTCGCGCAGCCAGCTCGCATCGTTGCCGCCCTGCAGCACCTGGGCCAGCTCCTGCAAAGCGCTCTTGCCGGATGCCGGCGCATGGCCGGTGATACGCCCCAGCGTCTGCTCGATATGCTCGCGCAGCGGCAGTTGCTCGCTGGTGGCTGGGTCCACATAGGTGCCGTCCAGACCAAAGCGGCAGGCCTGGAAACGGTTATAGGTATAGACCAGATAGTCGTCTTCGCTGGGTTCGAAGGGCTGCTCACTGAGGAACCAGGCGCCCAGCGCCTGAACATAGGCCGCCAGTTGCGCCGCGCGATGGATGGACAGCGGCGTATCGAAGACACGAACTTCCACAGTGCCGAACTCGGGCTTGGGACGGATGTCCCAGTAAAAGTCCTTCATGCTGTGAATTACGCCCGTGGCAGCCATCTTGACAAAATAGCGCTCGAAGTCTTCCCAGTGCAAGGCAAATGGTGCACGCCCCGAGAGCGGAAATGCGAACACCGAGTTCAGGCGCGCCGAGTCAAACGCCGTGTCCTGCCCCTGCACAAAGGGGCTGGATGCGGACAGCGCAATGAAATGCGGGATATAGCGCGAGAGCCGGTGCAGCATCATCAGCGCATCATCGGCACTGGGACAGCCCACATGCACATGCTGGCCAAAGATGGTGAACTGCTTGGTCAGATAGCCATACAGCGCCGTCAGCTCCTTGAAGCGCGGCTTGTCGTAGATGCGCTGCTGGTGCCATTGCTGAAACGGGTGCGTACCGCCGCCGGCCAGCGCGATATTGAGCCGGTCAGCCGCCTTGACCAGGGCATCGCGTGTGACCGCCAACTGCTCATACGCGTCCTGTGCATCGCTACAAATGCCGGTCGAGATTTCGATCATGCTGGCCGTCACCTCGGGAACGATAGAGCCCGGAACCTTGGCGTTCTTGAGCAGAGCCAGCATATCGGGCGCATAAGGCGTCATATCGTAGTGATGGGTGTTGAGCAGCTGCAGCTCCAGCTCCACGCCCAGCGTCAACGCCTGAGATGGCGCGAATTCGCCCAGACCATCAGCCGCTGCCGTTTGAATGTGTTCGACTTCATGCGTCATGACGCCTCTCCCCTCTTTGCAAGGCTGCGCGGCCCACGCCGCGATGGGCATCGCCGCTGCGCCACAGCGCCGTGGCAGCCAGCAGCACACCCAGTACCTCACACAAGGCAATCATGGGCAAGGCAATGGCCGCGAGCTGCTGGGCCACGCTGGCATTGAAAGCAGTCCACTGCGACACCAGAGCAGAGACCATAAGCAGGGCCACCCCCGAGAGCGCAAACTGTCCGCAGGCCACGGGCCACTGTCTGCGCCAGCCTATGGCCGTGCCGTGCCCCAATAGCAAAACTGCAGAAAATTTGCCGACTGCCCTTGCCAGTACGGCGCTAGCCACTACCGAAACAAGAGCGAACGACATGCCGACCTGGGCTGCCATACTGGCCACCAGTACAAACATCAGCAGATTGAGCATGGCATTGGCCGCCTGAAAAGCCTGGGGCCAGATCAATGGCATGGGACTGAGATTGCGCAGCATCAGCCCCGCAACCATAAAGCCCAGCGCGGCCGAACCACCCCATTGCTCTGCCAGCAGACAGACCGCAGTCATTGCCGCGAGCAGATAGAAGGCCGTGCTGTCGCTGCGCGATGACTGCCAACGCAACACCGGCCAAAAAGCGGCCGTGACCAGCAAGGCCCAGAACAGGGTCAGCAGCAGGCTGAGCAGCAAACGCCCCAGTCCCGCAGCCGAGAACTGCAGGCCGCCGCCCGCCGCAGCTGCGGCAGGAACAAATACTACCGTCAACACCAGCGCCCCCAGCAGCGCCAGCAAGGTGCTGATGGTTGCCAGCAGCAGACTGCGATCCGTCACTGCACCGCTGGCACGCAAATCATCGGCAATGCGCAGCAGCACGGCCGGCGATGCCGCCATGGATATCACGCCGACGGCCAGCGCCACGGCCCAGCCCCAGCCGAGCGCCAGCAAGGCGGCGGTCACCACCACCAGAGTCAACAACGACTCGCCCAGGCTTTGCAGCAGCAGCCAGGGCTGACGCAGCAGCCAGGGAAGGGAAACTTGGGATGCAGCCAGCAACAGGCTCGCGCCCACGGCCAGCTCCAGCAGCAGCGCCGAACTGCCCTGCAAAGGCCAGGGCAGGTCACCAAACCCCACCCAGCCGGCCACCAGGCCGACCATGGTGTAGCCCAGCATGCGTGGATAGCCGGTAAAGCGATGAACCAGATGACCAAGCAAGGCGGCGGCCGAAACCAGCACGCACCAGCTCAGCAGCGGTGGAAAGCCGGCAGGCCAGATGCCCGCCTCCAGATTGCCGAACGGCATATAGCGCCCTCCTGTATCAAGACCCGGACAGTGCAACAAGTCGCGTCACCAGGGTTGGTGCAGGCAGCGTTGCGAAAGAGATGCGGTCAGCGCCGCGTGAAATCCCGGCCATGCGCCGGAATGCAACACCTGCTATTGCGCAACCAACTCTTCACCCACAGGATCAAGGCGGCCGCCACGCACGCCCCAACTCCTGTTGAGATAACGACAGAAACTATCTCGGAGCGCTACAAACATCATAGAGCTCCTGCATCCAATGGCGTTACAGGGTGTCAGCCTTCCGACATTTCTGTGACCGAATGCATTGCTTGGTGCAGTTTTGCAAACCAGCGGATCATGAAAAACGCCGGGCTCAACTCTGCGTTGACCCGGCGTAGGCATGTATGGCAAAACTGCGCTGTCAGGCTGGCAGCTTGCCGTCCTTCAGCAGCGCACCCACCAGCGCCACCCAGTAACGCATGCCCAGCGGCAGATTGGCGTCATTGAAGTCGTACTTGGGATTGTGCAGCGAGGCACTGTCCTCGCCATTGCCCAGCCAGATATAGACGCCCGGGCATTCCTGCGCCATGAAGGCAAAGTCTTCCGAGGCCATGCTGGGCACCATATCACGGCGCACCTTGCCCTCGCCCAGCACGCTGGTCAGCACCTCGGCGCAGACTTCGGCATGCTGGGGGTTGTTGATGGTTGCGGGGTAACTGACGCGGTAGTCGAGATGGGCTTCCAGGCCGTGCAGCGCGCAAGTCGCGGCAATCGCATCGCGAAAACGCTGTTCGATGCGCGCACGCTGAGGCATGTCAAAGCAGCGCACGGTGCCACGCAGCTTGATGACTTCGGGCATCACGTTATAGGTATCGCCGGCGTTGAAGCTGGTCACGCTAAGCACGGCCGGCTTGTGAACCTCCTGCTCGCGCGCAATCAGCGCGGGAAGATGAGTCACCAGCTGACAGGCAGCCAGCAGTGCGTCCTTGCCCAGATGGGGCATGGCGGCATGGCAACCCTTGCCGGTCAGCGTCAGGTCAAAGATGTCGAAGGCCGCCATCACGGCCGTGGAATGCACCGCTGCCGTTCCCACAGGCAGGCCCGGCCAGTTATGCATGCTGTAGACCGCGTCCATGGGGAAGCGCTTGAACAAGCCGGCTTCGATCATGGCTCGCGCGCCACCTTCGTTTTCCTCGGCGGGCTGGAAGATGAAATGCACGGTCCCCGCAAAATCGGGCGCCGAGGCCAGAGCCTGGGCCGCCCCCAGCAACATGCTGGTATGGCCGTCATGGCCGCAGGCATGCATACGGCCGGCGTGCGTGGACGCATGCTCGCACTGGTTGAGCTCCGTCACATTCAACGCGTCCATATCGGCGCGCAGGCCGATGGATGGGCCTGCGCCCATATTGCCCTTGAGCACGGCAACCACACCCGTACCGGCCAGGCCGGTGTGCACTTCCAGACCAAAGCTCTTCAGCAGTTCGGCCACGCGTGCGCTGGTGCGGTGCTCCTGAAACGCGGTTTCGGGATGACGGTGAAAGTCATGGCGCCAGGCTTGAAGTTCCTGCTGGCCGGGCCACTTGATGGTGTTCATCATGGTCGTGTTCCGGCTTTACAGCGTATGGACAAAGGTCTGGGCGATCAGGGTCGCAGCCAGGAACACACCGGCATTGGCCAGCAGCGAAACCACGACGATGCGCCAGCCCAGGCGGCGGAAGGCCGGGATGTCCTTGGCCAGCGACAGGCCCGCGAACGTCAGCATGGGCGTGATCATGGCCAGGAAGTTGACCTTGCCGGTGAGCGCAGCCACTTCGGCGGCATAAGGCGTGAGCGGGAATGTCATGGCCATGGCGATGAACGAGATCCAGCACACGGCAGGCAGCATGCGGCGCGTGCCGACATAGATCAGATCACCGACAAACACTGCAGCAATGATGAGCAGCACGCCGGGCAGCGCATCCATCACCGGCACGCCATGGCCGATGCGGTTGCCGATCAGCACCATGGCGCCGACCAGAACCCAGGAAGCGAAGCGCATGCCCAGACCCAGCGCCGGAACCTGCGCCTGTTCTTCATCTTTGGCGGCAGACAGGTCTACGGCCTGCTCCACAACGGCCTGCTTGCGCTTGCGGCCCAGAATCGGCTCCAGCCATTGATAGGCACGCAAGGCCAGCGGCAGCGAGATGAACAGCGTCAGATAAGTGCCCACCGTCGTCGCAATCAGGTTGGCGGCAGCGGCAAAGGTGGCAATCTGGTCGCTCATCTCGGGATGCTGGGCGGCGATCGCGCCCACGGCGGCGGCCGTCATGCTGCCCGAGCCGACGCCGGCGCCCATGCCCAGGGCCAGCGGATGGAAGATATTGAGGCTGGAGACAAAGCCGGCCAGCAGCGAGATGAAGATGGCGCCGATCAGAGTGCCTGTGATGTACTCGGCCAGCACGCCGCGGCCTTCGGGCGAATCCATGCCGAAACGCTCGCCGATGATGGCCAGGCCCGGTTCACGGCCGATGGAGAACGTCGCGCCAATCGCTTCGCGCTTGATCCCCAGCAGCAGCGCCACGGGCATGCCCAGGGCGACGCAACCGACCAGATTGCCCAACTCCTGCAACACCAGTCCCCAGCCGACTTCCGCCAGCTTGGGCAGCGAACCACCGACCAGCAGACCGAGCTTGGCAATGAACAGGAACAGCGCGCAGGACAGCACGGCGGCGGCCAGATTCTGACTGTACAGGCTCAGTTGCAGCGGGCCGGGCATGCGCTTGCGCAGCAGACCCAGCACCAGGCCGATGAGCAGCGCCCAGATCATGGGCAGCAGCACCACCTTGCCCACGCCCAGCGCAATGGGCAGCGGCCCCAGCCACTCGGACAACGCCGCGATCACCAGCGCCAGCGCAAATACCTGCACCACGCTGCCCACATTCAACGCGGCCTTGGCCGGCTGCACCTCTGTACGCATCAACTTTCCTTGCGCACGACGGCCGCTGCCGACGCGCTGAAATAGCTTTGAACCCTGAAAATGGGCACGGCCAGCCCAAGCTGGCGCTCACCCATGCGGGCGCTGAATATAACAATGCATTTATTGCATACGCATTCTTTTTCTGTTCTAAAAAAGTGAACATACGTATGAATACAGATGCAATTTGGCGACGACAATCGCCGCATGCCCGCCTTTCAAGACTCCCGTGCCCGCTATCTGTTTGAAGCCGTCTACTGCGGCTCTGTCCGTGCCGCAGCCGAAAAACTTGGCATCGTGCCTTCGGCCGTCAGCCGCCAGATCAGCCTGCTCGAAGAGGAACTGGGCCTGACCCTGCTGGAGCGCCATCGCAGCGGCGTGGTGCCCACCGAGGCCGGCCAGTTGCTGCTGGACTATCACCGCGAACACACGGCCCACCGCCACGACATGCTGGCCAAGGTCGATGCGCTGCGTGGCCTGCACAGTGGCAGTGTCAGTGTGGTCAGTGGCGAGGGCTTTGCGCAGGAGCTGATCGACGGACCCATTCGCAATTTTCGCCAGCAATATCCGGGCGTCAGCATCTCGCTGGAAATCTACGGCACGACCGAGATCATGCGCCGCATTCGCGAGGATGCTGCCGAGATCGGCCTGGTCTACTACCCACCCGCCGACAGCCATATCACCGCGCGCGGTGCGGCACGCCAGCCCATGCATGCCATCGTGCATGCACAGCACCCGCTGGCCAGCGCTGAGCAAACCTCGCTGCAGGAGCTCAGCCAATGGCCTATTGCCATGCTTCAAGGTGTGTATGGCATTCGCCAGCTCGTGGAATATGCCGAACACAAGGACAAGATCCACCTCAGCCCCGCGCTGACCAGCAATCTCATCAGCGTGCTGCTGGCCTTTGTCACCAGCGGCCAGGGCGTGACCCTGCTGCCGCCCTGCTCCGTCACGGCCGAGCTGGCAAGCGGGCGCCTGCGCGCCATTCCCATTCACAACCCTGCATTTCAGGATGCGGAGATGCAGCTCATCACTCGCACCGGCCGCCATCTGTCCCCTGCTGCCAATCGCTTTCTGCTGTATTGCATGCAGGGCATGCAGGCGTTCCAGGAACCATGAGCGGCGACCCGCAAGACTCCAGGTCAGGCCGCCTGAGCATGCTGAGGACGCTGCTGCACTTGCCTTAGACTGCACGCAGCATGCAAACCAGTCTGGCTCTCACCCCCTCGCAACTGAGCGAATTCCTTCTCAACGTCGCCACCGTACGCCCCGTGTTCATCTGGGGGCCGCCAGGCATAGGCAAATCGGCACTGGTACAGAACTTTGCGCAAAGCGTGGGGATTGATTGCGTGTCCCTGCTGGGCAGCCAGCTCGCACCCGAGGACTTGCTGGGCGTGCCACAGATCATTGACGGCGTGACCCGCTTCTGCCCGCCCGCCATGATTGCGCGCGAGCAGCCTTATTGCCTGTTCCTGGACGAACTCAACGCCTGCAGCCAGGATGTGCAAAAAGCCTTCTACAGCCTGATTCTGGAGCGCCGCGTGGGCGAGTACCTGATGCCCGAGGGCTCCATCGTGATTGCGGCTGGCAACCGCGCCCAGGATTCCGCGATTGTGCGCACCATGTCCTCGGCGCTGATCAACCGCATGATTCACGTGCAGCTCAAGGTCAGTGCCAGCGAGTGGCTGCAATGGGCGCAGCAGGCCCAGTTGCATACTCTGGTGCTCGAATACCTGGCCCAACGTCCCGACCATCTGTGGAGCCAGCCGCCCAAGCATGAGGAGGCGTTTTCCACGCCGCGCTCCTGGCATATGCTCAGCGACGCCTTGCTCTCCTACGGCGATGCGCTGAACCTACAGACGCTGGAAGCCCTGAGCAGCGGCTGCCTCACGCCCCAGCATGCGGCGCAGTTCAAGGCCTTCTACAAGCTGGCCGACGACCGTCATCGTCTGGATGCCATCTTCAAGGGCGACGCCAACTGGCCCCATGCGCCACAGGACAGGGATGTGCTGTATTTCCTGGCTCAGGCCTTCCGTGCGCGCCTGCTCAAGATCCTGCCCGCCGACAAGCAGCAAAGCGGCGGCGAGCTGCAGCAAACCGTGCACCGCTCCAAGGCCATGCTCAAGGAGCTGGCCCAGATCAGCCTGGAAATGGCCCAGATCGTCACCGCCGAAAGCGACGGCCAGACCCTGCCCGCCTGGTATATGGTGGAAATCGTGCGCGACCTGCCACGCCTGGTGGAAGCGCGCGAAGCAGCCAGAGCCTGATGGCCAAGCCCCCAACGCGCGAAACGCCAGCCACCCAGGCCTATACACAAGGCCTGGCCATGCTGCAGGCACACCCCATCTTTAGCGAACTCAGCCGCAGCCTGGGCTTTGTGCGCAGCGCCCATTCCCAGTGTCCGGCCCATGGCTGGGCGCAGACCAGCCTCAACCACCAGCGCTTTACCGGCCAGATCGACATCCACCCCAAGCGCATGGCCAGTCCCGAGGAATGGGCGTATTGCCTGGGCCGTGCCACGCTCAGCTACGCGCTGGAGCTGTTTCAGCGCGACCGCAGCCACTGGGCGCAATGGAGCGCGGCCTGCGACGTGGTCACGGCCCGCTTCATCCAGACCATCAAGCTCGGCCGTCCGCCCGAAGGCATGGAACTGCCCGACGGTCTGCCCCAACGCGACGAGGCTCAGTGGTACGTCCAGTTCTGCGAACAAGGCATACCCGCCTGGGCGCAGGCGCTGAGTCTTGCCGGTCCCGGCCAGGGCGGCGCTCACCCCAGCCTGGCCTTGCCAGAGCAATGGCCTGAGCCGGCCTCATCCACCAGCAAGCCTCAGCCGTACTGGCGCAGGTACGGCAACTGGCCCGAAATGTTTGCCGCCGGCCTGGCTCGCTCCGTCACCCAGTCCGTGGAAATGGCAGCAGGCGTGCGCCGCGAGTTTGGCCAGAGTCTGCCTGCCAGCAGCGCGCTGGACCGCGCGCGACACTGGTTCATGGACAGCTTTCCGCTGCTGGGCAGCATGGTCGCGGCGTTTGACATCATTGAGGACGCCAGCATCTGCGAGCGCGAGGACATTGCCGTCGCCGCGGTCGACGAGATGCTGCGCACCATCTACATCAACCCCGGCCCGCACCTGTCCGAGCTGGAGCTGCGTTTCGTCATCGCCCACGAAGTCCTGCACGTCGCCCTGCGCCATCTGCCGCGACGGCGCGGGCGCGAGCCGTTTCTCTGGAACGTGGCCTGCGACTTCGTCATCAACGACTGGCTGATTCAGATGGATGTGGGTCAACCGCCGGGTATCGGTCTGCTCTACGACCCGGAGCTGCGCGGTCTCGGCGCCGAGGAGGTCTATGACCGCATCGCGAGCGATCTGCGCCGCATGCGCAAGCTGCGCACCCTGGCCGGTGGCCGGGGCGATATGCTGGAGCGCAATGTGGGCGACCAGCGCGGCGCGGGCGACTTTACCGATATCGACGAGTTCTGCCGCACCCAGCTAGGCAAAGGCCTGCTGCGCCACGAGCAAAGCGCACGCGGCCTGCTGCCCGCAGGACTGATCGAGGAAATCCGTGCTCTGCTGCAGCCGCCGGTTGACTGGCAGGTCGATCTGGCGCGCTGGTTCGACCATCACTTTCCGCCCATAGAGACGCGGCGCAGCTATGCCCGCATCAGCCGCCGCCAGAGCGCCACGCCCGATATTCCCAGGCCACGCATTCAAGCCGACAGCCGCTGGCTGGAAGGCCGCACCTTTGGCGTGGTGCTGGACACCTCGGGCTCCATGGAGCGCCATGTGCTGGCCAAGGCACTGGGCGCCATCGCCAGCTATGCCGAGGCCAAGGACGTGCCCGCAGTGCGCCTGATCTGCTGCGATGCTGCCGCCTATGACCTGGGATATCTGCCGGCCGCCGACATTGCCCAGCGCATCGCCCTCAAGGGCCGGGGAGGCACCGTACTACAGCCGGGTGTGGATCTGCTGCTACAGACCGATGACTTTCCAAAGGATGGGCCCATCCTCATCATCACCGACGGCGAATGCGACCCGCTGCGCGTGCCGCACGAGCATGCCTATCTGCTGCCGCCAGGCCGCAAGCTGCCGTTTCGCACGGCTGCGCCCATCTTTGTGATGGACTGAAATCCAGCCAGGCTCATGCAGCGCATGCCGTCCATATCGGCGTGCAAAGGCCTCTCAATCCGCACCTGGGCGACCCACTACTGCTTTGCGGCTAGGCTTGGTGCTTGCTATTTTGAAAGAAAGCCAATCCTTGAGCACGACGACATTGCCCTCTTGCCCCCAATGCGGTCTGGACAACACCTATCCCGATGGCGATCTGCTGATCTGCCCCGATTGCGCCCATGAATGGTCGGCCCATGCAGAAACCATTGCCGATGAAGACAACGGCCCCCGCATCATCAAGGATGCCAACGGCACGCCGCTGGCCGACGGTGACAGCGTGCTGCTGGTCAAGGATCTGAAGGTTAAAGGTTCCTCTACCGTCATCAAAAAAGGCACCAAGATCAAAGGCATTCGCCTGGTCTATGACAACGGCGACCATGACGTGGACTGCAAGACGGATCAGGGTCCATTCATTCTCAAATCCGAGTTTCTGAAAAAGGCCTGAGGCAACATTCCCCATCGCTGAACCCAGCGATCCACCCAACGCCCGGAGCCATGCCGGGCGTATCCGCTGGCACAATGTGGCGGCTCAAAAGCTCTGGCAACCCGCTTGTGCAAATAGAAGCCCAACTGGCTCCTTTCCGCGCTGGCCGTTATCAAAATACATACTCGGCCACATCAGCTATCCGCAGATGAAACGGCTGCCTGCCCCCCGTGCTAGTGCGAGTGCGAGTGCGAGTTCAGGCGCAGCATGGCTCTCGATGGCGCACGCCATCGCCCCGCAAAACCGCAGCATCTCCCGCTGCCTTGCCGCAGCAAGGCCGACCCTAAGGCTTACCCTCGGATGTCATGATCTGGCAACTGAATTGCGGCATGCGTTAAGTCCATTCAGGGCACCAGACCTACATTGCCCCCTCGAACACCTTGATTTCTGCCCCCGCAGAGGTCAAGACAGGCTGATGCATACCTGTGCGCAGCCAGGTCCAGGCCATGAAGGGCAATAGCAGGAAATGAACCGGGAACTCGAAGGCAAGCAATCCAATCACTGGTCACAACCACAGTCTCCGCCGTGACCTCGTGAGGTCCTGGCAGCAAGACTTGGCAGCCTGTGCCCCACGGCTTGATGCTGTGGGCCTCTGCGCAGTTCCCCCTGTATTCAAGACAACAACAAAAGCCCGGCATAGCCCTAGCACAGCGGCTTGCAGCGTCTACATCGTGATGCAGCAAGACGTGCCGCGAGGAACCACCCAGCGCCCCATACCAACTTCCAAGAGACAAGCATGACCCCAAGCGCGACGACCATTTCGGGCGCAACGCCCAGGCAGGACACCAGCCACGACATCGATGCAGACAACGCGCTGTATGCCAAGGTCAGTTGGCGGCTGCTGCCCCTGCTGCTGATCTGCTACATGGTCGCCTACCTGGACCGCATCAACATCGGCTACGCCCAGATCCAGATGAAGCAGACGCTGGATTTCGGCGACGCCGCCTACGGCTTTGGCGCAGGCCTGTTCTTCATAGGCTACTTTTTGTTTGAAGTGCCCAGCAATCTGCTGCTGGAGAAGATTGGCACGCGCAAGACGCTGATGCGCATCATGCTGGTCTGGGGCGTCATCGCCACCGCCATGGCCTGGGTCTCCACTCCCATGCAGTTCTATGTGGCGCGCTTTCTGCTGGGCGCCTTCGAAGCCGGCTTCTTTCCCGGCGTCATTCTCTACTTCACCTACTGGTACCCCTCGGCACGCCGTGGCCGCGTGATCTCCATCTTTCTCTCAGCCGTCATGGCCATGGCGATTGCGGCCGGCCCCTTGTGCGGCGCCATTCTCAAATATATGGATGGCATCGACGGGCTGCATGGCTGGCAGTGGCTGTTTCTCATCCAGGGCCCTCCCGCCTGCATTCTGGGTCTGATCCTCTACTTCTATCTCCAGGACAAGCCGAGCGACGCCGGCTGGCTGACAGACGCCGAAAAAGCGCGCCTGCAACACAACATCGCCAACGACGGCGGCCAAGTTGCTCATCATGGCGGCCACGGGCACAAGGCGGCCCACAGCAGCGCCTCTCTGGGCCAGTTGCTGCGCGACCCCAAGGTCTATGCCCTGTCACTCGTGTATTTCATGATGCACGGTGCCACCTATCTGTTTGTCTTCTGGATGCCGACCGTGATTCAGGGCCTGGGGGTGCAGGACGTGCTGCATGTCGGCATCTACTCGGCCATTCCCTTTGTCGCAGGCTTCTTCGGCATGATTGCCTTCGGTGCCAGCTCCGACCGGTTCCGCGACCGCCGCTGGCATTTGTTCATCGCCACCGGTATGGCCATTGCCGGCCTGATCGTCACCCTGCAGATGCACGGCCATCTTGAGGGCTCGCTGATTGCCCTGGCCTTCACGCTGATCGGACTTGCGGCCCTGCCCCCGCTGTTCTTTGCCCTGGTCAGCGACTATCTGTCACCGGCCGTGGCCGCCGGCGGCATAGCGCTCATCAGCAGCCTGGGCAATCTGGGCTCGGCCGCCAGCCCCACGCTGGCCGGCCTGCTGACCCAGCACACAGGCAACCGGCACTACAGCATCTATCTTGTGCTGGTCATGCTGATCCTCTCGGCACTGGTGCTGATGGTGACAGTGCGCGACTCCAGGACCAGGCGCAGCTAAGCCATGCCCGGCGCGCTTGCCAGGCAGCGCCCGAGCTGGATCTATCTGGCTGGCTGATTCGATGCCGAACGCAGAAAATTCATTAAAAATGACAGCTAACACTTACCTGTAAAGCGTTAGCAGCTATCAAAATCATTCCTCAAGCTGCGCTTCGGCCAAGGGATTCGCCTTGTAACTCAGCCAGCCTGCCGCCACAGACTTGCCCGCAGCAGCGCCTGCGCGGCGGTCGCTGGGGTGCGAGCGCCCCTCGCTCACCACCACTTCGGCAAAGTCAAACGGGCTCATGCCCGCTATGCAAGCCACATTCACACCGTACTGATGCGGCGACGAGCGTCGCTGATGGAAGGTATAGATGCCGCAATGCTTGCAAAAGAAATGCTTGGCCTGCCCGGTGTTGAACTGGTAGAGCGTCAGCGCATCCTGTCCCTGCAGCACCTCGATTCCGCTCAAATCAGCCGACACCGCCACGGCCCCGCGCATGCGGCAAAACGAGCAATTGCAGCGCCGCGCGGTGTTCAGGCCATCGCTTAACAGAACGGTAAAGCGCACTGCGCCGCAGTGGCAGGCAGCTTGGAGCGGTCGGGAAAAATCGCGGTTGGGGCTAAGCATGGGTTTGTCTCCATCAATACGGTTCTTATATGGCTGGCGCTGAATCAACGGCATCCAATATCGGTCAAATCAAGCCCAAGCGCTCATGCAACAAGCGCAATAAACCATGAAGCTTCAAAATTTCCCGATCAGGAAATTTTTAACTTGCCGCAACTGATTTGAAATCATATTTCCCGTACGGGAAATTTAACTGGCATCGCGGCGATCCGATCTAGGTGTGAAATCACTCGTGTGCTCAGGCCAAGCGCCTCAGCGTCAAGGTGCAGCGCTGCTCTATCAGCTGCACGATCTGCTTCACCACGGCATTGCCCGCAAATCCATGCGGTGGCGCGGCCTGCAGCTTGCGGGCGGCGGCGGGTAGCTCGTTAGCCAGCTGTTGCAAGCGCTTGCGCGTCGCCGCCTTGGCAAGGCCTGCTTCTTCCGCAAACTGCTCCCAGTGCCTGGCCTCCAGCTCGCTGAACTTGTATTTGCTGCCAATCTTCATTGCCATCTTGGGCGTCAGCTGGGGGTAAATCGCTGTAGCCAGCAGGTCGTAGAACGGTGCCAGCACAGGCGCCCTTCCTCCATAAAGCAGCGAGAAATTCTTGCCATGGGCATCATGGTTGCCAATCAAGGCATTGAAGATCGCCCCATCCAGCAGCCGCAGCACCTGAGGCGCGCTGGGACGGGTCACGCTGCGCAGCAGGGCAAAGCATTGCGCCAGGCCTGGCCCGCCCTCGTTCTGGTACTTCAGCTCGGGCACCACGCCCAGCGCCTGGCAAAAGTCTTCCTGATGCAGACGTTGCAACTGCGGCTGGTGCAGATCTTGAGCATTCAGCTCCCGGTCATAGCGCTTCACCAGCAAAAACGAGCGGCCCAGCACGCTCTGGATTCGGGCATTGGCAGGCCGCAGCCCCATGACCTGGGCCAGCAGCATGCAAAAGCCTTCATTGGCCACGCTGTCCTCCACCGCATGGATGGCGGGCTTCAAGATATGCGAGCTGGGCGCGCCATTGCGCGGCAGACCGATACGCACTGCGCCCGGAATGCTCTCGTCCACCACCACGGGCAACTTGTCCTGCGCCCCGGCCAGCGATAGCCGCAGCCCTTCATCTCCCGCCAGCATGGGGCGACGCGGCAGCTCGTCCAGCAAGGCGAGCAGCTTTTGATCGCTGAGCCAATCCACATCACCCGGTGCCCCGGTCGCCCCAGCCCCGTTAGTCGGCAAGGCCTGCACCGGCTCCAGAAAGGTCACGGCCCCCGCGCATTCGCCGCCAATATGGTCCAGCAGCGCAAAGTCGTTTTGGCCCGACACCTGAAACTGCTGGGCAATCAGGCGCCGCATCTGCCCCTCGGGCAGCAGACCGGCGAAGAACGGCCGGGTCTGATGATCGTCAAAAGGTTTAGCCTGCAGCGGCAGCGACTGCGATAAAGCCGTGGCCTGCGGCTGCGCCAACCAGTCGGTCGCATAGGCAAAGCTCAGCTGCCCATGCACCAGCGACAGACTGCCGACGCGCTCATCAAACAGCCAGACTTCGAGTTCATGCGTGGATTTAGACGTCATGGTCTGCGCCCTCCGCTACGCCCTCAGAATCCGTATACGGCAAGCCGCCCAACTGCAACTCCCCGCCCAGCGCATTGATCACCCGCAGCACATGCTCCAGCCGTACCGTGGGCTTGCCAGCCTCTAGATCCACAATAAATCGCGTGCCCACGCCTGCGGCCAAGGCAAGCTGCGGCTGGGTCAGTCCCAATTGTTTGCGGGCGATGCGCAAAGCCGTGCCCAGTTGGTCGGTGGTGTGGATGGTGGACATAAGGTGGTTCGCCTGGAAATTCCCGTTCGGGAAATTATGAAACAGAGCACGCAGAAAAGGAATCGATATTTCCTGATCGGGAAATTCATTGACAGACAAGCTCAAGCATCAACGCCAAAAATTCAAGATAAAACAGGCTCCAGCGCTTATGCATCATGCATTGGCAGCTATCAAAACTAGTCTTTAAGCTGTGCTTCGGCCTTCGCGTTGGCTTCATAAGGCCCCCAACCCGCCGCCACGGGCTTGCCGGCAGCAGCGCCCAACTTATGGTTGCTGGGGTGCAAGCCCTCCACGCTCACCGCGACCTCGGCAAAGTCAAATGGGCTCATGCCTTCAATGCAAACCACATTTACTCAAGCACTCAAAGCAGCACGATCACAGATAGAAAACTGAGAATCAGTCGGTCTCAAGCGCTTATGCAGCAAGCACAAGCAGCTATGAAATATAAAAAAGGCAGCCCGAAGGCTGCCTTTGTTTTAAGCAAGCGAAACACTCACTTACGTGTGGGTGGCACATCCGTGCAGGAACCGTGCGCCACTTCCGCCGCCATGCCGATGGACTCGCCAAGGGTTGGGTGGGGATGGATGGTCTTGCCGATGTCCACGGTGTCGGCGCCCATTTCGATGGCCAGGGCGATTTCACCGATCATGTCGCCGGCATGCGTGCCGACCATGCCGCCGCCCAGGATACGGCCGTGCCCGTGAGCTTCGGGGGAATCGTCAAACAGCAGCTTGGTGAAGCCTTCGTCGCGGCCGTTGGCGATGGCGCGGCCCGAGGCAGCCCAAGGGAACAGGCCCTTCTTGACCTTGATGCCTTGTGCCTTGGCCTGGTCTTCGGTCAGACCGACCCATGCCACTTCGGGGTCGGTGTAAGCCACCGAAGGAATCACGCGGGCGTTGAAGGCAGCAGAAGCCAGTTCCTTGTTGCCTTGCAGTTCACCGGCGATGACTTCGGCAGCCACATGCGCTTCGTGCACGGCCTTGTGCGCCAGCATGGGCTGACCCACGATGTCGCCAATCGCGAAGATGTTGGGCACGTTGGTGCGCATCTGGATGTCGACGTCGATGAAGCCGCGGTCGGTCACGGCCACGCCAGCCTTGTCGGCACTGATCTTCTTGCCGTTGGGCGTGCGGCCCACGGCTTGCAGAACCAGGTCGTAGGTCTGGGGTTCGGGCACGGTGACGCCGTCCTTGGCAGGAGCGAACGTGACCTTGATGCCTTCTGGCGTGGCTTCGGCACCGACGGTCTTGGTGTTGACCATGATGTTGTCGAAACGTGGTGCGTTCATCTTTTGCCAGACCTTGACCAGATCGCGGTCAGCGCCCTGCATCAGGCCGTCCATCATCTCCACCACGTCCAGGCGTGCGCCCAGTGTGCTGTAAACGGTGCCCATTTCCAGGCCGATGATGCCGCCGCCCAGAATCAGCATGCGCTTGGGCACCTCCTTCAGGTCCAGGGCACCGGTGGAATCGACCACGCGGGGGTCCTTGGGCATGAAAGGCAGGTGCACGGCTTGCGAGCCTGCAGCGATGATGGCGTTCTTGAATTGAACGATCTTCTTGCTGCCGGTCTTTTCCTGGCCGGAACCAGTGGTTTCTTCGACTTCGATGTGGTTGGCAGACACGAAGTTGCCATAGCCGCGCACGACGGTGACCTTGCGCATCTTGGCCATCTGGCCCAGACCGCCGGTCAGCTTGCCGATGACCTTTTCCTTGTGGCCGCGCAACTGGTCGATGTTGACTTCGGGAGCCGCGAACTTCACGCCGGCCACTTCCAGGTGCTTGACTTCGTCCATCACGGCAGCCACGTGCAGCAGTGCCTTGGAGGGGATGCAACCCACGTTCAGGCAGACACCGCCCAGGGTGGCGTAGCGCTCGACCAGCACGACCTTCAGGCCCAGGTCGGCTGCGCGGAAGGCTGCGGAGTAACCGCCAGGGCCACCGCCCAGAACGACCACGTCGCAGTCCATGTCCACGGTGCCGGCAAAGTTGCTGGCCACGGGAGCGGGAGCGGCAGCCACGGGGGCGGCCACAGGTGCGGGAGCGGCTGCGGCGGGCGCAGGCGCTGCGGCTTGTGCCGGTGCGGCAGCACCGGCTGCCACTTCCAGCGACAGCACGACGGAGCCTTCGGCAACCTTGTCACCGACCTTGACCTTGATTTCCTTCACAACGCCAGCGTGGCTGCTAGGAATTTCCATGGAGGCCTTGTCGCTCTCCACGGTGATGAGGGACTGGTCCACGGACACGGTGTCGCCGGCGTTGACCAGCAGTTCGATCACGCCCACTTCGGCGAAGTCGCCGATATTGGGTACCTTGATATCGATGAGGCTCATATGCGCTCCTATCTTGGTTTTGTCTCTGCGCCGCCTGAAGGATCAGGCAGCAAAAACGATTTTTCTCGGTTTGAAGCCGGACGGTGACGCCTTAGCTCCAATCAAAGGTCTGCAGCACGGTACGGCTTTGGGGCTCGTAGAACAGCAGGATTTCGCAGTCATGCCCCGTGAACTCGTTGGCATAGGTGCTGGTGATGAACTCGAACGCAGCGCCCGTTTCCGGGTGAATGGGGTGAATACCGTCATCCGTACCAATGCCGCTGAGCAGCGGGTTGGTCAGATTGCTCCAGTTACCACCCCACGCAGGCCCGCCCAGCACGCCGAGCAGATAGCGCCCTGAAGTGGAGTCATAACAGTCCGTACCTGGCTCATACAAAGGCAGCTTGGCAACTTCAGCAGCGTCATTCCAGGGCTTGGCGGCATTCCAGCCATGGGCCAGAAAGTCCCGCCTGGCCTGCTCATAGGCCGCGTGCTGGGTTGCGTAATGCAGCTCCATCACATCGCGCCATGAGTACTTGGCCTCGTGGTGCAGTTCAAACGGCGGTACAACCCCAAGTTTGACCAGTTCACGATGCTGGCTGCGCACCTCGCGCCAGTCGAGCGATTTTTCCGCCCAGTCGGCCCGATCCTGCTCCAGCATGAAGTAGCGCCAGTCGCCCAGCAGCTCGTACTTGCCTTGTTCGTCGAGTTTGAAAGCCAGCCAGTCAGGCTTGAGCAGCGCGTTGCCAAACTCCTCGCCCCCCCCACTCCCCAACTTGCCCTTCGTAGGGCTCGCAAGGGGCGACGAGATGAATCGGCCCGCTCCAGGCATCGTCGAGCAAGGCCAGATCGATGGTGACCAGCGGCAGAAAATGCCGCGCGTACTTCTCGACCGGCTCGGCGAAGACGTCAGCCGCATCCGGAAAAGGCCGGATACCGGGAATGACGCCACGCAGATGCTCGATGGGATGCTGTCTCAGGTTCTTCATCTCACTCATGGGCTGGCAAGGTGAAGCGCAAGGCATCTAAAAAGATAGCTACTTGCGCAGTTCAGATAAGCGCTACAGGCCGATTTCGCTAAAAATCGGCCTGCCCGTCAGCTGCTTAGAGCAGGATGCGGCGGTAGTCGGCCAGCACAGCGCCCAGGTAGGCGTTGAAGCGTGCAGCGGCTGCACCGTCGATGACGCGGTGGTCGTACGACAGCGACAGAGGCAGCATCAGACGAGGCACGAACTGCTTGCCGTCCCACACGGGCTTCATGGCGCCCTTGGACAGACCCAGGATGGCGACTTCAGGCGCATTGATGATGGGCGTGAAGTTGGTGCCGCCGATGCCGCCCAGAGACGAGATCGAGAAGCAGCCGCCTTGCATGTCCGCAGCGCCCAGCTTGCCGTCGCGGGCCTTCTTGGCCAGCTCGCCCATTTCCTGGCTGATCTGCAGGATGCCCTTCTTGTCGGCATCCTTGAGCACGGGAACGACCAGGCCGTTCGGCGTGTCAGCGGCAAAACCGATGTTGAAGTACTGCTTGTAGACCAGAGTGTCGCCGTCCAGAGAGGCGTTGAACTCGGGGAACTTCTTGAGCGCAGCCACCACGGCCTTGATCACGAAAGCCAGCATCGTCACCTTGACGTCGCTCTTGGCCTTGGCGCTTTCGGCATTGGTCTGTACGCGGAAGGCTTCCAGCTCGGTGATGTCAGCCTCGTCATTGTTGGTGACGTGGGGGATGACCACCCAGTTGCGGTGCAGGTTGGCACCCGAGATCTTCTTGATGCGCGACAGCTCCTTGCGCTCGACAGCGCCAAACTTGGCGAAGTCGACCTTGGGCCAGGCCAGCACTTCCAGACCGCCGACGTTGCCGCCGGAAGACTTGGGAGCCACGGCCTGCTGAGCCAGGGTCTGCACGGCGCCGGCCATCACCGACTTGGTGAAGGACTGGATGTCTTCCGCCGTGATGCGGCCCTTGTTGCCCGAGCCCTTGACTTCTGCCAGAGGCACGCCCAGTTCGCGAGCGAACTTGCGCACCGAAGGCGAGGCATGGGGCAGCTGACCCGAAGGCGCCACGGTGGGGTTGTGGGCTGCAGGTGCGGCAGCAGGAGTGGCGGCCACAGGGGCTGCAACCACGGTTGCAGGTGCTGCAGCCACAGGAGCGGCAACCGGTGCCGCCACGGGAGCGGCGGCCTGCACGGGGGCAGCAACTGCGCCCTGCACTGTCATCTGGCCGACGACGTCGCCCACGTTGACGGTGTCACCCAGCTTGATGGTCAGCGCCGTGATGGTGCCGGCCGAGGGCGAAGGGATTTCCATCGAGGCCTTGTCGGACTCCACGGTAAACAGCGATTGCTCGGCGGTCACGGTGTCACCCACCTTGACCAGCATCTCGATCACGGCCACGTCCTTGAAGTCGCCGATATCGGGGATCTTCAGGTCCACGGTGGAGGATGCTGCAGGAGCGGCGGCCACAGGGGCTGCAGCCACGGGGGCAGGAGCTGCGGCCACGGGTGCTGCAACAGGGACAGGCGCTGCGGCGGCAGGTGCGGGAGCTGCATCGGCAGTCTCTAGCATCACGACCACGGAGCCTTCCTTGACCTTGTCGCCCAGGGCAACCTTGATTTCCTTGACCACGCCAGCCTGGCTGGAGGGGATTTCCATGGAAGCCTTGTCGGACTCCACGGTAATCAGGGATTGCTCGACCTTGATGGTGTCACCCACCTTGACCAGCACTTCGATCACGCCGACTTCGGAGAAGTCGCCAATATCGGGGACCTTGATTTCTGTCAATGCCATGTTATCTGTCTCCCCTTCTTAGGCGTGCAGCGGGTTGATCTTGTCGACGTTGATGCCGTACTTCTTGATCGCTTCGGCCACGGTCGTGGCGTTGATCTTGCCTTCATCGGCCAGACCGCGCAGTGCAGCCACCACGATGTAGTGACGGTTGACTTCGAAGTGTTCACGCAGCTTGGCGCGGAAGTCCGAACGGCCGAAACCGTCGGTACCCAGCACCTTGTAGGTACGGCCCTTGGGCATGTAGGGACGGATCTGCTCGGCGTAGGCCTTCATGTAATCGGTCGAAGCGATCACGGGGCCGGGGTGGGCAGCCAGCTGCTGCGACACGAACGGAACCTTGGCGGCTTCCATGGGGTGCAGCATGTTGAAGCGGTCCACTTCCTGACCTTCGCGGGTCAGTTCATTGAACGACGGGCAGCTCCAGACATCGGCGGCAATGCCCCAGTCCTTTTCCAGCAGTTCCTGGGCGAAGAAGGACTCGCGCAGGATGGTGCCGGAGCCCAGCAGTTGAACGCGCAGGCCGCTCTCTGGCACCTTCTGGCCAGGCTTGACCATGTACATGCCCTTGAGGATCTGCTCTTCCGTGCCGGCTTCCAGGCCAGGCATGGGGTAGTTTTCGTTCAGCAGCGTGATGTAGTAGAAGATGTTTTCCTGGTTCTGCACCATGCGACGCAGACCATCTTGCATGATCACGGCCACTTCGTGAGCGAAGGTGGGGTCGTAAGTCACGCAGTTGGGGATGGTGTTGGCCAGGATGTGGCTATGACCGTCTTCGTGCTGCAGGCCTTCGCCGTTCAGCGTGGTACGGCCCGAGGTGCCGCCCAGCAGGAAGCCACGCGCTTGCAGGTCGCCAGCCGCCCAGGCCAGGTCGCCGATGCGCTGGAAGCCGAACATCGAGTAGTACACATAGAACGGGATCATGACCCGGTTGCTATGGCTGTAGCTGGTGGCTGCAGCAATCCAGCTGGACATGCCGCCGGCTTCGTTGATGCCTTCCTGCAGGATCTGGCCGGCCTTGTCCTCGCGGTAGTACATCACCTGGTCCTTGTCGACCGGGGTGTATTGCTGACCGTGGGGGTTGTAGATGCCGACCTGACGGAACAGGCCTTCCATACCGAAGGTACGGGCTTCGTCCACCAGGATGGGCACCACGCGGGGGCCGATGTTCTTGTCGCGCAGCAGCTGCGTCAGGAAACGCACATAAGCCTGGGTCGTGGAGATTTCACGGCCTTCGGGTGTGGGCTCCAGGATGGCCTTGAAGGTGTCCAGCGCAGGAGCGGTGAACTGCTCGTCAGCTTGCTGGCGACGGTGTGGCAGGTAGCCGCCCAGGGCCTTGCGGCGCTCGTGCAGATACTTCATTTCCGGCGTATCGTCGGCCGGCTTGTAGAAGGGAATGTCCGCGATCTGGCTGTCGGGGATCGGAATGTTGAAGCGGTCGCGGAAGGCCTTGATGTCCTCGTCGCTCAGCTTCTTGGTCTGGTGAACGTTGTTCTTGCCTTCACCGACCTTGCCCATGCCGAAGCCCTTGACGGTCTTGACCAGCAGCACCGTGGGCTGACCCTTGTGGCCGTTGGCAGCGGCAAACGCTGCGTAGACCTTCTGCGAATCGTGGCCGCCGCGCCGCAGGTTCCAGATCTCGTCGTCGGACATGTGCTCGACCATCTTCAGGGCGCGAGGATCGCGGCCGAAGAAATGCTGGCGAACGTAGGCACCGTCGTTGGCCTTGAAAGCCTGATAGTCGCCGTCGTTGCACTCCATCATGATCTTCTTGAGCACGCCGTCCTTGTCCTTGGCCAGCAGCTCGTCCCAGCCCTTGCCCCAAAGCAGCTTGATCACGTTCCAGCCGGCACCGCGGAATTCGCCTTCCAGCTCCTGGATGATCTTGCCGTTGCCACGCACGGGACCGTCCAGGCGCTGCAGATTGCAGTTGATCACGAAAACCAGGTTATCCAGGTTCTCGCGCGATGCCAGACCGATAGCGCCCAGGGATTCCACCTCGTCCATTTCACCGTCGCCGCAGAACACCCAGACCTTGCGGTTTTCGGTATTCGCAATGCCGCGTGCGTGCAGATACTTCAGGAAACGCGCCTGGTAGATGGCCATCAGCGGGCCGAGGCCCATGGACACCGTGGGGAACTGCCAGAAGTCGGGCATCAGCTTGGGGTGAGGGTAGCTCGACAGACCCTTGCCGTCCACTTCCTGGCGGAAGTTCAGCAGTTGTTCTTCGGAGATACGGCCTTCCAGGTAGGCGCGGGCATAGATGCCGGGCGAAACGTGACCCTGGATGTACAGGCAGTCGCCGCCGTGGTTTTCGTTCTCGGCGTGCCAGAAATGGTTGAAGCCGGCCGCAAACATATTGGCCAGCGAAGCGAAGGAGCCGATGTGGCCGCCCAGATCACCGCCTTCAGGGGGGTGAATGCGGTTGGCCTTGACCACCATGGCCATGGCGTTCCAGCGCATGTAGGCACGCAGACGACCTTCGATCTCCAGGTTGCCGGGGCACTTTTCTTCCTGGTCGACTTCGATGGTGTTCACGTAGCCGGTATTGGCCGAGAAAGGCATGTCCACGCTGTTCTGGCGAGCGTGTTCAAGCAGATCCTCGATCAGCTTGTGAGCATAGTCCGCACCTTCGCGGTCGATCACCGCAGAGAGGGCATCCATCCACTCGCGCGATTCTTGTTGGTCCAGGCCGGCAGGAAAGCCAGCGCCTTTGGGATCAGTCTGAGCTGTCATTGTGAGTGTCTCCTTCGAGAGGGGGTAGCTTTATCACGAAGCAGTGAGTGCGGCATCACACGGGTGCGGCAAGCGCCACACCGCATAACGCGTGGCACAGCACCTTCGGGTGCTCCCCGGATTAAACCGATTCACTGTGTCGATCGCTGGCGAGTTTCGCACATTTTTTTCAAATTTCAAATTGTGCTTTGTGATTTCACTATATAAAAAAAATGCTGCAAATGCACATACAGTGAAGCCTCTATAGATTGTCTTTTACGCGACAGAAATAGTCGCAGATTCCACTAGGTCTCTCCCCTACACTGGAGGCATGCAAACAAGCAATCACGAACGAGAAAAAGAGGACGCAAAAAGCGCGCAATCCGTTGCATCCCCTGTGCGCTGGTGGCGTAGCTGGTGGCGCAGCCTGTCGCCGACCCGGCAGGATCGCTATGCCGCGCTCGCGCCGCTGGCGTCGGTGCTGATGTTCATGGCTGCAATCATTGCGTCGTTCTGGTATTTGCGCACGGAAGAAGTGGATCGCGAGCAGGAGGCACTGCGCCGCGACGTGGAATACGCCCAACAACGCGTGCGCCTGCGCCTGCTGGAGCGCCAGGAGCAACTGATGCGCATGGCTCGTGACATCGGCAACCGCGAGATGCGCAAAGCCGACTTCGACGGCCGCACCGAAGCGTTGATCAGCCAATACCCCGAGCTGCAATCGATTACCTGGATCAATGACAAGCGTCAGGTTGTGTACAGCCAGTCAGCTCCGACGGTGGCCACGGATCAGTTGCGTGCCGTGGGCGAAAGCCTGCATCAGGGCGAGACCCTGCAAGCCTATGAGCAGGCCCGCGAGATGCTGCAGCCCATCTATGTGCAGGAAAAAGCCCAGCCCAATGAGTTGCCGCCACTGCTGCAGCTGCATGTGCCAATCAGCGCCAACAGCCGCTACCAGGGCGAGCTGCTGGCCGAGTTTTCGGTGGACAGTCTGCTGCGCTATGGCACGCCCACGGAAGTGATGGCCCGTTACGCCATCACCATGCGCGATGCCGACAACCATGTGCTGGCCGGCACTCCGCTGGCACCGCGCAAGACACCTACCGAGCTGCTGCACTGGCGTGCCATTGCGAATGAATACGAAGTGCCCGTCTCCCCGGTGGGCACGGCGCTGATGATGCGCGCCCAGGCCTACCAGACTTCGCTGGGCGTAGTCGGTAGCGGCCTGTTCTGGCTGGTGGGCACCTTGTCGGCCATGACGGCCTGGCTGCTGCTGGCCACCTGGCGCCACACACGCCGCCGCCAGCGTGCCCAGGAGGCCCTGGTGGCCGAGACCAACTTCCGCCGTGCCATGGAAAATTCCGTGCTGACGGGCATGCGAGCACTGGATCTGCACGGTCGCATTACCTATGTGAACGCGGCCTTCTGCCAGATGACGGGCTGGAGCGAGAAGGATCTGGTCGGCCAGGTTCCACCTTATTCCTACTGGCCCGATAACGACTACGACAATCTGCATTCACAGCTGCGCGAAGAGCTGTCGGGCAAGACCATCGTTGGCGGCTTTCAGGTACGTGTGAAGCGCAAGAACGGCAGCCTGTTCGACGCGCGCCTGTATGTATCGCCGCTGATTGATGCCCACGGCCAGCATACGGGGTGGATGTCGTCCATGACGGACATTACCGAGCCCAACCGGATTCGCGAACAGCTGTCTGCCTCATACGAGCGCTTCACCATTGTGCTGGAGGCGCTGGATGCCTCTGTTTCCGTGGCCCCTCTTGGCAGTGCCGAGTTGCTGTTTGCCAACAAGTTGTACCGCCAGTGGTTTGGCTCGCACACCGAAGGACATCTGCAACTGGTCGCCCAGGCTGGCAAGCTGCCGGTTCGCCACCAGCCCGAAGCCGAGAACGAAGACGGCCTCATGGGCTTGCCCACGGACACGCTGACTGCCGCACGCAGCGAGAACGCCGAGATCTTCGTGCCCAGCCTGGGCAAATGGCTGGAAGTCCGCTCGCGCTATCTAAGTTGGGTGGACGGCCGCCTGGCCCAGATGGTGATTGCCACCGACATCACCCAGCGCCGCCTGGCCGAGGAACAGGCTGCGGCCCAGGCTGAAAAGGCCCAGACCGCCAGCCGCCTCATCACCATGGGAGAGATGGCATCCAGCGTGGCGCACGAGCTCAACCAGCCCCTGACCGCCATCAGCAATTACAGCTCCGGCATGCTGACGCGCCTGGAAAACGGCACGCTTACACCCGAACAGATGAAGTTCGCACTGGAAAAGACGGCACATCAGGCACAGCGTGCCGGGCAGATCATTCAGCGCATCCGCTCCTTCGTGAAAAAGAGCGAGCCCAATCGCATGCTGGCCCAGGTAGGCGAGATGGTGAACGAGGCGCTGGAGCTGGCCGGTATCGAGTTGCGCCGCCGCAATGTGCAGCTGACCTCGCATATTGCCGAACGCATGCCGCCAGTAATGGCCGATGCCATCCTCATCGAGCAGGTTCTCATCAATTTGATGAAAAACAGTGCTGAGTCCATTGATATGTCCGACCGCCCGCTGGGCCAACGCAATGTGGAACTGCGCGTGCGCCCTCAGGTCTTTGAAAGCCTGCCGGGTGTGGAGTTCACCGTGGAAGACACGGGCAAGGGCCTGCCGCCGGAAGTGTTGGAACACTTGTTCGAAGCCTTCTTCTCCACCAAGAGCGAAGGCATGGGCATAGGCCTGAACCTTTGCCGCTCGATTGTCGAATCACATCAGGGTCGAATGCATGCCGAGAACCTCTACAATGGAAGCGAAGTCACTGGTTGCCGGTTCTCATTCTGGCTACCGTTGGCAACGGGTGTGGAGACGACAACACTCACCACGACAAGCGAACCCATAAAGAGGACGATTGCATGAGTTTGATTCCCAAAAAAGGCACTGTTTACGTAGTTGACGACGACGAAGCAGTCCGTGATTCGCTGCAATGGCTGCTGGAAGGCAAGGACTACCGCGTGCGTTGCTTTGACTCCGCCGAGACCTTTTTGTCGCGCTACGACCCACGCGAAGTGGCCTGCCTGATCGTCGACATCCGCATGGGCGGCATGACCGGCCTGGAACTGCAGGACCGACTGATCGAGCGCAAGTCTCCTCTGCCCATCGTCTTCATCACCGGCCACGGCGATGTGCCCATGGCCGTGAACACCATGAAGAAAGGCGCGCTGGACTTCATCCAGAAGCCTTTCAACGAAGAAGAACTGCTGGGTCTGGTCGAGCGCATGCTGGATCACGCCCGCGAAGCCTTTACCGGCCACCAGCAGGCCGCCAGCCGCGATGCGCTGCTGGCCAAGCTCACGGGCCGCGAAGCCCAGGTGCTCGAGCGCATCGTCGCCGGCCGCCTGAACAAGCAGATCGCCGACGATCTGGGCATCTCCATCAAGACCGTGGAAGCCCACCGCGCCAACATCATGGAAAAGCTCAACGCCAACACTGTGGCCGATCTGCTCAAGATCGCACTGGGCCAGGGCCAGACCAGCGCTGCGGCCAAAGCGGCGGCTGCCGTCAATTAAGTGCTCCCCGCGAAATCGGAAGCCACTCCAATCGCGAGATAATCCAAGGAGCACTGGCCAGGCCTCGCGCTTTAGCCAACTCCTATTCTGATAGCTGCTAGTGCTTGTTCATCAAGGGCTAGCAGCATTTTTTATTGGTACTCCAGCAATGACAGCCCAACTCATCGACGGCAAAGCCCTCTCCGAACAACTGCGCAAGGAAGTCGCCACCCGCGCGGCAGCGCTCAAGGCCAAGGGCGTCACGCCCGGGCTGGCCGTAGTTCTGGTGGGCGACAACCAGGCTTCCCAGGTCTACGTGCGTAACAAGGTCAAGGCCTGCGAAGACGTGGGCTTCCACTCGGTGCTGGAAAAGTACGATGCCTCCATGACCGAAGCCGAACTGCTGGCACGTGTCGAAGCGCTGAACAACGACCCGAGCATTCACGGCATCCTGGTGCAGTTGCCCTTGCCCAAGCACATCGACGACCACAAGGTCATCGAGACCATCTCCCCCGCCAAGGACGTGGATGGCTTCCACGTGGCCAGCGCCGGCGCACTGATGGTCGGCGAAGTCGGCTTCAAGGCCTGCACGCCCTATGGCTGCATGAAGATGCTGGAATCCATCGGCATGAAGGATCTGCGCGGCAAGCACGCCGTGGTCATCGGCCGCTCCAACATCGTGGGCAAACCCATGGCCATGATGCTGCTGGCCGCCAATGCCACGGTCACCGTCACCCATAGCGGCACCGCCGATCTGGCTGCCATGACACGCCAGGCCGACATCATCGTCGCGGCCGTGGGCAAGGTGGATGTGCTGACCGCCGACATGGTCAAGCCCGGTGCCGTGGTCATCGACGTAGGCATGAACCGCAATGCCGAAGGCAAGCTCTGCGGCGACGTCGACTTCCACGGCGTCAAGGAAGTTGCTGGCTACATCACCCCTGTGCCCGGTGGTGTCGGCCCCATGACGATTACCATGCTGCTGGTCAACACCATGGAATCGGCAGAGCGCGCCGCAGGCTGACGCCCTCCGAGCCGCCCCGCGGCTTCTCCCTCTCTGGCTCTGATCGCCCGAGGGGGGCGATAGCTTTGCTGCGCGGTGGCGCTTGCACGCAGTCCTGGCGCGAGCACGCTTCTGACCACAGGCTGACGCTATGAAGGCGATAGCAATAAATACCCTGAGAGCGCTTGATTTTCCCGACCTTGCCGGCACTTAATACAGCATGAGCAATCCACTTCTCGAATCCTCCTCCCTGCCCTTGTTTGACCGCATTCAGCCTGCGGATGTGGCACCCGCCATCGACACTTTGCTGGCCCGTGCCAGCGAGGCGCTGGAGACCGTGGTTGCACCGGACTTCCCCGCACAGTGGGAGGCCATCTCTGCCGTGCTGGACGTGGCGACTGAAAAGCTGGGCACTGCCTGGTCGGCCATCAATCACCTCAACAGCGTTGCCGACACCCCGGAGTTGCGCGCGGCCTATAACGAAGCCCTGCCCAAGGTCACCGAGTTCTGGACCAATCTGGGCGCCGATGAACGCCTGTACGCCAAGTACAAGGCCATTGACCCGGCCAGCCTCAACAAGGAGCAGCGCGCCGCCTGGGACCATGCCATGCGCGGCTTTGTGCTCTCGGGCGCCGAACTGCAGGGCGCTGCCAAGGAACGCTTTGCGCAGATTCAGGCCCGCTCGGCCGAGCTGGCCCAGAAATTCAGCGAGAACGCGCTGGACGCCACCGATGCCTTTGCCTACTACGCCAGGATTGACGAGCTGGACGGCGTTCCGGCCGATGTGATCGCTGCGGCCAAGGCCGGCGCCGAAGCCGATGGCAAGGAAGGCTACAAGCTGACGCTTAAGATGCCCAGCTATCTGCCGGTGATGCAGTTTGCCAAGAGCAGCGCACTGCGCGAAAAGATCTATCAGGCTTATGTGACCCGGGCCTCCGACCAGGCCGAGGGCGACGGCAAGCGCTTTGACAACACCGCCGTGATGAAGGAAATTCTCGCCCTGCGTCTGGAAGAGTCCCAGTTGCTGGGCTACAGCAATTTCGGCGAAGTCTCGATCGTGCCCAAGATGGCCGATTCGCCCCAGCAGGTCATAGACTTTCTGCGCGATCTGGCGCAACGTGCCCGCCCCTATGCCGAAAAGGACGTGGCCGATCTGCGCGCCTTTGCCCAGACCGATCTCGCCATTGCCGACCCCAAGCCCTGGGACTGGGCCTTCATCGGCGAAAAGCTCAAGGAGGCCCGCTATTCCTTCAGCGAGCAGGAACTCAAGCAATACTTTCCAGCCCCCAAGGTGCTGGCCGGCCTGTTCAAGATTGTCGAGACCCTGTTCGAAGTCTCCATCCGCCGCGATGAAGCCCCGGTCTGGAACCCCTGCGTGGAGTTCTACCGCATCGAGCGCTCCAGCGCACAAGGCCCACAGTTGGTCGGCCAGTTCTACCTGGACCCGCAGGCGCGCAAGGGCAAGCGCGGCGGCGCCTGGATGGACGATGTGCGCACGCGTTGGCTGCGCCCCGACACCCATCAGCTGCAAACGCCCGTGGCCCATCTGGTCTGCAATTTCGCATCCGGCGTGGACGGCAAACCCGCGCTGCTCACGCACGATGACGTGATCACCCTGTTCCACGAAACCGGCCACGGTTTGCACCACATGCTCACGCAGGTCAACGAACGCGATGTCTCGGGTATTGCCGGCGTGGAATGGGATGCAGTCGAGCTGCCCAGCCAGTTCATGGAAAATTTCTGCTGGGAGTGGGATGTGCTCAAGCACATGACTGCCCATGTGGACACGGGCGAGGCCTTGCCCCGCGCGCTGTACGACAAGATGATTGCGGCCAAGAACTTCCAGTCCGGCATGCAGACCCTGCGCCAGATCGAGTTCGCGCTGTTCGACATGCTCCTGCACACCGAGCACAATCCGGCAGACGACTTCATGGCGCTGCTGAACCAGGTGCGCGCCGAGGTGTCCGTGCTGCAATCGCCAGCCTACAACCGCATGGCACACACTTTCAGCCATATCTTTGCTGGTGGCTATGCCGCCGGTTACTACAGCTACAAATGGGCCGAGGTGCTGAGCGCGGACGCTTATGCGGCTTTTGAAGAAACCATGTTGGCCGATGGCTCGCCCAACCCCGAGACCGGCCGCAAGTACCGCGAGTCGATTCTGGAAGCCGGCGGCAGCCGCCCTGCCATGGAGTCCTTCAAGGCCTTCCGTGGCCGCGAGCCGCAGATTGACGCCCTGCTTCGCCACCAAGGCATGAGCCAGGCCGCCTGAGCCTTCTGCTGCCACCTGCCCAAAAGCGCCCTGCCCGGGCGCTTTTTCATGTCTGCCATTGCCCCGATAAGAGAGACCCAAGACTGACGCAAGCTGACTCACGCAACGAGGTCAGATCAAGACAAGCCTGAGCATGGGAGCAGACAGTCCTACATGCAAGCTATGCTCTGCCCATTGGCGCTTGCACCCTCAAACCACTTCATTGACCAAGATTGAGATGTCACGATCTTTCATTGCCCGGCCTTCGGCCGAGAAGCCGACCTCCGGCAACGCCCTGCTGCTGACAATGCTTGTAGCCGCCTTTGCCGCATTGGCGAGCGGAGTCAGCCTGGCTCAGAATCTCTACCGCAGCGTGGGCCCTGACGGGCGGGTCACCTATTCCGACCGGGCCATCGGCCCCAACGCCAAGCCCAGTGCCGAAGCCGTGAGCAATGCCGATGGCCCGGCGTCTTCAGCCAACGCGCAGCTGCCTTACGACTTGCGCCAGGCGGCCAATCGCTATCCCGTCATGATCTATACGGGCAAGGACTGTGGTCCCTGCGACGAGGCTCGGTCTCATCTGCAGAACCGCGGCATCCCGTTCAACGAGCGCACCATAGATACCAGCAGCGATGTTGCAGCGCTGCGCAAGCTCAGCGGACAGGAGAGCCTGCCCTTTGCCACCATCGGCAACCAGCACCTCAAGGGTTTTGGCGCCGACAGCTGGGACCAGTACCTGAGCGCGGCCGGCTACCCCAAGCAGCCCCAGCTGCCGAAGAACTACAAAGCCCCCGCTGCCAAGCCCTTGACCGTACCGGCGCCAGCCGCGACCGATGCGGTCAAGCCTGCAGAGCGTCCCGCTGCACGCATCACGGCGCCCGCAGCCCCCGCCCCTGGCGCACCCACACCCGACAACCCCGCAGGCCTGCGCTTCTAGAATTCATGAATTTCAATAAAATCAGGCTCTAACGCTTACCCATCAAGCGCTAGCAGCTATCAATTTCATAAAAAAGCCACCTACACAAGCAGGTGGCTTTCGGGCCGCTGCTTGCTGCTTGCTGCTTGCTGCTTAGTATTCCAGCGTCTGCACGCCTTGCGCGGTTCCCAGCAGGCAAACCGCAGCCTTCTGATGGGCAAACACGCCGACGGTCACCACGCCGGGCCACTGGTTGACTTCGGACTCGAAGGCCAGCGGCTCGGCGATCTTCAGACCGCGGACATCCAGAATATGCTGGCCGTTGTCGGTCACCAGCGGCGCACCATCCTTCATGCGAATCTGCGCCGTCACTTCAGCGCCCATGGCTTCGAAGCGACGCGCGATCTGGGCTGCCGCCATGGGGATGACTTCCACGGGCAGCGGAAAATTGCCCAGCACTTGCACGCGCTTGGATTCATCGGCAATACAGACAAAACGCTGAGCCAGCGCCGCCACGATCTTCTCGCGCGTCAGCGCCGCACCGCCGCCCTTGACCATATAGCCCTTGCCGTCGATCTCGTCGGCACCGTCGATATAGACAGCCAGGCTGGTGACTTCATTGGCATCGAATACCTTGATGCCCAGTGCCTTCAGGCGCTCGGTACTGGCCACGGAGCTGGAGACGGCGCCAGGAATCTGATCCTTGATGGTGGCCAGTGCATCAATGAATTTGTTGACCGTGGAGCCTGTGCCCACGCCCACAATTTCACCGGCGACCACATATTTCAGGGCAGCTTGTCCGACCAAAGTTTTCAGTTCATCTTGAGAAAGAGGTGCAGCAGATGTCGTCATGAGGGAAAATCCAGGTAATCCTGCGATTATCCCCATGTCTCTTATTCCTTACTCACTGACGCGTCCTATTCTTTTCGGCATGGACCCCGAAGCGGCCCACGACCTCACCATGAATTTCATGGCCAAGGGTCAAAATACCCTGCTCCAAAAGGCCTGGGCGCGCCCTCTGATCAACGACCCCATCGAGCTCGCCGGCCTCAAGTTCCCAAACCGTGTGGGCATGGCCGCAGGCCTGGACAAGAATGCGCGCTGCATCGATGCGCTGGCCGCCATGGGTTTCGGCTTTGTGGAAGTGGGCACCGTCACGCCCCGCCCCCAGCCCGGCAATCCCAAGCCCCGCATGTTCCGCATTCCCGAAAAGAATGCGCTGATCAACCGTCTGGGCTTCAACAACGAAGGCCTGGATGCATTTCTGGCCAATGTGCGTCGCTCGCAAGTGCGCGCAAAAGCAGGAAACAATGGCGGCGCCATGCTGCTGGGCCTGAACATCGGCAAGAATGCCACAACCCCCATCGAAGAGGCCACCAGCGACTACATCAAGGCGCTGGACGGCGTGTACCCTCATGCCGACTATGTGACTGTCAACATCAGCTCACCCAACACCAAGAATCTGCGTGCCCTGCAAAGCGACGAGGCACTGGATGCGCTGCTGGGTGCGATTGCCAATCGCCGCGAACAGCTTTCCAGCCAGCATGGCAAGCGCACGCCGGTGTTCGTGAAGATCGCTCCCGACCTCGATGAGGAGCAGGTCGGTGTGATTGCGGCAACGCTGGAGCGCCATGGCATGGATGGCGTGATTGCCACCAACACCACCATCAGCCGCGATGCCGTCAAGGGTCTGCAGCATGCCGAAGAAGCTGGCGGACTGTCCGGCGCGCCCGTGCTCGAAGCCAGCAACCAGATCATTCGCCAGCTGCGCTCAGCCCTTGGCAGCCGCTTTCCCATTATTGGCGTGGGCGGCATCCTGAGCGGCGCCGACGCCGTGAGCAAGATCCGCGCAGGTGCTGATGTGGTGCAGATCTACAGCGGCCTGATCTATCGCGGCCCCGATCTTGTGACCGAAGCCGCCCAGGCCATCGCCCATATGCACTGAACTTGACGCGTGGCCTGGCTGCGCACAAAGAAACAGCCCGTCATGCCTGAGCCTGACGGGCTGTTTTTTTGGGCCCCCTTCAGCCGCGTGCGCGCTGCTGCAGCTTGAGAATCCAGGGCAGTGCTGCGCTGCCCCAGCGAATCAGCTTGCGCGGTCCCAGAACCATGAGCAAGCCCCCCGCTGCCGCCGTTGCCAGCGGATGCAGACGCACAAAAGACAGCAGGCGTTCGGGCAGGGGAGCATCGGCGTCCACATGCGCAGGCTGCGTGCTGCGCAAGGCCAGCGCCTGCGCCTTGGCAGCGGCTCGGGCCTTGATGCGCGCGCGTTGCTTGGCAATGCGCGACAGCACCAGCTTTTGCTCGGCGGTCGCTTCATCCCAGAGCCGAGCATCCATGCCTGCGGGCTTGACGGGCTCCAACTCTGTGGATCGCGAATCGGGAGAGATGCTGTTCATGCTAAATCCTCTCCTTCATCGCCTGCCAATCCGATTTGAGCTCGCGCCGCGTGAGCCTGAATGGACTGGAGAGTTGATTGACAGCTGCCAGCAGTCGCCACAGCCCCAGGCCCCAGACCAGAACCCAGCCACCGACCAGCAGCCACGCCACCAGCTGACGATGCTCGCTATCCCAGAACTGCACGAGCACAGCCATGGACAGGACAATGAGCACGACCACGGTAAGTGCGCCGAGCACAATGGCCAGCACCGCCAGCGTTTGCATGCTGCGCTTGTGCTGTTGCCACTCAAGCTGCGCAAGATCAACACGATCTTCGGCCGCGATCGCGGCCTCGTTGAGATTGGCACGCCAGCGCTCCAGCAGGGAATCAAGACCTAGTAGTGAAATCAAATTCACAGGCACTTGTCCTTTTGCAGCTCAGCAATGCTTAGCGACGGCCCAGCATGAAACCCAGCAGTGCACCCACTGCCAGCGCGGCACCGGCGACGCGCCAGGGTTCGTCGTGGGCATAACGATCCGCCACATCGGCAGCTTCGCGCGCCTGACGAGCGGCGTCCTGAGCCGCACGCACGGCAGACTCGCGCACGTTGGCCATGCCGTCGTCGATGCGCTGACGAAGCACGCTGATTTCAGGAAGCTTGTCCAGTTCACGGGCAGACAGCAGACCGCGCAGATCGCTGACCAGTTTTTCCAGATCGTCTTGGGCGGTGGAAACGGCGTCGGAAACAGAGCGTGACATATCGATCCTTTCAATGTGACGAAATTGGAATATCGCATGCACTTGGCAGTGCACCAAGATAGCTGCGAGACAGCAAGCATCAGGGCCGGCCGCTCATAAAACCTGCAGCATGTGAACATCTTACAGAAAACGCACCGCCTCCAAGAAACTCACGGGCCTGCGGCACTGTCGGACAGCAGCGAAACTGCCTCATGTCAAGGAATATAAAGCCGTTCAAGGCTCCAAACCAATCTGTTTGCTGCAGCAGCCTTTACGTTGGCGCAGCAGAGCGACCTCAGCCTGAGCTCAGGCATGCCGTGCATGCATAGCTTGACCTCCAGCATCTGCCGCCAAGCAAAGTGGATTACATACGGCAACACACTGATTGCTTAACAGTTCATTAATAAAGTGGCTGCATGCTCGGCAACAAGTCATCTGCTTGCGGGAGTTCCATTCAAAAAACGCTTAAGCAAGCGAAGACTTGACTCAAATCAAGTGGCGCAAACGGCAACTTTTATATAGTCAATTAGACATAAAAGATATTAATTTAATACTCTTTTATGTTTAAAGCATCAGGGTTTTCTGGTGCCAGTGCGACGATGAAAGGAAGGGCCATGCCACTTCAGAAACGAGAACTCTCCGACTGCGCAACCAGCAGTTCGGCCTGCACCTGCAGCACTCCATCCATTACCCAGGCACCTCAGCAGGCAGTGACTGCGCCCACCAAGCGCGGTTTTTTGCAGGATTTGATTGCCATGGCCGCCAGCCTCGGTGTTGTGGGCAGCGCCCGCGCAGCGCTGCCCGGCGACCCCAGCTTCCAGCCCCTGCGCCGACCCGGCATGCAAGGCAAGCGCTTCGGCATGCTGGTCGATATGCGCAAATGCATTGGCTGCCAGGCCTGCACAGTGAGCTGCTCGGTCGAAAACCAGCCCCCCATCGGCCAGTTCCGCACCACGGTGCTGCAATACGAAATCGACCAAGCCGGCGACACGGCTGCCGCCATGGTCAGTCTGCCGCGGCTATGCAACCACTGCGACGAACCGCCTTGCGTGCCCGTCTGCCCGGTGCAAGCCACATTTCAGCGCACCGACGGGATTGTTCTTGTCGATAACGAGCGCTGCGTGGGCTGCGGCTATTGCGTGCAGGCCTGCCCCTACGACGCGCGCTTCATCAATCACGAAACGCAGACTGCCGACAAATGCACCTTCTGCGAACACCGCCTGGAAGCCGGTCTGCTGCCCGCCTGCGTGGAAAGCTGCGTGGGTGGCGCGCGCGTGATTGGCGATCTGAACGACGCGCACAGCGAAATCAACCAGCGCATCAATGCTCACAAGGACGATATCAAGGTCCTCAAGCCCGGCATGAAGACCAAGCCGCACGTCTTCTACATCGGTCTGCCCGATGAGTTTGTGAACGGTGTCGATGGTCAGGCCACGGTTCGCCTTGTTGCCGAACATCTGTGAAAGGAGTGCCCTCATGCAAATCATTGAACTCCTGACCCCAGCCTACGAAGCGGCATGGTTGCCATGGGCCGTGCAGTATTTCTTTCTGGTCGGCATGGCCACGGGGGCCGCACTGCTGACTTCAGCCTGTGCGTTCGGGCCGGCCCAAGGCTTGCTCCAGCGCCTGCTGCCCACAGCGGTGCTGGTGCTGGCCATGAGTGCGATTGCCGCACCGGTGGCCCTGCTGGCCGACCTGCACCAGCCTGCGCGCTTCTGGCATTTCTATGCCCACCTCACGCCCTGGTCGTGGATGAGCCTGGGTGCCGTGCTCATGCCCACGTTTGTCGGGCTGTGCGTGTTGATGTGCGCGCTGTGGTGGCTGGGCAAGCAGCGGTTGATGCGCCTGCTGGTGCCTGTACTGGTGCTGTCCACGCTCAGCATCGTGGTCTACACGGGCGCCGAAATCATGGTCATCCGATCGCGCCCGCTGTGGAACACGCTGTGGGTACCGATCAATCTGGCACTCAGCGGCTGGCTGGCCACCGTGGGCATGGGCTTTGTGCTCTACCGCTTTCTGCCCCGATCCTTGCAGCCCGATGCTGCAGCCCTGCAAGGGCTGCGCAATCTGGGCCTGTGGCTGGCCACCGGCCTGATCGCCAGCGCCCTGACCTGGGGAATTGCCGGCATCGCGGGCCAGAGCCCTTCATTTGACATGGCTGTGCGCCTGTTCAATGAGTTCCCCGTCTGGCGCATCTCCATGCTTGGTTCGGCCGTGTTTGGAGCAGCCGTGGTGATGGCCCTGCTGCGCGGCGAGCATCGTCTGGCAGCCAAGGGCTACACCCTGGTGCTGGGCACCGGCCTGGCGGCATCTGCCTGGGCCTTCCGCTGGGCACTATTCATGGGCGTGCAGGGCGTGCCCAAATTCGGCGCCGGCCTCTATCTCTACAGCATGCCACTGGGCGGTGACGGCCTGATGGGCATGCTGGGCATGGCAGGCCTGTGCGTGGCACTGGTTGCGCTGACCACCTGGGCGCTGGAGCTGTTTCCGGTACGCAAACGAGCGGGCACTGTTTAAGAATCAAGCCAAATACGCCTAAAACGCAATATCAGCAAGCGCTTGCAGCTATCAATATCATAGAACCACTGCTGCGCCTGCCCTTCCCCATACCAAGGGCAAGACCATGAATGACAAGAAACTCTCCCCTGAACAATCACAAGACATCGAGGTCGATCGCACCGATGCCAGCCGCCGCCGCATGCTGCTGCGCGGCGGTGCCGTCGCAGGCGGTCTGGCAGCTTTTGCCGCAGGCTATGGCGAAACCGTGGCCAAGGGAGCCAAGGGGCTGATCACCGGCAGCTCGGGCAAAGCCACCCAGAGCGCCACGCGCGGCAACTCGCTGATGCCCGAATTCCGCATCGACCCCGTCAGTGGCAAACTGACGACCCAGCCCGGCCAGGTGGTCAGCCCCTCCTCGTGTCTGGGCTGCTGGACGCAGTGCGGCGTGCGTGTGCGCGTCGATACTGCCGACAACCGGATCATCCGTATCGCCGGCAACCCTTATCACCCGCTGGCCACCACCCACCCCGCGCCCATGGAAACACCGGTTCGCGAGGTCTACGCCATGCTGGGCGGTGACAACGGACTGGAAGGACGTGCCACCAGTTGCGCCCGTGGATCGGCCATGCTCGAGCACCAAAAAGCACCGCACCGCGTTCTCAAGCCGCTCAAGCGCGTTGGTCCACGCGGCTCCGGCCAGTGGAAGAGCATCACGCTCGAAGAGCTGGTTCAGGAAATCTGCGAAGGCGGCGATCTCTTCGGCGAAGGCCATGTGGATGGCCTGCGCGCCATCCGCGACGTCAACACGTTGATCGATGAAGCCAATCCCGAATACGGCCCAAAGTCCAACCAATTGCTGGTGACGGAGGCCGCCAACGAAGGCCGTACTCCGCTGGTCAACCGCTTTGCCAAACAATCGTTCGGCACCATCAACGTGTCCAACCACGGCTCTTACTGCGGCCAGACCTACCGGGTGGGCACGGGCGCGGCGCTGGGCGATATGGCCGGCATGCCCCACGGCAAGCCGGACTGGAAGAGCTCGCGATTTGGCCTGTTCATAGGCACCTCGCCGGCTCAGTCTGGCAACCCATTCCAGCGCGTGGGCCGCGAGCTGGCCGAAGCCCGCTCGCGCGGCGAGAACACCTATCGATACGTGGTGGTCTCGCCCATGCTACCCACATCGTCCAGTCATGCGGCAGGTGACAACAACCGCTGGCTGCCCGTCAAACCCGGCAGCGACCTGGCACTGGCCATGGGCCTGATCCGCTGGATCATCGACAACGAGCGCTATGACAAGCAGTTTCTGACCCAGCCCGGCCCCGCAGCCATGGCTAGCGTTGGCGAAGCCAGCTGGAGCAACGCCACCCACTTGCTGGTCAACGAGCCCAAGCATCCGCGCTACGGCCAGTTCCTGCGCGGCGCAGATATTGGTCTGCCCATGCCAGATCCTATCGACGAAAAAACACCCACCGAAGATGTGTATGTGGTGCAGCTGAACGATGGCAGCCTGGCCGCTCATACCGTGGCCCAACCCGCCGAACTGGTTGCCGAGCGCAAATTCACACCCATCAAGGCTGCCGACGCCACCGAAGAGCCTGCGCCTATCGCCGTCTGCACCGCCTTTGTCAAACTGCGCGCCGAAGCACACAGGAAGACGCTGGAGGAATACGCGACCCTGTGCGGCGTGCCCGTCAAGGAGATCGAGGAGTTGGCGCGCGAATTCACCAGTCATGGCAAACAGGCCGTGGCCAACTCGCACGGCGGCACCATGAATGGCTCGGGCTTTTACACCGCCTATGCCATTGCCATGCTCAACAACCTCATCGGCAACCTCAATGTGCGCGGCGGCTGGGTCATGGATGCCGGCCCGTTCGGCCCCTTTGGCCCGGGACCGCGATACAACTTTGCACAGTTTGAAGGCGCAGTCAAACCCCGGGGCGTGGCCCTGTCGCGCACCCGCTTCCCTTACGAAAAGACCAGCGAATTCAAGCGCAAAAAGGAAGCGGGTCAGAACCCCTACCCCGCCAAGGCGCCCTGGTATCCCGCGCCTGGCGGCCTTTCCAGCGAGATGCTGGCCGCCGGCATGCTGGGCTACCCCTACCCGGTCAAGGCCTGGATCAACCACATCAGCAACCCCATCTACGCCATGTGCGGCTTCGAGAATGCGCTGGCAGACTCGGTCAAGGACGTGAAAAAGCTACCGCTGTTTGTCTCAGTGGACCCCTTCATCAACGAGACCTCTGCTCTGGCCGACTACATCGTGCCAGACACCGTCACCTATGAGAGCTGGGGCATTGGCGCGCCCTGGGCCGACGTCGTAGCCAAGAGCAGCACAGTGCGCTGGCCCACGGTAGAAGCCGCCACGGCCAAAACGGCAGACGGCCAGGCCATCAGCTTCGAGACCTTCATCTTTGCCGTGGCCAAGCAATTGGGTCTGCCAGGTTTTGGCAAGAATGCGATGAGCACCAAGCAAGGCGAGCTGCTGGACCTGGAAAACGCCGAAGACTTCTACCTGCGCGGCATGTGCAATATCGCCTATCAGGCGGGCAAGCCTGTACCCGAAGCCAGCGATGACGACATAAAAATCACCGGCCTCGAGAAATGGATGCCATCGCTGGAACAGCGTGTCGCCCCCGAAGAAGTGCGCCGCGTCGCCATGGTCATGAGCCGTGGCGGCCGCTTCGACAAGGTTGAAGACGCATGGACGGACGACCAGCTCAAGCTGCAGGCCAAGTTCCCGGCCACTTTCTGGCACGAAGGTCTGTCCAGGATGCGCCACTCCATGACCGGCGAACGCTACAGCGGCTGCCCCACCTGGTACCCCACGCGCCTGGCCGACGGCTCGGACATGCGCCAAGTGTTTTCCGAACAAGACTGGCCGCTGACCATGACCAGCTACAAGTCCAACTTGATGAGCAGCATGTCCATCGCCGCCTCACGCCTGCGCCAGGTGCACCCGCACAATCCTGTGGGCATCAACAAGGCCGACGCGGCAAAACTGGGCATCGCCAATGGCGACCACATCGAACTCAGCACCCCCGGCGGCAAACTCCAAGGCGTGGCCCTGGTACGCGCTGGTATCGCGCCCGGTGCGATCGCCATTGAGCACGGCTACGGTCACAAGCAACTGGGCGCCGTGGCCCACAAGGTTGACGGCCAGCCCACCCATGCCAACCCACAGCACGGCAATGGCGTGAATCTCAATGCTCTGGGCTTTGTCGATCCGACCCGACCTGCCAAGGACAATGTCTGGATCGACTGGGTATCGGGGGCAGTGGTCAGGCAAGGGCTGCCAGTGAGAGTGAGAAAGGCTTGATAAGGGCCTAAAGCTCTGGCGGGCGATCGGGATGGAAAGTCCCGTCGCTCGCGCCTACGAGGGATGGCATTGAAACGACTGCCAACAACTTGCGGCGATATCTTGAACCTGGCGAGGAGCAACCGTATTGCCGACCATTGGCTTGCAACAAGAATCTGGGCCGGATTAGGCTCGCCCCGACATCGGACATGACAAACCACAAGCACCACTCCTGAGTGATCGTCTTTCAGCTTCTCCGAAAACTCAAAAAAGGTAATAAATCCACGAAATACTATTCAATCAAATGGGACAGTACATTATTTACAATTAAAAACCACTGGATATTGGTATTAAAAATCGAGAAGAACAAGATTGCTTTCTTCTCGGAAAATATTCGTATACAGCCATCTCAATATAGACAATTATATTGTTTTGAAACTTACACTTATAAACAATAATGGAATCATCTGATTTTGCTTCATTGTTGATAGCAATGTAGTTCTATATTTCAATAAATTGCACAAATAACGATAGCAGATCAACAGAATCCTAATTCGTGCCCAAACAAGGTATTTCTGTTTTCATCCGGCTTATTGAAACTGCCATTAACCGAAAGAACGTTTTGGAACAGGCATCTGCGACGCCAAAACGCAACTCCGGTTGGCATTGATCATTGTGCACTGGCAAATGGTCTTTCGCCTGAATTCATCCCCGTGGTCTGAGAACTCGCTATTCAAAGGAATGATCATGAAAAAGTCTTTGATTGTCATGGCGGTTGCTGCCTTGGCTGGTGTGGCATCTGCTGCGACCAATACGGGGACCAATGCGTCCTCAGGAACTTATTCCTCGGTTGCCAGCTCCGGCACAGGCAGCGCTGTGAGCTTCAATAGTGCGACGGCCAGCGCTCAAGCAAGCGGCTTTGGAACCAGCACCGGCACCACCGGCTCTTGGGGGCCTGTGGCCTCGGGGCAATCGAGTGTCGGCGGAAGCGCCTCCACCACAGGAACCGTCAGCAGTCTTGCTGCGACCAGCGGAGGCGGCGTTGCCGGCGGCTACGGAACCACCAACGCCAACGCACATTCGGACGTAGGTAGCAATTACCTCGGCCACGCTCCCGGCAAGTTGGTCAGCGGTGGCGCCGGAGGCTACGCCAACTCGAGCACCAACAATGTGGCTGGAACTGCATCCATCGGCAACGGCATTGCGGTGGTGAACAGCACTGCCCATACCAACTCCAACTTTGGCGGGAACTCACAGGCGATCTCGGGCCCGGGAGGAACCTCGACCAGCAATAACTCCGGCGCCTCCTCTGTCGGCAACGCGACAACTACCGGCTTCAGCCTGGGCACAGCCTTCGGAGGCTCCAATGGTGGTGGAACTTCGGGCAATGCTTATGGATGGGCGAACTCGGCCGCCAACTAGATAAAGTCCGTGAACTCAGTTGTATTGCCCCCGAGTTGAGGCGTCCCAAGTCAAGACTCGGGGACAAAGGAGAAACAGCATGAAAGCCTCAATAGCCTTGCTAAGCCTTTGTGTCCCTTTGTGCAGCTTTGCGCAGAATGCCGATAGCAGTGCACAAAGCCTCTCCAGCTCCTCGTCAGTGGGAGCACAACAGAATCAATCCATCACCATCGTGAATCCGGTTGCCGCGGCGGACAGCCGATCAGTATCCAGCATCGAAAGCAGGTCGACCTCAAGCTCGGATCAAAACATCACGACCAGCGGAACCACCACCCAGAATCTGAACAACACGGTATCCGGGACATCCAGGAACATCGTCGAGTACACAGGTACTTACACCATGAAAAACGTTCCCAGCGTGAACGGCCCCAATCTCACGACCAGCAATGACACCTGCATGGGCAGCAGCAGCGGCAGTGCCAATGGCCCTGGCTTTGGCGTGAGCTTCGGCACAACCTGGACGGACGAGCATTGCAAACGCCTGAAAATGAGCCGTGAGCTCTGGAACAAGGGCATGAAGGCAGCTTCTCTGGCAATGGACTGCATGGATCCCGCCGCTCGCGTGGCACTGGAGATCACGGGTTCTAAATGCCCGCAATCCATGACTGCAGACGAGCGCCGCAACAACTACGGGCCGGATGCTTCGGCACAAGGCAGTCCTGCACCGTCTACCACGCAGGCCGTTTCTGGCACCGGTCTCGAGCAGGCAATCGAGTCCAGGCAAACGGCAAGCCTCTATCCGAACTGACGAGCGCTCAGGCCAATCCTGGCGGGCGGCACAAGGGCAGCCTGAGCCTGGGCGAATTCTGTGAAATGCAGCAGCAATCCGTGCAATGACCAGGGCTCTGGTCCAAGCCAAACACGGTTGGTGCTGCTGCGGAATCTCTGTCTCGTGGAAGGGAAAATCCATCTCAGCCTGATCCATTGTGGACTGCAAGTCCTCCTGAATCCTCTCCATCCAGGCAAACCTAATCTCGCGGGCTGTTGCGATACGCTAGCATCCTCTTTGCGCCTTGGTGCTCCGTCACATCGTGTGGGATTTCTCCGCCCGCCCCTTCGAGATCCGCTCCATTTATCAGTCATGCCCATCTATGTCGCTCTGCTGCGGGCCGTCAATGTCGGCGGAACCGGCAAACTCCCCATGACGGAGTTGAAGTCCATGTGCGAGGCCGAAGGGTTTGCGCAGGTACAGACCTATATTGCCAGCGGCAATGTGGTGCTGGATGCAGATTGCACCGAGCAGCAGCTCAAGTCGGCATTGGAGCGACGCCTGGCCAGTTATGCGGGTAAGCCCGTGGATGTCATCGTGCGCACGGCCCGGGAGATGACGGAGGTGCTGGCCAACAACCCCTTTCCCGAATCCCCGGGCAACCGCACTGTTGCCATCTTTCTCGATGAAGCACCACCAACAGACGCGCTGACCCAGATCAAAGGCCGCAACGACGAACAACTGCAGTTGGGACGGCGCGAGATCTATGTGGCTTATGGTGCTGGAATGGGCAGTTCCAAGCTCAGGATTGCAGCAGCTGCCCAAGGTACGGCCAGAAATATCAACACGATTGCCCAATTGGTTGAAATGGCGGCAGCACGCCATGAAGTTGCGACACGGAAAAAGCGCTGATACCCGCTTGAGCCTGTCGCACGCAGGCGGTGAAAGCGGCACAGCCACCTGACATCTCATCCTTTGTCTTGGCTCAGGCAGGCTCCTTCTATCCACTCTTGCTCATGAATGCATAGTGTTCTGCTGCCGGTACCGGCTTGCGTGCACTCGAATGTATGGAGCCCTGCTCCGTGAAGAGAAAAGGATAGAAGCTCATGCAAGCATCATTGCCCATGCCGGCCACCTCGGCTTCCCAGCCTTCCCAACGCAAATCACGGTAGAAGTCGCGCAGCCCACCTGTGAAAGCCCATTGCACAAAAGCCGTATGCCCCATCTCCAGCGATTCCCAGGCCCAGGTGTCCGGAGCCAGGTAATGGACAGCCCCCAGATCCTCGCCCAGGGCCCCGCCATTAATGGCAAAGAATCCACCCACGGCATCGTCGGCAATCAGCAAAAATCCGCTGCTGCGCGCGCGATTCCACGCCGCGAGATCGCGTGTGAGCCTGGGATGCCCCGAGCCCAGCATTCTGAGCCAGCCCCCGTCGATGAGAATTCCACCGGTTCCATGAGCCATGGCCCCCAGAGGCGAGCGTGTCGTGACCTGCAAAGCAAGCAACACCGAGTCTCTCTGAGCCGACGGAGGAAGACATTCGACAGGAATGCTCGCATCCTGCGCCCAGGCTTGTATCAGCGACAAGGCCGGCTCGTCGCGCTCCAAAAGTTCTGCCAGTGCACGCATCGATCTCCTTTGATGCAAAAGTCAACAACATCGGAATTCTGACATTTGATCTTGGTATCCAGAAGCCTCGTGAAAGGCTTCAAATCGGTGCATGGCTCGACATTGACTTGATGGCTCATTCGCCAGGCATCGGCTTCGGCTGCTGGCTGACGCTTGGCAGTGTCTGGAGCGCTTGCTCCGAATGAGGATGTGACTGATTCAGCCCTATGGTGCAACCAAAGGGGTCAAGCAGCATTGCCGCAGCTGCACCAAGGCTTGTGACAATAGGACCTCGGTACAAAACTGCCCCTCTTTGTTCAAGTTCCCGTATCGCCTCCTGCAGATCAGCCACCTCCCAATAGACTGTCGCCCCGCCGGCTCCACCCGGACACTTGCTGTCCTGCGGATGGAAACCAATCAGGCATCCCGGCGTCCTGATAAAAGCGTAGTGATGATTCTCATATTGCACCTCGGCCTGAAACAATTCGGCATACCAGATAGCAGTGGCATCAATATCTTGGACAAACAGCACGACGGATTCAATTTGCTTCAGCAACATAAGCTCTCAAGGACTCTGCAAAACAGCGGTCCACAAAATATAGCGCTGGCCTGGTGCTAAAAGCAGCCGATATGCAGAAACCGAGATCTTCTGAGAAGCATGCCGCACAGGAGCCAGGAGCAACCGATCTCCGAGAATGTCGCTTCCTCCTCACCCTCCATGGGGCGGCACCCTGAAGCCCGCCCCTACTCGCGCCTCGGCACGCTCCAGCAAATTCCGGACTTGTGCCAGCCAGCGCTGTGCGCGGGCCTCCCCGGATCTTGCTGCTTCAAGCCCGTGCTTGGGCCCAGTTGCAGCCCTGTCATCCAATACGTCATAGCCCGTATCAGGGTCTTCACTTCGATGATTTTTCATGGTCGGTCAATGGTCTTGGGCCGCCAAACATCTGTAAAGTTGAATGATCTGACTATTCAGTTCAGAAAATCTGACTCAAAGTCCATGCGAAACCTGAATCTCGATCAGCTGCAGACGCTGATTGCCATCGCCGATCTCGGTACCTTTGCCGCAGCAGCCCAGGCGCTGCATCTGGCACCACCTACGGTCAGCCTGCACATCAAGGAGCTGGAGGCACGCATGAACGCCACGCTGTTGCTGCGCGGCAGGCGCCAGGCGGAGCTGACATCGGCCGGCCAGGTGCTGGTGCAGAAAGGACGCAAGCTGCTCGAGGCCGGCGACGACCTGATCGATCAGGTGCAGCGTCACGCCAGCGGCCGCGCCGGCCTGATCAAGGTAGGCGTATCGGCCGGGGTCAATATCCGGCTGTTTCCGCTGATGCTCGACGCCCTCAGTCGTCACAGCCCGGGCATTGACATCAAGCTGGAGGCTGTGGGCTCAGCCGACTCCATGCAGCGCCTCAAGGCCGGAACTCTCGATATCGGCCTCGTTGCCAGCCCGCAGGCGGAGACGGCCGAGATCATGCTCACGCCCTGGCGTAACGATCCCATGGTGGCACTATTACCTGCCGCCTGGGAGGTCCCCGAGCGGATCAGCCCTGAATGGCTGGCAAGTCGCCCCTGGGCCTGCTTTGCTTCCGCCACGCAGATGCACGGTCTGATTGCTGGCTGGTTCGGCCAGGCAGGACTGAGTCCTCGCCCGTTCATTGCGTTGACCTATACCGAGGCGCTCAAAAGCCTGGCGGCAGCCGGTCAGGCTGCAGCCCTGCTACCGCTGGAGGCCATGGAAGAGCAGCAACAACAGAGCAGCGTGCAGATACGGCATCTGTCACCCACCTTGATGCGCCCCATGGCCATCGCCCATCGCCAATTGCCAACGCTGAACCCTGCGGTCGCCAGCGTGCTGGCAGTGCTGGCGAAGTTTGGCAATCAGGCAGCGGCATCCACGCCACGCCTTGCTTGACCTCAGCGCCGCACTGCCTAAAATCGATCCCTTCAACCTTCCAACGAGGCTCTTCACCCATGCGCCATTGATGCTGCCGTCTGATTGACGGCCACCTCCCCTCCTCCCAATCGCTGCCACCCACATGTGCAGCCTGGGGATGTTAGGCATCAACCCATCGCATGGTTCTATGACAGAAGCTCGCCTGACGCTGCATGGCGTCTCCTACACGCTGCCCAATGGGCGGCCGCTCTTTTCCAATCTTTGCTGCAGCTTCAGCTCACAGCGCACGGCACTGGTGGGCCGCAATGGCGTGGGCAAAACCGTACTGGCCCGCATCCTGGCTGGCGAGCTGCCTCCCGGCTGCGGCGGCGTGACGTGTGCGGGCCGCATTCACTATCTGCCGCAAAACCCTCTGGCATCCCGTCCAGATCTGAGCATCGCTGCACTGGCAGGCCTGAGCGACACGCTGCTGGCACTGGAGCGTATTGAGCAAGGCAGCTGTGAAGCCAGCGACTACGAACTGCTAGCCGAGCGCTGGGACATACGTCAGCAGTTTCGGATGCAGCTCGAGCGGATCGGCCTGCCTCCGCTGGCACCGCAAACACCTGCCAGCCAGCTCAGTGGCGGCCAGGCCATGCGCGTGGCGCTACTGGGTGCACAGCTGTCCCTGGCCGACTTTCTGATTCTGGACGAGCCCAGCAATCATCTGGACGCTGCCAGCCGCTCTGCCCTGGCGCAGCAACTGCAGCAATGGCGCAGCGGCCTGCTGCTGATCAGCCATGACAGAGTCTTGCTGGAGGTCATGGACTCAGTTGCGGAACTGACCCCCAGCGCAATCAACATCTACGGCGGAAACTACTCTTTCTACAGAGAAGTCCAGTGCCAGAAAAACCAGAATGCACAAGACGAGCTGGCCCGCCTCAAGCTGGAACGCAGCCGCGCCGAGCAGGCCTTGCGCACGCAGCACGAACGCCAGAGTCGCAGGCAGGCACGTGGTGAAAAGCTGGGAAAGAACGGCAATCAGGCCAAGATTCTGCTTGACGCAGGCAAGGAACGCGCCCAGAGTTCGGGCGGCAAGCTGACCACCCAGCAGGCCTCAACGCGCGAAGCCCTGAACCAAAGCGTGCGCGAGGCCGCCCTGGCACTGCAGCGCCAGGTGGACTGGCAGGCCGACAGCATCCACTGGCATGCGCCTCAAGAGCCGAGAAGCCAGGGAGACCGCATCATTGCCGAGCTGCGTGATGTTCAACTGCCCCATGTTGGGCCGCACCCTCCTCTGAACCTGGTGCTGCGTGCCGGTCAGCGCATGGCCGTCAGCGGCCCCAATGGCTGCGGCAAGTCCATGCTGTTGCAACTGCTGGCCGGGCAGTTGCAACCGCTGAAGGGCGAGTGCTGCCTGAAAGCGCCGTTTGCAATGCTGGACCAGCACCAGAGTCTGTTGCAAGCCGAATCACCGGTGCTGAGCCAGTTACTGGCCGCCAGTCCGCGTACACCCGAGTCGCTGCAACGTATGCGGCTGGCACAGGTCGGGCTGGATGCTCGCCATATCGATCAGCCTAGCGGGCAACTCAGCGGTGGTGAACGCCTCAAGGCCGCCATGGCCTGCGCGCTTTACCGTGACGAGCCGGCGCCATTGCTGCTGCTGGACGAACCCGACAACCACCTGGATCTGCCATCCCTGCAGGCGCTAGAGAGCATGTTGTGCCAATACGCGGGCACGCTGATTATCGTTTCGCACGACACCATGCTGCTCCGTGCGCTGAAGTTGACGCACCAGCTGAGCTTTGCCGCTGAAACATGGACATTGACAACGCTCTGATCACTGCAACCGGCTCTGTCACCGTCATTGCCAACTGACAGGGGCAGCTCTCGGTTGGGTCTCGGTTGTGCAACGCTGTGCATCCTGCCCACAGTTCGGCAATGCACGAGGCACCTGTGCACACCATGCTCCCGAGCTCCCCGACCATTCACGTGCTTGCCCCCTGTTTTCGGCTTCAGGGGTTCAGGAGGTCTTTTTCCAGCTTCTTCCGTCAGTGGAGCGATAGTCACCACCCGTGGCACAGCAACCGCCTGCACCAAAGGCCATCCGTCCCAGTGTGACCCGAAGCACGCCTTCCTCATAGCGGATGGATTGACGCTGGCAGGAGGTGAAGAACGGGTATGGCTCGGGCGCCAGCACCTTTTCCCAGCGAACTTCACCCTTTTCCAAAGGCTCCACAAGAAAGACCTCGCAATCGTGGACCAACAGGAATACCGGCTGGCCTGCCAACACGCCTTTGAAGACGTGCTCCGGCGCTGCATCACGCGTGGCCTGCGCCTGCTTGCTCAGAGGTGCTTGGGTTTCGCCAGAGTTGCAGCTCGCCAGACCTGTCAGCGCCAGCAGCAGAAAGGAAAACAAGGGCTTTGCGATCATGAGAGCCCAGTATGCCAGTTGCTTCTATGGAGAATGGCAAACCCATGCCGACATGTCATGCGGGCGGGGCGGCTTGGCTGGATAGGCGCTGACAGCCATTGTTTTCCCAAGACTTATTACCTCAATGTGCGCAGCTGCTGTTGGCGTGCAAGCTCCTTGAGACGAAATTTCTGCACCTTGCCCGAACCCGTCAACGGGAATGCCTCGCAGATAAACCAATACTCTGGCGATTTGTGGGGCGCGAGGTGCTCGCGGCAGAACTGTTTCAGTTCCTCTGCGGCACAGACTTGTGCTTCGGGTTTAAAGCGGATCGCCGCTGCCACCTGCTCACCCCAGTGCGCGTCTTCCAGACCAAACACCGCCACATCGGCCACAGACGGATGCTTCATCAGCACGCCTTCTACCTGCACGGGGTAGATGTTCTCGCCGCCACGAATGATCATGTCCTTGAGCCTTCCCGTGACGTGGCAATAGCCGCGCGCGTCCATGGTGCCAAGGTCTCCCGTGCGCAGCCAGCCATCGCCGAGCAGGGTCTGGGCCGTGGCTCCGGGCTGCTCGAAATATTCGAGCATGCTCTGATAGCCGCGCGCCTGGATTTCACCCTCCTCGCCCACGGGCAGAACTTCACCATCCGGCCCTGAGATGCGCACCTCTACCTGCCATAGCGGCTGGCCCGTGGTCTGGGCCTTGTCCTCGGCGCTGTCACCAGGTGCAGTCTGGCAGACGATGGGGCTGAGTTCGGTCTGTCCATAGACCGTAACCAGATCGCAGCCCATCTCAGTGCGCACGCGCTCGGTCAATGCCACGGGCACGGGTGCGCCACCGGACATGGCCAATTGCAGGCTGGAGAGGTCGTAGGTTTTGGCCTTGCGCTGCTCCAGCAAGGCCAGCAGCATGGTGGGGACCCCGCCCAGTCGCGTGCCACGCTCGTCGGCTATGGCTTGCAGCACCAGATCGGGGTCGAAAGCCACGATCAGCACCAGTGTGGACAAGGTGGTGACACAGCCCAGCACGCTCATCACCGATCCCGCGGTGTGAAACAGCGGCATGGGGCAGATATGCACATCCTCATGCTGCTGCGCGCGAGCAGCGACAAAGCGGGCATTGGTGACCAGACCCATATGATGCAGCAACGCGCCCTTGGGCTCACCCGTGGTGCCCGAGGTGTACTGGATCTGCGCGGGGCTGCGCGGCGCTACATCGGGCAGTGCCCCGTCATGCGGGGTCTGTCGTACCTGCTCAAGCCAACCGCTGAGGCTGATGATATCGACCGAGTCCTCAAGCCCCGCTATCGCCGCACTGGCCATGGCCGCCATATCGCTGCCACGAAACTGATCGATGTGGAATAAGGCACCGGCGCGTGACTGGCGCAGCACATATTGCAGCTCCTGCGTGCGCAGCGCCGGATTGGCCGTGACCAGCACCAGCCCGGCCAGCGATGCACCGTATTGCAGGATGACCCACTCGGGCACATTTGGAGCCCACAGGCAGATGCGCTGCCCAGGCTGGTAACGCTGCAGCAACCAGTGCGCGCAGACCGTGGCATCGTCTAACAGTTGCGCATAAGTCCAGCGGCGGTCGGTCTGCACCGCCCCGGTCAGTGACGGCCAGCCAGCAGGCATTTTCTCCACCAGCGCCCATCGCTCCGGCGCCTTCAAAGCTGCTTCGCGCAGCGCCTGCCCTTCGGTGATTTCCAACACTTCCCGCGAGGTGTCTGCGGGCCAGTAGGACTGGGTCAGTGGGCTCGATAGCTGAGGCACGGGAGTCTCCTTGTTGTGGTGTTGAAAAATCAGTGAATGGGCGGTTTCAACGGCAGCAATTGCCTCACGACCCATATCCATTGCTGCGTCAGCGCCGCCACGGCATGCGGGTTGCTGCGCAAGATGCCCGAGACCGCCAGGCCGCGTACAAATTCAGTACTGGTGCTGACCACCAGCTCATAGGCCGGAAATGACTTGAGCGGCGCAAATATCTCGTCCAGCACGCGCAGCCGGTCGCGCAAAGCCTTGCGCTCTGCAGCCACCAGGGCTTCACGCAACTCGGTATCGGTGCGCGCCACGACCCATAGCTCCAGCTCGGCCAGGAACGACGGCTCTTTCATGCTGTCGACCAACGTGTGAATCGCGCGCTCCACGGGGTCGTCATGTTTTGCTTTGCGTCGCAAACGCTTGAGCACGGTCTCTTCATTGCGCACCACGATGGCATCCACCACGGCGCACAACAGCTCGGCATGGGTAGGAAAGTGGTGCAGCAGCGCTCCCCGGCTAACAGCGGCTCGGCGCTGCACCTCCAGTGTGGTGGTGCGCGCCACGCCCAGATCCATCAGACAGGTCATGGCGCTATTCAGAATGCGCACACGCGTCGCCTGTTTTTGCAGTTCACGCATGTTGCGGCCCTCAGCCGTCTTGAATTCGCCAGTCATCGCCATCTCCAATTTAACAGTCTGCATTGACTGTAAAAACAAATGCACATAGAGTCAACATTGACTGTCAAAAATTCTTTCTTATCAATCGACTATCAATATCCATCGATATTCATTCATTTCAACCAGGAGACTTTTCATGCCCTGCCATAGCACTTTGTCAATCACACCAGACCCCAGCAATCCGCGCATTGCCCGCCTGCTGCTCAACCGCCCCGAGCGCTTGAATGCGATAGGCAACCAGACGCCACGCGAGATCCGCCGAGCCGTGGAGTGGGCCCAGGACAACCCGGACGTCCATGTCATCGTGGTGGAGGGTGCGGGCAAGGGCTTTTGCGGAGGCTACGACCTGGCCGAAACCGCCGAACAGGAAATTGAGCACCCCTGCCAGCAGGAGAGAACGCCTTGGGACCCCATGGAAGACTATGCTTTCATGAAGCGCAATACCGAAGACTTCATGAGCTTGTGGCGCTGCAGCAAGCCCACGATTGCCAAGGTACATGGAGCGGCCGTGGCGGGCGGCAGCGATATTGCGTTGTGCTGCGATCTGCTCATCATGGCCAATGACGCCCGCATTGGCTATATGCCCACGCGCGTCTGGGGCTGCCCCACCACAGCGATGTGGACTCAGCGTCTAGGCCCCATGCGCGCCAAGCAGATGATGTTTACCGGCGATGTGATCAGCGGCGCCCAGGCCGCCGAGTGGGGGCTGGCCAACGAGGCCGTGGATGCATCTGAGCTGGAGGCCGCCACCATGAAGCTCGCCAACCGCATTGCCTCCGTGCCACGCGGCCACCTAGCCATGCACAAGCTGGTGGTCAACCAGACCATGTTGACCATGGGCCTGGAGCAAGGCCAGATGTTGGCCACGGTGTTTGACGGCATCACCCGCCACAACCCCGAGGGCATGTGGTTTCGCCGCTATGCCCAGGCCGAGGGCTTCAAGGCCGCAGTGCAGTGGCGCGACTCGGGCCGAAGCATCCCTGAGGGCGACGAAGCGCGCCGCGAGATCAAGCGGCTGGAGGCGCAGATCGCTAACTTGAAGTCAGAATAGCAACTGCAAAAACAGCGGCCAACGCCTGGTGAAAAAGCGCTGGCCGCTATGTTTTTAGATGCTTGGCCTTTGGTGCGCCTCGACCTTTCCATCCACGCGGCGGCGCAGCGAGGCCTGCAATTCCTCAGGCAGAAACCTGAAAGCCAGTTGCAGCAGCAAAAAGCCGATAAGGCCATCGTCCAGCCAGCCCAGAATGGGGATGGTGTCAGGTACGAAGTCTATGGGGCTGACGATATAGAGCGCCGCCAGCACGGTGACCAGCTTGGCCGCCCTGGGCGAACGCTGGTCGCGCAGCACGGCCCAGGCGAGCAGCAGCTCTTTGCGAAAGCGTGACAGCGCACGACCCAGTTTCCACATAGCAATCACTCCGGCAAAAGTGAAAAAACCGAATCTTCAGTTGCGGTCGAACTGGACGATGACAAGAGCGAGGCATTGCCGGTCTGCCACAGAATGTATCCAAGAGCCGAAACCCAAAAGCATCAATCCTTTTATCGAAAAAGATTGATGCTCCTGATTTGACAGCAAATCAACCGTCGATAGGGTGTTCCGGCGTCTGCAGCGTGAGCTGGTAGAAGGCCAGATCCAGCCAGCGGCCGAACTTGAAGCCCACCTGGGGCATCAGTCCCACGGACTCGAAACCCAACCGCTTGTGCAGTGCAATGCTGCCCGCGTTGGCGGCGTCGATGGCACCGACGAGCACATGCACATCTCCACGCTGCCTGGCCTCGGCAATCAGCAGTTCCATCAATTGCTGCCCCAAACCTCGGCCCCGGTGCTGTGGATGGACATAGACCGAATGCTCGACCGTGTACTTATAGGCGGGGTAGGCGCGAAAACCTCCCCAGCTGCAAAAGCCCAGCAACCGGCCTTGCGCATCCTCGATGCCGATGACGGGGAAGCCGCCTGCACGTTTGGCCTCGAACCAGCTGACCATGTTTTGTGTCGTGCGCGGCTGGTAGTCGTAGAGCGCCGTGGAATTGACGATGGCATCGTTGAAAATGTCCAGAATCGCAGCGGCGTGGCGTTCGTGCGTGCATTGCACGATGTTCAGATCACTCATTTCTTGGCCTCAGGCACCCAAATCAGAGTCGGTATTATGGGCAAGGTCCAAGCAGTCGTGGCCCGCGCAGCGTTTAACTGCACAGGCGCGGGTGCTATAAGAATAGATTCAGCTTCCGTCCCGCCGGTATTTTCAGGAAACCCTCATGCAAAGCAGCGCACGCAACCAGTTCAAGGGCAGTGTCTCCCATATCAGCCACGGCATCGTCACCGATGAAGTCCAGATCCGTACCGAGCACAATGCGGAGCTGGTGGCGACCATCACGCATGGCAGTGCCGTCAGCCTGGGTCTGAAGGCCGGCAGTACGGTGATCGCCATGGTCAAGGCGCCGTCCGTGATGGTGGTGACGAATTGCGAAGGCGTGCGCTTCTCGGCGCGCAACCAGCTCAACGGCAAGATCACCCGAATCAAGCCCGGAGCAGTGAATACCGAAGTGACCATAGACGCCCAGGGCCTGCAGGTGGTGGCCATGGTCACCCAGGAAAGCACCGAAAACCTGGGCCTTGCCGTGGGCAAGACGGCTACGGCCTTGTTCAAGGCTTCTCAGGTCGTGCTGGCGGTGCTGCCCTGATGAACGAATCCATTGTTCTGCAGCCCATAGGCCGCGTACACAGCCCGTTCAAGCATGCCGTGGGCATGCCCATACAGACCGTGGCTGCCCAGCAGCATGAGGGAAAGATCGAGGTTTTTTCGCCTTTTGCCGCGGGTTTGCGTGATGTGCAGGAGTTTCAATACCTGATCCTGCTCACGCACTTGCATGAAGCTACGGAAAAGCTGGAAGTCGTGCCCTTTATGGACACCAGCAGCCATGGCGTTTTTGCCACAAGGGCACCGGCAAGACCCAACCGCATCGGCCTGTCCATTGTCGAACTGCTTGGCATGGACGGATGCTGGCTGCATTTCCGCGGTAACGACATGCTGGATGGCACGCCCGTGCTCGACATCAAGCCCTATGTGCCGCAGCTGGATGTGCGCGAGACAGAACGCATAGGCTGGTTTGCCAGAGGGCTGGATCAGTTGCCGGGCAGGCTCTCCGACGAGCGCATGCGTTGAGAGCTATTTGTTTTCCGAGCTGGAACAGCTGATGCGTCTATCTCCAAAGCGCATGCGGCTACTTGATGTGTGGCATGGTACTTAACGCTCTTCGTACCTGCCGGTCACGCGCCCCTGGCTATCCGTCACCACACTGCTCTTGACCTGCCAGACCAGACCATCGAGTCCGGGCACGGTGTACTCGCCGTCGCGCCCCTTGACGGCCTGTTTCCAGGCCTGCATCTGAGCCTGGGTCAGGCTGAGCTTGAGCTCGTGGTCGCTATGCCAGTTCAGCATCCCGCCTTCACTGTCGCCGGCAGGCACCAGCTCCAGCGTGGAACCATCGCCTGCCAGAATCAGCGGGCGGCCATGAGGCAGGCGAGCCGGCAGCATGGCCTTGAGGTCGCGCACGCCCAGGCTTCCCAGACGTATCACGGTCTGCGGGCTGCGCAGCAGGCGCTTGCGATGACTGAAGCCAAGCACATCGTTGTAGAGCACGCCCGTCTTGGAGCCTTCTCGTGCCGCCCCCGCATCGATGGCGGCCTGCATATCGGGCAAGTCATGCAGACTGGGCCGGGCCAGATCGGTGATCCACAACGGCATATAACTCTGCAGAGACTGCAGCGCTCCCAGCACATTCCAGCGGCGTACCTCGCGCAACTCGTCACTGGTCAACCCCACCAGCTGCAGAAACATCAGGTCACCATAGGGCGTATGAATGGCCGGCAGCTCGGGATCCTGCACAAAGCCCATCTCGGTCAGCAGCGTGTCGGCATCGGCCTTGATAGGGCCGCTGGCCGTCATCCAGTGGCCGGGGGCCAGCACATTGCCGGTGCGAAATACATATCGAGCAATATTTTGCAAGAAGTTAACAGGCCAACTAGGCGGCTCCTGCTCGCTGGCGGCACGCATCAGCCTGAAGCTCAACTCGAAACCATAGCCACTGGGCTTGCCTGGAGCGATGTCGTAGCTGTCGTCGAGATCGCCATACAAATCGCTGAAGCCATAGCTGACATAGTGCCAGTGCGGCACGCCCTGCTCGCTGCGATAGACGCTGACGCCGTCCAGCGGCTCTTCTCCTCCAAGACGAAATTTGATCAGCGTCCCGAAATGCGCGGGCTGCTGATCGCCATAAACCGTCTGCAGCGCCCCATCGATTGCATCCCATCCCTGGCTGCCCTCTTGCCCGTTCGCGTGGGTTTGAGAGTCGTAGGTTTCGCGGGAATTCATGGCCTTTTTCTCCTTTGCCCCAAGTATCAAGGCTGGCGAAAGCCGTTCGAGCGGGATTACAAACGGAGATGTGAGCGAGCGTTTCTGGCAACCATGCGTCAGATACCTCGGTCGACCCCTTCGATCTGCCACCAGGCAGGCAACAGTGCACGCACCTCGGCGCGCGCGAAGCGGTCGTCCATCAGCACCAGAATGCCACGATCATTCTCGCCACGTATGACCCGGCCAGCCGCCTGCACCACCTTGCGCAAGCCCGGGTAAAGATAGGTGTAGTCATAGCCCAGCCCCACTCCCATGGCCTGATCCATGGCACGCTGCATGGCTTCGTTGACAGGATTGAACTGGGGCAGACCCAGCGTGGCAACAAAAGCACCGATCAGACGGCTGCCGGGCAGATCCACGCCTTCGGAGAACGCCCCTCCCAGCACGGCCAGGCCCAGGCCCTGACCGCCCTCGACAAAGCGGGCCAGAAATTCGGCACGCCCAGCCTCGTCCATGCCGCGCTGCTGCAGCCAAAGCGGCAGTTGCGGCTGCAGCCGCTCCAGGGTGGCGGCCAATTGCTGCAGATAATCAAAGCTGCTGAGAAAACACAGATAGTTGCCGGGCTGACGCGCATATTGCTGCGCGATCAACTCGGCCATGGGGATCAGCGATGCCTCGCGATCTCTCCAGCGTGTCGATATATGGCCTGCGATATGCACCTGCAGCTGCCGGGCCGCAAACGGCGACGGGACATCCAGCCAGGCAGTATCGGCAGGCAGTCCCAGCAGGTCACGGTAGAACCCGGGGGGACTCAGCGTGCCCGAAAACAGCACCGTGGCCTGTGCCGCCTCATGGCGTGGCGCCAGATGCGGCCCGGGCACCACATTGCGAATGCACAGCGTGGATGCCGGCGTACGCACTCTGCTCGCACGCTGCTGCTGCTGCGTGGCCAGTTGAATATCAAACAGCGCATGCGGCCCGAACTGATCGGCCAGCGCCTGAAAGTGCAGCAGTTCCCAGTAAAAATCCAGCAAGGCATGGTCGGCAAGCGCGGGCGGCCCCCCTGCGGTCGCATGCCCGGCTATTTCCTGCTCGGCCAGTTGCTCCGCTATTGCACCCACGGCCCGCTGCACGGTGCCCAGCAGTGTGTCAGGAATGCCCTCGTAGCTTTGGTAACTGGCCTGATCCTGGGCCTTGTTCAGCGTCTGCCACTGGCGCTGCAGTGCATCGAGTGCCTTTTTGACAGCTCCGGTCGCGGCCTGACGGGCCTGCGCCAGAGCAAACTGGGACAGCGGTGCCGTGTACATGCTGCGCGCGCGCTCCAGCAGATTGTGCGCCTCGTCCACCAGAACGCCCACACGCCAGTCCTGTTGCAAGGCCAGCGCATAGAGCATGGCGGCACTGTCGTAGTAATAGTGGTAGTCGGCCACCACTACATCGGCCCAGCGCACCAACTCCTGCGACAGGTAATAGGGGCAGATGCCATGTTCCAGGGCCAGAGTCCGTAACGCTGGCGCATCCCATAGCGGCAGTTGCAGCGCCTGCTGCCTGGCCGCAGGCAGTCGGTCAAAGAAACCGCGCGCCAACGGACAGGACTCTCCATGGCAGGCCTTGTCTGGATGCTCGCAGGTCTTGTCGCGCGCCTGCATATCCAGGACACGCAGTGGCGCAACCGATGCCGATGCCGATGCCGATGCCGATGCCGATGCCGATGCCGATGCCGATGCCGATGCCGACAAAGCTTGCTGCAGCTGCCACAGTGCGTGCAGTGCCAGCCCATGTCCAGTCCCCTTGGCTGTGAGAAAGAACAGCTTGTCCAGCCCTGCTGAATCCGTGGCCCCCTTGCCCATGGCGGCTCCCATGCTCTTGAGCAGGGGGAAAATCGTGGCCAAAGTCTTGCCGATACCGGTCGGGGCCTGGACCATCAGGCAACGGCCCCCTTCGCTGGCATGGGCCGTGCGGTAGACGGCCACGGCCAGCTCCCGCTGCCCGGCTCTGAAGGCAGGCATGGGAAACTGCAGCTGCGCCATGGCCGCATCGCGCGCCTGACGGTGGGCGGCCTCGCTGCGTGCCCAGACGAGATAGTGGGCACATTGCGATTCGAAAAAGGCTTGCAGTTCGGTGGCAGAACATTCCTCCACCAGCACGGTCTCCTCTGCGCTGCCGATCTGGAAATAGACCAGCGCCAGCTTGATCCGCTCAAGACCGCGCTCCTGACACAGCAAATGACCGTAGACCCTTGCCTGGGCCCAATGCAGTGCCCGATGATGGGGGCGCACGCCGTCAAGCCGGCCCCGGTAGGTCTTGATCTCTTCGAGTTGCTGCTTGACGGCATCAAAGCCATCGGCCCGGCCGCGAACCTGCAACTCTTCGAACCGGCCGCGGAGCGCCAGTTCCGTCTCGTAGCCGCCCACTTTTTCACGCCGTTTCTGCACCACGGCATGGCCTTCCATGCCCTCCAGCGCACTGGGCGCGGGCGTGAAGCGCAGATCCAGATCACCGCCGCGCGCCGTGAACTCGCACAGCGCGCGTACTGCCACGCTAAGCGCAGGCTTCATGACGTGCCACCTTCGTCGCGCCACTGCACATGACAGACGCGCACAGGAATGCCCTGCTCCTTGCAATAGGCCAGCCAGCGAACCTGGTTGTCCTGCAGCTTGTCACCCGGCGCTTTGACTTCCACCAGCTCGTAGCGTGAACCGGCATCGGACCGCAGAGGCCAGAAGCGCACCAGATCGGGAAAGCCGGTGCGGTTGGCCTTCAGGTCCAGCAACAGCCGCGCGAACAGAGTCCGCAGATGGGCGGCAGGCATGCAATCGAGCGCCAGCTCCAGCAGCTCTTGCGTCAATGAGCCCCAGAACACAAATGGTGACTGAACCCCTTGCTTGTCGGCAAAACGCTGGCGAATCGTGGCCCGGTAGCGACCGTCCTCCAGCTCGGCCAGACAGGCATCAAACAGCGGCTGGCGGCGCAGCACAAAATCCGGTGCTCCCAGATCGGCCGGCCCACTCTGGAAGGGATGAAAAAACGCCCCCGGCAGCGGCGCAAAGATGGCGGGCCAGCACAGCAGACCGAATAGCGAGTTGACCAACGCGTTCTCCACATAGAACACAGGCGCATCGGCGCTATGCCAATGGGCTTGCAGCGCGTACTCCACCGCCATGGGCTGGGCGGGTCGGTCCAGCAGCACATCGCTGCGCAGGGCTGCCACGGCCGGGGCCAGAGCTGGCTGGCGCCCCACGGCCCCCAGTCCCAGGCTGCGGCTCAGACGCGGCAGCATGCGCGCCACACGCTGGCGCTCCTCCTCACTTTCAGGCGCGGCTTGCGCCTGGCTGGCAAGAGCCAGCGCCTGATCAAAGCATTGCATGCGCTCCAGCACGCGAATATGACGGTGGCGTGCACCCGCATAGCGGCTGGCCGTGTAGGCCTGAGCCGCCAGCGGCCAGTCCTGCAGCCTCTCGCACATCTGGCCAAGCTTCAGCAGAACCTTGGCCCGGCGCATGTCCAACCATGGGTTCTCGCTATGATTTTCAATAAGCGCAGGCAGCAATTGTGCCGGCTCCACGCCTTCGTCGAGATCCCGACGCCGGGCCGATATCTCCAGATAGAAGTCCAGATCTTCGCGGCGTTGAAATGCGCGCGAGTCAGCATCCAGCGTCACCGGCTCGTAGCGAAAAATACCGAGGTCGGCCAGCACGAACTCCGACCAGTCCTGGTAGAGATTGCCAAAAAACATCAGCCTCAGACGCTCTCCCAGCTCACCCACCATGACGCGCCAGACAGGTTCCACGGCCTCGGGATGCCAGACGGCATACGGCAGAGGCTCGGGTTGCCTCTCAGCCAGCAGTTGCAGCATCTCGGCCTTGCGCATGGAGGAGCACAACTCAAAGCCAGTCAAGATCTGCAGCAGCTCGGGTTTGGTGTGCAAGCCGAATAGTTCGACCGCCTCCATGGGCTCGGTGGTACTGAGCCAGCCACGCTCCAGCAAGGGCGCTGCAGCATCGACCGTCACCGGAATCTCCTCATAGGCCAGCTTGCTGGCTCGAAACCAGGGCCCGCGCCGCATCAGCATTCGTACCAGCAGCGCCCTGGAGTTCTGCGGCAAGCGCGCAAAGCCGGCGATGAAATCAGCCTCCTGCTCGCTGAGCAGATCTCCATAGCGCTGCGCCAGCCAATCCAGCGCCTGCTGGAAGTTGTGCAGATAGTAGAAGCGGTGCGGCGCAAGAATGGCGGCCTGGGATGCGGTCACGGTGACGCTCACAAAATGCTCGGCGAAAAGACGGCTGGATGCCGACAATGAACCTGTATTTTCATACAGCCCACAAATCCCTGCAGGCTCCTCCGAACCCAGTACTGCCGATCGTCGGACGAAACGCTTGCGACTTGAATGCCCTGTGACAGTGGCACACAATCAATGCTTCATTCAACAAGGAGCAGGCAATGCTGGACTGGAACGAATACCGCAAGGAATTGGCGGGCAGGCTGGGAGAGTTTTCCGAGTTGAGCCCAGGCACCATGGAGGGCTACAAGGCCTTGTCCGGTGCAGGCAGGAAGACCGGCCATCTCGATGCCAAGACGCGCGAGCTGATTGCCATTGCCGTGGGCGTGACCACGCGTTGCGACGGCTGCATTGCCGTGCATACCAAGGCTGCCAAGGAAGCTGGTGCCAGCAGGGAAGAAATCGCCGAAGCCCTGGGTGTGGCCGTGGCCTTGAATGCGGGCGCCGCCATGGTCTACTCGGCTCGCGCGCTGGACGCTTTGGACGAGTAACGTTCTAAAAAGATAGCAGCCAGCGCCTGTCTGGCTAGCCATACCTAGCCGTCAAAGCACAACCTGCGTGCCCAGCTCCACCACCTGGTTGGCTGGCAACTTGTAATAAGTCGCCGCACTGGCCGACTGGCGAGACATCCAGCCAAACAGCGCGCAGCGCCAGGCCGAGAGACCGCCTGGCCCGTCCACCACCTGCACCCTGGCCACAAAGAAGCTGGTCGTCATCGGGTCGAGGTTCGGTATCTCGCCATCGACGTCCGGCGCAATCCGCTGGAGCGCCGCCGGAATATCAGGCTGCTCGCGAAAGCCGAAATGCATGTCCAGTGCCCAGACCCCATTGCACATGGGCTTCAGCTGCAGGCGCTCGCCATCATGCACATAGGGCGTGTTCTCGTTGATCACGTGGAGAAACACCGTCTGCTCATGCATGACCTTGAAATGCTTGAGATTGTGGAACAGCGCATTCGGCACAAGCTTGGGGTCGGAGGTCAGATAGACGGCCGTGCCGGACACCACCGGCACGCCGCTCATGGGCGAGCTCATCAGATCGCTCATGGGAATATCAAGGCGACGGCGATGTTCGGCCACCAGCTGGGTACCGTCGCGCCATGTGGTCAGCGCGATGAAGATGATGGCGCCCAGAGTCAGCGGCAGCCAGCCGCCCTGCTCCAGCTTGGTCAGGTTGGAGGCAAAAAAGCCTATCTCCAGCACCGCAAAACAGGCCAGCGCCGCCAGTGTCACGGCTCTTGCTCGGCTGCGCCCCAGATAGACCACAAAGCCCACCAGCATGGTGGTGATCAGCATGGTGCCCGACACGGCAATGCCATAGGCGGCCGCCAGCGCTCCCGAGGACTTGAAGGCCAGCACCAGCGCGATCACGGCCAGCAGCATCAGCCAGTTCACGCTGGGGATATAGATCTGGCCCTGCTCCTGATCGGAAGTATGCAGCACGCGCACACGCGGCAGATACCCGAGGCGGCTGGCCTGCAGCGTCATGGAATAGGCCCCCGAGATGGTCGCCTGAGAGGCAATCACCGTGGCGGCCGTGGCCAACACCACAAAAATCAGCAGCCAGGACGGCGAAGCCAACAGAAAAAAAAGGATTGCTGGCAGCCGATGCATCACGCAACAGCAAGGCGCCCTGGCCGAAGTAATTGAGCATCAGAGCCGGAAACACCAGTCCATACCAGCCCAGACGCACGGCCCGGCTGCCGAAGTGGCCCATATCGGCATAAAGAGCTTCGGCACCTGTCATCGCAAGAAACACTGCCGATAGCAGAAAGAAGGCCTTGTCCGTGTGTTGCACGGCGAAGCGCAGCGCATGCAGCGGGTTGACGGCCTGCAGCACCATGGGCGTCTGCACAATGCTGGCCACGCCCGCCCAGGCAATGCAGAGGAACCAGACAATGGTGACCGGGCCGAACAGCTTCCCTACCACACTGGTGCCCTTCATCTGAATGGAAAACAGTCCGATCAGTATGCCTATCGTGATAGGTACGATGAAATGCTCGAACTCCGGCGTGGCAATGCTCATACCCTCCACGGCAGAGAGCACGGAAATCGCCGGCGTGATAATGGCGTCCCCATAAAACAGTGCGGCCGCAAACACGCCGGCCCCGACCACAAAGCGCGAGCGGCGCGACTGATCGCCCATCACGCGGTGGGCCAGCGCCGTCAGCGCCAGCACGCCGCCCTCGCCATCGTTATCGTGGCTGAGCACCACCCACACATATTTGATGGCGACGATGACGATCACGGCCCACAGCAGGGCCGAGAGCGCAGCCAGCACATTATCGGGACCCACCGTCAGTCCATGGGCGCCGGTAAAAGCCTCCTTGAACGCATAGAGCGGGCTGGTACCGATATCGCCAAACACCACCCCCAGAGCCGCCAATGTCAGTGCCGACTGGCTGCTGCCCTGCCCCGTATTCCCAGCCCCCTGAAGCCCGTGTTTGCTTTGTGACATAGCCATGCTTTTGCAGTGATAGAGGCCGCCGCAGTCGGGCGGCGGCAGCCCAGTATGGCACGCTGACGGAAATTGGAAAGCCTGGATGACGCCGGACCGAGCTGTCTTTCTTTATGCAATCTTGATAGCAGCAGCCACAATCCATACCAGGGCTTGACGCCTGATTTTCTAGATTCAAGGCTTCGCAACAACCGGCTTGCCCTTCAAGCCCGCCTCCCATGAAGCCTGTCGCCATCCTCCAGCATGAAGCATCGCAAGGCCCTGGCATCCTGCTCGACCATTTGCACCAGCAAGACATTGCCCATGTGCTGATAGATCCCTGTGCCGAAGGCGCGGCCCCGGCCAATGCGCGCGACTATCGCGGCATCATCGTGCTGGGCAGCAACCATTGCGCCAACGAGCAGTTGCTCTGGATCGATGAAGAGCGCTGCCTGCTGCAAAGTGCCCTGCAGTACGACATCCCCGTGCTGGGCCACTGCTTTGGCGCGCAGATGCTGGCCCGCGCCATGGGCGCAGGCGTCTGGCGCAACCCCTGCGCGAATATCGGCTGGAGCGAAGTCCGCATCACCCCCTGCGCTCAGCAACTGATGAACCTGCCCGCGCAAGCCACCATCTTCAACTGGCACTACGACACTTTCGACATTCCGACGGCCGCCAGGCGCACCATGTACGGCCAGCATTGCCTGAACAAGGGCTTTGTCCACGGCCGGCAATGGGCGTTTCAAGGCCATCTGGAAGTGACCGCAGACAGCGTGCGTCAATGGTGCGGCGAGGGCCACGATGAGCTGCTGCAGGCCCGAGGCCCGGCCGTTCAGAGCGAAGCCCAGATCCTGGACCGACTGCCGCAACACATAGACCAGTTGCATGCCATGGCACTGCGCACCTACAAGGCATGGACCGATCAGCTGGACAGGCCGGTTTCGATTTCGTGCAGCAGTTCCTCGGAAACTTTGAGCCGATTTCGCCTCAAGTCCAATGCGTACCTTCGCATGCAGCTATGAATTTGCAAGCATCAGAGTCCAGGAATGCAATGAACAGACGTTTTTTTGCATCTAGCGGACGGTCTCTGGCAAGGCCCGGCCGCTGTCTGGGTCAGAATGACCTGCAAACTCACTGCACCAAGCTTCATGGACTTCACAACGCTTGAAAAACACCTGGATGCCTCGCCGCTGTTGAAGGCGCACAAGCAATATTTTCTGAATCTGGCCCAGCCCGCCGTAGCCATTCGCCTGGGCCACGCCATGGGCGAGCCCCTGCAAAGCCGCTTTGGCGGCCAGCCCATGGTGCCTGCGGGCTTTGTCTGGCCCGAGCATCCGGACGGCCACTACCTGTTTGTCGGACAGATCAACTTTGCCGAGCTCCCCGGCGGACCCGGTCGCCCTGCAGAGCTGCCGGCCAGCGGCCTGCTGTCGCTGTTCCACGGCTTTGACGAGGACGACGCCATCTTCTGGCGCGACCAGGACTATCTCAAGGCGTTCTACTGGCCGGACATCAGCGGCATGCATGAAATCCAGGCTCCCCACCAGTGGGTCACGGACAGCCGTGCGCTGCAGTTTGAGAACGGCATCGACCTTCCTCGCCACGAGGAGCTGTGCAAGGACTGGCCCGTGGAGTTCGATGAACTCCAGGACTGGCTCCATGGGCTTGAGGAAAGCGGCGATCTGCCTCGCGACTATCTGCTGGGCCGCCCCTCCTGGGACAGCCTTGGCTACGACCCCACGCCCGACGCCGAGGAATACCCTGGCAGCTCGCACTGGCGCTCGCTGCTGACGCTGCAGTCGCACGAGGAATTCCACTGGTGCTGGCAGGACGGTGCACGGCTCATGGCCTTTATCGAGGATGCCAAACTGCACGCCAGGGACTTCAGCCATCTGCAAGTGGACTGCGGCTAACGCCTGGTTCAACAGCCACAACCTTGAAGAGCAGCCCATGCCCACACAGATTCCAGCAGAGATCCTCAAGCACTGGCAAAGCGGTCACAAGATCGAAGCCATCAAACAGCTGCGCGAGCAAAGCGGGCTGGGTCTGAAGGAGGCCAAGGATCTGCTGGAAGCCAGCGACGAGCCGGACTTTGTCCAGCATGGCGCTGCAGAGCAGACGCAGGCGATACAGCAGTTGCGCGAGCAGCTGGAAAAACTGAGCATGAAAGATGCCACGTTGCTGCTGGACCAGCTGAATCGGGACGACGCCGCGTCCAACAGTTCCTTCTCTTCCATCAAGACCACCACCACGACCGTCAATGGCAAGACCACCACCAGCGTCACCGTGAGCGGCGATCATGCAGAGGCCATAGAGGCGTTGCTGTCCGGCGCAAACGCAGTGCCTGCAGAGACCAGGGCCGAGGTGGAAGACGCCATGGCACGCGGCAACAAGATCGAAGCCATCAAGCTGCTGCGCGAGGCCACGGGCCTGGGTCTTGCCCAGGCCAAGGAACATATCGATGCGGCCATGGATGGCATTGCGCTGGACTGGCAGATCCTGCAACGGCAATCGGTGCGAGCCAGCGCGCAAACCGACTCTCGGGCCACGGCAACCGCGCCCGGCGAAGTCCCCAAAGGACAAGGTCAGTATCTGTGGCTGCTGGTACTGGCACTGGCTGCTGCCGGCCTTTGGTACTACTTCAAGATGCCCTAAAACTCATAACAGACAAGCGAAGAGAACTCACTTTTCAGGAGCTTTCGACTCGAACTCAAGGTTGCGGGGCGGTCGTATCCGCCAGTTGCCAGCCGCCACCCAGCGCCTGGTACAGCGCTACGGCGTTTTCCAGCTGGCTCTGACGCAGGCGCAGCACTTCCTGCTGCACGGCAAACAGATTGCGCTGGGCATCCAGCTCCTCCAGATAGCTGGCGTAGCCGGCCTCATAGCGATCCTTGGCAAAGCCCAGGGTACGACCCAGCACTTTTTCGCGTTCCTTGGCATGCTCCCACTGGGCTTGCAACTGCTGAGAACTGACCAGAGCTGTTTCCACGTCGCCAAAGGCCTTGATGACCACACCGCGATAGGCGTAGGCAGCCTGATCGCGCTGGGCAGATGCCGCATCGAACTGGCCCTGCAGGCGACCGCCATTGAACAGCGGCGCCAGAATGCTGCCGCCCAGAGACCAGACCCGGGCCGGGTTGTAATCCAGCGCGTTGATGAACAGGCTGCCGAAGTTCGCACTCAGGCTCACCTGCGGCAAAAAGGCCGCGCGCTGTGCCGCAAGATTGCTGTCGCTGGCCGCCAGCAGCAGTTGGGCGCGCGCAATGTCGGGGCGGCGCTCCAGCAAGCCCGATGGCAAGCCAGGTGCAGGCATGGCGGGCAGGCTCATGGACTCGAGTCCGGCATGGGCGCTCAAGCTGGAACGGGCCAGGGCCTGTGCCTGGTCATCACCGCTGCCGCCCACCAGCTGCATCAGTGCTATGCGCTGGCGCTGCAGCGCCAGAGACAGCTGCTGCACCGATTGCCGCACGCTTTCCAGCTCGGCCAGTGCCTGGCTCTGCTGCAGCTGCGAGATATAGCCCACACGCACCTGGTCGGTGAGCAGACGCAACGCATCCTCGCGCGACTTCACCGTATCCTCTGCCACGGCGAGCTGGGCCTGCAGCGAGCGCAGAGCGATATAGGCCTGCGCCACGGTCGCGGCCACCGTCAGGCGTACCGCGTCGCGATCCGCCTGGCTGGCCTGCAGGCGTTTATCGGCAGCCCGACTCAGACTGCCGAGGCGGTCCCAGAGATCCAGCTCCCAGCTCGCTTGCAGCACCGGCTGGGCCGAACGCACATGCACCATCTGGCCGGTTCGCGCGCTCAGGCTGCGGTTGGCCGAGCCCGGTGCGCTTAGCGACAGCTGCGGTGCAGCCGCCGAGCCCGTCACATCGAGATTCGCGCGTGCCTCCTCCACCCGGGCCAGGGCGGTGAGCACATCGTTGTTGCGCGCAAGCGCCAGTTCCACCCAGCGACTCAGCTGCGCATCACCAAAGGCCTGCCACCAACCGGTCTGGACTGCGCTGGCACCATCTGCGGCCCGTTCCGCGCTCCAGCTGGCCGGCACCGCAGGCCGGGCGCTGTCCGGGGCCCGGGTCAGACTGGGCACGCTGCAGCCAGCCATCAGGACTGCAAGCGCCAAGGGCAAGACACGCACAGTATGGAAGGCGTTCTTCATGGCTTGGCCTGTTCGGATGCGGACACTGCGGGCGCTTGAGGTTTTTGAGCCAAATTGGCCTCAATCGCTTGATGGGTCTGCGCTGAATGCTCTACTTTTTGTGCAGTATCGAGGCGCACGATGACCGACATCCCAGGGCGCAGGCGCGCGGCATCGGCCTGACCCTCGTCGATGGCAATCTTGATGGGCAGACGCTGGACGACCTTGGTGAAATTGCCCGTGGCGTTGTCGGCCTTGAGCACACTGAACTCCGACCCCGTGGCCGGTGCAATCTCCAGCACATGACCCTTGAGGCGCAAGCCGCCCAGCGCGTCCACGCTGAAGCTCACGACCTGGCCGATCTGCACCCGGGCGGTCTGGGTTTCCTTGTAATTGGCCACCACCCAGTAAGTGGGCGGCACCACATACATGAGCTGCGTACCGGCTGCCACGTACTGGCCCTTGCGTACCGATACCTCGCTGACCTGTCCATCGCTGGGTGCATGGACCACGGTGTTGTCCAGATTGATCTGTGCCTGGCGCAGCAGCGCCTCGGCCATCTGCACCTGGGCCTTGAGAGAGTCACGGCCCACGGTCGTGGCCTTGATCTTTTCCTGGTTGATCGCGATGTCTGCCTGGGCCTTGGCCACGTTGGTCGCGGCCAGGCGCGAGGTGGCGCGCACCTTGTCGCGTTCGTTCAGAGACACGGAGCCTCGCTCGGCCAGCTCCTGCACACGCTTGAGCTCCGCCTGCGAACGCTGGGCCTCCGCCTCCACGGCAGCCAGACCGGCGCGGCTGGCACTCAGCGTGGCACGGTTCTGGGCCTGTGTCTGTTCCGAATTGCTCAGCTGCGCCTGGGCATTGGCCAGTTGCGCCTGGGCCTGGGCGACGGCCGCTTCATAGCTGCGGCTATCGATGCGCACCAGCGCCTGGCCGGCCTTGACCTGCTCGTAATCCTTGACCAGCACCTCGGTCACATAGCCATTGACCTGCGGAGCCAGCACGGTGACGGCACCACGCACATAGGCATTGTCCGTGGTCACTACCGAGCTGTTGAAAGGCCACAGATTCCAGGCCCGCAGCACGAGCAGCATGCCTGCCAGGGCCACGACCAGCATGATGAGCACGCTGCGCAAAGAAGGCTTGATCTTCTTTGGCGTGGGAGGCAAGGCTGCAGCGGATGAAGGGGCTGCTGTCGCCGCAGAGGCTGCGGGAGAATGGGGTTGTTGACTGTCGCTCATGCTCAATCTCTTGCTGTTATCGGTTTGAGTTCCTTGTCTGGTGATCGGAGCCATCCCGGCCGCCATCACCGGCCACAGGACTGCTGCGGGCGTTCTTGCCGATTTCCTGCTCCAGCTCGGCCTCAAGCTCTAGCGCCTGGGCGTTGTCCTGCAAGGGGTCGCGGCTGGCCAGCACGGCCTGCTCGCGAGTCTCGGCCGCCTGCGCGGCGGCAGCCAGGTGCGTGGCCTGCGCGCCTTCGATCACCACGGTGCGCGCCGGACTGGCGGGCTCGTTCTGACCGCCCTCTTCCACATCGCCATAGGCATCGGTGGCCGTGGGCTGCACCACCACCGTGACACGCTGCGATGCGTCGGGCTCATGGGCGTTCGCTGCCTCAGGGTCTGCAACCGGCGCCACCGAAGGTGCGCGCTGGGGCGTACCGTCGGTCCCGGCGGCTGCCGCCACCTGGTTGCCGCTTTGCCTTGTCATGGCGCGCACCATGGCGGCAGCCTGGCGCACGCGCGCCGAGGCTCCCAGGCTCCAGAGCAGATACAGCAAGGCGATGGCGGCCGTCAGCGCAAACACATCGTTATAGGCCCTGACATTGGCTTCGCGCCGCACGATCTGCGACAGCTGCAGCGTTCCCTGGTTGGCGCGCATGGCGGGATCGGGCGTCACCTTGCCGTAGATCTGGTTCTGTATCTTGAGCCGCTCGGCCACCACGGGGTCGGTCGGGTCCATCTGCGCCACCAGGGCCACGGAGTAGATCTGCTCGCGGTAGGTCTGGTAAGTGCTCAGCAAGGCCGAACCCAGCAAGCCGCCCATGGCCTGCGTCATGGAAATCGTGACCACGGCGGTGAGCATGTGGTTGGCGCCGAACTTCAGTCCCTGGATGATGCCGGTCAGCATCAGCGGACCCATGAAGACGCCCGAGCCCACTGCCAGCAGAAACTGGCTGAAGAAAAAGTCCGAAGGCCGGTCCACGCTGCTGCGGTGGTGATCGAGAAACGCTGCCACGGCAAACAGCGCAATCGCCACCACAATCTGCTTGCCCATATTGGGAACACCGAAAGTAATAGCAGACAATGCAACACCTATAAGTGTCCCCACCAGAATCACCATGAATAGCGGCTGCATCTGGTCGGATGTCATGCCCAGCGTGCGCATCAACCCCACCACGCCGTAACTCTGCTCAGCCGTAAGAAAGCGCAGCAAGATAGCTCCGATCACGAAACGGATCGTCGGCATCTGCGCGAACCAGCGCGTGTGGAACATGGGGTTGGCACGATGGTGTTCGATGTAAAGCGCGACGCTGAGCAGCGCGATCGCCGCCACCAGCATCCAGGCCAGCCCCGGCGTGTCGAACCACCAGCGCGAGTAGCCCTGGACCAGCACCGCAATCAACAGGCCCAGACCCGGAACCATCAGGCAGAAGGTGACGAAGTCCAGCTTCTCGAAGGTCTTGATGTACAGGCCCGAGGGCAGCTTGAGCAGCACCACGGCGGCAAAGGACATCAGCGCCAGACCAGCTTCAAACAGATAGAGGTTGTGCCACTCGCTGTTATAGAGCAGACCCGGCGACAGAATCCAGGCCAGCGGCATGGCCAGCTGGACCACGCCCACGCCGATCACCAGCATCTTGAGCACATAGGTGCGCGGTGCCGACTGCAGCATGTAGAGCGTGCTCAGCGAGGAGCAGGTCGCCGCTGCAAGGCCGCTGGCCGCACGCAGCAGAATCAGGCTGTCGTAGCTGCCCAGCAGCAGATGCAGCACGCTGAGCGCCGCGTAGCAGCCCAGGCCGATCTCGGTGAACAGGCGCATGCCAAACTGCTGGCGGAATTTATAGACCAGCAGATTGGCCGTCATATTGAACATGACGTAGGCGCCCGTCAGCCAGGCGGCCTCGACCGAGGTCAGTCCCATCTGTCCCTGAATCGTGGGCAGATTGGCGGTGAACAAGGCATTGCCCAGGCCACCGGTCAGCCCGACCAGGACCGCAATCAGCCCATAGCAGACGCGGATCCAGGGCTCGTGATGGGGCATGGCCGGCGAGCCGGGCAGCGCGGGCTTTTCATGCTCGGCCCAGTCCGGCGGGCGGCGCAGCAGGATGACGGGCCCCTGCGCAATGGCTGGAGAAGCTGAAGCCTGGCTGCTGGGAGGTTTCGGGCCTTCTTGATTGGCTTGAGCCCCAGTGGCTTGTGCTGCAGCTTGACTCATAAACCTCAGGCCTTGATTCCGTCCAGAATGATTTGCAAGGCACGACGCGCCAGTTGCTTGCGTTGGGCAGGAGTTTCGCCACGCAGGGCACCGCCCAGCATGCCGAACACCAGGGACAGATCCTTGGCATTCAAGGTCTGCTTGCACAGGCCCTTGGCCACCGCACGCTTCATGGGCTCTTCGAACACCAGCCACATCTGCTGGCGCGCATGAATGACTTCTGCATCGCTCTGGTCCACCGTACGCCAGTAGTCCACCAGCGTGGCGGACACAGCAATGCGCTCGCCCACCAGAGCCAGCAGCTTGAAGAAGGCCTGGTCGTCGTCCTTCCAGGAAGCTGCGGCGGCGCGGGTCTTCTCGACCGAGCGCTCCAGCAGCGCCAGCATGATGGCGCGACGGTCCGGAAACTGACGATACAGCGTGGCACGGCCCACCTGGGCACGCTCGACGATGAGATCCAGGGGTGCGGTCACGCCATGCTCGGCAAACACGGCATCGGCCGCGTCCAACAACTGGGCGCGGCGTTCGGCGGATGGAGGACGGGTGGTGGACATGGCGCCAATTATCGGACAGTTTTGTCCGATAAACTGCAGCACTCGGCGTTTCCCCTGACCTGGCAAGGGTCGGACAGGACTGCGCTCAGTCGCGCGGCAGCGCCTGCAGGCTGCGCCGGCTGGTGAACTCGCGCCGTTGTCCAGTCAGGGGATCATCGAAGGCCAGGCTGCGCGCCAACAGCTGCAAGGGCCTGGAATAGTCGCCCGGCTCCGGGTCATTGACCATGGGATAGAACGCATCGCCCCTGAGCGGCAGACCCAGCGCCGCCATATGCACACGCAGCTGATGGCGCTTGCCCGAAACCGGACTGAGCCGGTAACGCGCCCAGGCGCTGTTGTGCTCGATGATTTCCATCAGGGTGCGGCTATTGGGTTCGCCAGCCACCTCATGCATGCGAAAGAAATGCCCGCTCTCCTCCATGCGGCTCGCGTGCTCGCGCGGAAAGCTCAGCTCCGCGCGGTAAGCCGCCACGGCCTCGTAGACCTTGTGAATGGCCCTGTCCCTGAACAGCCCTTGATAGATGCCGCGTGTGGCGCGCTGTACCGAAAACACCACCAGCCCCGCAGTGTCGCGGTCGATGCGATGAATCGGCGACAGCTCGGGCAGGTCGAACTCGCGCCTGAGCCGCACCAGCAGCGTGTTCTGCAGATAGTGGCCGGCTGGCACCACAGGCAGAAAATGCGGCTTGTCCGCAACGAGCAGATGCGCATCGCGATGGATGACTTCAGCCGCGAACGGAATCTCTGGCTCGGCCTCCAGTTCGCGATAGTAGTAATAGCGCAGCCCCGGCATAAATGCAGCGTCCGGGCCAGCCATCTCTCCGGTTTCACTGACCACCTGACCGGCTCCCATGCGACGCAGCCAGTCTGCGCGCCCGACAGCGGACAGGCGTTCGCACAGAAAGTCGATCAGCAGGCCCCCGCCCTGGGACGGCAAGACCACACAGCTGGGGCTGACGCCATCGCGCACCGGCAGAACCTTGGGATCGTGGGAGTTATGCATGGCGCGGGATTTTAGTGGCTGGCCCGGCTCCTGGCTTTCGTGGCCCCACGGGCCCTGGTCAGACCGTGATGCGACTTCGCGCCGGCTAATCTGTTCGGATATTGGCTTTGCGAATGGTGTTCTCCAGAACTCTTTTCTCCTGCTCCAGATAGGCCAGAAACTGAGGATGCCCCATACGCATGGGCTTGAAGCCTGCGTCCGTCAGTTTTCTGACCATCTCGGGGTCCGCTTGCAGGATCGCGATTTCATCGGTCAGACGCTTCACGATACGGGCATCTGTATGAGCGGGAGCCAGCAAGCCTTGCCAGGCCTCGACTTCCAGATTGCGAAGGGCCGGCGTCTCCGAAAGACTTGGCGCCTGGGGCAGCGTGATCAGACGCTGGCGGGATGTCACACCCAGTGCCTTGACCTTGCCCTCCAGAACAAACGGCTGCGCCAGCGCAACAGGCAGAACGGCAAGGTCGATCTGACCACCTGCCAGCTCGGTCAGCACCTGTGGGCCAGATCTGTAGGGAACATGTACCAGATCGATACCGGACATCTGCTGAATCAGCTCCCCCGTCAGGTGCAGGCTGGTTCCGATGCCATCGGTGCCCAGGGTCAGTCGCCCCGGCTTCTGGCGCGCAAGTTCAATGAGATCGTCCGCACTGCCCGCAGCTAGTCCCGGGCGTGCGAGCAGCACAAAGACCGAAGAGGCTACAGGTGCCACGGGCTTCAGCTCCTGCAGTCCGTCGTAGCGAAACTTGGTCGGCGAGATCAGCGGCGCGACCAGCACAGAGCTGGCCACACCGAAGAGCAAGGTATAGCCATCGGGTCTGGCTTTGATGACACGCTGCGTGGCAATAGACCCCGATGCTCCGACCATGTTCTCTATGATCACGGGCTGGCCCAGGCGCTCTGCCAGACGTGGCATGACCAGTCTGGCAGCCACATCAACACTGCCGCCCGGTGCGAAGGGCACCACCACCGTCAGTGCCTGGGCAGGCCAGGGCTGGGAGGCCGCCTGGATTGCCGGTGATAGCTGCTGCAGCAGCGGAGCGCCCAGCGCCCAGGCTGCAAACTGTCTGCGTCGTATTTGCATAATGATCTTTCTGCTGGAACTGGAATGGCTCAGCGGGACAGCCAAGGCAGTTGCGCTGCCTGGTAACGCCATGTCTGGAACACCGTGTTCAAACGGCCCGGGCCTGTGCGTCGTGCAGCGGCATCGGGATACTCGCCAAACCAGGGCAGGATGAACTCCCAGACCACCTCGCCTTGCGGCGTCACTTCAAACAGGCGTCCCGTGGCTGACTCCGTGATGTGCGTATTGCCGTTCCACAGCCGCTGCGCGCTGCCCATGAAGGCGGTGTAGAAGGCATTGACCATCTCGTCCTGGTAGCTCCACGCGATCTCATGGGAGACAGGATCTATTTCCAGCACACGCGAGAAAGCCACATGGGATCCCGTGCGGAAGTTGCCGTTGTCAAAGGTCAGGATATGGCCGTTTGCCAGTGGAACCGGAGCATGCTGGTGCGAGACCACCGATGGCGGGATATGCAGCGTCACGCTGCCACTGGCCTTGTCCACGCCAATGATTCCCGAGGTCGTACGCAAGCTCATGAGCACCGTTCCATCGACCGCAAGCCCAAGGCCGTTGACCAAAGGCCAGTGATAGCGGCCAAAGCCCGGGTGAATGGGAAAGTGCTCGGGCTCCAGATGCTCCCAGGCCTTCCACTCCCAGACCAATCGACCTGTGCGGTCCACTTCCCGGATCACATCGCCATACATCACCTCGTCCGGCCCTTGGGAGCTGCCGCCAGGCACGCGTTCTGCAAAGCCCTGGGGGACAGGGGCGCAAGCGGCGTAGAGCAAATGGCCATTAGGCAACCACTGTGCATCATGGTGATGGGCCGGATCTTCATAGCGCCAGACCACCTCCCCGTCGGGTCTGACCTCGTAGAAATCGCCGCCGTGCCACATAGACCATGGCGCATAGAGGTCCGGCGATTCACGGTGGTTGCCGTTGTAGCCCAGATTGCCGTTAGGCAGGATGACTGCATGGCGGCCGGCTCGCACGGGCAGAGTCCACTCATGAGCCACCTGACCGTGGATATCTATGAGGTAGACATGCCCATCCGCCGTCTGGGGGGCGATCAATGTGTAGCCGCCGGCGCTCAGAGCGCTGTCATGAGCGATAAGACCTGTTCCGCGTCGGCGTTGGGTGACCTGGTCAACGGTGGTAGCCATGGGGTTCTTTCTGTGACAGAAGGGATTGATGGCTGCCACTCTAGAAGTTCGTCAGCGTCAGGAATAGCTGTTTGTTTTTTAAGAGGTGTCAGAAAAAAATTTACACTCAGGACATGCCAGCAATTTCTCAGGCTTTTCGATGCTTTGACGAGGTGGCGCGCCGGGGTTCGGTGCGCAAGGCTTCGGCGACGCTGCACCTGACCGCCGCGGCGGTCAACCAGCAGATCCTCAATCTCGAAGCGCAGGTCGGTCAGCCTCTGTTCGACCGGTTGCCCAGAGGCATGCAGCTGACGGTGGCCGGCGAGATCGTGCTGGCAGCAGTCAGGCGTAGCCAGCGCGACTTTGACAATGCCCTTGCCCAGGTCGAAGACCTGAATGCCTTGCGGCACGGGCATGTGAGCGTGGGTGTACCCCACGCGACGGCCGAATACCTCGTGCCCCAGGTGATTGCGGCAATGCATCATCGCTATCCGGACATCACCTTCAGCGTGCGCGCCGGAATCGGTGAAGAGCTGCTGCGCCATGTGGCTCAGGGCGAGATCAATGTGGCCTACTGCCTGCGCCGAACACCTCCTGCCGGTGTCGAGGAGATGCGCTCCTGGGCACAGCCCCTGGGCGTGGTGATGGCTCCGGACCACCCTCTGCGAATGCGTCCGCGACTGCTGCGTCTGCGTGACTGCCTGGCCTATCCGCTGATCATGATGACTCCCGACATGGAGTTGCGCAGCATGCTCGAGCGTCTGGGCGACGGTGCGCTGAGCCAGATCCAGCCGCTGGTGGAAACCAGCAGCATCCCCATGGCCCGGCGCCTGGTGGCAAGCGGCCAGGCACTGGCCTTCATGCTGCCGGACAATGTGGCGGAAGACGTGGCAGCCGAACGCTTGAGCTGGCGTGCGCTGCACGATGCCGGTTCGCTGCTACACAGCTGCGCTTATCAGCGCACCGGCTATGCGATGGCGGCCGCAATGGAAATGTTTCTGACCGAGCTGGAACATGCAGCGGACGAGTTGAAGGCAAACTTTGATACCGGTGTTTCCTGGTCCATCGGCAATCTTGCCGTTTGACAACATGGAATCGGCAGGCACCGGATAGGCACTGGCACCTCAACGCCGAGCGGAATGACTTTGCACAATGGAGCAACACTTCGCAGCACTTCATGAATCACCGCAGTCATTGCTGCAGATGTTTGCATTCGCAGCAACAGCACTCTTCCAGCTGCAGCATCATTTCCCGGATCGGTCGCAAAGTCTGAGCTCATTGCATGCGGGCATACATGCATCAGGCAATTGGATGACGAGGCATTTCACGTATGCGCAATAGCATGTGGCAAAAAAGGATGCAACAGCCATGGTCGATCCCACCAGCACTTCAGCCCCTGAATCCGCTCCTGCACATTCGCGCCTGACACGTCATTGGCTGCGCTGGTCAGCCCTTGCGATGGCGCTGCTGCTGGCTTTAATTCTGGCGGCGGCACTGCTGATTGCCTTCATGGACTGGAACAAGCTCAAGCCATGGATCAATGAAAAAGTCAGCACTTCCACGGGCCGCGAATTCGCCATCAATGGCGATCTGCAGCTGCAGTGGACCTGGCCACAGCCTCTCGATACGGGCTGGCGTCACTGGGTGCCCGGCGTGGTGGTGCACGCCAGCGATCTGACACTTTCGCAGCCCCAGGGCTGGCTGGTTCAACAGGCGCCTGAAAAAGCCGATGACAAACAGCCGGTATTACCTGCGACGCCCAAGGAACTCAACACCGGTCGCCTGCCCGTGCAAGGCCAGACAGCGAACGAGAAAAAGACGCTCCCAGATGACGACGACGCCATAGCCGATGCCGGCCAGCAACCGCCCGAACGCGATGCCCGCACCATGATCACCGCAGCAAATGCCACGGCCAGCCTGCGCCTTTGGCCGCTATTGGCCCGCCATGTGCAGCTCGACTCCTTGCTGCTGCAGGCTCCCGACATGGTGCTGGCCCGCAATGGCAAGGGCGAGAACAACTGGACCTTTGACAAGCCCGCAAGCAACGGCCCGAAGTGGAGTTTTGACCTAGGCCAGTTGCGCATCAGCGATGGTGTGCTGGGTTGGTCCGACGCCATCAAGAACATGGCTGTGCGCGCCCGTATCGACACGCTGCGCAGACCGGTCAGCGCTGACCAGCCTTATGGCATGCGCTTCGGCCTCACTGGCTATCTGCATCAGGGCAAGAACCGCGCGCAGATTCAGGCCCAGGGTCTGGCGGGGCAAGTACTTGATCTGCGCCAGGATAGGCTGCGCTTTCCGCTGCGCATCTCAGCCAAGGTCGGTAGCCTGCAAGCATTTGCTGAGGGGATTCTCGACAATCCCAAGACACTGGACGGACTGGACTTTCAAGTGAAGGTTCGCGGCAAGAGCATGGCCGACCTGTTTGAGCTCACCGGCCTGCTGCTGCCCGCCACACCGCCGTTCGAAACCAGTGGCCGTCTGATCGGCAGCCTTCAGCCAGGCAAGGCCGTCTGGCAGTACGAGAAATTTCAGGGCAAGCTGGGGCAGAGCGATCTGAGCGGCGATCTCCAGTACCGCTCGGCCCAGCCCCGGCCCAAGCTGACAGCGCAGCTGCGCTCCAAACAACTGCGACTGGTGGACCTGGGTCCGGTCATCGGCGCAGCACCTTCTGACAGCTCCGGCAAGCCCCAGCCCGTCAATGGCAGGGTACTGCCGCAGATCCGGTTCCAGACCGAGAACTGGGACAAGATGGATCTCGATCTGCACTATGAAAGCAGCCATATCCTGCGGCCCGAAGCTCTACCCCTGCAAAACCTCAGCGTGCACGCTCTGCTGGACAACGGCAAGCTCACCCTGTCGCCGCTGAAGTTCGGCCTCGCCGAAGGCACGCTGAATATCGACGCCCGCGTGGACAGCCATGCCAAGCCGGTAGCCGCCAAGCTCAATGGACAGGTGCAGTCGCTCAAGCTCTCCGCGCTGTTTCCCAAGATCGAAAAGATGAAGAAAAGCCTGGGCCAGCTCGATGGTGCCATTGCCCTCACCGGGCAGGGCGAGTCACTGGCCCAGTGGCTGGGCACAGGCAATGGCTCGCTACGCCTGTTTGTACGCGACGGCACTTTCAGCTCGCAACTGCTGGACCTCGCGGGGCTGAACGTAGGCTCCATCGTCATCGCCAAGCTGTTTGGCAGCGACAAGGAAGTTCAGTTGCGCTGTGCCGTGGCCGACTTCAATGTGCAACAAGGCATTGCCCGCCCACGCATGGCCAAGCTGGCCACCACAGAAGCCGTTGTTGAGGCCACGGGCGAGATCAATCTGGCGCAGGAACAGCTCAATCTGCGCATCGTCCCCGAATCGCTGAAGTGGAAGTTCTTTTCGTTGCGCACGCCACTTTATGTGCGCGGCAGCTTTGCCAAGCCCGATGTGGGCCTGGAGCCAGGCCCCCTGGCAGCCCGTGCCGGCGCTGCAGTGGCTGCTGCCGTTTTTGCACCAGCGGCACTAGCTTTGGTACCGCTGACCGTACCTGCAGCTGACGACGATGTGAACTGCAAGCAGTTGCTGACTCAAGTACGCAACCGCTAATACGGGCAAGCAGCTCACAGCCCGATCTCAGCATCGAGTCCTGGCACACTGCAAAGAATGCAGGCAGCCGCTCGGACGGAATATGGCGGAAGTGCCTCACACCATATTTCATGTCTCGGAGATCAGCAAAGCGGAAGCGGCAACCGCAAGCCCTTCAGCCTGGACTGCGGCAGCGTCACGGAATCAGGCGCTCTTGAGGCGGAAGACGCTGACCATCTGCGACAGGTCGCTGGTCTGCTGCTGCATGGATTGCGCAGCAGCGGTGGACTCCTCCACAAGAGCGGCATTCTGCTGGGTCACCAGATCCATCTCGGCCACAGCGCGGTTGATCTGCTCGATGCCGCTGGTCTGCTCATGGCTGGCGGCTGTGATCTCACCCATGATGTCCGTCACGCGCTGCACGCTGCTGACGATTTCATCCATGGTCTGACCGGCCTGGCTGACCTGCGCGCTGCCCTCTTCCACCTTGGTGACCGAGGCCTGAATCAGCTGCTTGATTTCCTTGGCCGCTTCAGCGCTGCGACCGGCCAGAGAGCGCACTTCCGATGCCACGACGGCAAAGCCGCGACCTTGTTCGCCGGCACGGGCCGCTTCCACGGCGGCGTTCAGCGCCAGGATATTGGTCTGGAAAGCAATGCTGTCGATCACGCCGATGATGTCGGAAATCTTGCGCGAGGACTGGCTGATGGCCCCCATGGTCTCCACCACTTGCGACACCACCATGCCGCCCTTGACGGCCACATCGGAGGCTGACAGCGCCAGCTGATTGGCCTGACTGGCGTTATCGGCGTTTTGCTTGACCGTGGAAGTGAGCTGCTCCATGGAGGCAGCGGTCTGCTGCAGGGAACTGGCCTGCTCTTCCGTGCGCGCAGACAGATCATGGTTGCCCGCCGCAATCTGGCCCGACGCTGTGGCAATGCTGTCCGTGCCCTGACGCACCTGCCCCACCAGCCTATCCAGGCTGGTATTCATATCGTGCAAGGCCTGCATGAGCTGCCCGGTTTCATCGCTGCTGCTCACATGGATCCGGGCCGTGAGATCACCATCGGCCACGCGGCGGGCCACGCTGACCGCATGCTTGAGCGGAGCGGTGATGCCTTGCGTCAGACGCCAGGCGCTGACGGTACCGATGGCCAGAGCCAGCAAGGCCAGAACCAGGAAGTACGTCCTGCTGCTGCTCTCGATCTGCTCCACCTCTGCCGCCTTGGCGTCGAGGCTGGCGCGCTGCAGGTTCAGCAGCTCGCCGAGCAGCTTCAGATAGCCCTGGGCGGCCGGCACATAGCTGTTGATCAACGTGGACTCAGCCTCTTCGGCCATGCCGTCGGCCTTGAGCTGACTGACCTTGTCGCGGCTGGCAATATAGGTTTTGCGCACCTGCATGATCTTGTCCAGGATCTCGCGTTCCGCAGGCTGGGTGATCAGGGGCTCGATCTGCTTTAGCACATTGGCCGTGCTCTTGGTAGTGGCGGCCGCATCTGCCGCCAGAAACTGCACCAGACTTGCGTCGCTGCTCTTGGCGATGGCCGTGGTGCGAGCCACCGCCACGCTGACATTGCTGTTCCAGTCGCTGATCAGGCGCTCCTTGGTCAGCGGCTCCTGCATCATCTGCTGCGTGGCCTTGCCCACCGAGTGCAGCTGCCAGATGCCGATAACCGTGATCACCACGGCAAATGCCAACACCACTGCGAACCCCAGGCCCAGTCGGGCACCAATGTTCAGCTTGGTCAATCTCATCGCTTTCATCCATTCCATAGAAAAGTAAATAGCCGGCAAAGCGGCCACTCCGATACATGAAATGGGGCCAACCCGGCAAAGCCGCTTGCTGCGTCGCTCGCCTAGCGCAAATAGCAACACAATGTAATTAGTATTATCAAGGGATTACGTCGCTGGATTGGCCGACCCGAAACATCATCTCAGCAAGCAAGGCGCTGCTGCCTTCGCCAAAACAAGCAAGGGCGCAAAATGCGCCCTTGCTGTCTTTGTTACCTGGTCTGGCTACGCAAACCTGCCGGCTCATGAGAAGCGGGGAGCCCGCTTCTCGACAAAGGCCGTCACGGCTTCACGATGATCGGCCGTTTTATGGGCAATTGCCTGATACCCGGCCGATATTTCCAGCAGCGAAGCCAGCGTGGCGTTCTGGCCCTCTCGCAGCAAACGCTTGGTCATGCGCATCACCCCGCCCGGATTGGCTGCAATCTTGAGTGCCAATGCCCTGGCTGCCGGCAGCAGTTCATCCGGAGGCACGACCTGGCTCACCAGACCACAGGCCAATGCCTGGCCCGCGCTGATCGCCTCTCCCGTGAAAGCCATTTCGCTGGCCTTTGACATCCCCACCACACGCGGCAGCAACCAGGCCCCGCCATCACCGGGAACAATGCCCACGCGAACAAAGCTCTCCGCAAAAGTGGCATTTTCCGACGCAATCCGGATATCGCACATGCAGCTCAGATCCAGACCCGCACCGATGGCCGGGCCGTTGACGGCGCAGATCACAGGAACATCCAGCTGGTAGAGGGCATTCGGAATTTGCTGAATGCCCTGACGGTATTCCTCGCGAATCATGTCGGGAGTGAGTGCGTCATCGAAATAGCGCCTCATGTCCTTGACATTGCCGCCGGAGCTGAAGATAGAGCCGGCGCCGGTCAGGATCAGCACCTTCACGCTGGCGTCCAGGCGCACATCTGCGCAGAGCTGCACGAATTCCGCCACCGCCGTATTGCCGGTCAGCGCATTGCGTGTCTCGGGCTGATTCATGGTGACGGTCAAGATACCGCCATCGCGTTCAATGTTCAGAAATGCCATGTTCCAGATCTCCGTAGTTGTTGAGCTGCTTCAAGCCAGGGCCTCGACATCGGTGATCCGTCGAATCAGATCCAGTGTCATGCCCTCGTGCGACATCAGGGCCTGCCCGGCCAGTGCCTGCCAATAGGCTTCGCTGCCGGCCGTCAGGCGCCATGCATGCAGTCTGCGGGTAAACAGCTGCAGGTCATATTCCTCGGTGAAGCCAATCGCGCCATGAATCGCATGCGCAAGCTCGGTGACCACCAAAGCCGCCTCGCTGCAGCGTGCCTTGGCGACGGCCACACGCAATCTGTCAGGCTCGATGCCGTCACCGCTGCACCCGAGCTGAGCCGCCATGCGGGCGGCAAACACATGCTCGCTCATGACTGCCAGCTGATGCTGGATCGCCTGGAACTTCCCGATAGCACGCCCAAACTGCTGACGCTCGTTCGCATATTGCAAGCTACGCTGGAACACATCGCGCATGGCCCCCGCCATCTGCGCAGCCACCACGGCGGCCTGCAGGCTCCGGGCATCGAATTGCGGCCCGAGCCGGAGGACTCCGGCTGCCTGCAACTGCTCCGGCGCCCAGCTCAACGACGCGTCAAGCACCAGAGCGTGCGGCGCAAGTCCTGCCCGAGACACGCTCAGCAGATGCCAGACCCCGGCTTCCTCTTGCACTTGAACCAGCACCGAGTCCGCGACTTGCCCGCCTCGCACCAGCACGCAATGCAAACCGCCATCTGCCTGCACCGCGCCCTGCGCCAGCGCAATGCTGCCGGCCGGGCAGGCCATATCCGCCTGCGCCAGCATGGCCCGTGCCAGCATGGTCTCTCCCAGGGGCAGAGGCAGGGCGTGAGCTCCACATTGCTCCAGCACGCCAAATATCTCGCCCAGGCCCAGACCCGCACCGCCCTCTTCTTCGGCAAGCAAGGCATCGGCCAAGCCGGTTTCCTCCAGTTGCTGCCATAGCCGGGCGACAGCCGCTGAGCGGCTGCCAGCGCTCTCGATCTCGCGAATCACCTGAGGGGTGCACCAGTCTGCCAGCACCTTGCGCGCAGCATCTGCAAACAAATCGTTATTGCTCATGAACTTGTCTCCGATCAGCGCAAACCCAGGCCACGGGCGATCATGCCGCGCAGAATGTCACGCGTGCCACCGCGCAAGGAAAACGAGGGAGAAGCTTCGGTGACGTACTTGAGCGTCAGCAGCAGCTCCACCGGCACATCCTCGTCCGGTCGTGCAAACAGCTCGTCGGCAATGGCCGCCGGGATCATCTGCTCCAGTGTCGTGCCCAGCTCCTTGACCAGTGCGGCCTCCACAACAGGGCTTGCTCCCTGGGTCAGCTTCTGCTGCACGGATACCGACATCGCGCGCAGCGGTGCCAGTTGCGTCAGCACCTTGCCCGCAAGCCGCATGCCGGACTCGCTACGTCCCTGCGGCGTGCGCGCATACTGCAGCCATTGATCGAACAGCACGATGCTGGAGAACAGGCGCTCCGGGCCGCTGCGCTCGAAAGCGAGTTCGGCGGTAACCTGTTCCCAGCCCTGACCTTCGGCACCGATCAGCGCATCGGCAGACAGCTGCACATTCTCGAAAAAGACCTCGCAGAAATGGCTGTCACCCGATAGATCCTGGATGGGACGCACCGTCACACCGGGCAATGTCAGGTCCACGATGACTTGCGACAAGCCCTTGTGACGGTCCTCGGCACTGCCTGAGGTTCGTACCAGAGCAATCATGTACTGGCAGTGATGCGCGTTGGTGGTCCAGATCTTCTGGCCATTGAGCAAGAAGCCCTGCTCGTTGGGAACCGCTCTAGTCCTCACACTTGCCAGATCCGAGCCGGCATTGGGCTCGCTCATGCCGATACAGAAAAACACCTCTCCCCGGCAGACTCTGGGAATGTAAAACTGCTTTTGCGCTTCCGTACCATACTTGAGGATCAGCGGCGCACTCTGGCGGTCGGCAATCCAGTGCGAGCCCACAGGCGCACCGAAGTTCAGACACTCTTCCACCAGCACATAGCGGGCGAACGCGCTGCGCTCGCCTCCGCCATAAGCCTTGGGCAAGGTCATGCCGATCCAGCCCTTTTCACCCAGCTTGCGACTGAGTGCCGGGTCATATCCGCTCCAGGATTTGGCACGGACATGCGCAGGAATGTCTTTGACCGCGTCCTGCAGAAAAGCACGCACCTCGGCGCGCAGTGCCTCGCCTTCCGGCGGGATGCCTGTCAGGCTCAGTCCATCGAGAATGGTCATCGTCTTGCTTTCTCTCAGTCCAGGGAGACGCCCGTGCTTTTGACAACCCCTGCCCAGCGCTTGATTTCGCTCTGGATGTAGTCGCCATACGCTTTGGACGTAGACCCCAGCGGCTCCGCACCCTGCACGCGCAGCTTCTCCAGCACTCCCGGATCCTTGAGCGCCTTCATCAGCTCGGCATTCAGGCGTTCCACGACAGCAACAGGTGTTTTGGCGGGCACCATCACGCCTTGCCAGGCTCCGGCCTCGAATCCGGTCATGCCGCTTTCGGCCAGCGTAGGCGCATTGGGGAAATTGGGAATACGTCCGGCCGTGCTGACGGCCAGCAGCCAGAGCCTGCCGTCCTTGATGAAAGGCGCCACCGAATTGATGGTGTCGGTCATGAAATCGATCTGGCCAGCCACCAGGTCCACGTCGGCGGGGGCGCTGCCTTTGTAAGGCACATGACTTGCATCCATGTTGTAGTGCTGCACCACCTGAAAAGCCGCCAGGTGCGTGACATTGCCGTTGCCAGCCGAGCCGTAGGAGAGCTTGCCTTTGTGCTCCTGCGCGTACTTCACGAGCTCCTGCACGGTGTTGGCAGGCACCTTGGGATTGACGACAAGCCCCAATGGCACCACCGCCGTCAAGGCCACCGGGCGCAGATCCCTGGTCACGTCATAGCTCATCTTCTTGTAGAGCGACGAACTCAGCGCAATCGAGGAAGTGTTGTAGAGCACGGTGTAGCCGTCGGCTGGCGCCTTGGCCACCAGCGCATTGCCGATGTTGCCGTTGGCACCAGGCCGGTTGTCCACGATGACCGACTGCCCCAGTTGCTGGCCTACCTGCTGCGCCAGCACCCGTGCCACCATATCCGTGGGACCGCCGGGCGGGAAAGGGACGATCAGCGTGATCGGCTTGCTGGGCCAGTTGTCCTGCGCCTGCGCCGCACCACAAACTGCCAGCGCGGCAACCGCCGGCGCGGCAACGGCGAGCAGCGACAACCGACGTGAAAATCGATAACTCATCTTGTGTCTCCTGTAGTTTTCTCATCTCGGCGCACTGGAAAGTACGCACCGGTGCAACGGCATCCGCGGCAGCGCGGATCTAAGCCCCACGGCCGGCCAGCAGGCGCACGGCGGTATAGGCCATCACCTGCTGGTGACGTTGGTTGTAGACCTCGATCCGCGAGCTCACTACTGCGCGACCGCCTTTGCTCGTTGGCTTGATGTCGATCACTTCGACCAGCGCCTCAATGGTGTCGCCCACCACCACAGGAGCCAGAATCTTCTGATGCAACTCGAGCATGGCCAGGCCCGTGCCCTGGATCATGCTTTGCAGGATGAAGCCTTCGATCAAGGTATAGGTGAGCGCGCCCGGCACCGCGCGGCCCTGAATGGCACCGCCGTCATAGCCGTCCTCGATGAAGATCGCCTCGAGCATGCCTGTGGTGTTGATGAAGTTGACCAGATCGGTCTCGGTCACCGTACGGCGAAAGGTGCGCAGTTGCTGGCCTACGCGCAGGTCCTGCCAGACAAAACCCTGGCCCATGCGCGGCGTGTCTGCCAGCGCTGCGGCACGGTTTTCAGTGGATGAAATCAAATTGCTCACGCTCATTCTGTCTCCGCTTCATGCTGTTTGCTCAGCAGTCCTTCGACTGCAAAGCCGCAATGCGCGCGTCGTCCCAGCCCGCCTCGCGCAGCAATGCCTGTGTGTGCTCGCCCAGGCGCGGGGGCATGCCTATGGGTGGCTGGCTGCCGTTGATGCGCACGGACAAACGCGGAAATTTCACAACCCCCATCGCTGCATCCTTCTTCTCGACAAAAAAGCCGGTGGCCTGCAAGTGCGGGTCATGGGGCAGATCGTCCATGCGAGTCACCGGGGCGGCTGGAATCTCCAGCTGTTCGCAGCTGGCCAGCCAATAGGCAGTGTCCTTTTGCGCCACGTAGCCGCTCATCGTCTCCAGCAGCTCGGCGATGTGGCGGGTGCGCATCGCCTGGGTGGCAAAGCGCTGGTCCTGTGCCAGCTGGGGCTGACCGACGGCCGCAAAGAAACGGCGCCAGTGCGCATCGGTGTAAGGCATCAGGCAGACATGGCCGTCCAGCGTCCTGTAGGGCTTACGCCAGGGCGCCATCACGCGCGGATAGCCCGCGACACTCTGTGCGGGTGTGAAATGCATGCCGTAGAAATGCTCCACCAGGTTGAAGCCCGCCATGGTCTCGTACATGGGCACTTCCACATAGCTGCCCTCGCCCCTGCGCTCGCGCTGGTAGAGCGCCGCCAGCACCGCATGCGCGGCCACCAGAGCGCAGGTCTTGTCGGCCGCAATCGTGGGCAGATAGCGGGCCTCGCCCGTCTGGCGCTGCATGAGATCGGCCAGGCCACTCATGCCCTGGATCACGTCGTCGTATGCAGGCTGCCCGGCATAGGGGCCGTCTTCGCCAAAACCGTGCAGGCCCGCATAGATGAGACGCGGGTATTGCTTGCGCAGACTGTCCGGATCGAGCCCGAGCCTGGCCAGCTTTTGCGGGCGCATGCTGTGCATGAGCACATCTGCGCCTTGCAACAGCGCATGCAGCGCGGCCTGTGCCTGCTCTTGCCTCAGATCCAGCACCACACTTTTCTTGCTGCGGTTGGAGCCCATGAACATGGCCGCCATGCCAGGCTCCAGTGCCGGGCCGGTGTGACGCGTGGAGTCGCCCTCCGGCGGCTCGATCTTGATCACCTCGGCGCCGTAGTCGGCCAGCACCTGGCTGGCCATGGGGCCGAAAATCACGCTGGAAAGATCCAGCACCCGCACCCCTGACAATGCCCCCAGGGCTTGGTCCTGGCCCGCGATGCGCGTGTGCGTCAACGATTCCTGGCTGTTCATCCCAATACTCCGCTGTCCCGATAGGCCTGCATTTGCTGAGTAGACAGACCCAGATGGCGCTCCAGCAGCTCTAGTGTGTGCTGGCCCAGCTGAGGCGGTGCATGGCGATACGTCACCGGTGTGTCCGACAAACGGATGGGGCTGGCGACCAGCGGCACCTGGCCTGCCTTGGGGTGTGTCATGGCGATCTGCATGCCACGAGCCCTGACCTGCGGATCCTCGAACACCTCACGCACCGTGTTGATGGGGCCGCAAGGCACGGCATGCTGCTCCAGCAACTGCACCCAGGCCCTGGTGCTGCGCGTGAGCGTCACGCGGCGGATCATCTCCACCAGCTCGGCTCTATGGGCCAGCCGCGACGCATTGCTGCTAAAGCGCTGGTCCTCGGCCCATTGGCTCCTGCCTGCAGCCTGGCAGAAACGGGCAAACTGGCCATCATTGCCCACGGCCAGAATCATGTGGCCGTCTTCGGTCGGGAACTCCTGGTAGGGCACCGTATTCGGATGCGCGTTGCCCATGCGCTGAGGCACCTGATCCCCGTACAGATAGTTCATGCTCTGGTTGGCCAGACAGGCCACGCCTACATCAAGCAAAGCCAGATCTATGTGCTGGCCGCGCCCCGTATGCTCGCGGGCCTGCAGAGCCGCCAGAATCGCCGTGCTGGCATATAGCCCGGTGAGGATGTCGGTCAGCGCCACACCCACCTTCATGGGACCGCCTCCGGGCTGGCCGTCGGCATGGCCCGAGATGCTCATCAGCCCCCCCCATGCCCTGGATCAGAAAGTCATAGCCCGCACGGTGTGCATAGGGACCGTCCTGGCCGAAGCCCGTGACCGAGCAGTAGACAAGGCGGGGATTCAGGGCACTGAGGTTCGCGTAATCAAGCCCGTACTGCGCCAGACCGCCAGTCTTGAAGTTCTCGATCAGCACATCGCATCGGGCCGCCAGCTGACGCACGATCTCCTGGCCTTCGCCGCGGGTAAAGTCCACGGAAATCGACTGCTTGTTACGGTTGGTGCACATATAGTAGGCCGACTCCCCCGTGGGCAAGCCTTCGGGGTCGACCACATAGGGCGGCCCCCAGGCACGCGTGTCGTCACCGCTGCCGGGTCTTTCCACCTTGATCACCTCGGCGCCCAGATCACCCAGCGTCTGTGCCGCCCACGGGCCTGCCAGAACCCTTGAAAGATCGAGCACCTTGATGTGCTGCAGCGCCTGTGCCGGCTGGCTGTCATTGGCTTTCATTGCAGGGGAACCTTGGCCTTGACGACGATGCGCTTCCACAGCGCGATTTCGTTCTTCTGGAATTCATGCATCTGTGCCGGGCCGCCGGTCATGGGAATGGCCCCCAGACGCTCGTAGAAGGCACGGGTTTCATCCATCTTCGAAATGGCGGTGAAAAGCTCGGCGAGCCTGGCAGTCTCGGCCGCCGGTGTCCTGGCGCTCACCATGGCACCCACCCAGGTGTAGGCCTCGAATCCGGGCAGACCGGCCTCCGCGGCCGTGGGTATCTCGGGGGAGGTGCTCACGCGCTTGTCGGAGGCCACCGCCAAAACCTTGACACGCCCTCCGCGGGCCAGTTCCTGGACTGCTGTGACTTCCGCGAAGGTGTAGTCCACCGTCTCTGAAGCGACTGCCGTGGTGGTTTCCCCCGCCCCCTTGAACGGGACATGTACGGTTTCGATCCAGGCAGCGTCGTTGAACAGCTCGCCCATCAGTTGATAGCCGGCCGAGCCGGCCCCGAAATTCACCTTCCCCGGGTTGGCCCTGGCATGGTTGATCAGGCCTTTCAGATCGGAGTAGGTCGCTTGGGGAGCGACGGCCAGCATGGCGGGCGAGCGCATCATCATGGTCAGCGGCGCAAAGTCTGTTAAGGGGTCGTAGGGCAGATGCCTGAACAGTGCCGCATTGACCGCCAGCGTCGAGTTGCTGCCGATGAATACGGTATAGCCATCGGCGGGCGCAGACAGCACCTGCTTGACAGCAATGAAGCCGTTGGCTCCTGCCTTGTTTTCGACGACCACGGGCTGGCCCGTGAGCTCCTGCAGCTTGCGCCCGAAATAGCGCGCCGAGGTGTCGGTGCCGCTGCCCGGACCGAAGGGCACGATGAGCTTGATCGGCTTGGCAGGAAAGCCCTGAGCCGGTGCCTGAGCCATGGAGGTCATGCCGACGCCGAGCAGGCCGCAGCCCAGCAGTGCCGCCAGCAGGTATCTGCGTGCTTGTTTCAAGTTTGTCTCCTGATACGGAATTGCTGCCGTGTTTTTCTTGTGAGCCCACTTTAGGCAGGCGTGAAATTAATGTCTAATATTAAAAATTTCGTTTTTGATATCGATTGAATATCAATGAATCTCAAGCAACTGCAGCAGTTCATTGCCCTGGCCGAAACCGGCAACTTTCACCGTGCCGCTGAGCAGCTGCATATGGCCCAGCCGCCGCTGTCCATCTCGATTCGCAAGCTGGAGGAGGAGCTGGGCAGCGCCTTGTTCGATCGCACCAGCACCGGCGTCGTGCTGACGCCTGCCGGCAAGGCCATGCTGGAGAGCGCACGCGCGACCCTGTTTCATGCCGAGCAATGCCGCCAGGCGGTGCGCGATACCAGGGAAGGCGTGGGCGGCCTGATCCGGCTGGGCTTTGTCGGTTCGGCCACCTACGAACTGCTGCCGCGCCTGATTCCCTCGTTTCGCGAGCGCTACCCCAAGGTAGGGCTGGAGTTCTACGAAGCGACCAGCGCCGAAATCCTCGAAGGGCTGGCAAGCCGGCGCTTCGATGCCGGCCTGCTGCGCTACCCCGTGCTCGAACTCGATGAGCGCATCGCGCTCACGCCGCTGGATCAGGACGAGTTCGTGCTGGCCGTCTCGGACAACAGTCCCCTGGCGCAGCGCGACGCTATCGCCCTGTCCGAGGCAGCGCATGAGCCTTTTGTGATGTATCCACAGGACACGGTACCCAGCCTCGCCGCACTGGCCAAGCTACGCTGCCAGCAATCGGGCTTCACCCCGCGCATCGCCCAGGAGGCCATGCAGGTGCAGACCATCATGAGCCTGGTGGCTTCCGGCCTGGGCGTGGGTCTGGTCGCGGGCGTTTCGCATCTCGTTCAGCCGCGCGGCGTGAAGTGTTTGCCGCTGCTGGACAATCCTCCGGGCTTTCATGTGGGCATTGCGCTGGTGCATTCGCTCACGCCGGGCAGCCGGGCAGTGCAGACGCTCATTGAACATGCACTGCAATTTGCCAAGCTGCCGGCAGCGTCCTGAATTCGCAGCGGCCAGCGCGCACCAGCCTCGGCAGGCTCAATGAAAATCCCGGCTGTTCAGCCCGACCTCGGCAAACCGCCCCAGCCAGCGGGTCACATCCCTGGCCTTCATCACGACCAGATGGCGAACCGCAGGCTCATCCACTTTCTTGGCTGCAGGCATATTCCCTGCTGATTCCGGTGCCTCCAGTTGCGGGGCCGTGCTGCGCTGCCAGATGCCCTCCACGGCCAGCAGACGCGAGGCCAGCAACGCAGAGCGCCAGCGGGCAAAGGTCTGGCTCCAGACCACCAGGTTGATGACGCCGGTTTCGTCTTCCAGCGTGATGAACAGCGTGCCGTTGGCGGTAGGCGGGCGCTGGCGCACGGTAACGATGCCGCAGGCGCGGACCTTCTGGCCTGGCAGCATATGACGCAGCTCGGCTGCGGTCTTCAGCCCATGGCGTGCCAGCCCGGGACGCAGCAAGGCCAGCGGGTGGCGGCGCAGGCTCAGGCCGGTGGCGGCATAGTCGAACATGATTTCCTCGCCCTCGGCGGCCTGGGGCAGCTCAAGTCCTGGCTCATGAATCGCGGCCTGCGCAAAAATGGGCGGCAGGCTGGCCTGCGCAGCAGCATCCCACATCTGCTGGCGACGGTGACCGGCCAGGCTGCGCAGCGCATCCGCTGCGGCCAGGGCTTCCATATCCGCCTTGTCCAACCGGGCTCGCATGGCCAGATCGCTCACGTCCTTCCAGGCAGCCTGCGCAGCTTCACCCTCGATTCGCAGCGCTGCGGCCTTGCCCAACCTGGCAACCCGGTTCAGCCCCAGGCGCACGGCCGGCTGGGGCTGGGCCACGCCGCGCATGGCTTGCAAAGGAGCTTCGAGCGTGCAATGCCAGTGGCTATGACAGACATCGACGGGTAGCACGCGCACTCCGTGTCGGCGTGCATCCTGCACCAGTTGGGACGGCGAATAAAAACCCATGGGCTGGGCATTGAGCAGCGCCTGCAGAAAGATGGCCGGCTCATGGCGCTTGAGCCAGGCGCTCGCATAGGCCAGCAGCGCAAAACTGTAGGCATGACTTTCGGGGAAGCCATATTCGCCAAAGCCCAGCATCTGCGCAAAGATGGCCTGAGCGAATTCCAGCTTGTAACCACGCGCCACCATACCGTCGATCAATGGGCGCTCGAACTTGTGTACGCCGCCCTTGCGCTTCCAGGCCGCCATGGAGCGGCGCAGCTCATCAGCCTTGCCGGCCGAAAACTTGGCAGCATCCATGGCGATCTGCATCACCTGCTCCTGGAAAATGGGCACGCCCAAGGTGCGCTTGAGCGCATTTGCAAGCTCCGGCTTCTCAAGCTTGAGCGGCAGCTTGCGGCGCGCGCGCTCACGTGCCAGCAAATAGGGATGGACCATGCCGCCTTGAATCGGGCCGGGGCGCACGATGGCAACCTCAACCACCAAGTCATAGAAAGTGCGCGGCTGCAGGCGCGGCAGCATGCTCATCTGGGCGCGGCTTTCGATCTGGAAAGTACCCACGGTATCGGCCTGGCAGATCATCTCGTAGGTCGCGGCATCCTCCTGCGGAATCTGGTGCAGCCCCCATGGTTCGCCACGCCAGCGGGCGCGCTCGTTCAAGGCATTGCGCAACATGGTGAGCATGCCCAGGGCCAGCACATCGACCTTGAGCAAGCCCACGACATCGAGATCGTCCTTGTCCCACTGAATGACGGAGCGCTTGGCCATCGTGGCGGGCTCCACGGGCACCAGGCGCGTGAGCTTACCCTCGGTCAGCACAAAGCCGCCCACATGCTGGCTGAGGTGGCGCGGGCTGTCCCTGAGCTGCCAGGCCAGCTCTATCCAGAGGCGCAGCCGATGCGCGCCCACAGCACAATTCATTTCGCTCGCAAGCACCTCGGCTTCCTGGAGCTTGCGCTGCCCCCAGTCTTCGGGCAAAGCTTCGGGCGCCTGGTCCTCCTCTGCCGAATCGGCCGCCTCGGCATGCGTCTGTGCTTGCGCCTGGGCATGTTCGCTGAACCAATACTGCCCCTTGGCCAGGGCATCGATCAGATCGGCAGGCAGGCCCAGCGCCTTGCCCACATCGCGCAGCGCGCTACGGCTGCGCCAGCAACTGACCACGGCCGTGAGCGCGGCGCGGTCGCGCCCGTATTTGTCGTAGATGTACTGGATGACCTCTTCACGCCGCGCATGCTCGAAGTCCACATCGATATCGGGCGGCTCGCTGCGCTCCTTGCTGATAAAGCGCTCGAACAGCAGATTGTTGTTTTCCGGATCTACCGCCGTAATGCCCAGGCAGTAGCAGACCGCAGAATTGGCCGCCGATCCGCGCCCCTGGCACAGAATGCCGACGCTGCGCGCATAGCGCACGATGTCATGCACGGTGAGAAAGTACATCTCATACTTCTGATCCTCGATCAGCGCCAGCTCTTTGTGCAATTGATCGTGCACGTCCTCGGGAATGCCCTGGGGATAGCGTCCCGCCGCGCCACCCCAGGTCAGCCAGGCCAGGGTCTGCGTGGCCGTCATCCCGGGCAGCACGCTCTCTTGAGGATAGTGGTAGCGGATCTCGTCCAGAGTGAAGCTGCAGCGCCCGGCCAGCTCCAGCGTCGCCTCCAGCATGGCCCTGGGATAGAGCGAAGCCAGTCTCAGACGCGAGCGCAGATGCCGCTCGGCATTGGGCTGCAGCGCAAAGCCACATTCAGCCACGGTGCGCCCCATGCGAATAGCCGTGACCACATCCTGAAGGGGCTTGCGCGAGCGCGCATGCATATGGACATCGCCGCAGGCCAGCAAGCGCAGACCTAGGACCGCGCCCGCCTGCTGCAGCGTCTGCAGCCACAGGCTATCGTCGGGCGCCAGGTGCAGCTCCACGCCCAGCCAGAGGTTTTCAGCATCAAGATAGCCCGAAACACTTTCCAGGCAATCCGTTACAGCTATCAAATCTGATGCATCCAGCTTCCCGCGCTGCGGCAGCAGCAGGCACTCGCAGCCTTGATTCAGCAACTGCCAGGGGCTGGCTTCATCGACCAGATACTCCCCTTTTGCAGCCCGGCTGCGTGCAACGGTAATGAATTCACAGAGATTGCCCCAACCCTGCAGATCACGCACCAGCACCACGACCCTGAGCGGGCCCCAGGCGAATTCACTGCCATGGATCAGGTGCAGGCCGCAGTCCCGCGCCGCTTCAAAGGCGCGCACGGCACCGGCTACCGAGCATTCATCGGTCAGCGCCAGCGCCGCATAGCCCAGGCTTTTGGCCCGGTGCACCAGCTCGGCAGGCGATGAAGCACCGCGCAGGAAGCTGAAATGCGAGAGACAGTGCAGCTCGGCATAGGCCAGCGGCCCTCTGTCCATGCCCTGGGCCACGGGGCTGGCCGGTACAGCGGCAGGCGGCGGCCCTGCGAGGCGCAGTGCGGGAGCGGGCAGCTCGGCCGTGATCTGCTCAGCCATACACGCCTTGCGCAAACCAGCTGGCGGGGCTGGCTGTCATGCTCATCAGGTGTTCGCTACGGGCGCGCTCGCGGTAAATCCAGACATGGCCGACCACGGCGTTATAGGCCACGAAATAGTCACGCACGGCCAGGCCGGCCGGCGCGTCGGCTTGGGCATCGCCAGCCGCATCCCACCAGCCGGACTCCAGCCTGTAGGGCCCGGCCTTGAGCTGCAGCGGCCCATGCCATTGGGGACGATTGCCCTGCACGGGCAAGGCCTGGGGCTTGGACAGCAGCCAGGGCGGCCACAGGGCTTGCCAGGGGTCGGCACAGCCGGTCTGACGGCGTGGCCCGAAGCCGGCTCCCACCTCGGCCCTGGCGCTAGCCCTGGTGCCGCCTGGCTTCTGGCTCTGCAGCAGCTTCGCCGCAGCTTGCCAGCACTGCATCTGCTCGGGCCGGTGATCGGCCAGCGGCCGCACCATTTGCACGGCTTCCTCGCCCCAGCGGGCGCTCAGGCGCTCCACCCATTCATGCCAGGCCAAGCTGTCCGACGGGCTCTGGCCCTGGACGGCAGGCAGACAGCTCAGCGGCTCTGCCGCCCAGGCAACCGTCTCCAGCGCCTGCAACTCCAGCATGTCCACGGGGGCGCGCCAGCGCTGCTGACCCAGGTGCTCACGCAACAGGCGCTGCAAATGCGCCATGCCCTGCGTGGGCTGGGCCGTGCGGATGACAAGCGCTTCCGAGGCCGGAAGCTCCTGGCCGTCGATACGACGCAGATCATGGTGCCAGCGCAATCGCAGCGCCAGCACCGCATGGTGACGGGCCTGCAACCAGGACTGCAGCGCGCGCAACAGCGGCTGCGCGGCATGGAGCACGGCATCGGCATGGTGAGCCGGATAACCCAGGTCGTGGCGCAGCAGGAATTGCTGGGGCAGTTGCAGCCACTCAAGCGGCTGGGGCCGCAGACCATAGGCCTCGTCGAGCGCACGCAAGGCCTTGGCTCCAATGCGGCGCGACAGTCCCGCGCGCGGCAGTGCGCGCACATCGCCCCAGCACCGGCAGCCCAGGCGCAGCAGCACGGAGCTGTGCTGCTCCAGGGAGCTCAGCGTCCATAGCGGCAGCGCATCGGCATGCAGCGATGACTCGGACATGGACAGGGAAACAGGGACAGAGCCGCAAGGCCGGCCCTGCTGCAGCCGCAGCCGTGCCAAAGCCTGCCAAGCCGTGCCGCCCTGTCCGCGCAGCGGCTGCAATGCCGCATCGCCGCCCCCGGACTCCGGGGGGCCAGCCTGACAAGCTTGCGCAAAAGCACTGTCCAGCCGCGCCAGCAAGACCTCGGCTCCGCCCCAAAGACGCTGCACCATGCTGGTCTCCATGAGCAAGGCATCTTCGAGCAAGGCCACACGCGGCGAGAACTCCAGCGCCCACCAGCAGGAACTCTCGGGCACCGGGCTTGACTCGCTCAGGCAGGCCAGAGGCCAGGCCATCCAGTGCTCTGCACTGCCCATCTCATGCCTCCGTCATCCAAGGCGAGGCCGTTGCAGGAGCGGCGGCTGTCATGCGCCCTTGCATGAGCATGGCAGCCTCCTCGCTCTGGCGCGCATGTCTTTGGGCCTGCGCCTGCAGCACGGGCTGCCAGGCCCACTGCGAAAGCGCGAGCTGTATGGGGCGCTCCAGCAAAGGTCCACGGCGCTTCAGTATCTGTATCCGCAAACCCGGCGCCTGCTGGGCAGCGGAGTCTGCCGTAACTCTCTCCAGTCTCAACCGCAATGCGGCGGGGGAGCTGTGCGGCTCGGCCTGCAGCTCCTGCCATAACCACAGAGGCCGGCCCTGCGAAGCGGCGGCCAGCTGCAAGCGACGCAGCGTGGACGCGGGAAGTTCGGGCAACCAGGCCAGCACCGCCAGCACATCCCGGCAATGCAGAGCCTGCTCGCAGGCCCAGGCCAGATCCTGGGCACTGCGCCCCGGCTGCACCGCGCACAGTCGCTTCGCGTCAATACCGGCGGCCTGCAAGGCCGGGGCAAAAGGCAGATAGGGTGGCGCCACCAGCACCAGTTGCCCCATCCGCGAATCCCCGAGTGAAGCCGCATGCTGCCGGACACGGGCGGCCAGCGCGGGCAACAGCAAGGCCCACTCCGCATGACAGTGCGCAGGTTGCTGCAGCTCAATCAAGGCATTGCCGGGCCAGCCGCCGCCCGGCAGCTCGGCATCCAGCGCAGCATGGCCGCTGGGCCAGACCTGAGGGCCGGCGCCGGCCTGCCAGTCCGTGCCGCGCCAGACACCTGGAATCCGTATGGCGGACAAAGGCGGGCTGCCCGCAACGGGCAGACCCGGCCGCACGCCCTGCCCTGCACCTGTTTGCTGCCGGACAGACTCCGTCATGCCGGGCGGTGAGCCAGGATGGGCCAAGGATGTCAGGGGCTGGGTGTACATGCGAAAGCTCTTGAATACTGTACAAATATACAGTTATTCAGGTTTCCGCGCAAAACAAGGCCTTAATATCGGCAGCAGATACGGTCGACTCTTGTAGATTGGACGTCGTGCGCTATCAAAAATACTTCTTCAGGATGGCGCAAGCAGACGCAGCAAAGCACGCCGCGCTGCGACGTGATGCACAGAGTTTTGAAGAAATACCGGTTTAGCGCCTGTCAATCAAGCGCCTGCAGCTATCAAACTTGAGGCCGGCCGTCCCGGGCGGAACTCGTGGTCGATGCCTTCAATTCAGCGACTGCCTGTCGGCATTCATGGCCGAGCTGCGGCCGGCCTGCGGCATCAGCTGAGCGCAGGCCTCGCACCATTCGGCCACGGCGACTTCCAGCGTGGAGCCGCCCTGCCCCAGCGTGGGCCAGCGGCGCAGGCAGTCGTTCATGATGGCCTGCAACAGCCACAGGGCCTCACGGTTGACCAGGGCCAGCTCACTCATGCCCAGGGCGTCATCCTTGAAATAGCTCAGCACATCCAGCTGCTGACTGGGGTGGGAGCCCGCTTCGGCCAGCTGCTTCTGCAGTTGTGCAAGATTAGTCTCCACAAGCACCGCCGCCTGCGCATCAGGCATTTGCTGCCAATGCTCGGGAAACTCGCGCCTGAGCTCGCTCCATTTGCGCAGCGCGGCCTCCAGCGCCGCGATGCTGTGCGAGAACTCGGCCTGCAGCGGCGCCAGCGGCTTGCCGGGACTGATTTCGTCGTAGAGCAGCGGCAAAATCAGGTGCACCAGATCGGCCGGATAGCTCTTGTGGTTCATGCGCAGCATGAGCGACAGGCGCTGGCCAGGCATATCCGTGAATTTCTCGAAGAAGGCCGAGACCACCTCGGCCAGCAGCAGCACCTGCCCCATGGGCGAAATGGCGTTGCCCTTGATGCCGCGCGGATAGCCGGAGCCATCCATGCGTTCATGGTGCTCAAGCACGGCGATTTCCACGGCGCGCGAATACAGTTCGGTGCTGCGCACCACCAGCATGGCCGTGACGGAATGCGCGACCAAATGCTTGCGTTCCTCGCCGCTCAAGCGGTGGTCCGGGTCGGTCCAGACCGGGTCCATATAGAGCATGCCTACATCGTGCAGCAGCGCGGCCGTGGCCAACGGCACGCATTCGCGCTCGGTCCAGCCGTTCTTGAGTGCCAGAAAGATCGCCACCAGCGTCATCTGCAGGCTGTGCTGGTAGAGGTCGGAGCGCTGCTCGCGCATGACGGTGAGCTTGAAGGCAATGGCCTGGGGCAGCAGCAGACTCTTGATCGGCGCCAGCAGACGCTCGATACCGCCGATGGACGCCACCATGCGATGCAGCAGATCGACCTGTTCGCATTGCTGACGCGCCAGGGTGACCAGGGATGCCACGTCGACCAGGTCGCCCGTGATCAGGTTGGCATCGATGGGGTCACGCAGCTTGTGCATGACCAGACGGTCATAGAGACGACTGTCAACACGTGTGCCTTTGTCCACCAGTTTCATGCCCTTATCGGTATAGATTGCATCGCCTGTCATGACCTCCGTATGCTCGGCCATATCGGTGACTGCGCGCAAAAAATGTACATCGGTCTCGTGCCCCTGCGCACCAGCGTTCTCACTCATCAAAGCGCTCTGTTTCTGTCTGCTCAATCAAACTCGATTGTTGCAGATTGCAATAATTTGTGGGCCACAATTAAAGCAAAAACAGCTTACATCGCTTGCCCTATCGACTCCGGCAGCTATTAATTCTGCCAATGCTGCAGAAAAAGGCATAAAAAAAGAACCGCCGCAGCGGTTCTTGCCTGGGAGCGCAGCGCCGCTTATTTCAGCAGCGTCACACCGGTCTTGGACTGGATCTCGTCAAAACTCACGCCATCGGCCAGTTCCACCAGCTTCAGGCCTTCGGGTGTCACGTCCATCACGCCCAGATCGGTGATGATGCGATCCACCACGCCCAGACCCGTCAGCGGCAGGGTGCAGCTGGGCAGAATCTTCAGGTCGGTCGTGCCGTCCTTTTTCCTGGCCACATGTTCCATGAGCACGATGACGCGCTTGACGCCCGCCACCAGGTCCATGGCTCCGCCCATGCCCTTGACCATCTTGCCGGGAATCATCCAGTTGGCCAGATCACCTTTTTCGGACACCTGCATGGCGCCCAGAATGGACAGATTGATCTTGCCGCCGCGAATCATGGCAAACGACTGATCAGAGCCGAAGATGGCCGAGCCGGGAAGCGTGGTCACGGTCTGCTTGCCGGCGTTGATCAGATCGGCGTCGACCTGGTCTTCGGTCGGGAAGGGGCCGATGCCCAGCATGCCGTTCTCGGACTGCAGCCACACTTCCTTGTCGCCCGTATGGTTGGCCACCAGCGTGGGAATGCCGATACCGAGGTTGACGTAGAAACCGTCTTCGAGTTCTTGGGCCGCGCGCGCGGCCATCTGGTCTTGGGTCCAGGGCATAAGAGCCTCCTGAATAAATCTTGATTGACGTTATTGGTAGTCGCCGGAGTCGATCATGGGCTGCAGGTGCGAAATCACACCATCGAGCAAGTGCAGCAGATCGACGCTCTGGCCGTCTTCGAGCCGTTTGAGGACCATGTCGCGAGCCCCCACCTGGATGCTGGTTTCGCGGTAGCGCACAACGGGGTCGGTTCCCCAGTCGTCGCTCACCATATGCCAGTCCATATCGTCCATTTCGCAGCTCAGCGCGTCCCCCAGCACCACACCCAATCCTCGGGCCAGCAGCAGGTTGTCGGCCGATACCAGGCCTCGATCGAGCAGCGGCTGCAGCTGCGCCAGGCCAGAGCGATCCATGCTCCAGTCGCTCAGCCCCAGTTCACGGGCCGCGACCTGGCACACCAGCAAGCGTTCGCGCTCCAGTTGCTCCAGTTCCTGCGCAGCCAGCGCACGAAAGACCGGTACGTCGGCCTGGGCGGCAGCCTCGGGCGAATAGGACGTATCCGCCATGTTTCAGGCTTCGCGCACGGTGCGCTTTTCGATGCGCTTTTCGGGATTGGCGTTGTGCACGATGCGGTGCACATAGATGCCGGGCAGATGGATGTCGTCGGGAGCGATCTCGCCCACTTCCACCAACTCCTCGACCTCCACCACGCAGACCTTGCCGCAGGTGGCTGCCGCAGGGTTGAAGTTGCGCGCCGTCAGGCGGAACTGCAGATTGCCGCTCTTGTCCGCGCGCCAGGCCTTGACCAGGGACACATCGGCCACGATCGCGTGCTCCATCACATAGGTCTCGCCATCGAATTCGCGCAATTCCTTGCCCTCGGCCACCAGCGTGCCCACACCGGTCTTGGTGAAGAAGGCGGGAATACCGGCGCCGCCGGCGCGCATCTTCTCGGCCAGCGTGCCCTGAGGCGTGAACTCCAGCTCCAGCTCACCGGCCAGGTACTGGCGCTCGAACTCCTTGTTCTCGCCCACATAGCTGGAGATCATCTTCTTGACCTGGCGGGTGTCCAGCAGCTTGCCCAGACCAAAGCCGTCCACGCCGGCGTTGTTGGATGCCACCGTGAGGTTCTTGACGCCGCTGGCGCAAACCGCATCGATCAGGGCCTCGGGAATGCCGCACAGGCCGAAGCCGCCAACGGCCAGCAATTGCCCGTCGGACACCACGCCCTGCAGCGCCGCTTCTGCGGATGGGTAGAGCTTTTTCACACATGTCTCCTTGAAATTGGATGCGCTACGATACTACGTACTTGAGTAAGTAGTTTTTCGTAAAGAGCAGTACCATGGTTGTGGATTACCGGCTGGCGTTCGACGCCGCCCCTGTAGGTCTCGTCATCTCGCGCAACCGCATCATGATTGACTGTAATCGGCAATTGTGTGAAATGTTCCATGCATCGCGCGAAGTACTCATAGGACAGACCTTTCAGGTGCTTTATCCCAGCGTTGACGAATACGAGCGCCTGGGCGCGCGCATTGCCCCGATTCTCAACACCACAGGCATCTATTCCGACAACCGCATCATGAAGCGCGCCAATGGCGAGGTGTTCTGGTGTCATGTCAGCGGCCGCACGCTGGACCGAAACGATCCCCATGCCTCGGGCATCTGGAGCTTCGAGGACCTCTCGGCCCATCGCCCCGTCAAGGCCGAGCTCACAGGCCGCGAACGCGAAGTCGCTGCGCGCCTTCTCGAAGGCATGACCAGCAAGGAAATCGGCAAGGCACTGGCCATCAGTCATCGCACCGTGGAAATCTACCGCGCCCGGCTGATGCGCAAATACGGCGCCTCCACCGCAGCCGATCTGGTGCACAAGCTGGTAGCCGGCTGAGCTGCTGCCACAGCTGAGGCCAGGTAGGTCAACGACCTGATTTGATGGCTCATGCTTGTGTAAACAGGCAGGCTCGCATACGCTCAAAAAGTCACAGTCTCAGTCACTTTGCGAAGTATCTGAACCCGACTTTGCGTCGGCTCAAGACTCGACCCATATTTCTTCCTATGGCGCTGCTTAGTAATTTCAATAGCACAACACGCCCTTCAAGCCAGCCGCGCACCGATAATTCATCTCAACCAATCGCAAATAGCTATTGAGTTGAATTGATTGATGTCAATCATTGATTGATATCTGTTTCCTGGACCTACCGACCTGTCGGATCGTTGAAACGGAGAGCCCCATGACTACTGAATCCAAGTGCCCCTTCCACCAAGGACAGAACAGCGAAACCGCCGCCGCAGGCAACGCCACCAGCAACAAGGACTGGTGGCCTAATCAGCTGCGCGTGGATTTGCTGAGCCAGCACTCCGCCAAAAGCAACCCCCTGGGTGAAGACTTCAACTACGCCCAGGCTTTCCAGAAGCTGGACTATGAAGCCGTCAAACGCGACCTGCGTGCCCTGATGACCGACTCGCAGGACTGGTGGCCTGCAGACTTCGGCAACTACGGCCCCCAGTTCATCCGCATGGCCTGGCACGCAGCCGGCACCTATCGCATTCAGGACGGTCGCGGCGGCGCGGGTCGCGCCCAGCAGCGCTTTGCGCCGCTCAACAGCTGGCCTGACAACGTCAACATCGACAAGTCGCGCCGCCTGCTGTGGCCGATCAAGCAAAAATACGGCAACCAGATTTCCTGGGGCGACCTGATGATGCTGTGCGGCAACGTCGCACTGGAAACCATGGGCTTTCGCACCTTCGGCTTCGGTGGCGGTCGCGTGGACACCTGGGAACCCGATCAGGACGTGTACTGGGGTGCAGAGAAGGAATGGCTGGCCCCCACCCAGAACCCGCACAGCCGCTACAGCGGCGAGCGCGACCTCGAGAACCCGCTGGCCGCCGTGCAGATGGGTCTGATCTATGTCAACCCCGAAGGCCCGGACGGCAATGGCGACCCCCTCTCGGCCGCGCATGACATCCGCGACACCTTTGCCCGCATGGCCATGGATGACGAGGAAACCGTGGCGCTGATCGCCGGCGGCCACACCTTCGGCAAGACCCATGGTGCGGGCCCTGCCAGCCATGTGGGCGCCGAGCCCGAAGCCGCCGGCCTGGAAGCCCAGGGCCTGGGCTGGGCCAGCAGCTACAAGTCCGGCAAGGCCGGCGATGCCATCACCTCGGGCCTGGAAGTGACCTGGACCCAGACTCCTGCACAGTGGAGCAACTTCTTCTTCGAGAACCTGTTCAAGTACGAATGGGTGCAGGAAAAAAGCCCTGCGGGTGCCATTCAGTGGGTTGCCAAGGACGCTGGCGATGTCATCCCCGACGCACATGGCGGCCCCAACAAAAAGCCCACCATGCTGACCACCGACCTGTCGCTGCGCATGGACCCGGCCTACGAGAAGATCTCGCGCCGCTTCCTCGAAAACCCGCAGGCTTTTGCTGAAGCCTTTGCCCGCGCCTGGTTCAAGCTGACCCACCGCGACATGGGCCCGCGTGCACGCTATCTGGGCCCAGAAGTCCCCCGGGAAGAGCTGATCTGGCAAGACCCCATCCCCGCCGCCAAGCATGAACTGGTCAACGACGCCGATGTGGCCGCCCTCAAGGCCAGGCTGCTGGCATCGGGCCTGTCGGTGCAGGAGCTGGTGGCCACGGCCTGGGCCTCGGCCTCCACCTTCCGCGGTTCGGACAAGCGCGGCGGTGCCAACGGTGCCCGCATCCGACTGGCTCCGCAAAAGGACTGGGCCGCCAACAACCCTGCGCAACTGGCCAAGGTCCTGGGCAAGCTCGAGGAAATCCAGCGCGAATTCAACAAGGCTGCCGACGGCGACAAGCGCATCTCGCTGGCCGATCTGATCGTGCTGGCCGGCAGCGCGGGCGTTGAAAAAGCAGCGGCAGACGCTGGCGTGAAGATCAACGTGCCCTTCACTCCCGGCCGCGGCGACGCCAGCGACGAGCAGACCGATGCCGAATCCTTCGCGCCGCTGGAGCCCAAGGCCGACGGCTTCCGCAACCATCTGCAAGGACGTTTCCCGGCACCTGCCGAAGCCCTGCTGATCGACAAGGCCCAGCTGCTGACGCTCACGGCCCCCGAGATGACCGTTCTGATCGGCGGCCTGCGCGCCATCAACATCAACACCGCCGGCAACCACGGCGTGCTGACCCAGACTCCGGGCAAGCTGACGAACGACTTCTTCGTCAACCTGCTGGACATGGGCACACAGTGGCAGCCTCTGGAGGATGGCAACTACGAAGGCGTGGACCGCAAGAGCGGCGCCAAGAAGTGGACCGGCACCCGTGTGGACCTGGTCTTCGGCTCCAACGCCGTTCTGCGTGCCGTGGCCGAGGTCTATGCCGAAAAGGGCAACGAGCAGAAGTTCTACCGGGACTTCGTCGCTGCCTGGGTCAAGGTCATGGAACTGGACCGCTTCGACCTGAAGAAGTAACAGGGCGCGCCGGGGTGAAAGCCCCGGCTCCAGGAAAATCCAAAAAGAAAAAGCTGCCAGCGCCTGTCAATCAAGCGCTGGCAGCTGTTTTTTCAGGATCAACACATCACATCTCCAGCTCGACCGCTTCCTGCGACAGATCCCAGCCCAGCACAAAGACTTCGTAATGATTTTGCCCGCTGTCATCGCTCCAGACCTCCGGGCCGAACTCGCTCATATTGCCGTTCAGACTCTGTCCTTCACGCAGCGCGCTGGAATCGGTCTGCTCGGCCAGCACAAAGCGGCCGTTGCCGGTGCGCAAGGCGACCCGTCCGGAAGACTGCTTGAAGGCGACGACGGTGGCTTGTTCTGACATAAGGACTCCTGTGCCATTGCTGGCTGTTGTGGATTACAGCCAAGTCTAATCAGACCTGGGCAAAGCGAAAGTCCTGCTGTTTCGGCCTGTGTGTTCCACCCGTAGGACGATCTCCGTTAGGCTTGCGATGTCTCCCCCAATCAAGCCCCACAAACCATGCTTTTCATTCTGTTCAAACTTCTGCACCTTCTGGCCATCATCATCTGGGTGGGCGGCATGTTCTTCGCACATTTCTTTCTGCGTCCTGCCGTCCAGGGCCTGCAACCACCCGAGCGCGTGACGCTGATGCATGGCGTGCTGCAGCGCTTTTTTGCCTGGGTCCTCGTGCTGGTGGTCGTCGTGCTGGCCACCGGCATCGGCATGATTGGCAGCATTCACGCCATGGCCGCCCAGGCCGGCGGCCAGTTCAATATGCCAGTCAACTGGATCGTGATGAGCATTCTGGGCCTGGTGATGATGGCCGTGTTCGGTCATATCCGCTTTGCGCTGTTCAAGCGCCTGGATGCGGCCGTGCAGCTCAAGGACTGGCCCGCAGGCGGCAAGGCGCTGGAGAGCATCCGCAAATGGGTCTCTTTCAATCTGGCCCTGGGTCTGGTGATCGTGGTCGTGCTGCGCGTGCCGCTCTGAGCCTGAAGCAGCCTTCAGCAAGCCCGGTCTTCATGGCCGGGCTTTTTTTTATGAGTCCGGCAAGGCTCTAGCGCATACCAACAATGCTCAAACTGCTTTTGTTTTCATAGCAACAAAAACAGAGACTGCGCAGGCAGGTCCGGCTCCATTCAAAACCTTGCTGACATTTTTTTGCAGCTGCACAATAATTGCCGACTCAATCATTGACCAAGCAAATATTGGTGGCGCCATTGCAAAACCAGACCGACCCCATCATCGACCCGCAGGACGAATCCAGCTTCTTCTACCAGGCAGGGGTCTACGCGCCGGACAAAAGCATTGGCTTTCTCATGCGGCGCGTGCTCAGCTCCATCCTGCAGCTGGCCGACGCCCAGCTGGCCGAGCAAGGACTGACCTATGTGCAATGGCTGCCGCTGTACAAGCTGCTGATCTGCGCCGACACCAATAGCAGCACGCTGGCCAAAGACCTGGGCATGGACCCGGCTTCGGTGACGCGCGCGCTGGACCGCATCGAGGCCAAGGGGCTGCTGCGCCGCGAGCGCTCCACCACCGACCGGCGCGTGGTGCACCTGGTGCTCACCGAGGAGGGACGTAGCGTCGCCACCCAGGTGCCCAAGGTTCTGACCAAGGTGCTCAACGGCCATTTGCGAGGCTTCAGCCACAGCGAATGCACGCTGATGCTGTCCATGCTGCAGCGCATGCTGGTCAACGGCGATGCGCTGCGCGAGGCCCTGACCCAGGAGCCGGGCAAGCCCCCCATCCAAACGAACGAGGCAGGCCGCGATCCCAGGCACTAGGCTGGCCTGCTGCCTACTTTTTTACCGCCCTATTTCAATAAAAACCACTGGCACTTTTCCATGACCTCTAGACCTTCACGCAAACCCGCCGCAGAGCAAGCCCCTGGTCGCCCGCTGCTGGCAACCGCAGCACTGGCCGCCGTGCTCGCGCTGGCAGGCTGTGCCTCGCAAGGGCCGGCGCACCAGCCGCTGGCACGACTGGGCTCGGCCGATGTCGGCCTGAACGACTCCGCCAGCCTCAGCACTGCAGATGCCACGGCACTCGCCTCCTCCCAATGGTGGACAGGTCTGGGCGATGCCCAGCTCGATCAGCTCATCGATCAGGCCCTGGCCGGCAGCCCCAGCCTGGCCGCCAGCAACGCCCGCTTTGAAAAAGCCGCAGCCCTGGCCACGGCCAGCAGCACGGCCAGCGATGTGCGCGGAACGCTGAGTGCCGACGCCACACGCCAGCGCTACACGGCCAACGGCATGATTCCCGCCCCCATCGCGGGCAATATCTACAACAGCGGCAATCTGCAGGCCGGCCTGTCCTGGTCGCCCGACTTCTTCGGCAAGCATGGCGCGGACCTGCAGGCCGCGCTGGGCCAGGCGCGCGCCGCCAGGGCCGACAGCGCTGCTGCCGCCAACCAGCTGGCCGCACAGGTGGCGCGCAGCTATATCGCCCTGGCCCGGCTGATTGCCCAGAAGGAAGTGGCAGAGCGCACGCTGGGCCAGCGCCAGTCCTTGCTGAGCCTGAGCGAGCAGCGCACCCGAGCGGGCCTGGACAGCCAGGTGGAACTGACCCAGGCCCAGGCCGGCATGCCCGATGCCCAGACCCAGATCGAGATGCTCGGCGAGCAGATCACGCTGGCGCGCCGCACGATTGCCGTGCTCTGCGCCCAGGCGCCCGATGCGCAAAATGCGCTCTCGCCCAGACTGTCGGTGCTGCGCATCCAGCCCGTGCCGCAGGCTCTGGGCGCGGATCTGCTGGGCCGTCGCCCCGATGTGGTGGCCGCGCGCTGGCGCGTGGAAGCGGCCACGCAAGGCATTGAATCGGCCAGGGCCGACTTCTACCCTGATGTGAATCTGACCGCCTTTGTGGGCCTCAACGCGCTGGGCCTGGACAATCTGCTGCAGGGCAGCTCGCGCCAGATGGGCATCACGCCTGCGCTGCGCCTGCCTATCTTCGACGGCAAGCGCCTGCGCGCCCAGCTGCGCGGCAAACAGGCCGATCTCGACACCGCCATTGCCCAGTACAACGGAGCCGTGCTCGATGCCGTCAAACAGGCGGGCGACGCCATTGCCTCCGTGCAATCGCTGCAGCGCCAGCAGCAGTTGCAAACCGAGTCGCTGTCCAAGGCCGAGCGGGCCTATGACTTTGCCGTGCAGCGCTATCAGGCCGGCCTGGGCAGCCAGATCACCGTGCTCAACACCGAAACCCAGCTCATCAACCAGCGCCGTCTGGCCGTGGACCTGCAGGCGCGCGAGCTCGACACCCGCGTGGCCCTGGCCGCAGCCCTGGGCGGCGGCTGGAGCGACGACACCCCGGCTGTTGCACTGCAATAGACATCGAACTCAACAAAATCAATAGCTGCTACCGCTTTACTGCCATTGAATTCAAGGCAAAAACACTCTCAATTCTTTTATTGATAAGCGCTAGCAGCTCCTCTTTTTCAATAGCGCAAAACCGCTTCACAGATAACAAAGCGCCAACATCATGACCGACACCAAGCCTACTCAGAACGCTCCCCAAGCTCCTGCGGCAGCTACGCCCAGCGCCAACCCTGCGGGCCGCCGCAAGGGCCTGACCATCGTGGCGGCCGCTGTCGCCGTGGCCGCCATCGCCTGGGGCGGCTGGCACTGGATGGTGGCCCGCAACTACCAGACCACGGACAACGCCTATGTGGCCGGCAACGTGGTGCAGATCACGCCCCAGGTCGGCGGCACCGTGATCAGCATCGGTGCCGACGATACCGACTATGTCCGGGCCGGCCAGTTACTGGTGCAACTGGACCCTGCCGACTATCTGGTGCAACTGGCCCAGGCCGAGTCGCAGCTGGCCCAGACTGCGCGCCAGACCCGCACCCTGTATGCCAACAACGCCCCGCTGGCCGCCCAGGTGGCCCAGCGCGAAGCCGATCTGCTGCGCCTCAAGGCCGATGCCGCCAAGGCCAACGACGATGTGGCGCGCCGCCGCCCGCTCACGGCCACCGGTGCCGTGGGCAAGGAAGAGTTTGACCATGCCAAGGCCCTGGCCACGGCCGCCGGCAACGCCGTGGCGGCCGCAGAAGCCGCCGTGCGTGCTGCCAAGGCCCAGCTGACGGCCGCCGAAGCCCAGACCAAGGGCACGACGGCCGAGGACTTCCCCGCCGTCATGGCGGCCGCAGCCAAGGTGCGCGAGGCCTATCTGGCCCTGCAGCGCACGCGGCTGATCGCGCCCGTGGACGGTTTTGTGGCCAAGCGCGGCGTGCAACTGGGCCAGCGCGTGGCCGCCGGCTCGCCGCTGCTGACCGTGGTCGATCTGCACAAGCTCTGGGTGGATGCCAACTTCAAGGAAAGCCAGCTGGCCGATCTGCGCATGGGCCAGAAGGTGGAGCTGACCGCCGACGTCTACGGCGACAAGACCACGTACGAAGGCAAGGTCGTGGGCCTGGGTGCGGGCACGGGTGCGGCGTTTGCACTGCTGCCCGCGCAGAACGCCACCGGCAACTGGATCAAGGTGGTGCAGCGCGTTCCCGTGCGCATCAGCCTGGAGCCCGAAGCGCTCAAGCAGCACCCGCTGCGTGTGGGCCTGTCCATGGACGCGAAGGTCGATATCCGCGACAAGGACGGCCAGGCCCTTGCCAGCACGCCGCGCAGCGAGCCCGTGGCCCAGACCACGGTCTATGACGGCAGCCTGGCCCAGGCCGAGCAGCGCATCCAGCACATCATCGCGGGCGACAAGCTGCCAGCACTGACCCAGCTGGCCGATCTGCCCGCAGCCCAGCCTGCGCAATAAGACGCGGAATCAGCCATGACTTCCTCGACTTCTGCCAATCCCGGAGCGGGTGCCTCGCCACCGGCTCCGGCGGCCCGCCACATGCCGCCAGCCATCGCCCCGCTCAAGGGCGCGCAGCTCGCCCTGGGCACGCTGGCGCTCTCGCTGGCCACCTTCATGAACGTGCTGGACTCCTCCATCGCCAACGTGGCCATTCCAGCCATCTCGGGCGATGTGGGCGTCAGCCCCAGCCAGGGCACCTGGGTCATCACCAGCTTCGGCGTGGCCAATGCCATCTCCGTGCCGCTGACGGGCTGGCTCACCCAGCGCTTCGGTGCCGTGCGCCTGTTCACCATGAGCGTGCTGCTGTTCGTGCTGACCTCCTGGCTCTGCGGCTTTGCCTCCTCGCTGGAGATGCTGGTGCTGTTCCGCGTGCTGCAAGGCGCCGTGGCCGGCCCCATGATTCCGCTGTCGCAGACCCTGCTGCTGTCCAGCTATCCGCCCGCCAAGGCCGGTGTGGCGCTATCGCTATGGGGCGTGACCACGCTGGTCGCACCCGTGGTGGGGCCGCTGCTGGGCGGCTGGATCACGGACAATATTTCCTGGCCCTGGATCTTCTACATCAATGTGCCCGTGGGCCTGCTCTCGGCCCTCATGACCTGGAGCATCTACCGCAACCGCGAAACGCCCACGCGCAAGCTGCCTATCGACACCGTGGGCCTGTCCCTGCTTGTGCTCTGGGTGGCGGCGCTGCAGCTGATGCTGGACAAGGGCAAGGAGCTGGACTGGTTTGCCTCCAATGAAATCATCGCCTTTGCGGTGATCGCCGTCGTGGCCTTTGCCGTGTTCGTGGTCTGGGAGCTGACCGACGCCCATCCCGTCGTCGATCTGCGCCTGTTCAAGAGGCGCAACTTCGCGGCCGGCTCGATCGCGCTGTCCATCGCCTACGGCCTGTTCTTCGGCAATGTGGTGCTGCTGCCGCTGTGGCTGCAGCAATGGATGGGCTACACCTCCACCTCGGCCGGCCTGGCCCTGGCGCCGGTGGGCCTGCTGGCCATCCTGCTCACGCCCATGGTGGGCCGCAAGGTCGGTGTCTGGGATCCGCGCAAGATGGCCACGATTGCCTTCATCGTGTTTGCCATGGTGCTGTGGATGCGCTCGAAGTTCACCGTGGAGACCGACTTCGCCCATATCCTGATTCCCACGCTGATCCAGGGCGGCGCCATGGCCTTCTTCTTCATTCCGCTGACCACCATCACGCTGAGCGGACTGACGCCGGACCGCATTCCGGCCGCCGCAGGCCTGTCCAACTTCGTGCGGATCACGGCCGGCGCCATGGGCACCTCGATTGCCACCACGCTCTGGGAAAGCCGGGCTTCCATGCACCATGCCCATCTGACCGAGTTGCTGGTGCAAGGCCAGGGCACGTTTGCCAGCACGGTCAGAAATCTGCAGGCAGCGGGCATGAGTGCCGAGCAGGCCTATGCCCAGATCAACCGGATGATCGATCAGCAGGCCTTCACGCGGGCCGCCGACGACATCTTTCTGGCATCGTCCTTTCTGTTCCTGAGCCTGATCGTGCTGATCTGGTTCACCAAGCGCCCGGCTTCTGCCGCAGGAGCCGCCGACGCGGCCGCCGGCGCACACTGATTAACTTCAGACAAAATTGGCTGAAAATGCTTGAATCACAAGCGTTTTCAGCTATTTTTTTGACAGCACCTAAGTACCGTCAGCTTGCTTGTCCAGGCGTCGCAAAAACACCTGCAACTCCTTGACGACCTGGGCATCGCCCTTGGCCTGTGCGCAACTCAGCCCTTGCTGCCAGGCGGCTCGCGCCGCCTGCGCATCGCCCAGCGCCAGCTCCACCTTGCCCAGTTGCTTCCAGGCGACGGAGTATTCGGCATCCAGTGCCGTGGCCTTGCGCAGATGCTCGCGCGCCACGGCCATCTGCTCGTCGTCGGCATAGGCCTTGCCCAGGGTATAGCGCAGCAGCGCACCATCCTTGCCGGCCGCCAGCATGCTCTCCAAATTGTGAACCATGGGATTCATGTGCATTTGCTCCTCAGACAGCGAGTGTCGCATCCGCCCCGAGAAAGCAGCTGAATGGCCGTGCCTGTGTTACGGCCTCTTGCAAGCCGGCTCTTGGAGCGCTGCAAACCGTCCCAAACTGCGGCCAATGTCTCAATAAGGCGCCTGATCTTGTTTCGCAAACCAAGTCTCTCCACCTCCATCACCGACTACGAGGACTCGCCCCAGTATTCGGGCGGGCGTTTTCGCAACACGCATCCGCGCCCGCTCAACAGCCCCAAGCCAGATGCCGGGACGCTATGGAAGTTCTTCTTCAACAAGCCGGCCGATTCCCAGCCGGGCAAGGCGCTGCCCGTTTTGCCGCTGAGCACGACCGAGCTAAACCTCGCGCCCGAACGCAGCCTGTATCGCCTGGGCCATTCGACCTTGCTGATGAAGCTGCGCGGCGGCTGGTGGTTGACGGACCCCGTGTTTTCCGAGCGCGCCTCGCCGCTATCGTTTGCCGGCCCCAAGCGCTTTCATGCCCCGCCGATTGCCCTGGACGAGTTGCCTGCCTTGCGCGGCGTGCTGCTCTCGCATGACCACTACGACCATCTGGACCGCGCCACCATTCGCGTGCTCGCGCCCAAGGTGGGAGTTTTTCTCTGCCCCTTGGGAGTGGGAGACAGACTGGTGGCCTGGGGCGTGCCGGCCAACAAGATCGTGCAGCACGACTGGTGGCAGGGCAGCGAGGTCGACGGCCTGCGCTTCACGGCCACGCCGGCCCAGCATTTCTCGGGACGCAGCCTGCGCGACGGCAACCGCACGCTCTGGGCGTCCTGGACCATAGAAGATCGCCAGGCCGACAGGCCGCTGCGCGTCTTCTTCAGCGGCGATGGCGGCTACTTCGACGGTTTTGCCGAAATCGGCAGGCGCTTCGGCCCCTTCGATGTCACGTTGATGGAGACCGGCGCCTACGACGCCCACTGGCCCTATGTCCATATGCATCCGGCGCAGACCGTGCAGGCACACAGGGATCTCGGCGGCCAATGGCTGCTGCCCATACACAACGGCACTTTCAACCTCGCCATGCATGCCTGGTGGGACCCCTTCGAGCAGATCCTGAGCCTGGGCAGGCAGCACGGCATAGAGATCGCCACGCCCATGATGGGTGAGCGCCTGGACCTGGATGCCCCCCATGCCGGATCGCCCTGGTGGCGCGCCTGCGCCGAGGCCGACAGCAAGGGACTGGATCTGCGCCCCGCGCAACCCTGAAGGTGCAACCCGCATGGCCGACAATGTCCTCATGGACATTTCGCGCACCTCACACCTTGCCGCCGCCTGCGCCGCGTCTCTGACCGCCTTGCTGCTCGGAGCCTGCTCCCACCTCTCCGATGGCAGCCAGCCCAAGCAACCACCGAATGCCGGCATCTCGATCACAGTTTCCGGGCAGCCGGAGCCGACGCCGGCTCCGCCATTGGACACGCAGCACAGGCGGCCACAGAGCATGGAATGGCCTGCCTGGATCAAGGCAGACTGCACACCCCCCGCCCAGCTCGATCGGCAACCGCAGCCACGCCGCCACACCACGCCTTTCATCAGCGCCCACTGGTTTCCGAACGGGCTGGAGACCACGGTGGTCTTCCGCCTGGAAGTCACGGCCCAGGGCGAACTCGGCCGTGTGGCCTACCAGCCCGCCGATACCGATCCCCGCATCGTGAAGTCCATCATGCGCTCGCTCGAACGCTGGAAGTTCAAGCCCGGCATGCGCCAGGGCCAGCCCGTGACGTCCTGCTTCGAACAACCCTACCAACTGGTGTTTCCGCGCCAGGAGATCGATGTTCCTCGTACGCCCGCCATGAACACAGAACCGCAGTGAGACCGCAAGCTCAATTCCAGCGATCTGTGCTCGAAAACCCCAGAATCCATCCGATTCGGTGGTGCAAGCCCCTTGCCCACCGCTAGAATCGCCAAGGTCAGGAGAGAGTGCCTGCAGCTTGAAGCTGCCTCGCACCGCCGAAGGCGCAGACCCCCAACCCGGTGTCAAAACGCTCAGGCAAAAGGACTGACAAGCGCTGCAAGGTGTGCAAACCTGCAGCGTCCCTTGCTGGAGAGAGATGCAGGCCGTCATTTCGTATGTGCGCCGGCATCCACCGAAGGAGCAAACTGCCCGATGCAATGCGTGCAGTGAATCTCTCAGGTAAAGCGGACAGCAGGGCAAGCCCGCCACGCATGGCCCAGTCATGCATGGCCACTCATTTTGGTTTGACCACCGGAGCGCTTGCCTGTGACTGCTGCTGACACCTCTTCCGATCTGCGTTCCACACCGCTGTTTGCACTGCACCAGAAACTGGGTGCCCGCATGGTGCCGTTTGCCGGCTACGCCATGCCCGTGCAATACCCTCAAGGCCTGATGGCCGAGCATCTGCACACGCGCAAGGCTGCCGGCCTGTTCGATGTCTCGCACATGGGCCAGTTGCTGTTGCGCGGCCCCGATGCCGCCGCCGCGCTCGAATCGCTGATGCCCGTCGATGTCATGGACCTGGGCCTGCACAAGCAGCGCTACGGCCTGCTGCTCGATGAACAAGGCGGAATTCTCGACGACCTGATGTTCGTCAACCGCGGCGAAGATCTGTTCCTCATCGTCAACGGTGCCTGCAAAGAGGCCGATATCGCTCATATCCAGAGCCGCATCGCCAGCCGCTGCGAGGTCGTCCCACTGCCCGAGCGCGTCCTGCTGGCCCTGCAAGGCCCGCAAGCCGTCACTGCCCTCTCGCGTCTGATTCCCGGTGTGACGCAACTGCTCTTCATGACCGGCAATTACTTCGACTGGCAAGGCCATGCGCTCTACATCACGCGCAGCGGCTATACGGGCGAGGACGGCTTTGAAATCTCCCTGCCCGGCGAAGCTGCCGAAGCCTTTGCCGAAGCTCTGCTGGCACAGCCCGAGGTGGCCCCCATCGGTCTGGGCGCACGCAACTCGCTGCGCCTTGAAGCCGGACTTTGCCTGTACGGCAACGACATAGACACCAGCACCACGCCGGTCGAAGCCGCGCTGAACTGGGCCATGCAGAAGGTTCGCCGCACCGGCGGCGAGCGCGAGGGCGGTTTTCCCGGTGCGGCCATCGTGCTGGAGCAATTGCAGAACCCTCAGTCGCTGCGCCGCAAGCGCGTGGGCCTGATCGCGCTGGAACGCATTCCCGTACGCGAGCCTGCCGTGCTGGAAAACATGGACGGACAGCATATCGGCTACATCACCAGCGGCCTGCTCAGCCCCACGCTCAACCAGCCTGTGGCGCTGGCCTATGTCGAGCCCGACTACGCCGCCATCGATACGGAAATCTTCGCCATGGTGCGCGGCAAGCCCGTGCCCATGAAGGTAGTCGCCACGCCCTTCGTTCCCACCCGCTACTACCGCGGCTAGGTCTGCCGCCGCGCATGAGACGGGCCAGTTTGCCAAACAGCGGCCAGAACACCGCTAAAGTGCGAGCTGGACCTTTCTCAAACAACACCCGATTCCCCTGAATCCCCCATCTGGAGCTTTCCATGAGCATCAAGTATTCCAAAGAACACGAATGGATCAACGCCGCTGACAGCAATGCCGCCATCGTCGGCATCACCGTACACGCACAGGATGCACTGGGCGATGTGGTGTTTGTGGACCTGCCTGCCGTGGGCTCCACCTTCAAGGCCGGCGATGTGGCTGGCGTGGTCGAGTCCGTCAAGGCCGCTGCCGATGTCTACATGCCCGTGACCGGCGAGATCGTCGAAGTCAACGAAGCCCTGCGCGACGACCCGTCGCTCGCCAACAGCGCCCCCCCTGGCCGCTGGCTGGTTCTTCAAGGTCAAGATGAGCAATGTGGGCGAGCTCGAAGGCCTGATGGAAGAGACTGCCTACAACGACTTCGCCAAGGACAACTAAGCGTATCAACGGCCCTCGCATTGCGAAGGCCGTTTTTGCATGCAGCCATGAGCACCATTCTGTATTTCGACGATCCGGACGTCGGTCTCGCCCGCGAGACCAGCCACCCGACCTTTGCACGCATCGCAGCCCAGGACTTCTATTACGACGGCGGTGACGACTTCAGCCCCTTCGGCAGCGATGATGGCAGCGACACACTGGCCGCTCTTCAAGAGTGGTACCAGGAGCAAACAGGCGGCAACGCCAAGGCCCTGCGCTTTTTGCAGCAGCAACTGAGCGACTGGGATCTGCCCGTGCCCCAGGGCATGCTGGCTCATGACGATGCGGCCAAGGCCCAGTGGCTGGCCAGCGATGACATGAACCAGATCTATCTGCGCTCGGTCTGCCGCGCACACGTGGCCACCGCCTTTGGTCAGCTCAAGATCACAGGCAGCATCGATGCCGATCTGCACAAGCAGGCCCTGCTCGCCCTGGCCTGCCAGCAATGGCTGAACACCGTGGCACGCAGCAAATATCCCGATTGGGAATATGCCGACCAGGAAAGCGAACGCCTGGCTCTGATGAACACCGCGCTGGAACAAGCCAGCGCTGCTTGAAGCACCGGCCGCATGCCTTCAGGCATACGGCATTCACGCATGCCTGGCATGCAAACCGTCAGTCACAGTATTTGAGAATAGGTCCCTCCCATGCTGATGTCGCCTCCCGCCCCCGTCGCTTCCCTGCAAGCGCTGGAAAACAGCCACGAATTCATCCCCCGTCATATAGGCCCGGACGCCGATGAGCAGCAAAAAATGCTGGCCGCCATCGGCAAGCCCTCGCTGGATGCCTTGATTCGCGATGTGATGCCCGACTCCATCGCACGCGCCAGGCCCATGGATCTTCCGGCGCCGATTACCGAAGCCGCTGCGCTGGCCGAACTCAAGGCCATCGCCAGCAAGAATCAGGTTCTGAAGAGCTTTATCGGCCAGGGCTACTACGGTACGCACACGCCGGGCGTCATCCTGCGCAACATCCTCGAGAATCCAGCCTGGTATACGGCCTATACCCCCTACCAGGCAGAAATCTCACAAGGCCGCATGGAGGCGCTGGTTAACTTCCAGACCATGGTGACCGACCTGACCGGCATGCCGATTGCCAATGCATCCATGCTGGACGAGGCCACGGCAGCCGCCGAGGCCATGACGCTGGCCAGGCGCTCCGTCAAATCCAGAAGCCATCGCATCGTGCTGGCCGGCGATCTGCACCCGCAAACGATTGAAGTCATCGAGACCCGTGCCCGGCCGATTGGCATCGAAGTGGTGATCGCCAACAGCCAGCAAGAGTGGGAGGCTGCGCTGGCAGGAGATCTGTTTGCTGCCGTCATCCAGTACCCCGCGTCCAGCGGCTGGATCGTGGACTGGAAGGCCGATGTGCAAGCCATTCACGCCAAGCAGGCCGCCGCCATCGTGGCCACCGACCTGCTGGCTCTGACCCTGCTGACACCGCCCGGCGAATGGGATGCCGATATTGTCGTGGGCAACAGCCAGCGCTTCGGCATGCCCATGGGCGCAGGCGGTCCACACGCGGCCTTCATGGCCTGCCGCGACGAATACAAGCGCAGCCTGCCCGGCCGTCTTGTGGGTGTCAGCGTCGATGCGCATGGCAAGCCCGCCTACCGCCTCGCGCTGCAGACACGTGAGCAGCATATCCGCCGCGAAAAGGCGACGTCCAATATCTGTACGGCCCAGGTCCTGCCGGCCGTGATTGCCAGCATGTATGCCGTCTACCATGGCCCCCAGGGGTTGAGGCGCATTGCCCAGCGTGTGGCACGCTTCACAGCGATTCTGAGCCGTGGCCTGGCCCAGTTGGGCTTCAGCGCCCATCACCACGACACAGCCTTCGACACCGTGAGCCTGCACACCCGGGAGGCCACCGACGCCCTGGCGGCTCGCGCCGTCTCCCGAGGCGTCAACCTGCGCAAAGCCTGGGATGAATATCTCTGCATCAGCCTGGACGAAACCACGACCCGGGCCGATGTCGAGCTGCTCTGGAGCATCTTTGCCCAGGAGGGCCAGGCCCTGCCCACCATCGAAGCCATGGACGAAGGCCCGACCTCGCTGATCCCCGAATCCCTGCAGCGCAGCACGGCCTATCTGACCCACCCGGTCTTCAACACCCACCACTCCGAAACCGCCATGCTGCGCTATATACGCAGCCTCAGCGACAAGGACCTGGCGCTGGACCGCAGCATGATCCCGCTGGGCAGTTGCACCATGAAGCTCAATGCCACCAGCGAGATGATTCCCATCACCTGGCCAGAGTTCGCCGACATCCACCCGTTTGCGCCCGCCAACCAGCTGCAAGGCTATGCCGAGCTGGACCGGCAGTTGCGCGACTGGCTGTGCCAGGCCACGGGCTACGCGGGCATCAGCCTGCAGCCCAATGCAGGCAGCCAGGGCGAATACGCAGGTCTGCTGGCGATCAAGGCCTTCCATGAATCACGCGGCGAGGCACACCGCAATATCTGCCTGATTCCCAGCAGCGCCCACGGCACCAACCCGGCCAGCGCGCAAATGGTGGGCCTGCAGGTCGTGGTCACCAAGTGCGACGACAACGGCAACGTGGACATGGCGGATCTGAAGCTGGCCTGCGAGAAGCACAGCGCCAATCTGGCCTGCATCATGATCACCTACCCCAGCACGCACGGCGTGTTCGAGACCCAGGTCAAGGAACTGTGCCAGCTGGTGCACAGCCATGGCGGCCGCGTCTATGTGGACGGCGCCAATATGAACGCCCTGGTAGGTCTTGCCGCACCCGGCGAGTTCGGCGGCGATGTCAGCCATCTGAACTTGCACAAGACCTTCTGCATTCCTCACGGCGGCGGCGGCCCCGGCGTCGGCCCCGTGTGCGTGGTCGAGGATCTGGTGCCCTTTCTGCCAGGGCATGCCACCGCAGGCGACGTCCGCCGGGTGGGCGCTGTCAGCGCAGCGCCTTTGGGCAATGCAGCCGTTCTTCCGATCAGCTGGATGTATATCCGCATGATGGGCGAGCCGGGCCTGAAGCTGGCGACCGAGACCGCCATCCTCAACGCCAACTACATCAGCGCGCGGCTCAAGGAGCACTTCCCCACGCTGTATGCGGGCGAGTATGGTCACGTGGCCCATGAGTGCATCGTGGATCTGCGCCACTTCAAGGACAGCTGCGGCGTGATGGCCGAGGACGTGGCCAAGCGCCTGATCGACTACGGCTTCCACGCACCGACGCTGTCCTTTCCCGTGCCCAACACGCTGATGGTGGAGCCGACCGAGAGTGAAAGCCTGTCTGAGCTGGACCGCTTCATCGAAGCCATGATCGCCATCCGTGCCGAGATTGCCGAAGTGGAGGCCGGCAGACTGCCCAGGGATGACAACCCGCTCAAGAACGCGCCCCATACGGCAGAGGCCTTGCTGGCCGCAGACTGGCAACATGGCTACAGCCGCGAAACCGCCGCCTATCCCGTGCCTGCCCTGCGCCGCGCCAAGTATTGGAGCCCCGTGGGCCGCGTGGACAACGTCTATGGCGACCGCAATCTGTTTTGCAGCTGCGTGCCCATGGACGCTTACGAAGACTGATAGCCAGGGTCTCCCCCAAGCCAGTGCGCTCCGCCGCACTGGCTTTTTTATGCTCAATCAATGTCGAACACCAGCCCGCCCGTTGCTGTTCGCCCGCAGTGAATGCATTCACGACATCAATGCAATCGGCGTTGCTGCCGTCAAACCGAGCATCGAGTTGCCTGAATACCGGTTGACTGCCCGCCTTTTTCAAGGGCAGGTGCAGGGACCGGCTTACACTGCCGAGGTCTTCTGCCTGTCTCATGAGCTCCTCTGAACCCACTCCCCCTCCCTTGCTGCCTGTCATTGATGGCGGCCTGCCTCTGCATGCCCTGCTGGCCCCCGGTGCTGCGCCGCTGGGCCTGAGCGCCAACACCCAGCCATTGGTGCCGGAGGATGAAGACCCGCTGCAGGCCCTGGTGGCGGAGTTGCGCAACTACCAGCACGAGCTGGAGCTGCAAAACGAGGTACTCAATTACAGCCAGGCCGTGGCCGAGAGCGCATCGGAGCGGTTTGAAACGCTGTTTGCAAGCATTCCGCTGCCGCTGCTGGTGGTTGATGAATACGATATGGTGGTCCAGGCCAATGCCATGGCTCACCGCGCATTTCAGCCCACCGAAAAAGACCGGCTGCTGATCAACTTCAAGCCCTTTGTGCATGTCAACGACGCAGAGCGCGTGACTACGGCCTTCGAGCAGGCCAAGGCGATGGGACGCGCCGAGGTGCACGAGGTTCTGTTCCAGATCACCGAAGAATTCGAGCTCTGCGGCGACCTGCATGTGGCCGGCGTGGTCGTGCCCCAGCAAAACGGTCCGGCCACCTGGCAGTATTTGTGTGCCGTTGTCAACCAGGGCCCGCTGCTTGCCGAGCGCAAGGCGCTGCAAGAGCGCAACCAGCAGCTTTATGCCAGCGAGAGACGGCTGGAATCGGTCATCAACTCTGCGCTGGACGCCATCATCTGCGTCGATCAGCATCAGCGCATCACTGTCTTCAACCCCACGGCGGCAGCCCTGTTTCTGTGCTCGCCTCAGGATGCCCTGGGCAGCCCGCTGGAGCGCTTTTTACCCGATGCCGCTCGGGCACTGGCTTTTTCCTCGCTGACCACACAGGCCGTGCTGGGCGAGATGACGGGGCTGACCCTGTCGGGGCGCGAGATTCCCATGGAAATCAGCGTCTCCTTCGAACACCACAGCAGCGGCGACACCACCACCATCTTTGCGCGCGACCTGACCAGCCGCAATCGCGCCGAAGCCCAGCGCAATGCGCTGGAAACCCAGCTGCGCGAATCCCACAAGATGCAGGCCGTAGGCACCATGGCCGGCGGGATTGCCCACGACTTCAACAACATCGTGGGCGCAATCCTGGGTAATGTGGAGCTGGCCAAGGCCGATAGCTGCGGCAACCCGGCTGCCATGGAAAGCCTGCGCGAGATCGAAAAAGCCGGTCGCCGCGCCCGCGATCTGGTGCGCCAGATTCTGACCTTCAGCCGCAATGACCTGCCCGAACGCCGTCCGGTTCAGGTGCAGGAAGTCATGTCCGACACGGCTCGCCTGCTGCGCGTGACCCTGCCTCCCTCCATAGAGCTGCAGGTGCAGGAATCCAACGATCTGCCGCCGCTGCTGGCCGACCCCACTCAGGTGGAACAGGCGCTGTTCAATCTCTGCAACAACGCCATGCAGGCCATTGGCAGTCAGCGCGGCATCATCCAGATGCGGGCCATGCGCATTGCTCCCGACAGCTACCAATGCGAACGCCTGGGTCTGGCCGTGGCCGAATACCTGGTCTTTATGGTGCAGGACTCTGGTCCAGGCATGGACGTCGCGACTCAGCGACGCATCTTCGAGCCTTTTTTCACCACCAAACCGGTCGGCCAGGGCACAGGCCTGGGCCTCTCGGTCGTACATGGCGTGATGCGCACCCATGGCGGCGCTGTCGATGTGCACAGCGAACTGGGCCAGGGCAGTTGCTTCACGCTGTACTTTCCTCTCAGCGACCCGACTTCCAGCCACTCTGCGCTGCCGCCCATGCGCATGGACAAGCCCGAAGCCCCGCTGCCCGAGCCTGTCCTGGCCACGCGCGCCAGCCATGTCATGTATGTGGACGACGATCAGGCCCTGGTCTTTCTGTTTCAGCGCCTGCTGCGCCGTCGCGGCTATGAAGTCTCGGGCTTTACCGATCCCCATGAGGCCATGGCCGCCCTGCATCAGGAGCCGCAGCGTTTTGACCTCATAGTCACCGACTACAACATGCCCGGTTTCAGCGGACTGGACTTGCTCAGACAGGCTCTGCAGATCAACCCTCAACTGCCGGTTGCACTGGCCTCCGGCTATGTGACGGCCGAAATCGAGCAAGCTGCGATCGCAGCCGGAGCCAGAGCCTTGATCCACAAGCCCAACGATGTGCAGGAGTTCTGCGCCACGGTGCATGAACTGCTCAACCCCTGAAACAATCGATAGCTGTTTGAATGAGTGCGTTGAACTGTGTGTATGAAGACGAGCACCTGCTGGTGCTCGACAAGCCCTCGGGCCTGCTGTGCGTGCCCGGTCGCGGCCCCGACAAGCAAGACTGCCTGAGCCTGCGTGCCCTCCGGCATTTCGGCGATGCACTGGTCGTGCACCGGCTCGATCAGGCCACATCGGGCCTGGTCGTCATGGCTCGCAATCCGGCCGTCCAACGCCAGCTCAGCCAGGCCTTTGCCGAACGCAAGGTCGACAAGCGCTATATCGCCGTAGTGGCCGGCGAGTTGCAGGCGCACAGCGAAGCAGCGGATGACAGGGGCTGGCAACTGATAGACCTGCCGATTGCGGCCGACTGGGAGCGTCGGCCGCTGCGTGTCATCAACCACGAAACCGGCAAAAGCAGCCAGACGCTGTGGCAGGTGATCGAACACACCGTCCAACCAGGAATACCCCGCACCCGGGTTTTGCTGAGCCCGCTGACGGGCCGCACCCATCAATTGCGCCTGCATATGGCGGCCATAGGCCACCCCATGCTGGGCGATGCGCTATATGCCAGCGAAGCCGTGGCCTGCGCCAGCCCACGCCTGTTGCTGCATGCGGCAGCACTGGAGCTGGTGCATCCGGTCACCGGCGGACTGCTGCAGCTAAAAAGCGATCCACTTTTTTAATCCCCCTCAAATCGGCAGCAACCGTCAAGCTCTCAAAGTTGCCACGCCGCAACAGAAAACCCTTCGGTACAGCTCTGAGGCAGGACAGAAATCTGCGCAAAAAGACCGCTGATGCAGACACTTGCCGCACAGTTCAGGCATGGACTGCGCATATACATCACAAATGCAGGCTGCGCCATAGCCCTTGCGTACTAGCTGCTATGCACGACATAGCAAAAACCGAAAGCCTGCACCAGCCCCTGCATACCCTGTTGCCTTCGTTGACCACTCGATTAATCTGAGCTTCTTTGCGCGAACTGCTATGGCAGCAATCGCGCTTTTCGAACATCTCTCGAGATTAAGGAAGTCCTCATGAGCATTCCGTTCCGCATGCAAACCGTTGTTGCCGCCCTGGGCCTGGCTGGTGCCGCCCTGGTCTCCACCGCGCATGCCCAAATCAAGATCGCCCTGGTCATCCCCACCACCGGTGCGCTGACCCAATACGGCGACATGGTCAAGGAAGGCGCCACCACCGCCGTTGAAATGGCCAATGCCGCTGGCGGTGTCAATGGCAAGAAGATCGAGTTGGTACCCGTGGACGATGCCTGCGAACCCAAGCAAGGCCCCGTCGCTGCCAACCGCGTGGTCAACAGCAAGATCGGCTACGTAGTCGGCCCCGTCTGCTCGGGTGCCTCGATTGCCGCAGCGCCCATCTACAACAACGAAGGCGTGGTGGTCGTCACTCCTTCTGCCACCTCGCCCGCTCTGACCGACGGCAAGAACTACCACTTCATCTTCCGCACCATTGGCCGTGACGACCAGCAGGGCCCGGCAGCCGCCAAGTTCATTGCCGAGAAGCTCAAGCCCAAAAAGGTTGCCGTGCTGCACGACAAGCAGTCCTACGGCCAGGGCATTGCCTCTTCCGTGCGTGACGACCTGAAGAAGGCCAAGATCGACGTGGCACTGTTTGAGGGCATCAACGCAGGCGACAGCGACTACTCCGCCGTCATCACCAAGCTCAAGGGCGCAGGCGTGGACTTTGTCTATTACGGCGGCTACCACCCCGAAATGGGTCTGCTGCTGCGTCAGGCTGCCGAGCAAGGTCTGAAGGTCAAGATGATGGGTCCTGAAGGCGTGGGCAACCCCGAAGTCAACGCCATTGCCGGCCCTGCCGTCGAAGGCATGCTGGTAACCCTGCCCGCCGACTTTGCCGCCAATCCCAAGAACGCCGCCGTGGTCAAGGCCTTCCAGGACAAGAAGCGCAATGCTTCGGGCGCCTTCCAGCTGACCTCGTTTGCCGCCACCCAGTCTCTGCTGGCCGCCATCAAGGCCGCTGGCGACAGCCCCGCCAAGGTGGCCGACTGGATGCACAAGACCACGGGCGTGGACACCGTGCTGGGCCCTGTGTCCTGGAACAAGCAGGGTGACCTGAACTCCTTCGATTTCCAGGTCTTCCAGTGGCACAAGGACGGCAGCAAATCGCTCGCCAAGTAATTCCACCACTCTCTCCGGAGGCAATGGCAGGGGCCATGCCTCCGGATGTTTGTTATCTGGCCCTCGGGCCTTTTCCTGTTTCAAGGGTGGCGTTACATGTCAGACTTTCTCCCCCAGCTGATACAACAGCTATTCAACGGGCTCTCACTCGGAGCCATTTACGCCCTGATCGCCATTGGCTACACCATGGTCTACGGCATCATCGGCATGATCAATTTCGCACACGGTGACATCTACATGATCGGGGCCTATATAGGCCTCGTGACGCTTTCGGCGATTGGCACGCAAAGCGGTCTGCCCATATGGGCCATCATCGGCCTGATGCTGGTGGTGGCGGTATTCGTAACCGGCGTCTACGGCCTGGTTGTCGAACAGGTGGCCTACAAGCCCGTGCGCCAGAGCCCGCGTCTGGTTGCGCTGATCTCGGCCATCGGCATGTCCATATTCCTCCAGAACTGGGTGGCTTTGGGCCAGGGCGCGCGCGATATGGCCGTGCCTTCGCTGTTGCCGGGCGCCATCAATTTCCACATGGGCAATTTCGAGGTCTTCATCCCCTATACCCGCGTGCTCATCATCGCAGTAACCGTGGTGCTGATGATTGCACTGACCATGTACATCAAGCATTCGCGCATGGGCCGTGCCTCGCGCGCCTGCGCTCAGGATATGCATATGGCCAATCTGCTGGGCATAGATACCAACAAGGTCATCTCCTTCACCTTTGTGCTGGGCGCCGTGCTGGCCGCCGTGGGAGGCGTGCTGATTGCGCTGGCTGTGGGCAAGCTCAACCCCTTCATCGGCTTCCTCGCCGGCATCAAGGCCTTCACGGCCGCCGTGCTGGGCGGCATAGGCTCCATCCCCGGCGCCATGCTGGGCGGTGTGATTCTGGGCGTAGCCGAGACCTTTGCAGCCGCCTACATCTCGTCGGAATACAAGGACATCGTGGCTTTCGGCCTGCTGGTGACCATATTGATGTTCCGCCCCTCGGGCCTGCTGGGCAAACCTGAAGTGGAGAAAGTCTGATGAAGTACAGCTTTTCCGCCGCTTTGCGCGATGCGCTGATCGCCACCGTGATGACGGCCATCGTCGTCACCCCCATCTTCAGCCTGCACCTGGAGCGCGCCGGCGTGCGCACCATCATCACCCCCGACTGGAGCATGACCGGCTGGGCCTGCCTTGCCATCTTCGTCGTGCAGATGCTCAAGCCCCTGCTCGCTGGCAAGCTGCCCAAGGTCAATCTGCCGGCTGTCCCGCAGATGAAGTCGGGCACGCGCAACGTCGTCATCTTTGTGGTGCTGATGATGGCCGCCTCCTGGCCATTCTTCGCGGGCCGCAATGCCGTCGACATCGCGACTCTGGCCATGATTTACGTCATGCTGGGCCTGGGTCTGAACGTTGTGGTCGGCTTTGCCGGCCTGCTGGACCTGGGCTTTGTGGGCTTCTATGCCGTGGGTGCCTACACCTATGCGCTGCTGTTCCACTGGGCTGGCTGGACGTTCTGGGAAGCGCTGCCGCTGGCTGGCGCAGCCTCGGCTCTGTTCGGCTTCGTGCTGGGCTTTCCCGTGCTGCGCCTGCGCGGTGACTATCTGGCCATCGTGACGCTGGGTTTCGGTGAGATCATCCGCCTGCTGCTGACCAATCTGACCAGCTTCACGGGCGGTCCCGACGGCATCTCCAGCATTCCCAAGCCTACGGTGCTGGGCCTGCCCATGACCCGCTCGCCCCTGACCGAGGATGGCACGACATTTCATCAGTTCTTCGGCATGGAGTTCAACTCCATGCACATGGTGATCTTCGTCTACCTGATGGCCCTGCTGCTGGCCATGGTGACGCTGTTCATCAGCAACCGACTGATCCGCATGCCCATAGGCCGCGCCTGGGAAGCGCTGCGCGAGGATGAAATCGCCTGCCGTTCGCTGGGCCTCAACCCCATGAAGATCAAGCTCTCGGCCTTCACGCTGGGCGCCATGTTCGCGGGTTTTGGCGGCGCCTTCTTCGCCGCTCGCCAGGGCATCGTCAATCCCGAGTCCTTCACCTTCATCGAGTCGGCCCTGATTCTGGCCATTGTGGTGCTGGGCGGCATGGGCTCTCAGCTGGGCGTGATCGTGGCCGCCATCATCCTGACCGTGCTGCCCGAGCTGGCACGCGAATTCTCCGAATACCGCATGCTGATCTTCGGTCTGGTCATGATTTTGATGATGGTCTGGCGCCCTCAGGGCCTGCTGCCCATGAAGCGACACCAAGTGGAGGTGAAGTCATGAAGCTGCACCTGAACGCTATTATTTCAATAACTACAACCACAGGCAGGGCAAACGCATGAGCGAGTATTTGCTGGAAGTCAAAGACCTGTGCATGCGCTTCGGCGGCCTGCTGGCCGTGGACAACGTGGGCTTTAACGTACGCCCTCAGGAAGTGTTTGCCATCATCGGCCCCAACGGCGCGGGCAAGACCACGGTATTCAACTGCATCAGCGGTTTCTACCAGCCCTCGGGCGGCTCGGTCGTTCTGGACGGCCAGAGCATTGCAGGCCACAGCAGCCACCAGGTCGCCAACCACGGTGTGGTGCGCACATTCCAGAACGTGCGCCTGTTCAAGAGCATGACGGCGCTGGAAAACCTGCTGGTCGCACAGCACCGCCAGTCGCGCGCCACGCTGCTCGGCGGCCTGTTCAACACGCCAGGCTATCGCCGTGCCGAACAGGAAAAGATCGACAACGCGCTCCAATGGCTGGACGTGATGGGCCTGCGCCAGTTCGCCAACCGCGAGGCCGGCAATCTGGCCTACGGTCACCAGCGCCGGCTGGAGATTGCGCGCTGCATGATCACCAAGCCTCGCGTGCTGATGCTGGACGAACCCGCCGCCGGCCTGAACCCGCAGGAGAAGAAAGACCTGCAGCATCTGATCGACGATCTGCGCAAACAGTACGGCGTGGCCGTGCTGCTGATCGAGCACGATATGGGTCTGGTCATGGGAGTGTCCGAGCGCATTCTGGTCATGGAATACGGCAAGCCCATCGCCATGGGCCTGCCCGAGGCGATTCGCAATGATGAACGGGTCATCAAGGCCTATCTGGGAGAGGCCTGATGAGCCAGCATATGTTGCAACTGGAGCAGGTCTCCACCCATTACGGCGCGATCTGCGCGGTCAATCATGTCAGCCTGCATGTCGATCAGGGCGAGATCGTCACCCTCATCGGCAGCAATGGTGCTGGCAAGACATCGCTTCTGATGACGGTCTGCGGCAACCCCCGTGCCAGCGGCGGACGCATTCTGTTCGAGGGCGAGGACATCACCCAGATGTCCACCCATCACATCATGCGCCGCGGCATTGCCATCTCGCCCGAAGGCCGTCGTGTCTTCAAGGACCTGACGGTGACCGAGAACCTGCAGATGGGCGGCTTTTTCCTGAGCAAGGCCGAGATCGCCGACGGCGTCGAGCATGTGTTCAAGCTCTTTCCTCGTTTGAAGGAGCGCGCAGCGCAACGCTCGGGCACCATGTCGGGTGGCGAGCAGCAGATGCTGGCCATAGGCCGCGCACTGATGAGCAAGCCGCGCCTGCTGCTGCTGGACGAACCCACACTGGGCCTGGCGCCGCTCATCATTGCGCAGATCTTCGAGATCATTCAGACCATCCGCGCAGCGGGTGTGACGGTGTTCCTGGTCGAGCAGAATGCCAACCGCGCCCTGCAGATTGCCGACCGAGGCTATGTGCTGGAAACCGGCAAGGTGGTGCTGGAGGACAGCGGTGTCAACCTGCTGAGCAATGACGAGGTGCGCAAGGCCTATCTGGGTCATTGACAGCTCGCTGAGCTCATCTGAGGTCATCGCCAGGCCCCGCCGGACGCAAGTCTTGCGGGGCTTGCTCTTTTCGGTCTTCAATCAACCGTAAGATGCTTCGCATGACAAAGCACTTAACGATTCTGACCGGTGGCTCTCGCGGCATGGGCCTGTCCATGGGACAGCAACTGCTGCAGCAAGGCCATCAGTTGCTGAGCATTGCCCGCAAGACCAGCGCCACCCTAGCCTCCAGCGCCAGCAAGCCTGCACAGCTATTGCAATGGGAGCAGGACCTGGCACAAAGCGCTGCTGCTGCGCAGCGCCTGGCGACCTGGCTAGGCACGATAGATCCGCGTGAATGGGCCAGCATCACCCTGATCAACAATGCGGGCGTCATCCCGCAGATTGCGCCGCTGTCTCAGGTGCCTTCAGCCGACATGATCAATGCCCTGCGCGTGGGTCTTGAGGCTCCCATGGCCCTGACCGGAGCCTTTCTCGGTGCAACCGAGAGCTGGAGGATTCCCCGCAAGGTGCTCAATATCTCCTCGGGCCTGGGCCGCCGCGCGATGGCCTCGCAAGCCAGCTATTGCACGGCCAAGGCCGGCATGGACCAGTTCAGCAGTTGCGTGGCGCTGGAAGAGGCTGCCAAGCCCAACGGCGCACGCATTGTGTCTCTGGCGCCAGGCGTCATCGACACCGATATGCAGGTACAACTGCGCAGCGCAGCTTCAACCGACTTCCCCGACGTGGGCCGTTTTGCAGGCCTGCACAGCAACGGGCAGCTGACCTCGGCCGACGACGCCGCAGCCCGCGTGCTGGCCTGGCTGGAACGACCGGACTTCGGCGACCAAGTAGTCGCCGACGTACGCCAGGCCTGAGATCGCACTCGGAGCGGCCGGACTCCAACACATGGCTGCAGCCGCCTTATCCAAACCAAGGGCCAAAGGCGCCTGCAGCTGTTGTCGCCGTGAACTACCGGGCCAGGCAAAAAATCGGGGAACAGGCCCTGCCTATTCTCGAACCAAGCCCTGGCAAGTCTTTCATGCGTGGCAGAATGTTTCCACTGGTCTGCAGCAGCCTCTGAGGCTGCGCGCAGAACCACAATCCGCACCCGTGGGCCACATCGGCAGCGACACCCGATCGGTACGCTGCCCCCGTGCTAGCAACGGCAGCAACCCTGTCGTGCAGCGCGTGCGGATGGCGATCATGTCCGTACGGCATGGCTCGCGCTCCCCGGTAAAGACAAATACCCATTGATGGCGGAACCACCGTCCCCGATCATCGAAAAGCCCACCTTCCGTGACTCTGGCTGCCGAGCTCAAGGCTCAGGCACCAGCCGCGACTGCGCCGCCCTTGTTTGCGGGCCAGCGCTCCCCCGTTCGTCTCTGGAGCTTCTTTTTCATGATTCGCCAAATTCTCATCAGCACAGCCGTGATCGCAAGCGCGGGCCTGAGCTTTTCAGCCGCTGCACAAGACCCCGCAGCCGACTACCCCAACAAGCCCGTGCGCATGATCGTGCCGTTCCCACCTGGCGGCGGCACCGACATCCTCTCGCGCGTGATTGCCAGCAAGCTCACCGAAGTCAGCAAATGGACCGTGGTGCCCGACAACCGTGCGGGTGCAGGCGGCACCATCGGCATCACCGAAGCGGTCAAGGCGGCGCCCACGGGCTATGACATGGTGATGGGCCAGAAGGACAACGTGGTCCTTGGCCCCTACCTCTACAAGAACCTGCCCTGGAACCCCAGCAAGGATCTGACCCCCGTGGCTCATGTGGCCTACACCCCGATCGTGATCGCCACCGCCGCCAACTCGCCGTACAAGACGCTGGCCGACGTGGTGGCTGCAGCCAAGAAGAACCCGTCCAAGATCACCTACGGCTCGCCCGGCAACGGCACCAGCATCCATCTGGCCGGCGTGATGCTGGAAAAGGCCTCGGACATTCATCTGACCCACGTGCCCTACAAGGGCTCCAACCCCGCGATGATGGATGCACTGGCCGGCAATGTGGATCTGCTGGTGTCCTCCGTACCCTCGGCCATAGCCCAGATCAAGGCCGGCAAGCTGCGCGCCATCGCCGTGACCTCGGCAAAGCGCTCGTCCTCACTGCCAGACACCCCGACACTGGCCGAGTCCGGTCTCAAGGGCTTTGATGTGAGCACCTGGTACGGCCTGTTCATGCCCAAGGGCACACCCGCAGCCATCGTGACCAAGGTCAATGTCGAAGTGAACAAGCTGCTGGCCATGCCCGAGGTGCGCGAGGCCATTCTGACCCAGGGCGCCGAGCCTCAGTCCATGAGCGTGACCAACTTCGATAAGATGTTCCAGGCCGACTTCAAGCAGTCCAAGCAGGTCGTCGAATCCTCGGGCGCCAAGATCGAGTGACATCCCGACGCGGCGCGCAGGATTCGCGCCGCCCTGCCTGGCGTGGGCAGGCCTGATCTGAATCAATGCAGCCTATGACAGGCTCGTGAATACTTCTGCGGAAACCCCTGAATTTCTGGAGAACATCATGGCATTGCTGGTCTGGGTCCCCGAGCTGGACACCGGTATTGCGGAGATCGACCGGCAGCACCGCCGCATCGTCGATTACATCAACAGACTCTACGAATTGCGCAGCTCGCCAGATCGCGAAGGTCTGGGCGATGTCATCGGCGAGATGATCGACTACACCGTCTCGCACTTCGTCTTCGAGGAAAGCCTGATCGAGAGCGCCGGCTATATGTTCGCCGGCCCGCACAAAAAAGTGCACGAGCTGTTCACGCGCCGCGTGATCGAGATGCAGACCCGCTTCGATGCGGGTGAGGATGTGGCCGCCGAACTACACGGCATGCTTTCGCGCTGGCTGTTCAACCACATCCGCAACGAAGACCATGGCTATGTGGACTCGGCCAAGGTCTATCTGCGCATGATGTCCAAAGAGAGCGGACAAGCTGCACAGAAGGAACAGCTCAAGGCCGAGGTGCTTCAGGAGCTGGAATTGCAGCGCAAGAAAAAAGGCTGGCTGGCCCGGCTGCTCAATCGCTGAGCACTCTGGCTCATCAGAAAAACGGCTCCCTGAGGAGCCGTTGCTTCGTGGGCAGCCGCCTTACGCTCACTCGCGCACCACAAGAACCGGGATTTTGACTGCGCCCAGCACACGTTGCGTGACGCTGCCCAGCATCAGCTTCTCAAGGCCGCGTCGCCCCTGCGAGCCCATGACGACAAGGTCTGCGCCCACGCTCTCCATGGTGCGAACGATGCCTTCATGCACTGCATGACCCTCACCCACCAGGGTCTTCACGGGCACACCCGCCTCATCCATGATGGCCTTGACCGCATCCAGGGCGGTGTTGGCTTCGGCGGTGGCCGCGCTCAGATACTGGGACTGGCCATAGGCAAAGTCGGCGCCCACGCCGGTGAAAGGATAGGGATCGACCACATACACCGCCGTCACGGCGCTGCCGAAAACCTTGGAGAGTTCAGCGGCCTTGCGTGCGGCCAGCATGGAGGGCTTGGAGCCGTCGACCGGAACCAGGATGTGATTGAACATGGACATATGTTTCTCCTTCTAGGTTGCAGGCGACACGGAACCCGGACCAGGGACCCAGGGCAAATGCCGCTCTTGGAATAGCATGCAGTCTGCCTTCATCATGCCTCAGCGTGTTGACATGAATCAACCCTAAAGTTCACTCCAAGCCATCTGCCTCAGATGCAGACATGGGCCGCCTGGTACTCGTAGCACTTGTCCAGCAGAGTGTCGGACTTGTCGGTGATAGTGATGCGCGTGCCGTCGGGACGCAGCAGGGAGACGTTCTTGAAAGCCGGCTCATGAGGCTTGCTCGGTGCATCGCGGCGCACGGTCCATTCCTCCTGGACGATGCCGCCCGGCAGGTCCAGCATCACGACGATCTGCTCGGTATCGTCCGACAGCCTGATGCACTTGGCATCATTGAGCTCGACCACGGCACCGGCCGGCGCGGCCAGACCATAAGGGCATTCCTCCACCCCGTGAACCGGCACCGAGGCATCGCCGAGGGTAATCTCAAGGCCATTGCGAAAGTAGATCGTGGGCTCCTTGGTGTAGGCCGCCTGTGCCGGACGGTCTTGCGAAGGCTTGCAGGCCGCTACTGTGACAAGAGCGGTCAGCACTGAAATACTAAGGGCGTAAAAGCGATTCATATAAAAAACCACGCCCTGCAGGGCGTGGTGTCGGCCAGCTGTTCTGGCTTGTTGGATGCAGGAAAGACTTGAAGGGGCGAAAGCTTCGCCGCAACAAGCCTGCATCATGCAGTGTCGAGGGCGTCACTTTGATGCATTGAGCACGTTACAGTTTTGCTCAAATTTTCAGAACAAAGCCGTCCGGCCCAATCAAGCTCAAGCGGCCTGGCCCTGCTGCCCCTGGAGCTCGGCCCCCTGGAAGTTGCCGCGGCGATAGGTCAGCACCAGCGTGTCGCGCACACCACCGGGCTCAGCAGGTTGGATCGGCGTGGTCTCATGAATCATGCGCGCATCGTCGAGCAGCATCACCGACCAGGGCTCGGTCAACGTGAAGCGCTGGCCATTGGGGCCGGTCGCTTCGAACACGCGGGTCTCGCCCCCTTTGACGCCCTTGCGTCCCACCAGCAGCACGGCGACCAGATCGACGCCGTCGCGGTGAGCGCCTTCGGGCGTGGGACGGCCGATGCCGTCCGTGGTGTCGATGCGGAACTGGTGCGCCTCGACAAACCAGCGCTCATGCAGCTCGTCGGTGCAGAACACCTGATCGGCCAGCTGCCCCAGGGCATTGATCATCTCCAGCCATGCCGCGCTCGTCGTCGTGCTCTCCAGCATGGGCTCGAACATGCGCTGCATGCCGCCATGCAGAGCGTTGTATTCCACAGGCTGCCAGTGGGCGCGATGAGGCACCTGCTGCACCTGATCGCCTTCGCTGACAAAGCAGGAATGGCGGCGGCGGCGATAGCGGCCTCCATCCTTGAGGAAGGCATCGGGCGGCAGACCCTGCCAGTCCGCATCCATGGCGTGCAGATCGGCCACACTCAGGCCCATCCACTGGGCGAAGTCCTCGGGCTGCAGCACGGCATAGCCGCGCGTGCGCAAGGACTGGGCTGCCTCGGCAGCGGCAATATAGGGAGGGGAAAACATGATGTGCGCCATAAGGTCGGCAAGCTTACTCCTCGCAGGCCCCGCTGGCTTGTGGCTCGGCATCGAAATTTACGCAAGGCAGCATCAACCAAATTGCATGGATGAAAAAAAATGCCTGCATCGCACACAGCAATGCAGGCAGAACGCGAGGTGCCGTGATCGGGCACCGGGCCTTCATCACCATGGTGGCGAAGGCAAGGCGGTCGGGGGCTTAAACCAGAGGCAGACCCACATAGTTCTCGGCCAGCGAGGTCGAGCCGGCTTCGGAGTGGACGATGTAGTCCAGCTCGGCTTCCTGTACCTTGGTGTTGAACTCGCCCTCGCCGGGGAAGTTGTGCAGCATGGAAGTCATCCACCAGGAGAAGCGCTCGGCCTTCCAGACACGGCGCAGGCACTGCTCGGAGTAACGGTCGATGCCAGCCTCGGACTGCTCCTTGTAGTACTCGACAAAGGCTTGCGACAGATAACCCACGTCGGAAGCTGCCAGGTTCAGGCCCTTGGCGCCGGTGGGGGGCACGATGTGCGCGGCATCGCCGGCCAGGAACATGCGGCCGAAGCGCATGGGCTCGGTCACAAAGCTGCGCAGCGGCGCAATGCTTTTTTCCAGCGATGGGCCGGTCACCAGATTGGCGCGGGCTTCGGGGTCCAGGCGCTTCTTGAGCTCCTCCCAGAACGCCTCGTCGCTCCAGTCCTCGACCTTGTCGGTCAGCGGCACCTGCAGATAGTAGCGGCTGCGCGTGGCGCTGCGCTGGCTGCACAGGGCAAAGCCGCGCTCGGTGTTGGCATAGATCAGCTCGTGCGACACGGGCGGCGTATCCGAGAGCAGGCCCAGCCAGCCGAAGGGGTAGACCTTCTCGAAGGTCTTGATCTTGTCCTGAGGAGCGCTGGCGCGGCAGATGCCGTGAAAGCCGTCGCAGCCGGCGATGAAGTCACACTCTATCTCGTGCACCTGGCCGTCTTTTTCGTAACGCACCTTGGGCTTGTCGCCCTCGAAGTCCACGGGCTGCACATTGCTGGCCTCGTAGACCGTGGTCAGGCCTTCCTGAGCCCGCACTTCCATCAGATCGCGGGTGACTTCGGTCTGGCCGTAGACCATCACGCGCTTGCCGCCGGTCAGGTCATGCAGATTGATGCGATGGCGCTTGCCCTTGAACAGCAGCTCGATGCCGTCATGAGGCAGACCTTCCTCATTCATGCGCTTGTCGGCACCCGCCTGCTTGAGCAGATCCACCGTCACCTGCTCCAGCACGCCGGCGCGGATGCGGCCCAGCACATAGTCGGCGCTGCGCTGCTCGATGATGATGTTGTCGATTCCTGCCTTGTAGAGCAGTTGCCCCAGCAGCAGACCCGAGGGACCGGCACCGATGATGGCGACTTGTGTACGCATGAATATGACTCCTTGTTATGGCTCAAAAACCTCTCAACCGGCGAGCGTGACGACGCCGGTTGCGCTGTGCAGCAAGACTAAGTTTTGTGCTGCGTCAAGACAAAGGAGAGAATCGTTGTTTGCGCGATAATCGCACAATGAGAACGATGATCGCGCAAAACAAGAACTGCGGAAGCCTCCATGAATGACCATGGCTCCCCCTCCATCGCCCCGGCAGACTTCATTGCCGGCCTAGCCAAGGGCCTGGCCGTACTGGAAAGCTTCGACACCGAGCGCCAGCGCCTGAATGCCACCATGGCCGCCGAGCGCGCCGGCATCACGCGCGCTGCCGCCAGGCGCCATCTGCTCACCCTGGCCTATCTCGGCTATCTGGAAACCGATGGCAGCTATTTCTGGCTGGCTCCCAAGGTGCTGCGCCTGTCGGGCAGCTATCTGGCCTCGGCCCGGCTGCCGCGCATCGTGCAACCCGTGCTGCACAGGCTGGCCGCGCAGACCGGACTGTCCTACTCCTGCGTGGTGCGCGAGGGCCGCGAAGTCGTCATCGTCGCGCGCAGCGCCGTTCATGAGAAGGGCGAGCGCCTGATGGCCCACGGACTGCATCTGGGCACGCGCCTGCCGGCGCATGCCACGTCCACCGGCCGGGTGCTGCTGGCCTCGCTCTCGAGCTCGGAGCTCGACGACTGGCTGGCCAGCTATGACCTGCCCAAGCTGACGGCACACACGGTGTCCGATGGTGCGGCGCTGAAGGCCTTGCTCGACGAGGTGCGCCGTCTCGACTACTGCATGGCGCTTGAGGAGCATGAACTGGCCATTCAGGCCGTGGCCGTGCCGTTGCGCAATATGCGCGGGCGCACCGTGGCAGCGCTGAATGTGGTGACATCGGCCAAACGCATGAGCCCGCAAACCATGCAGCAGGAAATACTGCCGCTGCTGCAGGAAGCCGCCAGAACCTTGCGCCCTCAGCTTTGACGCTATCAATATCAAAGCTTATTGCGCTTACCATTCATTGATTTCATGTACAAACAAGTTTGAAATCCTTATTCAACAAGCGCAACCAGCTCCCCTAAAAGGAGCATGAACCAGCAGCGGCAGTGCCCCGGAGCAGGCCAGTCGTTCAGATATGCCCGCTTTCCACCGAGCACACCTGCATGCTGAGGCGGCGCAGCAGCTCGGCCGTGCGGCGCATCAGCGGCGTGGACTTCTTTTTGGCAGGCTGCACCAGGCACAAGGTGCTGACGATATGCGGCGACTTGATGGGCACCTCCACCAGCGATGCATCCGTGGCATGACTGTGCATGGCGCTATCGGTCAGCGCCGCATAGCCATAGCCGCCGCGCACCAGATCCAGAATGGCGGGCACGCTGGAAACCTCCCAGACCACATTGAGCTTGACCTGGGACAGCGTGGCCTGGGCCTCCATCAGCTTGCGGAAAATCTGCCCGTGCTGGGGCATGATCAACGGAAACTCGGCCAGATGCTCGAACGGAATGCTGGTGCGCCCTGCCAGCGTGCTGGCCGGGCCGATCAGGCACAGGCGCTCTTCGAGCACGGGCGAGACCTCGATCTGCGGGTGCGGCTCCGGCGTGTAAACCAGGCCCAGATCCATGCGCCCCGAAGTCAGCCACTCCGAGATATTCATCGAAAAACCTTCGACCACCGCCAGCCTGGCCTTGGGCATTTCGCGGCTGAAGCCGTCGATCAGGGGCAAGGTCAGGCGCCGCGCCAGGCTCGGCGGCAAGCCGACCGTGATACGCCCCACGGGCTCGTCGCGCTGACTGCCCAGGTCTTCCTTGGCCATGGCCACGCGCTGCATGATGGCATGGCCATGCTCGAGCAGGCGGCGCCCCGCATCGGTCAGCGTCACGCCGCGCCCGGTGCGGATCAGCAAGGTCTCGCGCAACTCGGTTTCAAGGGCCCGCACCTGACGACTGAGCGCTGGCTGGGCGGTGTCCAGCAGTACCGCAGCCTTGCTGAAGCTCCCCACTTCGGCCACCCGAACAAAGGTCTCTATCTGCTGCAGATTCATGCTCACACCTTTCAAAACAAGCTATGCTATTTTGCTATAGCTGCTAGCCTCAGCTAGACCTAGGTGTTTATGCCCCAAGTGACACAATGTAATCAACTGGGCCTGAATATCTAAAAATAACAGCCGACGATATCAACAATGCGTGGTCCACACGCAATTCATCATCGACATCCTTCCAGGGAGACAAAATGACCCATCAGCTCAATATGAGCCGTCGCCAAGCTGCATTCGCACTCGGCGCCATTGCCGCAGCCGTGGCAGCCCCCTCTTTCGCCCAGAGCGACAAGTGGCCCACCAAGTCCTCACGCATCATCAACCCCTTCCCCGTAGGCGGTGGCCCCGATGGCCTGTCACGCCTGGTGGCCGACAAGCTGGGCCGCGCCTGGGGTCAGCCCGTGGTGGTGGAAAATCGTCCCGGCGGCAACGGCTTCATCGCCATCAATGAATTCAAGCGCGGTGCCACCGACGGCACGGACATGATCCAGCTGGACAACGTCCATATCGCCGCCTACCCCCACCTGTTCAAGAAGCTGCCCTATGACTTGAACAAGGACTTCGAAATCCTGATGCCCTTGTTCCGCAACTTCTTCTTTGTCTGCGTGCCCGTCAACAGCCCTTACAAGACCATCGGCGACCTGATTGCCGACGCCAAGGCGCACCCCGGCAAGCTGAACTACGGCTCCTGGTCCGTGGGCAACCCTGTTCACCTGGGCTCGGCCCTGCTGGAAAACCAGACCGGCACCAAGATGGAGCATGTGATCTACAAGGAAACCAGCCAGCTGTACCAGGGCGTTGCCAATGGCGAGCTGACTTTTGCCCTGGGCTCCCTGGGCACGGCAGGCCCGCTGGTGCGTGGCGGCAAGCTGCGCTTCCTGGCCGTGGCAGCTCCCAGCCGTATTGCCGGCTTCGAGAACGTGCCCACGGTGTCCGAATCGGGCGGCCCCAAGGACTTCACTGCCATCGGCTGGAACGCCCTGGCCGTGCGCCCCGGTACACCCCCCGCCGTGATCGAAAAGATCCGCACCGATGTGCGCCAGGCCTTGACAGGCCAGGACGTCAAGGACAAGTTCGCAGCCTTCGGCTACGAATCCTTCAATCCCACCCCTGCCGAGTTCAAGGCCTTCATGGCCTCCGAGAGCAAGCGTTTCGGTGATGTCATCAAGAAGGCCGGTCTGGCTCTGGACTGATCCGTCTTCCAATCGATAAAAAGCCGCCTCTTGCAGGCGGCTTTTTCATGTCCTCTGGTATCAAGAAAAACGCCCGATGCAAGCACCGGGCGTTTTTCAGGGAAGTTCACTGACTTCTTATTGGTCGCGCGCCTCGATGGCACGGTTGATGCCCAGGGCCGCCAGCGTGCACAAGGCGCCCGACAGCAGATAGATACCCAGAGCCACCAGTCCGAACTTTGCCGAGACACCCAAGGCCACCAGGGGCGCAAACGCCGCACCGATCAACCATGCCATATCGGTGGACAAGGCCGCACCGGTGTAGCGGAAGTGAGGCGAGAAGTTGGAGGTCACGGTACCCGATGCCTGCCCGTAGGACAATCCCAGAAGGATGAAGCCCACAATGATGAAGACATTGTTTCCCACCGTACCGCTGCCCAGCAGCCAGGGCGCCAGGAAACTGAAGATGCCGATCAGACAAGCCATGGTGCCCAGCGTATTACGGCGGCCCACACGGTCGGCCAGCCAGCCAGAGAGCATGATGGCCATCCCCGCCAGAAGTGCGCCGATGATCTGCACCACCAATACATCGGTCACCGACTGATTCGAGTACATCGAGATCCAGGACAGCGGGAACACGGTGACCAGATGGAACAGTGCAAAGCTGGCCAGCGCCGCGAATGCGCCGATCATCACATTGCGGCCTTCGCTGGCCATCAAACGTGTGACGCTGACAGGCTCCAGTTCGCGCTCCTGCAGCGCCTGTGTATAGGACTGGCCCACAACCAGGCGCAGACGAGCAAACAAGGCCACCACGTTAATCGCAAAGGCAACGCAGAACGGGAAGCGCCAGCCCCAGCTGAGAAAATCGTCGGCACTCAGGCTCGAATACAGATAAGCGAACAGCGCTGCGGCAATGATGAAGCCCAGCGGAGCCCCCAACTGCCCGATCATCGAATACCAGCCGCGCTTGTCCTTGGGTGCCGACATGGCCAGCAGCGAAGGCAGACCGTCCCAGGTACCGCCAAGAGCCAGGCCCTGCCCGACGCGCAGGATCACCAGCGCCCAGACCGCTTTCATGCCAGCGACTTCATAGCTGGGCAGGAAGGTCATGCCCACGGTGCAGACGCCCAGCAGCAACAAGGCCAGAGTGAGCTTGGTGGCTCGCCCCCAGCGGCGCTGCACGGCCATGGATAGCGCCGTGCCGACAGGACGGGCCACAAAGGCCAGCGAGAAAATGGTAAATGCCGCCAGCGTGCCATCGAGCTTGGACAGATCGGGAAACAGCAGTGACGGAAACACCAACACGCAGGCAATGCCGAACACGAAGAAGTCGAAGTACTCGGATGAGCGCCCGATGATCACCCCCACGGCAATCTCGCCGGGGGTCACATCCTCGTCGGTATCCGCGTAGGCCAGGGTTTCCGAGTTCTCATAGTCTTGCTGAGTAAGACCAACGGACGGGTTCATGCTTGTCATAAAGGTACAACTCCTTGTCTTACTTTTCAGTCCCGGGGACGCTTTCCGTTCTACGCCCAAGCATGTGCAGCTGCAATAGAGTTTTTGCCCTGAGCACTGTCAGACCAGCCCTGTGCAGGCCCCGTTTTTGAGGGCTGATTTGACAATTTCAAGCCCTGTCAGCTCAAAGTTTGTCCACACGCCAAAGCCGCTAAACCCTTGTCGCATAGCGCATTTCCAATCCCGAGCTGTTGACCTTGGACAAAATGTCCAATGGACAAGCCCCTGTTTGGTATTACATTTGCCGAGATCCAGTAATCCGCGTTTACACCTAAGCGCGACTTTGTCACGCCCAAAGCATGTTAAAAATCAAGGAAATCCGTGGGCCCGCGTGGCTCTCAGCGGCCGCTTTGACCGCAACCCTCGCCGGTTGCAGCAAGGCCGTCGTCCTCAACCCAGCTGGCGATGTCGCCAAGCAGCAAGGCGATCTGGTCATTACGGCCACTTTGCTGATGTTGCTCATCATCGTCCCCGTCATCTTTTTGACGCTGCTGTTTGCCTGGAAATACCGCCAGTCCAACACCGAAGCCAAGTACGACCCCGAATGGCACCACTCCACCGCGCTGGAGCTGGTGATCTGGACGGTTCCCCTGCTCATCATCATCGCTTTGGGCGCCATTACCTGGATCAGCACCCACAAGCTCGACCCCTATCGTCCCTTGGACCGCATCTCCGCCACCAAGGCTCTGGACCCCAACGTCAAGCCTCTGGAGATCCAGGTCGTGTCGCTGGACTGGAAATGGCTGTTCTTCTACCCCGAGCAAGGCATTGCCACCGTCAACGAAGTGGCTGCCCCGGTGGATCGCCCCATTCACTTCAAGTTGACCTCCACCCACACCATGAACGCGTTCTACGTTCCTGATCTGGCCGGCATGATCTACACCATGCCCGGCATGCAGACCGAGCTGAACGCAGTGATCAACAAGCCCGGTGTCTATGGCGGCAAGTCCTCTCATTACAGCGGCGCTGGTTTTGCGGGCATGACCTTCAAGTTCCACGGTCTGGAAAACGAGCAGTTCGATCAGTGGATTGCCAAGGCCAAGACCGAAGGCAAGGTTCTGACACGCGATGCCTATATCGATCTGGCCAAGCCCAGCGAGCGCAACCCCGTTGAACGCTTCGCCAGCGTGGACGAAGGCCTGTACCACAAGGTCCTCAACCGCTGCGTGGAAGACGGCAAGATGTGCATGAACGAGATGATGGCCATCGACGCCGCCGGCGGCAGGCCACCTGCACACCACAGCAAGACCTCCAGCGTGACCCTGCCCCTGGATGTCTGCACTTCCAAAGACGCTGACCGCGTTGTCGCTCTGCTCGACGAAGTCGCCGCCTCCGGAGCTGTCGCACAGCAATAAGTAGTTCACGGTGCGGATGCGCTCACCGCTCAGCCGCTCCAATACGACAGAAGAGACTCAACATGTCTGAAACAACAACCCCGGCCTCCCACTGGCTGTTGGGCCGTATCACATGGGACCAGATTCCCATGACGCATGAGCCCATCGTGCTCTTGACCTTTATTGCCGTGGTGCTTGGCGGCCTCGTCGTGGTCGGCGGCATCACCAAGTTCCGCCTCTGGGCTCCGCTGTGGAACGACTGGATCACCTCCATCGACCACAAGAAGATCGGCATCATGTACATGATCCTCGGTCTGGTCATGTTCCTGCGCGGCTTTGCCGATGCCGTGATGATGCGTCTGCAGCAGTCCATGGCCTTTGGCGACAACATGGGCTACCTGCCTCCTCACCACTACGACCAGATCTTCACGGCCCACGGCGTGATCATGATCTTCTTCGTGGCGATGCCCTTCGTGACCGGCCTGATGAACTACCTGGTTCCTCTGCAGATCGGCGCACGTGACGTGTCCTTCCCGTTCCTGAACAACTTCAGCTTCTGGATGACCACCGGCGGCGCCGTGCTGGTCATGATCTCCCTGTTCCTGGGCGAGTTCTCCACCTCCGGCTGGCTGGCCCTGTCCAATCTGGGGCACCAGAGCGGCAGCACGGGTCTTGACTACTACATCTGGGGCCTGCAGGTCGCCGGTGTGGGCACGACCTTGTCAGGTATCAACCTGATCGTGACCATCATCAAGATGCGCGCTCCCGGCATGAACCTGATGAAGATGCCCGTCTTCACCTGGACTGCCCTGTGCACCAACGCCCTGATCGTGGCCTCCTTCCCCGTGCTGACCGCAGCCCTGGTGCTGATGTCGCTGGACCGCTACGTCGGCACCAACTTCTTCACGAACGAGCTGGGCGGCAACCCCATGCTGTACGTGAACCTGATCTGGATCTGGGGCCACCCCGAGGTCTACATCCTGATCCTGCCCTGCTTCGGCGTGTTCTCCGAAATCGTGGCAACGTTCAGCCGCAAGCGCCTGTTCGGCTACACCTCGATGGTCTACGCCACCGTGTGTATCACCATCCTGTCCTACCTGGTGTGGCTGCACCACTTCTTCACCATGGGCTCGGGTGCCAGCGTGAATACCTTCTTCGGTATCACCACGATGATCATCTCCATCCCCACGGGCGCGAAGATCTTCAACTGGCTGTTCACCATGTACCGCGGTCGCATCCGCTTCTCGGTACCCATGCTGTGGACGGTGGGCTTCATGGTCACCTTCGCCATCGGCGGCATGACCGGCGTGCTGCTGGCCGTGCCTCCCGCAGACTTCGTGCTGCACAACTCGCTGTTCCTGATCGCCCACTTCCACAACGTGATCATCGGCGGCGTGGTGTTTGCCGTGTTTGCCGGCATCAACTACTGGTTCCCCAAGGCTTTCGGCTTCCGACTCAACGAGTTCTGGGGCAAGGCTTCGTTCTGGTTCTGGCTGGTCGGCTTCTGGGTTGCCTTCACTCCCCTGTACATCCTGGGTCTGATGGGCGTGACTCGCCGTGCCAACCACTTTGACGATCCCTCGCTGCAGATCTGGTTCATCATCGCTGCCTGCGGTGCTGCCCTGATCGCTGCCGGTATCGGCTGCTTCTTCATCCAGCTGGCCGTGTCCATCTGGAAGCGCGACGAACTGCGTGACGTGACCGGCGACCCATGGGAAGGCCGTACCCTGGAATGGGCCACTTCCTCGCCCCCTCCCCAGTACAACTTCGCCTTCACCCCCGTGGTGCACGACATCGACGCCTGGACCGACATGAAGAAGCATGGCTATCAGCGTCCGCTGAACGGCTTCGAGCCCATCCACATGCCCGCCAATACCGGCGCCGGCGTGGTGATTGCCGGCCTGTCCACGGTTCTGGGCTTTGCTCTGATCTGGCATATGTGGCCTCTGGTGATCGCTTCGTTCGCCGCGACCATCCTGGCTTCGATCATTCATACCTTCAACTACAAGCGTGACTACTACATCCCTGCGGCCGAAGTGGCCACATCGGAAGAAGCACGTACCAAGCAGCTTGCAGCAGCCCATGTCTAATACACATATCAACGCCGGCGGCGCAGCCGCCCTGGCTACTCGCGAGTACCACCTCGCGCACGAGCCTCATCCGGAAAACGGCACCTCGCTGGGCTTCTGGCTCTACCTGATGAGCGACTGCCTGATCTTTGCCGCACTGTTCGCCACCTATGGCGTGCTGGGCCGCAGCTATGCAGGCGGCCCCTCGGGCAAGGATCTGTTCGATCTGTCGCTGGTGGCCGTCAACACGGCTTTCCTGCTGATGTCGTCCATCACCTTCGGCTTTGCCATGCTTCAAAAGCAGAAGAAGAACGTGAACGGCACTCTGCTGTGGCTGGCCGTCACCGGCCTGCTGGGCGCAGCCTTCCTGGCCGTGGAACTCTATGAGTTCCACCACCTGATCCATCAAGGTGCGACGCCTCAGAGCAGCGCCTTCCTGTCGTCCTTCTTCACGCTGGTGGGCACCCACGGTATCCACGTGACCTTCGGTCTGGTCTGGCTGATCACCCTGATGATCCAGATCAAGAAGCACGGCCTGATCAACGAGAACGTGCGCCGTATCAACTGCCTGTCCATGTTCTGGCACTTCTTGGACGTGGTCTGGATCGGTGTGTTCACCTTTGTGTATCTGATGGGGGTGCTGTAAATGAGCGCACACGATATCCACGCCGGTCATGACGATCACCACGATCACGACGACCTGCACGTCACCATGGGCGACTATGTGAAGGGCTTCATCCTGGCCGTCATCCTGACCGCCATCCCCTTCTACCTGGTCATGAACAACATCATCACCGACCGCACCACGGCCGTGGCCGTGCTGGGCCTGTTCGCGGTGATCCAGGTGATCGTGCACATGGTGTACTTCCTGCACATGAACGGCAAGATCCAGGGCGGCTGGACCATGCTGTCCACCATCTTCACGGTGATCTTCCTGGCGATTGCGATCTCCGGCACGCTTTGGGTCATGTTCCACATGAACACCAACATGATGCCCGGTCATGAAATGCACCAGGCTGCAGGCCATGCAGATCACGCAGGTCACACGGCTCCCGCAGCTGTCACACCTTGACTGACCTCATGAAGAACCAGAGCGCTGCGCGGCAGCGCTCTCCCTTCGCCAAGGCGATGCTCGCGTTTGTGGGCATCGCCTTGTTTTTAGGCTTCATGGCTCTGGGCACCTGGCAGGTGCAGCGCCGCGCCTGGAAGCTCGATCTCATCGAGCGCGTGGAGCAGCGCGTGCACAGCGCCCCCGTGGCGGTTCCCGAGCCCGGCCAGTGGCCGCAGATCAATGCCGCCAGCCACGAGTACCTGCCTGTCAAGGCTCAGGGCCAATGGCTGGACAAGCAAAGCGTGCTGGCCAAGGCCTTGACCGAGGCCGGCGCGGGCTTCTGGCTCATGACGCCGCTGCAGCTGGGCGATGGCACACAGGTTCTGGTCAACCGCGGCTTCACGCCCGAGAAGCTGCGCGGCCAATGGCTCAAGCAGATTGCCGAAGCCGGCCCGTCCGCCGAGACCGTCACCGTCATCGGCCTGATGCGCATGAGCGAGCCCGGCGGCGGCTTTCTGCGCAAGAACGACCCGGCCAACGGCCAGTGGTACTCACGCGATGTCGCCGCCATTGCCCAGGCCCAGGGCCTGAGCAGGCCCGCCCCCTACTTCATAGACCAGGGTGTGCCCGCCAGCAACCCGGCCTATGCCCGGGCAGAGGCCGGCACCGAAGTCCTGCGCCCCGGTATGACGGTCATCCGCTTCCCGAACAGCCATCTGGTCTATGCGCTTACCTGGTATGGGCTGGCCATCATGGTGATCGGAGCGGCCTGGCTGGTACGCCGGCACGACAAGGCGGTTGCCAAAAGCTGATGCCTCCCCCTGAAAAGCGCTCCCCGGAGCGCTTTTTTCGGCCCATTCAAACTGTTCCTACATCAGGAACGCATAGCCCCAGAGGCGTCCGTGGCAGGCCTGCTCGGTGACAATTGCGCGGTGAGCCAAATTTCCGATTCCCTGTTTCGCGTACAGCGCCTGACCGAGCGGCAGAACATGCAGCTGCTGATTCAGCTGCGCTGGATTGCCGTGGTCGGCCAGGTCGTCACCATCTCGCTGGTGCACTACGGCTTTCAGATTGCACTGCCCTTGCTGCCCATGGCGCTGGTGCTGGTGGCCCTGGTGGCCACCAACCTGGCCTATATCTACTGGAGCCAGGGCCTGCACCGCCCCGTGACCTCGCGCAGCGTCTTCTATGCGCTGCTGGCCGATGTGCTGGCCCTGACCATTCAGCTGTACCTGAGCGGCGGTGCCAGCAACCCCTTTATCTATCTGTATCTGCTGCAGGGCATTCTGAGCGCTGTGCTGCTGCCCGCTCATTACACCTGGTGCGTGGTCGCGGCCTCTTTTGTCGGAGTCCTGGGCCTGACTCTGTTTCACCAGCCCCTGCATGTGCAGTTCGTGAGTCAGGAAGGCCTGCCCAGCCTCTATGTGGTGGGCGTGCTCATCAGCTTTGCGCTGACCAGCATCCTGACCATCGTCTTTCTGACGCGCATCGTCGAGAACACGCGCCGCCGCGACAAGCGCATCTCCAATATGCGCCAGCGCGCCAGCGAGGAAGAGCACATCGTGCGCCTGGGCCTGCTGGCCACCGGCGCGGCCCACGAACTGGGCACGCCCATGGCCACCATGTCCGTGATCCTGGGCGACTGGCAGCATATGCCGGCCCTCATGCAGGACGAGGATCTGCGCGAGGACCTGCAGGAAATGCAGCGCCAGCTGCTGCGCTGCAAGTCCATCGTCTCGGGCGTGCTGCTGTCGGCCGGCGAGACCCGGGCCGAAGGCACGGAAAGCACCACCTTCGCGAGCTTTGTGCAAGGCGTGGTCAGCCACTGGCAGACCCATAACAGCCTGCAGCACTTTGCGCTGCACCAGCAGGGCGTGAAGGACTTCGCCATGCTCTCGGATACTGCATTGCAGCAAATGATTTGCAATTTGCTGGACAATGCCCTCGAAGCCTCGCCCGACTGGGTGGAGCTGACCCTGAGCAGCGATCACGACCAGATACGCATCCAGGTGCGCGACCATGGTCCGGGCTTCGATGCCGCCGTGCTGCAGCAGTTGGGCCAGTGCCATGTCTCCACCAAGCAAGAGCGCCCCGGTCGCGGCCTGGGCCTGTTTCTGGTGACCAACGTGGCCCGCGCCCTGGGCGGCCGCGTTCATGCCGGCAATCTGCCGGCTCAGCAAGGCGGAGGTGCTCTGGTGGAGGTCAGCCTGCCCCAGTCCGCTCTCGCGATTTAAGACATTGTGGTTTGCATGGAAGAAGACCGTTTACTGCTGCTGGTTGAAGATGACGCGGCATTTGCACGCACCCTCAAGCGCTCGTTCGAGCGCCGGGGCTACCGTGTGCTGCATGCCACCAGCGGCGAGGAAGTGCAGCTGCTGCTGACCCAGCACCGGCCACAATATGCGGTCATGGACCTGAAGCTGGCCGGCAATGCCTCGGGCCTGAACTGCGTGCAGATGCTGCATCTGCACAACCCCGATGCGCTGATTGTCGTGCTCACCGGCTACGCCAGCATTGCCACGGCGGTGGAAGCCGTCAAGCTCGGAGCCTGCCACTACCTGGCCAAGCCCTCGAATACCGACGATATCGAAGCCGCCTTCGGGCGGGTCGAAGGCCGCACCGACGTGGAGGTCAGCAACCAGACCACCTCCATCAAGACGCTGGAATGGGAGCATATTCACGAGACCCTGGCCGAGTCCGGCTTCAATATCTCCGAGGCCGCACGCCGCCTGGGCATGCATCGGCGCACGCTGGCCCGCAAGCTGGAAAAGCGCCAGGTCAAGTAACTGGCGTCTGGCGCAAGCAGCAATGTTGATAGCTGACTCCGCTCTTCAGCATTGCCTTTCAAATATGAAAGTATCTGAAATCGTCATGCAGCAAGCGATAACAGCTCCTTTTTTCATTGGTTTCGCGACCTCGTTCCAGCGCACCGGCAGACGTCCATGAAGCAGCAGCAACAGCGGCAACCCCGACTCATAGGAGCCACCGGCCTCGGCCTGCTGGTTCTGTCCTATGCGACGGCCCTGCCCTGGCTGCTACGGGGCGAAGCAGTGGACCTGGTGCCTTTTCTCTGCGCCCTGGTCTTTGGCTGCTGCCTGATCCGCCCTGTCACGCTCGCCTTCGAGCGCGCATCCAAACGTACCAAGGCCCTGGCCGTCACGCTGCTGGCCCTGCTCGCCGCCGCCATCGCGACCGCCGTGGCCGGCGGCCATGTTCAAAGCTGGCTCGCACATCTGCGCACCATGCCGCTGTGGCAGGCCAACCACCTCTTCTTTTTGTTCTTTGCCTTGCTGCCTCTGACCAAGGGCATCATCGTCGCTGCGCTCAACTTCATCAGCCAGGCCGCACGCGGTACAGCAGGCAGGACCTAGGCATGCTCCAAAGCCGTTTTCTTGCGGCAGTCCGGCTCAGCACCTCGGCCGGCCGTCACGACAGGGCAGCGCACCGGGTCCGGTCCGAGTCGGCCGCGAAGCCCCGCATTCACGGCTGAGCCATCTATAGTTGCCGCGGAGATGCACTATATGAAAACCCTGAGCCGACTTGTTTTCTCCGCCTTTCTGGCACTGCTTGCCAGTCTCGCCGTGGCGGCGCTTTTTCTGCCGTTTCACAGCATCTTCCTGCCGCCCGACGGGGTCAGCTGCCTGAATGAAGGCATAGCGGAATGCATGCGCGCCCTGGAGATAAGCCTGCTCGTCTATGGCCCCCTGTTCTCCATCATCGGCGTTCTGATCGGCACTCCGATCGTCATGCTGCTTCTGTACCTGCGCGATTGATCAGGCAGCCCTGCCTGGGCATTGACGTGCGGCCCTATCGTGGTCCGCAGGACAAAACATCCTGCCAAAGCCTGCGCCCATTCAGGCTACAAGCACCGAAACGACCGCATTGGCAGCTGCTGCATCCGCCAGGACCAGTCCATAGAACCTGATGGGCGAATCATCATTCATAGCTGACTTCGCCCGCGACCAGCAGCACTCAAGCATAAAAACACCTGAATTACATGCTACACAATCGATAGAAGCTCTCATAAAGAGAGCAAATACAGGCCAGGCGGACAACAAAAAACCGACAGTGTCGCCACTGCCGGTCTCTGGTTTCAGCACCCCATACGGGCGCTGACGAAGGCCTTATTCGGCCACGGCCTGCTCGGGCTCGGCCTTGGGTGCGTCCTTGGGCAGCTCGGTAATGGTGAGCTTGACATCACCCTTGCCTTCGTTGCCCGCTTCGTCCCACTCCACTTCCAGGCGCCCGCCATTGGTCAGACGACCGAACAGCAGCTCATCGGCCAGCGAGCGGCGGATGGTGTCCTGGATCAGGCGCTGCATGGGGCGTGCACCCATGAGCGGATCGAAGCCCTTCTTGGCCAGATGCTTGCGCAGGTTGTCGCTGAAGGTGACCTCCACCTTCTTCTCGGCCAATTGCTGCTCGAGTTGCAGCAGGAACTTGTCGACCACGCGCAAGATAATCTGCTCGTCCAGCGGCTTGAAGCTGACGATGGCATCCAGACGGTTGCGGAACTCGGGCGTGAACAGGCGCTTGATATCGCCCATTTCATCACCGGCTTCACGCGGGTTCGTGAAACCGATGGTGGCCTTGTTCATGGTCTCGGCACCCGCATTCGTGGTCATAATGATGATCACGTTGCGGAAGTCGGCCTTGCGTCCGTTGTTGTCGGTCAGCGTGCCGTGATCCATGACCTGCAGCAGCACGTTGAAGATGTCCGGATGCGCTTTTTCGATTTCATCGAGCAGCAGCACCGAATGCGGCTTCTTGGTCACGGCCTCGGTCAGCAGACCTCCCTGGTCAAAACCCACATAGCCGGGAGGAGCGCCGATCAGGCGGCTGACCGCATGACGCTCCATGTACTCGGACATGTCGAAGCGGATCAGGTCCACGCCCAGGATATAGGCCAGCTGTTTGGCAGCTTCCGTCTTGCCAACGCCCGTGGGGCCGGAGAACAGGAAGGAGCCGATCGGCTTGTCCGGCTTGCCCAGACCCGAGCGCGCCATCTTCACGGCAGACGACAGCACTTCCAGCGCCTTGTCCTGACCGAAGACCACGCTCTTCAAGTCACGCTCCAGCGTCTGCAGCTTGCTGCGGTCGTCGTTGCTGACATTGGCCGGCGGAATGCGGGCGATCTTGGCCACGATGGCCTCGATCTCGGCCTTGCCGATGGTCTGCTTGCGCTGGGCTTCGGGCGCGATGCGCTGGGCAGCACCGGCCTCATCGATCACGTCAATCGCCTTGTCGGGCAGGTGACGGTCGTTGATGTACTTGGCCGACAGCTCGGCAGCAGCCTGCAGGGCTTCCTGCGCATAGGTGATGCTGTGGTGTTCCTCGAAGCGCGACTTCAGGCCCTTGAGGATGTCCACGGTCTCGGCCACGGTAGGCTCGACCACATCCACCTTCTGGAAACGGCGCGACAGGGCCGCGTCTTTCTCGAAGATGCCACGGTATTCCGTGAACGTGGTCGCACCGATGCAGCGCAGCTGACCGCTGGACAGCGCGGGCTTGAGCAGATTGGACGCGTCCAGCGTGCCGCCCGAGGCCGCACCGGCGCCGATCAGCGTGTGGATCTCGTCGATGAACAGGATGGCATGCGGCTTGTCCTTGAGCGACTTGAGCACGCCCTTGAGGCGCTGCTCGAAATCGCCGCGGTACTTGGTGCCGGCCAGCAGCGCGCCCATGTCCAGCGAGTAGACCACGCCTTCCTTGAGCACCTCGGGCACCGTGCCCTCGGTGATGCGCCAGGCCAGACCCTCGGCAATCGCGGTCTTGCCCACACCGGCCTCGCCCACCAGCAGCGGGTTGTTCTTGCGGCGGCGGCAGAGGATCTGGATGGTGCGCTCCACCTCGTACTCGCGCCCGATCAGCGGATCAATCTTGCCTTCCTTGGCGGCCTGGTTCAGGTTCAGCGTGAACTGCTCCAGCGGCGAGGCCTTTTCATTGCGCTCGCCAGCCGCGCCTTCTTCGCTCTCCGAGGGAGACTCGGCCTTGGCAGGCTCGGGCGGCTCGCCCTTCTTGATGCCATGAGCAATGTAGTTGACCACGTCCAGGCGTGTGACGCCCTGCTGGTGCAGGTAGTACACGGCATGCGAGTCCTTTTCGCCGAAGATGGCCACGAGCACATTGGCGCCCGTCACCTCCTTCTTGCCATTGCCTGTGGACTGCACATGCATGATGGCGCGCTGAATCACACGCTGGAATCCCAGCGTGGGCTGCGTATCCACCTCTTCGGTGCCGTCCACCTGAGGTGTGTTGTCCTTGATGAAGTTGGACAGCGATGAACGCAGGTCGTCGATATTGGCCGCGCATGCGCGCAGCACTTCAGCTGCACTGGGGTTGTCCAGCAGGGCGAGCAGCAGATGCTCCACGGTGATGAACTCGTGGCGCTGCTGACGGGCCTCGACAAACGCCATGTGCAAGCTGACTTCCAGTTCTTGAGCGATCATGTGCGACTCCTTTCGGCTTGCTTGGTTGACTCTCTGCTAACTAATCTGAGGGCGGACTGCGCTTATTCAACAGGCTCGAATGTGGCCTGCAAGGGATGGCCCGCTTTCTGGGCCGCCTGCAGTACCTGCTCGACCTTGGTCGCCGCCACATCCTGGCTGTAGACGCCGCAGACACCGCGGCCGTCCAAATGAATCTTGAGCATGATCTGCGTGGCCGATTCTCGGTCCTTGCCGAACAGCTCCTGCAGCACGGCAATCACGAACTCCATGGGTGTGAAGTCGTCGTTGAGCATCACCACCTGATACATGCGTGGCGGCTGCAGCCGCTGGCGGCGCCGCTCGAGCACCAAGGAATCTCCATCGTCAGGCGTTCTGATCGCTGGCGAGACCGGGGGAATTGATGGGAGTTGGGTAGCCATGAAATCCATTCTAGCGAGCCGTTGCAATGTTTTTGCGCTGGCATATGCATAGCATTGTTAGGGATTTCAAGGCGACCGGAAGCAAATTTGGCAAAACCAAGGGAAATCCATGGAAATCCCTTAACCAGCAAGCGCTCTGCGCTATCAAAAAATCAGGCTCTTATCCGACATTCGAGTGCAATCGGCCCTCAAGGCCAGCCATGATGTCTATTCATAAACCACTTTGACCTGGCCTGCTGCGGCCGAGCCATACCAGGCAGCCAGTGCGGCATCCGAGGGATAGAAGCGGCTGCTCTCTCCCAGCGCCAGCTCGCAACTGGCCGAGCCGCGCTCGTCGCGGCATATCAAGTCCAGACGTACCTTGACGCCATGGTTGATATTGCCGCTCTCGGTTTCCTCGACCTTGGCCGGGAACTGGCGCAGCAGCGCCGGCACATCGGGCATCTTCTCCCCGACGCTGACCTGCAGATAGCGCGCAAAACGGCAGCGTGCATCGGCCAGGCTCCACATCTGCTGCACCTTCATGCGCAGGCCGCCGCTGAAGCGGTCGGGCTGGAGACGACCCGAAACCACGACAAACTCGTCTTCCTTGAGCACATCGGCGCAGGCTGCCATGGTTTTTTCGTCGACCGAGGCCTCGATCACCGCCGATTTGTCGTCCAGCGTGAAGATGCTGAGCCTGCCGCGCTGGCCGTTGATGGTGCGCAGCCCGCCGATGATGCCGGCCATGGTCTGCGGCTCGCGGCTGTCGCGCATCTCGCCGATAGGAGTGCGCACGAAGCGGCGCACTTCGGCCTCGACCTCGTCGAACAGATGGCCCGTCAGGTAGAAACCGATGGCCGTCTTCTCCAGCGTCAGCTTTTCCTTGACGCCCCAGGGCAGCACATCGGCCATGGGCGGCTCCGCCGTGCTCGAGCCCAGCGCATCATCGCCCATCATGTCGAACAGACCGCCCTGATCGGCATTGGCAATCGAGGTCGCCGCAAAGCCGAATGCCGTGTCCAGCGTCGCCATCAGCGAGGCGCGGTTCATGTCTATCGTGTCAAAGGCGCCGCCCTTGATCAAGGCTTCCACGGTGCGCTTGTTGATGCGGCTGCGATCCACGCGCAGGCAGAAGTCGAACAGGCTCTTGAACGGGCCTTTCTCGTGGCCGTTGGGGCCTGTGCCCTCGCCGTTGCGCGCAGCCACAATGGCTTCGATGGCCGCCTGCCCCGTTCCCTTGATGGCTCCGAGGCCGTAGCGTATGACCTTGTCGGTCACCGGCTCGAAGCGGTACACACCGCGGTTCACATCGGGCATCTCGAAAGTGATGCCCATCTTGAGCGCGTCCTCGTACAACACCTTGAGCTTGTCGGTGTTGTCCATTTCCACGGTCATATTGCCGCAGTAGAACTCGGCCGTGTAGTGCACCTTGAGCCAGCCCGTGTGATAGGCCAGCAGGGAGTAGGCTGCCGCGTGCGACTTGTTGAAGCCGTAGCCCGCGAACTTCTCCATCAGGTCGAAGACCTCGTCGGCCTTTTCCTCGCTCAGTCCGTTCTTGGCTGCACCCTCGCGGAAGATGCCCCGGTGCTTGACCATCTCCTCGACTTTTTTCTTGCCCATGGCCCGGCGCAGCAAGTCGGCACCGCCCAGCGAGTAGCCGCCCAGCACCTGGGCGGTCTGCATCACCTGCTCCTGGTAGACCATGATGCCGTAGGTTTCGGCGAGCACCGACTCGACCAGCGGATGCGGGTACTCCACGACTTCCTGCCCGTGCTTGCGGGCAATGAAGGTGGGAATCAGGTCCATGGGACCGGGGCGGTAGAGAGCGTTCAGCGCAATCAGGTCTTCCAGACGCGAGGGCTTGGCCTCCTTGAGCATCTGCTGCATGCCGCGCGATTCAAACTGGAAGACGGCTTCGGTCTTGCCGTCGGAGAACAGCTTGTAGGTCGGGTAGTCGTCCAGCGGAATGTTCTCGAACTGGAAGTTCTCCTGGCCCTTGTGGCGCTTCATGATGAATTCGCGCGCAATCTCCAGGATCGTCAGCGTGGCCAGGCCCAAGAAGTCGAACTTCACCAGGCCCACGGCCTCCACGTCATCCTTGTCGTACATGGCCACGGCCGAGGTACTGCCGGGTTGCTGGTACAGCGGACAGAAATCGGCCAGCCTGCCCGGCGCAATCACTACGCCGCCGGCATGCATGCCGATGTTTCGCGTCATGCCCTCCAGGCTCTGCGCCATCTCGATCAAGGTCTTGACGTCTTCCTCGCGCTCGATGCGCTCGGCCAGAATCGGCTCCTCCTTGATGGCATAGGTGTATTTGTCGCCTTCCTTGGGCGGATTGGGCGGGTACTTGAGCGTGACATGCAGGCCGGGCTTGTTCGGGATCAGCTTGGAGATGCCGTCGCAGAAGGTGTAGCTCATGTCCAGCACGCGGCCCACGTCGCGGATGGCCGCACGTGCGGCCATGGTGCCGAAGGTGGCGATCTGGCTGACGGCATCGCGGCCGTAGCGGTCCTTGACATAGTCGATCACGCGGTCGCGGTTCTGCTGGCAGAAGTCCACGTCGAAGTCGGGCATGGACACGCGCTCGGGGTTGAGGAAACGCTCGAACAGCAGGTTGTATTCCAGCGGATCCAGGTCAGTCACCTTGAGCACATAGGCCACCAGCGAGCCGGCACCCGAGCCACGGCCCGGCCCCACTGGGCAGCCATTGGCCTTGGCCCACTTGATAAAATCCGACACGATGAGGAAGTAGCCCGGAAAGCCCATCTTCATGATGGTTCCCAGCTCGAACTCCAGCCGCTCCACATAGCGCGAGCGCTGGGCGTCGCGCTTGGCCGCATCGGGATAGAGGTGGACCAGGCGCTCCTCCAGCCCCTGGTAGGACTCGTGGCGGAAGAACTCGTCCATGCTCATGCCGGACGGCACGGGGAAATTGGGCAACTGCGGGTTGCCCAGCTCCAGCGTCAGGCTGCAGCGGCGGGCAATTTCCACCGTGTTCTCGATCGCGCTAGGAATGTCGGCAAACAGCTGCTCCATCTCGGCAGCGGTCTTGAAATACTGGTCGCGCGTGAACTTGCGCACCCGCTTGGCATTGCCCAGGATCTCGCCTTCGGCAATGCAGACGCGGGCCTCGTGGGCCTCGTAATCGTCGGGCTTGGCATACTGGATCGGGTGTGTCGCCACTACCGGCAGATTCAAGCGGCTGGCCAGCTTCACGGCCGCCAGCACATGCGACTCGTCATCGGCACGGCCCGCGCGCTGCAGCTCGATATAGAAGCGGTGCGGGAACATGGTGGCCATGCGCTGGGCAATCTCGGCCGCCCCTTTTTCATCACCACGCGTCAGGGCAATGCCCACGGGGCCGGCTTGCGCACCGGACAGCACGATCAGTCCCTCGCCCAGTTCCTGCAGCCATTCCCACTTGTGCTGCGCCTGATCACGCACTACATTGCGCGTCCAGCCACGTGCCAGCAGCTCGGCAATATTGTGGTAGCCCTGCTTGCTCTGCACAAGAACGATGATCCGCGAAGGCGGCGCGTCGCCCAGCCCTTCGAGCATGATCTCGGCGCCCAGCAGAGGCTTGACGCCCTTGCCACGGCCTTCGCGATAGAACTTGATACCGCCAAACAGATTGTTGAAGTCGGTAATGGCCATCGCCACCTGCCCGTCTTCGGCAGCGGCCTTGATCATGGCATTGACGCGGGTGGTTCCGTCGACGACGGAGAATTCGGTGTGCAGGCGCAGATGGACAAACATGGCCGCTATTGTAGGAAGAGCGCTTCGTCCCTGCGGACTCAATGCCTCTAGATTCGCTGCTGCCGTAGCGTAAAGACGCCAGCAACTCGCGAGCGCGATCCGGCGGCCCATTACAATGCGTCGATCCTTTTTCAGGAAGGTCCGGGCCTGGTGGTGTATGGTGTAGGTTTTGCGCCTTGCCGCCAGATGCGACGGGCCTGCCTCCTATTACCGCTAATGATTGTCAGAAAACTGTCCACCATGCCGCGTATTTCACTGACTCTAGTCCCTGCCGTGTTAATCGCCGCCACGCTGGCGGGATGCTCCAGCACCAAGGACGACCCGACGGCCAAGTGGACACCCGAGCGCATCTATACCGAAGCGCGCGATGAATCTTCCTCCGGCGCCTATGACAAGGCCGTGCCGCTGTTTGAAAAGCTCGAAGGCCGTGCCGCTGGCACGCCACTGGCCCAGCAGGCTCAGCTGGAAAAAGCCTATGCCCAGTACAAGGCCGGCGAAAAAGTGCAGGCTCTGGCCACGCTGGACCGCTTCACCAAGCTGCATCCTGCCAGCCCTGCCATGGACTATGCCCTCTACCTCAAGGGCCTAGTCAACTTCAATGACAACCTGGGCATGTTCGGCTGGCTGACCCGCCAGGATCTATCCGAACGCGACCAGAAAGCCGCCAAGGATTCGTTCGAGTCCTTCCGCGAACTGGTGACCCGCTTTCCAGATTCCAAGTACTCCGATGATGCCCGCCAGCGCATGCAGTACATAGTGAACTCGCTGGCCCAGTACGAAGTCCATGTCGCCAAGTACTACTACAGCCGAGGCGCCTATGTGGCGGCCATTGCCCGTGCGCAGGCTGCCATCAAGGACTACCAGAACGTGCCTGCGGTGCGCGAAGCCATGGTGATCCTCGTCAAATCCTATGACGCCCTGGGCATGACTCAGCTGCGTGACGACGCCCAGCGCGTGCTGGAGAGCAGCTATGGCGCCAACACCGAGCAAAGCGTAGAGAAGAAAAAAGAATCCTGGTGGAAGCTCTGGTAAGCAGCGTTTGCCGCCCAAGGGACAAAAGGATGCGTCAAGCGCATCCTTTTTCATTTCTACACCTCTGAATCCTGCGCCGGCGCCTGCTCGCCGTCACGCCCGGCATGTTGCGCCGACAACTGCTCCAGCGCCGCCTCGAACTCCGGCTGACTGCCCAGCACGCGCATGGGAGGCAGCGCCGACATCAACTCCGCTCCATAGCCCATAGTCATCAAGCGGCTGTCGCAGATGACCAGCACGCCACGATCGGCTTCACTGCGGATCAGACGCCCGGCCCCTTGCTTGAGGGCCAGTGCCGCCTCGGGCAGCATGTAATCATGAAACGCTCCTCGCCCCACGCTTTCCAGCAGTCGCGAACGGGCTTCGACCAGCGGGTCGTCAGGTGGCGGAAACGGAAGCTTGTCGATCACCACCAGCTGCAGCATGTCGCCGGGCAGGTCCACCCCCTCCCAGAAAGTGGCGGAAGCCACCAGAACAGCTCCTCGTCCGGCGACTGCTCCGGCGGCCATAAAGCGCTGAATCAAGGCCAGCTTGGGCGCCTCGCCCTGTACCAGCACATCGAGATCAGCAAACAGGCCCAGGCTGGTGCGCAGCGATGCGCTGATCGCGTGCAGGGCCTTGAGGGTGGTAGTCAGCACCAGGGTGCGGCCGCCTATGCGCTGCGCTGCATCCAGCACCAGCTGGGCGACCTGCTGGCTGTGCTGTGCGCTGCCGGCCGCAGCAAAGGGCTGGGGCACATAGACACCGGCTTGCCGATGGTAGTCAAACGGGCTTTCCACCTGCAGCACCTGTGCTCCGCGCAGGCCGCAGGACTCGACAAACCAGCTCAGCTGGGCGTCATTGCCCAACGTGGCCGAGGTGAAGATCCAGGCCTTCTTCCTTGAAGAATCGGGCTCCTCGCCCTTGTCCGTGCCGGCATCCTCCAGCGAGCGCTGAAGCAGCCGCTGCTGCATGATGCGGGCAATCGACAGCGGAGACTCCAGCATGCGCAGATACTGCGCCCCGACCTCCAGCCAGCGCACGCATTCATCATCTGCAGGAGCAGCAAAGCGTGCCAGTCGCGCGAGCAACTCTGCTCCGCGCTCATACAGACGCTGCAGCTCTGCCCCTGCCCCCTCCAGGCTTGAGAGTGGAATCAACAAGGCACGCAGGCTCTGCCCCAGCCGCACCAGTGCCGCACGCCATTTCACCGCATCCAGTCCCTGCGGGGTCACCGCTTGCCACGCAAGCCGTCCTCCGACCGGAGGCTTGCCGGCCTGCAGGCGCAACTCACGCATGGCCTGCTCCAGCGTGGCACAGAGCACCAGCCAGTCGGCCATGCCGCGTGCATGTTCCTGCGTCAGCCTGAGGGCATCGCGTGCATACCCCACCAACTGCTGACTGGACAGAGCCTCTCCGGCAAACTGCACGCCGATGTCGTTGAGCCGATGGGCTTCATCGATCACCACCACGCCGGTGTTGGGCAAAAGATGAGCCATGCCGCTGTCGCGCACATCGAGGTCGGCAAACAGCAGGTGATGATTGACCACCACCACGTCGGCCTCCAACGCCTGCTGACGCGCCTGATTGACATGGCAGCCCTGCCAGTGCGGGCAGTCAGACCCTATGCAATTGTCCTTGGTGGAGCTCACCAAGGGCATCACAGGGGAGCGCTCATCCAGCGCCGTCAGCTCGGCAAGATCACCGGTACGCGTGACCCTGGCCCAGCGCTCTACATCGGCCACGGCGCGCAGCACCTGCGGATCCTGGGGAGCCGTGCGACCCTGGCGCACACGCTCCAGTCGCTCCGTACATAGATAGGAAGAACGCCCCTTGAGCCTGGCCATGCGCAGAGGCAGGCCCAGACCATGAACCAGGCGCGGAAGATCACGGGCAAACAACTGGTCCTGCAGCGCCTTGGTGGCCGTGGACACCAGCACGCGCTGACCGCTGAGCAAGGCAGGCACCAGATAAGCGTAGGTCTTGCCAACACCCGTGCCGGCCTCCACCACCAGCACCCCGCCCTCCTCTATGGCCTGAGCCACCGCCAGCGCCATGCGGGTCTGGCCTGGGCGCGGCGTGAATGCGGGCTCAGCCAGCGAGAGCGCACCTTGCTGTGCAAACACCTGCGCGACCGCCTCCTGCAAATGAGTCAAAACCGTTTCACCTTCCAACAAGCCAAGTCAGCGCAAGCTCACATAAGATCGCAAATATTCGCCGAGGCCCAGCCTCCGCCCGATAAAATGTAACGCAACGTTAAATCTCGCTCCGCGAGCGCATTCGCACACACTCATGTCATCCAGCTACCGCATTCAGGCGGCCACCGGCATTCATCGCGGTGACCGAGAATACCAGCAGGACCAGGTTCTGCTCATGGCGCATCCCTATGCCAAGGGCTGCATTCTCGGCGTGGTAGCCGATGGCATGGGCGGGCGCAGCGGCGGGAGAAAGGCATCCGATCAGGTCATGCTGACGGCCCGCCAGGTTTTCGAGCGCTTTGAGCCCGCCAAGGAAGACTGCACACGCATGCTGCGCACCATTGTGCAGGATGCCCACACCGTCATTCGCCTTACCGCCATAGCAGCGGAACAGGAGCCCCACAGCACCATCGCGGTCTTTGTGGTCCTGCCCGACAGTCGCTGCCACTTCATGCACTCCGGCGATTCGCGGCTCTACCATTTTCGCGGCTCTTCCCTCGTGCACCGTTCGCTTGATCACTCCTATGTACAGGCACTGGTCGACCGCGGCGAGCTCACCGAAACCGAGGCTCAGCACCACCCACAGTCCAATATCTTGCTGGGCTGCCTGGGTGCCGAGCCGCCACCGCCCATGAGCCACCACATGATTGAGAAACTGCTGCCGGGCGACAGCTTGATGGCCTGCTCGGACGGCCTGTGGCATTACTTCACCGCACAGGAGCTGGGCACTGTACTCGACGGACTCTCGCCACGCGAAGCCTCGCAATTTCTGATTGAAAAAGCCAGGCGGCGCGCGGCCGGGGGTGGTGACAACCTCTCGCTGGCAATACTCAAGCTGGACACCTCAGCCGCAGCGGCAAACGCTTGAAGAGCTATTCAGTCCAGACAAGACTGCTTGAGCACCTTGGGAACAGGCGCTTGCAGCCATTCTCTCGGCAGCACCCTGCTGTAGAGCACTGTCGATCCTCAATGTATCAGGGAGCAGGTGCTGGCAGCGGCGCCGCCGTCTGACCGCGCTCCTTGGCCTGCTGCAAAGCCCTGGCTTTGTGTTCGGCTGCAGCCTTTAGCTTGGCCTCATGATCTGCCCGGGCCTTGGCTTCACGCTCGGCTCGCCCCTGATCGGCTTGTGCACGATTTTGCTCGTGGCGGCGCACATAGTCGGCCTGCTTGCTGGCACGCTGCTGAGCCTCGGTCTGGCGCTGTGCCTGCGCCGCCTGCTCGTCAACCGCAGGTTTGGCACCCGGGCCGGTGGGCTGGGGCTGGGGCTGGCTCTTGCCATTCTTCTCGCGTTGCTGAGACTTCATGGGAACGGCAGCGTTTTCGGCTTTTTTCTCTTCAATGGCCTGCAGCTTGGCCGCCGCCTTTTCCTTGCGCTCCGCGTCGTTGATTTCCAGCTCGCGCGCACGCAGCGGCGCATCTTTTTCACGTGCCGCCCTGCGGGCATCGGCCAGACAGCCCTCCACGGCAAATTTCTGGTAGCAGAGCTTTTCATCAGCCACCCGCTGCTGCTCGATAACGGCGCGCTTGCCGAGAATCTCGTCGCGCTCGGCTTCGCGCTGCTGGTGCAATTGCTGGCGCGCCTTGTCGGCAACCTCCTTCTGCGCCTGCTTGTCGGTCTGCTGCGCCGAATCCACCTTTACCTGGGCTATTGCCGGCACACAAGCCAGCCAGATGGCGGCCAGGGGCGCCAGTGCAAAGCCTGCAATGCGGTGGCGGATCGGCTGGGCAAGGATAGTGGGCATCGTCATCAACTCAGAACTCGAAGTACAGGCTGGCATCTTAAGGCCGCAGGCAGTTGCCCGCAGGCGATCAGGTCAAGCTGGTGTCCACCACGCGGCGCTCAAGCGCCAGATATTCCTTGGAGCGCATCTCATTCAGGCGCGAAACGGTGCGCGGGAACTCGTGGGACAGAGGACCTTCGGTATAGATCTTCTCGGGCGGCACGGCAGCCGACACAATGAGCTTGACATGGCGATCGTAGAGCACGTCCACCAGCAGCGTAAAGCGCCGTGCGGCCGAAGCCATGTTCACATGCAGCTCGGGCACATCGGACAGCAAGATGGTGTGAAACTGCGTGGCAATTTCCAGATAGTCATTTTGCGAGCGCGGGCCACCGCAGAGTTCGCGGAAGTCAAACCACACGACGCCGCCAGCACGGCGCTTGGCTGCAATCTTGCGGGTTTCGATCTGCATCACCGGCTCTTCGTCATGGGCTTCGGCCAGGCGATCGAAGGTCTCCTGCATCGCAGCATCGGCGTCCGAGCCCAACGGGCAATGATAGAGCTTGGCATCTTCGAGAGTGCGGCGACGATAGTCAGTACCGTTATCCACATTCACCACTTCCATGCGCTCCTTGAGCAGGGCAATCGCAGGCAGGATCCGGTCGCGGTGCAAACCACCAGGATAGAGACCGTCAGGCTCGAAGTTGGAGGTCGTCACAAAGCCCACGCCGTTGGCAAACAGCGACTCGAGTAGCTTGTAGAGAATCATGGCATCGGTGATGTCGGCGACATGAAACTCGTCAAAACAGATCAGCTTGTACTTCTTGGCGATCTTGGCGCCAAGGGCATCGAGCGGATTCTGCGTGCCTTGCATGAGATGCATCTCGCGGTGCACCTCGCGCATGAATTCGTGAAAGTGCAGTCGCACCTTGCGCTTGAGGGGCACGGCATTGAAGAAGCATTCCATCAGAAAGCTCTTGCCGCGCCCCACCCCGCCGTACATATAGACGCCCTTGGGCAGATCGGGGTGATTGATCAGTTTCTTGAGAGCATTGGAGCGCTTGCCCTTGTACACAGCCCACTCGTCGGCACAGCGCTGCAACGCATCGACTGCACGCAACTGCGCGGGATCGCTTTTGAAACCCTTGGCGGCCAGTTCCGCCTCGTAGGCTTGTCTTACATTCACCGTCTTGTCTCCAGATGCTCAAAAAACAATAGCTGCTACCGCTTATGCACTAAGCGTTAGCAGCCATTTTGTTCTAAATTCTAAAAGAAACTCAGCCTGCGCGCGGGCACTTCACAGCCATGTCAAAACCTGCGCGCAAGACTGAAAAAACTTAGAAGTTCAGGGTACGCTTGTCCACAGCCAGAGCCGCTTCCTTGGTGGATTCGGACAGCGAGGGGTGAGCGTGGCAGATACGGGCGATGTCTTCGCTCGATGCCTTGAACTCCATGGCCACCACGGCTTCGGAAATCAGCTCGGACACCATGGGACCCACCATGTGCACACCCAGGATTTCGTCAGTCTCGGCGTCGGCCAGGAACTTGACCATGCCGGTCGTGTCGCCCAGTGCACGCGCGCGGCCGTTGGCCAGGAAGGGGAAGGAGCCAGCCTTGTACTTGACGCCTTCAGCCTTGAGCTGCTGCTCGGTACGACCCACCCATGCCACTTCGGGGCTGGTGTAGATCACCGAAGGCAGAGTGGCGAAGTTCACATGGCCGTGCTGGCCGGCAATGCGCTCGGCCACGGCCACGGCTTCTTCCTCGGCCTTGTGCGCCAGCATGGGACCACGCACCACGTCGCCCACAGCCCACACGCCAGGCAGATTGGTCTTGCACAGATCGTCCACCACGATGGCGCCGCGCTCGTCCAGAGCCAGGCCCACGGCTTCTGCGTTCAGGCCGATGGTGTTGGCGGTACGGCCGATCGACACGATCAGCTTGTCCACTTCCAGGGTCTGGGCTTCGCCCTTGGCGTTGGTGTAGGCAACGGTCACGCCCTTCTTGCCGGACTTGACTTCACCGATCTTCACGCCCAGCTCGATCTTCAGACCTTGCTTGTCGAAAGCCTTCTTGGCTTCCTTGGCGATCTGCTCATCCACCACGGGCAGGAACTTGTCCATGCCTTCGAGCACGGTCACTTCCGTACCCAGACGGCGCCAGACCGAGCCCATTTCCAGGCCGATCACACCGGCACCGATCAGGCCCAGCTTCTTGGGAGCCTTGCCCAGGCTCAGAGCGCCGTCGTTGGACAGGATGTTCTCTTCGTCGAAAGCCACGCCGGGCAGGGCACGGGCGTTGGAGCCAGTGGCCACCACGATCTGCTTGCCGGTGATGACTTCCTCTTCCTTGCCGGCAACCTTGATTTCATAGCCGCCTTCGACAGCCTTGACGAAGGAGCCGCGGCCGTGGAAAAAGGTGACCTTGTTCTTCTTGAACAGGTACAGGATGCCGTCGTTGTTCTGCTTCACGATCGCTTCCTTGCGGGCGATCATTTTGGCCACGTCCATCTCGACCTTGCCGGTGGAGATGCCATGGTCGGCAAAGTGCAGCTTGGCATGCTCGAAATGCTCGGAAGACTGCAGCAGCGCCTTGGAGGGAATGCAGCCCACGTTGGTGCAGGTGCCGCCGGGGGCAGCGCCGCCAGCGGCGTTCTTCCACTCGTCGATACAGGCGACGTTGAAACCCAGTTGTGCAGCGCGGATGGCAGCGATGTAGCCGCCGGGGCCTGCGCCGATCACGACGACGTCAAATTGCTTGCTCATGATTTGAATCTTTTCTCTGTTTAACTCGAAAAAAGCCCACCGCTTTTGGTGGTGGGCTTTGTAGAAGCTCGATCTGCTGAATTACAGATCAAACAGGAGGCGAGAAGGATCTTCCAGCGCGTCCTTCATGGCCACCAGGCTCAGCACGGCTTCGCGGCCGTCGATGATGCGGTGGTCATAGGACATGGCCAGGTAGTTCATGGGACGGATCACGATCTGACCGTTCTCGACCACGGCGCGATCCTTGGTGGCGTGCACGCCCAGAATGGCGGACTGAGGGGGGTTGATGATGGGGGTGGACATCATCGAGCCGAAGGTGCCGCCATTGGAGATGGAGAAGGTGCCGCCGGTCATTTCTTCAATGCCCAGCTTGCCTTCCTTGGCCTTCTGACCGAATTCGACAATCTTCTTTTCGATGTCGGCAAAGCTCATCTGGTCTGCATTGCGCAGGATGGGCACCACCAGGCCGCGAGGCGAGCTCACAGCGATACCGATGTCGAAGTAGCCGTGGTAGACGATGTCGTTGCCGTCGATGGAGGCATTGACTGCGGGGAACTTCTTCAGGGCATGCACTGCAGCCTTGACGAAGAAGGACATGAAGCCCAGCTTCACGCCATGTTCCTTGGTGAACTGGTCCTGGAACTTCTTGCGCAGTTCCATCACGGGAGCCATGTTCACTTCGTTGAACGTGGTCAGGATGGCGTTGGTGGCCTGGGATTGCAGCAGACGCTCGGCAATACGGGCGCGCAGACGTGTCATGGGCACGCGCTGCTCGGGACGGTCGCCCAGGTTTTCCTTGGTCACGGGAGCTGCCACCTGAGGCAGAGCCGCCTTGGGAGCGCCGGTGGGGATGGCTGCGCCAGCCTTGATGGCACCCAGAGCGTCACCCTTGGTCACGCGGCCGTCCTTGCCTGTGCCGGCCACGTTGGCAGCGGACAGGTTGTTGTCGGCCAGGATTTTGGCAGCAGCAGGCATGGCCACGCCGCTCTTGTCGGCGCCGGCAGGAGCGGCGGCCACGGGGGCAGCAGCAGGAGTCGCAGCAGCAGCAGCAGCGGGGGCGGCAGCAGGAGCAGCGGCGCCGGCGACGGCTTCGGAGTCGATCTTGGCGATCACTTGCTCGGCAGCCACGGTTGCGCCGTCGCCTTGCAGGATTTCGGTGATCACGCCAGCCGAAGGAGCGGGCACTTCCAGCACGACCTTGTCGGTTTCGATTTCGATGAGGATTTCATCGACGGCCACGGCCTCGCCGACCTTTTTCTTCCAGGTCAGCATGGTGGCTTCAGTGATGGATTCGGACAGCTGGGGGACTTTAACTTCAACGATTGCCATTTTGAATTCTTTCCAAAGATGTTTCTTGTGCCCCCTGTCCTCGGACAGGGGGTGTCGCCTGTATTACTTGGTCAGGACAAAGCCCTTGAGCTTGGCGAATGCGCCTTCCACCAGTGCCTTTTGTTGCTCTTGGTGCAGATGTGCGTAGCCAACGGCGGGCGAAGCGGACGCAGCGCGACCGGAGTAGCCCAGCTTCTGGCCTTCACGCATGTTCTCGTGGATGTTGTGCTGGATGAAGAACCAGGCACCCTGGTTCTGAGGCTCATCCTGGCACCACACGATGTCAGTAGCGTTGGCGTACTTCTTCACTTCGGCGGCGAACGCCTTGTGGGGGAAGGGATACAGCTGCTCGACGCGGATGATGGCGACGTCCTTGGATTCCTTCTCGGCACGCTTCTTGACCAGATCGTAGTACACCTTGCCCGAGCAGGCGATGATGCGCTTGACCTTGGCAGCGTTCTTGACGATGGTTTCGTCCTGCTCGGGGATCACGGTCTGGAAACCACCAGAGGTGAATTCGGACAGGGGCGACGTGGCGTCCTTGTTACGCAGCAGCGACTTGGGAGTCATGATGACCAGCGGCTTGCGCAGGCCACGAACCATCTGGCGACGCAGCACGTGGAAGATCTGGCTGGCCGTTGTGGGCTGCACGATCTGCATATTGGTGTCGGCAGCCAGCTGCATGAAGCGCTCCAGACGCGCCGAGCTGTGCTCGGGGCCCTGGCCTTCATAGCCGTGAGGCAGCATCAGTGTCAGGCCGTTGACACGACCCCACTTCACTTCACCCGATGCGATGAACTGGTCGATCACCACCTGGGCGCCGTTGGCGAAGTCGCCGAACTGGGCTTCCCACACCACCAGGGTGTTGGGATCGTTCGATGCATAGCCGTATTCAAAGCCCAGCACTGCCTCTTCGGACAGGATGGAGTCGATCACGACAAACGGAGCCTGATTCTCGGCAGCGTTCTGCAAAGGAATATATGTGCCCTCGTCCCACTTTTCACGCTTCTGGTCATGAACCACAGCGTGACGGTGCGTGAAGGTGCCGCGACCCGAGTCTTCACCCGACAGACGCACTGGATAGCCGGAAGCGACCAGGGAGCCGAAGGCCATGGTTTCACCCATGCCCCAGTCCACGTTCACATCGCCGCGGCCCATGGCTGCGCGGTCGTCGTACACCTTCTTGACCAGAGCATGAGGATTCACGCTGGCAGGCAGGGTCGTGATCTTCTCGGCCAGGCGCTTCCACTCGGTCAGAGGGATGGCAGTGTCGCCGGCGTCGGTCCAGGTCTTGCCCACGAAGGGGCTCCAGTCCACGGCGTACTTGCTCTTGAAGTTGGTCAGCACCACGTCCTGGGTGTGACGGCCTTCGTCCATGGCGGCGCGATAGGCCTTGACCATATCGTCGCCCAGCGTGTCGCCCAGGCCCTGCGTCGCCAGCTTGTCTGCGTACAGCTTGCGCGTGCCGGGGTGGGCAGCGATCTTCTTGTACATCAGAGGCTGTGTCAGTGCAGGTGTGTCCTGCTCGTTGTGACCCAGCTTGCGGAAGCAGATGATGTCGACCACCACGTCCTTGGAGAACTCCATACGGAATTCCAGGGCCAGCTGCATGGCCAGGCACACGGCTTCGGGATCATCGCCATTCACGTGCAGCACGGGCGACTCGATCATCTTGACGATGTCGGTGCAATACAGCGTGGAACGCAGGTCGCGAGGGTCAGAGGTCGTGAAACCGATCTGGTTGTTGATGATGATGTGAACCGTACCGCCGGTGGTGTAGCCACGGGTTTCGGACAGTGCCAGGGTTTCCTGGTTCACACCCTGGCCGGCGAAGGCTGCGTCACCGTGCACCAGCACGGGCAGCACTTGCTTGCCCATGGGGTCGTCGCGACGGTCCATGCGCGAGCGCACCGAACCTTCCACCACGGGGTTGACGATTTCCAGGTGCGAGGGATTGAAGGCCAGCGACAGGTGAACGGGGCCGCCCTTGGCAGACACGTCAGAGCTGAAGCCCTGGTGGTACTTCACGTCACCGGCAGGCAGATCTTCAGGAGCGGTGTGGTCGAACTCGGCAAACAGATCCTTGGGCGCCTTGCCCAGGGTATTGACCAGCACGTTCAGACGGCCGCGGTGAGCCATGCCGATCACGACTTCCTGCACGCCCTTGGCGCTGGCGGAGTTGATCAGCTCGTCCATGGCGGCGATGAAGGACTCGCCACCTTCCAGCGAGAAGCGCTTCTGACCCACATACTTGGTATGCAGATAACGCTCCAGACCTTCAGCAGCGGTCAGGCGGTCCAGGATGCGCTTTTTCTCGTCCGCATTGAAGACGGGCTTGGAGCGGATCGATTCCAGGCGTTGCTGCCACCAGCGCTTCTGATTTTGATTGGTGGCATACATGTACTCGGCGCCCAGGGTGCCGCAGTAGGTTTCGCGCAGAGCATTCATCAGCTCGCGCAGAGTCATGCTTTCCTTGCCGAAGAAAGTGTTGCTGGTGTTGAACACCACTTCCTGGTCGGCGTCGGTGAAGCCGTAGAAGGAAGGCTCCAGCTCGGGAATTTCGGGGCGCTCGGTGCGCTTCAGAGGATCCAGATCGGCCCAGCGTTGACCCACGTTGCGGTAGGCTGCAATCAGCTGCTGCACGGCCGTGCGTTTGCGACCCAGCTCTGAGTCAGCGCCGGAAGCCACCACCACCTTGGTACCGCCCTGCTTTGCGCGCTCTGCGAAAGCATTGATCACGGGCAGGTGGGGAACGTCCTTGTTGTCGGTGCCGTCGACTGCAGGCACATGCTGCAGGGCATCGAAGTATTCACGCCAGGAATCGGGAACGCAGCCGGGGTTGGCCAGGTAGTTCTCGTACATCTCTTCGACATAAGGCGCATTGCCGCCGAACAGATAGGTGTTGCCTTGATAGGCTTGATAGATCGTTGACTGATCGCTCATATCTCGCTGACCTCCGCTTTCCTTCGGAAAGCATTAGCTGGTTTGTAGAACCTCCCGCGACACGGCTGTACCGATTGGCGGATGCGACTGTGGCTGGGGAAGGGCCTTGAGTTGCGGCAGCCATTGTGCCACTGTTCAAAGTCTTGGTCTTATAAAAGACAAGATGTTTACACCCCTGGGAGTCGCTTACATTGCGGGAACTCCATAAACAAGGACTCGCATGCCGCTTTTGCCGCTTCACAAACGTGCATTCATTCTTCTTTTAATAGCAGTAACCGCAGGATTCGGCTTGGTTCTAGAGGAATATGCCGTAGCCATCTTCTGGGGCGTGGTGTTTGCCATCGTCTTCGCCCCCCTGCACCGCAAGCTGCTGATGCGCATGCCCAACAAGCCCACGCTGGCCGCGTTGGCAACCTTGCTAATTAGTCTGGTAATGGTCATTTTGCCGCTGTCTCTGATAGGCCTCTCGCTCATCAAGGAGACTGCCGCCATCTACGATCGAATCAGCAGCGGCAACCTGTCCGCCGGCAGCTACGTGGAGCAAGTCTTCAATGCACTGCCATCCTGGCTGACGCCATGGATGGAAAAACTGCACCTGGGCACTCTGGAGGAAATCCAGACCAAGCTCTCCAACATTGCCCTGCAGGCCAGCAAGCTCGCCGCCACCAAGGCTGTGGGGCTGGGTCAGAACACCCTGGGCTTTGTGGTGGGCTTTGGCGTCATGCTCTACCTGATCTTTTTTCTGTTGCGTGACGGCAAGGAGTTGGTCGCACGCATCTGGGCAGCCACGCCGCTCGCACCCGAACACAAGCGCGAACTGGCCATCAAGTTCATTACCGTCATCCGGGCCACAGTCAAGGGCAATCTGGCCGTTGCAGCCGCCCAGGGCGCGCTGGGTGGGCTGATTTTCTGGATTCTGGGCATTCAGGGCGCAGTACTCTGGGCCGTGGTCATGGCCTTTCTGTCGCTGCTGCCAGCAGTGGGGGCAGGCCTTGTCTGGGGGCCGGTGGCTATCTACTTTCTGGCCACGGGCGCCGTCACCAAGGGGCTGATCCTTGCCGCTTATGGTGTGCTGGTCATCGGCCTGGTGGACAACGTGTTGCGCCCCCTGCTGGTCGGCAAGGACACCAAGATGCCCGACTATGTGGTTCTGATCTCCACCCTGGGGGGCATGGCCTTGTTCGGTCTTTCGGGCTTTGTGCTCGGTCCCGCCATTGCCGCCCTGTTCATGGCGGCCTGGGAGTTGTTTGCCACCATGCAGGAGCAGGAGGAAAAGCTGCTGAACCGGGAAATCGCGCAAAAGCGCACAACAACCGATCCGCAACAACCTGTAGAAGGCCCTGCTCCCACCGTCGCTCCCCCTCCTGCCGAAACACGCAAAAGCGACACAGATTAGGGATTTCCTGTTCAACCCGGCCTGCTGACCGATGGCTTTTCGAGCAGAAAGTTGATAGGTTTAGAGGTGCAGGTTGAAAACTATCGCCGTCATTAAGAAAAACAAAAACGAAACATAAAACTCAAAGTCGCTCAACGTTACTCAAGAATTAAGGGTTTGTAACTGCTATCAAAAATGGGGGGGGGTCGTAAAATTTGCTTTCACATAAGCGTTCATACGAAAAGGTACCCCACAATGGACCAATTCTCCAGACGCCAGTTCATGAAAGTGACTGGTTCGACTCTGGCGGGTTCAAGCTTGGCGCTGATGGGCTTCTCACCCACAGCCGCCCTTGCTGAGGTGCGACAGTACAAACTGTCAGCCACCACCGTAACCCGTCAAACCTGCACCTACTGCTCCGTAGGCTGCGGCATCCTCATGTACTCCCTGGGCGACGGCGGGAAAAACTCCCGTCTGTCCGTGATGCACGTGGAAGGCGACCCGGATCATCCGGTCAATCGCGGCACGCTGTGTCCCAAGGGCGCATCGCTGCTGGACTTTGTCCACAGCCCCAGCCGCCTCAAGTACCCCGAATACCGCGCCCCCGGCTCGTCCGAGTGGAAGCGCATGTCCTGGGACGAGGCACTGAACCGCATCGCCAAGCTGCTCAAGGAAGACCGCGACGCCAATTTCGTTGAAACCAACGAAAAAGGCCAGAAGGTCAACCGCTGGCTGACCACCGGCATGCTGGCCGCTTCGGCCTCCAGCAACGAAGCCGGCTACATCACGCACAAAGTGGCCCGCTCCTGGGGCCTTCTTGCACTCGATAACCAAGCACGTGTCTGACACGGCCCGACGGTGGCAGGTCTTGCCCCGACGTTTGGCCGTGGAGCGATGACGAACCATTGGGTCGACATCAAGAACGCGGACGTTATTTTGATCATGGGCGGCAATGCCGCCGAAGCACACCCCTGCGGCTTCAAGTGGGTGACCGAAGCGAAGGAGCACAACAAGGCTCACTTCATGGTGGTCGATCCGCGCTTCAACCGCTCGGCATCCGTGGCTGACTTCTATGCGCCGATCCGCTCCGGCTCGGACATCGTCTTCCTCGGCGGCGTGATCAATTACCTGCTGACCAACGACAGGATCCACCACGAGTATGTGAAGAACTACACGGACTTCTCATTCATCGTGCGCGAGGACTTTGCGTTCGACGAAGGTATTTTCTCCGGCTACAACCCTGAAAAGCGTACCTATGACAAGGCGTCGTGGGACTACGAACTGGGCGAAGACGGCTTCGTGAAGGTGGACCCCACTCTGGAACACCCTCGCTGCGTCTATCAGTGGCTCAAGAAGCACTACGCCGGCTATACCCCCGAGAAGGTGGAATCCATCTGCGGCACACCCAAGGAAAAATTCCTGCACGTGTGCGAGAAGCTTGCTTCGACCGCCGAAGCCGGCCGTGTTGCCACCATCCTGTACGCACTGGGCTGGACCCAGCACACCACGGGTGCGCAGATCCTGCGTACCGGTGCCATGATCCAGCTGCTGCTGGGCAATATCGGTGTCGCTGGCGGCGGCATGAACGCGCTGCGCGGCCACTCCAACATCCAGGGCCTGACGGACCTGGGCATCCTGTCTGCTTCGCTTCCCGGGTACCTGACGCTGCCGAACGAAGCCGAACAGGACTACAACCAGTACATCGCCACTCGCACGCCCAAGCTGCTGCGTCCCGGTCAGATGAATTACTGGTCGAACACGCCCAAGTTCCATGTCAGCCTGATGAAGGCATGGTGGGGCCCGGCCGCAACTGCTGAAAACAACTGGGCGTTCGACTATCTGCCCAAGTTGGACAAGCAGTACGACATGCTGCAGATCTTCGAGATGATGACGCAGGGCAAGGTCAACGGCTATATCGCTCAAGGCTTCAACCCCTTGGCGGCTCTGGCCAACAGCAACAGCGTGCGCGACGGTCTCAAGAAGCTGAAGTTCCTGGTCATCATGGATCCGCTGGTTACGGAAACTTCGGAATTCTGGAAGAACCACGGCGAATTCAACGACGTGGACTCGGCTTCGATTCAAACCGAGGTGTTCCGCCTGCCAACCACTTGCTTCGCTGAAGAAGACGGTGCCGTGGTCAGTTCCTCGCGCGTGCTGCAGTGGCACTGGAAAGCTGCCGAGCCCCCAGGAGAGGCCAAGACCGACATTGCCATCATGTCCGGTCTGCACCTGCGCCTGAAGGCTCTCTATCAGAAGGACGGCGGCAAGTTCTCCGAGCCCATCACCAATCTGTACTGGCCTTATGCCGAAGCCGATCACCCCTCTTCCGAGGAAGTGGCCAAGGAATACAACGGTCGTGCGCTGGTGGATCTGTTCGATCCCAAGGACCCCACCAAGCTCATCCGCAAGGCCGGCGAGCAGTTGGCGGGCTTTGGCGAAATGCGCGATGACGGCACCACCCTGGGTGGCTGCTGGATCTGGGCTGGCAGCTGGACCTCTTCCGGCAACCAGATGGCGCGCCGCGACAACAGCGATCCCACAGGCATAGGCAACACGCTGAACTGGGCCTGGGCCTGGCCTGCGAATCGCCGCGTGCTTTACAACCGCGCGTCTTGCGACCGCCAGGGCAAGCCCTTCAACCCCGAACGCGTGCTGATCAAGTGGAACGGCAAGCAGTGGGGTGGAGCGGACGTGCCGGACGTGGCCGTGGGCCTGGATCCCGAGGTGATCAATCCCTTCATCATGAACCCCGAAGGGGTGGCCCGTCTGTTTGCCCGCAAGGGCATGGCAGAAGGTCCGTTCCCCACGCACTACGAGGCGTTTGACAACCCGCTGGGCTACAACCCCATGTACCCCAACAACAAGCAGGCCGTCATCAGCCCCGTGATGCGCATCCTGGCAACTGCCAAGGACACGCAGGGCGACCCCAAGGACTACCCGCATGTAGGCACGACCTACCGCCTGACCGAGCACTTCCATTACTGGACCAAGCATGTTCAGCTGAACAACATCGTTCAGCCCGAGCAGTTCGTGGAAATCGGCGAGGCACTGGGCAAGGAACTGGGCATAGAGACCGGCCAGAAGGTCAAGGTTTCGTCCAAGCGCGGTTTCGTGAAGGCGGTTGCCGTGGTGACCAAGCGCATCAAGCCCATGAAGATCGATGGCAAGACCATCCATCATGTGGGTGTGCCTATTCACTGGGGCTTCTCCACGACGGGACGCAAGGGCTATCTGGCGAACAACCTGACAGCCTCCGTGGGTGACGGTAACAGCTTGACCCCTGAATCCAAGACCTTCCTCGTGAAGGTGGAAAAGATCTAAGGAGCCACGCTGATGTCCTCAACCATGTCTCTCGATATCAAACGCCGCTCGGCCACGACGACCCCCGCACCCAGCGCACGCGGTGCGCACGCGGGGGAAGTCGCCAAGCTGATCGACGTCTCCAAATGCATTGGCTGCAAGGCTTGCCAGACCGCCTGCATGGAGTGGAACGACCTTCGCGACGAAATCGGCACGGTTGCCGCAGGCGTCTACGACAACCCGACGGATCTGACGTCGGAGTCTTGGACCGTGATGCGCTTTGCCGAGTACGAAAACGAAGCCACAGGCAACCTGGAGTGGCTGATCCGCAAGGACGGCTGCATGCACTGCGAAGACCCGGGCTGCCTGAAGGCCTGTCCCTCGCCTGGCGCCATCGTCCAATATGCCAACGGCATCGTGGACTTCCAGCAAGACCAGTGCGTGGGCTGCGGCTACTGCGTCACGGGCTGCCCCTTCAACATTCCGCGCATCTCCAAGAAGGACAACAAGGCGTACAAGTGCACCTTGTGTTCGGATCGCGTGGCTGTTGGCCAGGAGCCCGCCTGCGTCAAGACCTGCCCCACGGGCGCTATCCAGTTTGGCACCAAGGAAGCCATGCAGGAGCAAGCGTCCCGCCGTGTCGTGGACCTCAAGGAACGCGGCTACGAAAAAGCAGGCCTCTACGACCCGCAAGGCGTGGGCGGCACGCACGTGATGTACGTTCTGCATCACGCGGACAAACCTTCGCTGTACAAGGGCCTGCCGGACGATCCGTCCATCAGCCCCATGGTGTCGCTGTGGAAGGGTGTAGCCAAGCCTCTGGCCATGGCCGCACTGGGTGCAGCCGCAATCGGCAGCCTGTTCCACTACATCACCAAGGGACCCAACGACGTGTCCAAGGACCTTGAGGATGAAATGGAACGCAAGGACGCCGAAGCGCTGAACAAGGAGAACGGCAAATGAAACGCAATCCTCGCGACCTCGTGCGCTACAACGCATCGGAGCGCGCCAACCACTGGGTGGTAGGCATTTGCTTCATCTTGCTGGCCCTGTCCGGTCTGGCGTTCTTTCACCCGGCCTTCTTCTGGTTGACCAATCTGTTCGGTGGCGGTCCCTGGACCCGCATCCTGCACCCCTACATCGGGGTTGTCATGGGCGCATTCTTCGTCATCATGGCCTGCCGTTTTGCCAAGCTCAACATCGTTGAGCCGCGCGACATCGAATGGCTCAAGAACGTCAACAAGATGATCGATGGCGACGACCACGACATGCCCGAACAGGGCAAGTACAACGGTGGTCAGAAGCTGTTGTTCTGGGGCCTGGTAATCGGCATGCTGCTGATCGTGATCACCGGCTTTCTGATGTGGCGCGCCTGGTGGACATTGCCGGTCAACGTGGTGCGAGCGGCTTCGGTGGTTCACGCCATCGCTGCCGTGTGGATGATCGGCCTGATCATCATGCACGTGTATGCCGCCATCTGGACTCGTGGCACCATTCGCGCCATGCTTTATGGCACAGTAACGCGAGCCTGGGCCAAGCAACACCACCGCGGCTGGTACCGCAAGATGACGGGTGACAACGACTAAGGTTTTTAGTCCTCTCCCCTAACAACCCAGCCGCCAAGCGTTTATCGGCGCTCGGCGGCTGATTCATTTGGAAACCCTGTCAATGCAACGCATTCTTCAACCCGGTGAAATCGAAGCACTGGATCACACCAGCTTTCCCCGCATCTTGCTGCCCCAGGTAAGCAGTCTGTTCGCCGAACGCGCTGCACGCCTGCGCCAGCTGGCCAACGGCAATCCCATTGCAGACTATCTGCTGTTTGTGGCCCAGATCATGGATGCGCAGCACAAGGCTGCCGCCACCATCGAGATATCTGCGCCCGATGCCGAACTCATGGCGCGTGCTCAGGAGCACTCCATGCCCCTGCTGCCCGCAGTGGACACCATCGATCCCGCCTGGCAAGCCGTACTGGACAATATGCTCGACACGCTGCAGGGTAGCGAAGGCCTGCCTGCACCGCTGCAGCCCCTGCTCAAGGAGCTGCGTGCACTGACTCCCGAGACCCGTGCAGACATTGCCAAAAAGCTGTTGGAAAAGGAAGTCGCCGCCCGCCACGTGGGCATGGCACCCTTCATCATGGCTGCGCTGCAAGTGACCTTTGCCAAGCGCTCGGCCAGTCTCAGTGGCCGCGACGTTCCCTACACCGACCCCGCCAGCATCTGCCCCGTCTGCGCCAGCGAGCCTGTGGCCAGCGTCATCCGCATTGGCGGCAAAGTGGCCGGTCACCGTTACGCTCATTGCGGCACCTGTGCCTGCGAATGGCATATGGTTCGCGTCAAGTGCACGCACTGCGAATCGACCAAGGGCATCCACTACCAGGGCATTGACGGTTCGGGCGAAGAAGTTCTGGCCGAGACATGCGACGAATGCGGCAGCTACCGCAAGATCGTAAATCAGGAAAAGAACCCCATGGTCGAACCTCTCGTCGACGATCTGGCCAGCCTGATGCTGGATCTGCTGATGAGCGAGACCCAGTTCCAGCGCGCCAGCGCCAATCCTCTGTTGTTTGTGGCCGTGGCCGAAGAGCAGCAAGGCGAGGCCGATCACGAACTGGTGGACCCTGCGGCGTAAACCTGCCGGCTCCAACCGCCACCATAATGAAGGCGGCAGGAACTCCTGCCGCCTTTTTCATTTTTTGACGACCCGACACACCTTGGCCATGAGCAATACCGCAGCGACCGCCCCTGAAATTTCGCACCCATCTCAGCTTCCCGCCGTGGACAAGGTCTTGCTCGCGATCGAGATGCAGGTGCTGCGCGAGTCCTACGGCCTCGATGCCTGCACCAAGGCAGTCCGCGATGTGCTGACGGGGTTGCGCCAGCAGCTCCTGGGTTTTGCCGATCAGCCTGGCCAGAGCGTGCAGGCCGACATCGCCAGCGTCGTGCAAGCTGCGCAGCGCCAGCTTCAGGCCCGGTTTGCGCCACGCCTGCAAGCCGTCTTCAATCTCACCGGCACGGTGCTGCACACCAACCTGGGCCGCGCATTGCTGCCGCAGGCCGCGATCGATGCCGTGGTACAGGCCATGAACTCCCCGGCCAACCTGGAATATGACCTTGAAGACGGCGGTCGCGGCGATCGCGACGATCTGGTCGAGTCGCTGATCTGCGAGCTGACCGGCGCTGAAGCCGCCACCGTTGTCAACAACAACGCCGCAGCCGTGCTGCTGGTGCTGTCCACCATGGCCACGGGCAGGGAAGTCGTGGTCTCGCGCGGCGAGCTGGTGGAAATCGGCGGCGCCTTCCGCATTCCCGATGTCATGACCCGCGCCGGCGCCAGGCTCGTCGAGGTCGGCACCACCAACCGCACGCATGAGAAAGACTATGCAGAGGCCATAGACGAGAACACGGCCGCGCTCATGAAGGTGCACTGCAGCAACTACGCCATCACCGGCTTTACCAAGGCGGTGAGCGACGCCGATGTCGCCCGCATTGCGCACGACAGCAATCTGCCGATGATTGTGGACCTGGGCAGCGGCACGCTGATCGACATGCGCGACTGGGGCCTGCCCTATGAAGTCACGGTGCGCGAGACGGTCGAGTCCGGTGCCGACATCGTCACCTTCAGTGGCGACAAGCTCCTGGGCGGCCCGCAGGCCGGCATCATCGTCGGCAAAAAGGAGCTGATCACCCAGATCAAGAAGAACCCGCTCAAACGCGCGCTGCGTGTGGGCAAGATCACCCTGGCGGCACTGGAGCCCACGCTGCGCCTGTATCTGAACCCTGAAAAGCTCGCCCAGGAGTTGACCACGCTGCGCCTGTTCACGCGCCAGGCCGCCGACATGCAGATCCAGGCCGAGCAGCTGCAGCCTCTGCTGCAGCAGGCACTGGGCCAGGACTATGTGGTGGAGATCGCGGCCATGAACAGCCAGATCGGCAGCGGCGCCCTGCCCGTGGAAAATCTGCCCAGCTTCGGCCTCAGGATTTATCCGGCCAGCGGCAAGCATGCGGGTCGCCAGCTGACCCGGCTCGAAGCGCGCTTTCGCGCCCTGCCCCGGCCCGTGATCGGGCGGCTGCATGACGATGCGTTGTGGCTGGATCTGCGCTGTCTCGAACACCCGGCGCAGGCCCTGTTTGCCGCGCAGCTGCCGCAGCTGGCCTGAGGCAGTCCCATGGCCCCGGCCCCTGGAATTTATACAAAAACACCTTGCATCGCTTGATACACAAGCGCCAGCAGCCAACAAAACTACAAGCACACCATGATCATCGGAACCGCAGGCCATATCGACCACGGCAAAACCACGCTGGTGCGTGCGCTCACGGGCGTGGAAACCGACCGTCTCAAGGAAGAGAAAGCCCGCGGCATCTCCATAGAGCTCGGTTATGCCTACAGCCCGTTGCCCAACGGCGATGTGCTGGGCATCATCGACGTGCCGGGCCACGAGAAATTCGTCCACACCATGGCCGCCGGAGCCGTGGGCATTGACCACGCCCTGCTGGTCGTGGCTGCCGACGACGGCGTGATGCCCCAGACCCTGGAGCATCTGGAAATTCTGCAGCTGCTGGGTGTCAGGCGTGGCAGCGTGGCGCTGACCAAGGTCGATCGCGTGCTGCCGCAGCGCATTGCCGACGTGCATCGCGAAATCAACGCCATTCTCGGCGTCACTGCACTGGCCGACAGCCCCATCTTCGAGACCAATGCCGCAGAACCCGGCAATGCCGGCGTAAAGGCCTTGCGCGAACATCTGCAGGTGCAGGCCCAGATGATGCAGGCGCGTCCCCGAGACGGACTGTTCCGGCTCGCCGTGGACCGCGTCTTCACGCTGCCGGGCCAGGGCACGGTGGTCACGGGCACGGTCTTCAATGGCCAGGTGCGAGTGGGCGACACGCTGGCGCATTCGACCAGCGGTCAGGCCGTGCGCGTGCGCAGCATTCATGCACAGAACCAGAGCAGCGACAGCGGCGTCGCCGGCCAGCGCTGCGCACTCAATCTGGCGGGCATAGGCAAGGACGAGATCGAACGCGGCGACTGGATCATGGACCCACGCCTGCTGCAGGCCACGGACCGCCTCGACATTCATCTGCACCTGCTCGGCGAAGCGCCCTTGCTGGCCCAGTGGACGCCAGTCCATGTGCACCTGGGCACCAAGCGCACCACGGGCCATGTGGCGCTGCTGCAGGACGAGGCCATAGAGCCCAGCACCGAGGCCCGCGTGCAGTTGGTGCTCGATGCGCCGGTCTTTGCCCTGCCCGGCGACCGCCTGATTCTGCGCAACGCCCAGGCCAGCCGCACCATCGCCGGCGGCATGGTGCTCGACCCCTATGCCCCGAGCCGCAAGCGCCGCAGCGCAGAGCGCATGGCCTACCTCGACGCCATGGAGCAGCTAATCGCCCGCAACGACTTCAGACCGCTGATCGCACAGGCCCCGCACGGCATTGCGCGTTCGCAGCTGGTGCGTCTGAGCGGCCATGCCTTCCCCGAGGCCAGCCTTGCCGACACCATCCAGTTGCCCATCGCCGGCGGCGATGCCCTGGTGCTTGGCCTGCAGCGCTGGCAGCAGTTGCAGACCCAGGTCATCGACAGCCTGGCGCGCTTTCATGAAAAATCGCCCGACGAGCCCGGCGTCAACGCGGCCAGACTGAGGCGCATGGCCTTGCCCGGCCTGCAGCAAGGCAGCTACGACGCGCTCTATCAGGGCCTGGTCGATGCCCTGCTCAACAGCCAGTTGCTAGCCAGCACCGGCGCCTGGCTGCATTTGCCGCAGCACAGCGTGCAGCTGAGCAGCGCCGAGCAGACGCTGGCCGAAAAACTGCTGCCCGCCATTGCTGCAGGCCGCTATGACCCGCCCTGGGTGCGCGATCTGGCGCGCGACCATGCAGCTGGCGAAGAGCTGGTGCGCCAGCTGCTCAAAAAGCTTTCGCGCCAGGGCCAGCTGTTCCAGGTCGTCAAGGATTTGTTCTATGCACCGTCGCGCATGGACGAACTCGCCGCCCTGGTTGCCGACATCGCCAGCCAGCACGCCAGGGGTGAAGTGGAAGCCAGCGCATTCCGCGACGCCACGGGTCTGGGCCGCAAGCGCGCCATCCAGATTCTCGAATTCTTCGACCGAACCGGCTACACGCGCCGCGTGCGCGACGCCCATCTGCTGCGCCCTGATGTTCATTGGAATAGCACGCCACGCTGAGCCTGCAATGAAAATCAGCGGAAATCAGTCCAGATTCCTTATCCCGCTTACGCAACAAGCTATCAAATCAGAATAGAGCCGGATATGCGGCCTTGACGTTCTGTTTGTCATCAGGTGCCGGATTGCTGGCTACAATCACCGTCTTATCTTCTACAAGAGTGGCAACCTCCACTCTTGACTCGAAGGAAGGCAATCGTGCCCGGTGGCGCGGCCGGGCTTCAAACCCGGTGGGGGGCGTCAGCCGCTCCCGGGTTGGTTCGACTCCAGCTGCTTTCCGCCACTCCCCCTCTTTGCATTTCAGACCGCGGCTTCCTGCTCCTGCAGCATTCGCCACATCACCTTGCCGCTGCCGCTCTTGGGCAAAGCCGTCACGAATTGCACCCGACGTGGGGCCTTGTAGACTGCCATATTGTCATGGCACCACTGGATGATCTGCTCTGCCGTCGTCGCCTCATGGCCGGCACGCAGCACGACCACAGCCTTGACGGTCTCGCCGCGATAGGCATCCTTGGCGGAGATCACGCAGGCCTCCTGAATCGCGGGATGGCGGAACATCAGCGACTCCACCTCGGCCGGCCACACCTTGAAGCCGCTGGCATTGATCATGCGCTTGAGCCGGTCGGTGATGAAAAAGTAGCCATCCTCATCCACGCGCCCCAGGTCGCCGGTGCGGAAAAAGCGCTTGCCATCAAGCTCCATAAAGCTCTGCTCGGTCGCCTCGGGGCGCTGCCAGTAGCCTTCGAACACCTCGGGGCCGTTGACCACGATCTCGCCCTGCTCTCCTTGGGCCACCTCTTCCAGCGTGTCGGGGCTGATCACGCGCGCATCGGTACTCATGAAGGGAATGCCCAGGCATTGCTGCTTGGGATGGTCGGGCGGATTGCTGTGCGAGGGTGCGGCAGTTTCGGTCAGGCCATAGCCCTCGCAAAAGCGCAGGCCGTATTGCTCCAGCAGTCGCTGGGCCACGGCCTGGGGCATGGCGGCGCCGCCGCCGCCGATGTATTTGAGGCTGGAGAGATCGAAAGACGCAAAGTTGGGACTGGCCAGCAGATCGATCACCATGGTCGGGATATTGGTCCAGCTCGTGACCTGATAGTGCGAGATCAGGCGCCCTGCCAGCTCACGCTCCCAGCGCGGCATGATGATCAGCGTCGCCCCTACGTAGATGGCGCTGTGCAGCACGGACACCATGCCCGTGATGTGAAACATGGGCACGACGGCGAGCACCACGTTCTCGCTGGTGCCCGTGCCCCACAGCGCGCCGGAGACGGCGTTGTGGTTGATGCTTCGATGCAGGTGCATGCAACCCTTGGGCTGGCCCGTGGTGCCGCTGGTATAGGGCAGAACGGCCAGATCGTCACGGCCTGCTGTATGCGGTGGAGGCAGCTCGCTGCAGGCCAGCGCCTGCGTCCATGCATGGACCTGGCCGTGGTTCAAGCTGGCAGGCTCGCGCTCGCCCAGCAGCCAGTTGCGCCAGGCTTCGGGCGGCGCATCCGGCCCCTGCACATCGGCATCAAAGCCGTCGGTGAACCGTGTCACCAGCAAGTGCTGCAGCGCCTCGGAGGGTTCCAGTGCATTGCTGGCCTTGGCCAGCTCCGGCGCCAGATCGGCCGTGGTGATGGCCACCTTGGCGCCCGAATCCGTGATGTAGTGCTTGAGCTCCTCTGCCGTATTCATGGGATTGACCGGCACCACCACCGCATTGGCGCGAAAGATGGCGTAATGCGCCAGCACCAACTGGGAGCTGTTTTGCATCAGCACGATGACGCGGTCGCCTTTTTTCACGCCCAGGCCATGCAGATAGGCAGCCATGCGCTCCGTGCCCTCGCACAGCTGCTTATAGGTCGTGGTGCGCCCCAGAAACACCAGCGCGGCCTTGTCCGGGTAGCGCCTGGCATTGATAGCAAGGTTTTCCCAGACGCTAGTTGCTGGAACGGTGATGGAATATGGCAGCCGATTAGGCCAAAACTTGTGGTGAGCGGGCATGAGTCAGGCAATCAGAAAAGCGTATACATAGTCCGGGTGGACTAATCAATCCGCAAGACTAGGCCTGCAACCTCGGCCCGGCATCCGGGATGCCCCCAACAGTCGGTCACGCAGGTGACGACTGGTGCGGCCTGGCGCGGCTCGCCCTGCTCCGGCTCTGCGCTATGGCTTACCATGCGCAAATGCCTCATGAATCACGCCTGCAGCAGTCGCTGCGCCAGCTACTCGCCAGCCAGCGCACCGCCGCCCTGGCCGTACAGCCGCAGGCCGGCTCTTCAGCGCCCGGATATCTTCCGGCCCCGGGCCTGTCTCTGGTGCCATGGGCCTGGAATGGCGAATTCAGCTGTCTGGTACTGCATGTCAGCGCGCTGGCCAGCCACACACAGGCCATGGAGCGGCATCCCGCCGTCAGCCTGCTGATGAGCAGGCCAGAGTCCGCTGGCGAAGCCGTGCATGCGCTGGAGCGCATCAGCATCCAGGGCGTGGCATCCACTCCGCCACGCGACAGCGGCCTGTGGCAAGGCGCCCGGGCCAGCTATCTGGAGCGCTTTCCCGAAGCCGAGCCCATGACGGCTCTGGGCGACTTTCGTTTTGTCTGCATCACGCCGCAAAGCGGCAGGCATGTCGCAGGGTTCGGCGCGGCGCGCGATGTGGACGAGCACGATCTGATAGCCGCACTCAACCCGGCTGCCTAGCCTTTGCTGACCCGGCCCAACCTGGATTGGCCAGCTTGAGCCTGGAACACATGCTCGGCAATCAGGCACATGCAGGCCAGAGGCTGGCCCTGCACCAGGGCCTGAACATGGTCCTGCCAGATCTGCCCCTGCTGCTCCACGCTTGCGTCCAGAAAGCACTGCAGCATCTGCTGCGGATCTGCACAGACCCGATAGTGATAGGGGTCGCGCCGCAGGCATGCCGCGCGCAGATGCAGGCCGAACGCCTCCCACGTCACCGCTCGGCCTTGCAGACGCTGCCACTGATGCAGCAGCTCATGGGCAAAGACGCCTGCCACCACAGGGTGGGCAAGCCGCAGCGGCCGATGCGGGTCAGCCTGCTCAAAAAAGCTGCGCGGCAGATAGATGCGCCCGCCCCCCAGGGACAGCGCCCGCCTGGTATCGCCCAGACGCCGCACATGCAGACGCATGCCGGGCAGCAGCTCATCCAGCGCAGTGCCGAAAAGCCGCTGCACGAATCCGGTCTCGACCGGCATCAGCCTTCGCCGCCAGAACATCATGCAACAGGGCGCGCGCAAGGAGGATTACGCATATCGGAGACTCCCGGCACGCGCTAGAACTCGAAGACCTGGCCGGGCTGCGGAACCTGCACCGAGAAATGCAGGCGCTCGTGCAGCAGCGCGGCCAAGGCCCGGGATGCCTGCGGCTCCCCATGCACCACAAAGGTCTGCTGCGGCGGGCGGGTGAACGCGGCCGCCCAGTCCAGCAGGGCCTGCTGGTCGGCATGGGCCGAAAAGCCGCCCAGGGTATGGATGCCGGCACGGACCTCGACTTCATCGCCGAGCAGGCGCACCAGCCTGGCACCGTCAACCAGTCTGCGCCCCAGCGAACCTTCGGCCTGAAAGCCGCAGATCACCACGGCACACTCGGGCCTGGAGAGATTGTTCTTCAGATGATGCAGCACCCGCCCCGCATCGCACATGCCGCTGGCCGAGATGATGACCGCGCCGCTCCTGATGCGGTTGAGCTTTATGGAGTCCTCCACATCGCTGATGAAATGAATGTGCGGCGACTCCTTGAGTCTTTTGACGCTGCCCAGCAACTGCCTGGCCTCCTCGTCGAACACGCCGAAGTGCCGCAGCGTGATGTCCGTGGCCGCCACCGCCATGGGTGAATCCACAAATATCTCTACCGGCGGCAGACGCTGCTGCTGGATCAGCTGCAGAAAGTGATAGAGCAGCTCCTGCGTGCGCCCCACGGCAAATGCCGGGATGACCACATTGCCATGGGGAACCGTGCGCGTGACCACATCGACCAGCTCCTCCAGGGTATCGCCCGTGCTCCTGTGCTGCCGGTCGCCATAGGTGGACTCGATGAGCAGCAGATCGGCATCCATGATCGGCGTGGGGTCGCGCAGGATCACCCGCCCCGGCTGGCCCAGATCGCCGCTGGCCACCAGCTTGCGCGAGCCGCCATGACCATCTGCCAGCCACAGCTCCACAATGGCCGAGCCCAGAATATGCCCGGCATCCTGAAAACATACTGTCACCGCAGGATGAGGTTCGAAGCTGTGGCGATAAGGCATGGCCTGGACCTGCTCCAGCGTGCTCGCCACATGGGCCAGCGAGTACAGAGGAACCGCCGGCTCTCGCTCGCGCCGCTTGCCTTCGCGCTGACGCCGCGCCGCCCGTTCGGCATCCATCATCTGGATATGGGCACTGTCCTTGAGCAGGACTTCGAGCAGGTCCTTGGTGGCCAGAGTGACATAGATAGGGCCCTTGAAGCCCTGAGCCACGAGCTTGGGCAGCAGGCCACTGTGATCGATGTGCGCGTGGGTCAGAACGACGAAGTCCAGGCCCTCGGCATCAAAGGCAAAGGCTTGCTGGTTGTGCTCGTCAGCCTCGCGGCCGCCCTGGGCCATGCCGCAGTCGATCAGAAAGCGACACCCATGCGCCTCGACCAGAAAGCAGGAGCCCGTAACCGACTGCGCCGCACCGTGAAAAGTGATGTTCATGAAGCACCCATTGACGATCCACATGGACCGTCAATGAATCTAGCACCACTGGTACCTGCGTTTCCAGAGCCTCAAGTCTTGCCTTGACGCCCATCAAATCAACCGAAACCATAGCGACCACGTGCGGGCTGCGTCGATTGCCCGCACCAACGGCTCGCTGCCGTCTCCGGCTTTTCCAATACATGCCCTCCTGAGCTGCTGCGTCATTGGAGATGGGGTGCCCTGCCGCGTCACTCTGTTACGAGCTAGGTGCCCCGCGCCCTCGGCGGTACTAGCTGCCTCGGCTACGGCCCCCGGCATCCACATAGGCGCCTGACTCGAACAGGTGGGCCTCTGCCCTCTCAATGCGGTCGATGACCGGCTTGCCCGCGCGACTGACCAGTAGTTCCAGCAGCGACTCTGTCAATGCCATCCCCGAGGTAATCGATGGAAAAAATGAAGGACTCTGTGTCGAAAAAAGCAACGTCACATCCGCCAAAAGCGACAGCGGCGAGGCATCGCTATCGGTAATGGCAATTACTTTGCAGCCAGCACGCTTGCCTGCTTCCACCACCTGCAGCACCTCCCGGGAATAGGGCGCGAAGCTGATGACCAGGAGTGCATCCTCCTCGGTCATGGATCGAGTCTGCATCTCCAGAGAGCCGCCCTGGCCGTCTATGAGATGCACGGAATTTCTGAAAAGCCGATACACATAGACGAAAGAAAACGCGATGGGAAAGCAGGCACGAAACCCCGCTACATGAACATTGGGCGCCGCTTCCAACAAGACGGCCGCATCGTTGAGCCCGCTCCTGCTATGACGCTCCGTGGCCTCAAGGTTCGCCTTGTGAACCTGAAATATCTCGCCCGCCAGACCTTGCTCACTGGCGCGCTCCAGCAAAGAGCGGGCCCTGTCGCCATAGGCTTCCCGACCCAAGCCCATCTCCTGCGCAATCGCCTGCTTGAGTTCCGGCCAGCCGGCAAATCCTAGCTGCTGAGCAAATCGCACCAGCGTCGCCGGACGTGCATCCGCACTGATACCCACGGTGCGCATCGAACTGGTGACCACTTCGTTGGGATGGTCCAGCACGTATTTCGCAATCCGCTGCAGAGCTGGACTCAGTGAGTTGAAGCGGCCTCGCAGCTCGTCTTTGACAGTCATGGTTGAAGACTCAATCGAAAGCTTTCCTCGCCAGATGCTTGGCTGGAAAGCTTATGGAACAAATGTTCCCAAAGCATACAACTCAGCAAAATACCTCTTGACGAAACATTTGTTCCATTAAATACTTTTAATAGAACATTAGTTCCAAAACACAGCAACGCCTCCAAGCACCCGTATCAGCTTTCGGAATCTTCCACATGACGCACGTCTTTCACCGCCATCTGCGAACCGCCCCACCCGTTGCCGTATCGGCTCACGGCATGCGAATTCAGGATGCCAGCGGCCATAGCTACCTGGACGCATCCGGGGGCGCAGCCGTTTCATCACTGGGCCACGGACATCCAGACGTGATTGCGGCGATGCACGCCCAGATCGACCAGCTCCCTTATGCGCATACCAGTTTCTTCAGCTCTCGCCGGCCGAGGAACTCGCAGACGAGCTCATCCGCACAGCGCCTGAAGGCATGAGCCATGTGTATCTGGTCAGCGGTGGCTCCGAGGCTGTGGAATCCGCATTGAAGATGGCACGCCAGTACTTTGTGGAAATCGGAGAGCCTGAGCGCACACATTTCATTGCCCGGCGACAGAGCTACCACGGCAATACCCTGGGTGCTCTGGCCGTCGGCGGAAACGAATGGCGCCGCGCCCCTTTCGCTCCCATTCTGGTACCTGCCACGCATGTGGCGCCTTGCTACCCGTATCGCGAACAACGCGCCGAAGAAACTCCCGAGCAATATGGACAACGGCTGGCGCAAGAGTTGGATACGGCCATCCTCGCCCAAGGTCCGGGGCGAGTCATCGCCTTTGTGGCAGAGACCGTGGGCGGAGCAACTGCAGGCGTGTTGACTCCGGTACCTGGCTACTTCAAGGCCGTGCGCGAAGTCTGCGACCGCCATGGCGTGCTTCTCATCCTCGATGAAGTAATGTGCGGCATGGGACGGACCGGGACTCTGCATGCCTGCGAGCAGGAAGGCATCAGCCCGGACCTGATGACCGTCGCGAAGGGACTGGGAGGCGGCTATCAGGCCATAGGCGCGGTGCTTGCAAAAAAGCACATTGTTGACGCCATGTCTTTCGGCAGCGGCTTCTTCCAGCACGGGCACACCTATCTAGGACACCCCGTCGCCTGTGCTGCGGCGCTTGCCGTCCAGCGGGTCATCCACCGGGACGGACTTCTGGCCAAGGTGCAGGAGGACGGCGCCTTCTTCGGTGCGCTGCTGCGCGAAACCTTCGCCGACCACCCTCACGTGGGGGACGTGCGCGGTCGTGGCTTCTTCTGGGGCATTGAGCTGGTTGCAGACAAAGCCGAGAAACGCCCCTTCAACCCGGCGCTCAAGGTCAATGCAAATCTCAAGAAGGACGCCATGGCGCGGGGCCTGCTGTGCTATCCGTTCGGAGGCACTGTCGATGGAGTCAACGGAGACCATGTGCTGCTTGCACCGCCCTATATCGCCAGCCGCGATGAGCTCAAGACCATTGCCAGTCTGTTGGCAGAGTCCGTGGACGCCATCACCCGGCAAGCCGCCATCGCGGCCTGAAGACTCCCACTCCCCGTTCTCAACCCCACTCTCTCATTCAGGAATACCATGCGCTTGTCTATCCGAAACGTCGCGGCTGCTGCCATGATGGCCACTGCTCTTGTCCCCGCACTGGATGCCCTCGCACAGGAGTCGCCTACTTTGAAAAAGATCAAGGAGAGCGGGACTATCACCCTGGGTCACCGCGAGGCCTCCTTCGGATTCTCATACATCTCCGATACCGCCACCCCCATCGGCTACAGCCTCGACATCTGCATGAAAATTGTGGACGCCATCAAGGCCGAGCTGAAACAGCCCAAAATCGATATCAAGTACCAGGTGGTGACGTCGCAGAACCGCATCCCTCTTGTGACGAACGGGACGGTCGACCTTGAGTGCGGCTCCACGACCAATTTGGTAGAACGCCAGAAGGACGTGGCATTTTCTCCGGACATCTTCCGATACAACGTGCGCATGGCAGTCAAGGCCAGCTCAGGCATCAAGAGCATTGCTGACTTGCAAGGCAAGTCGGTTGTCACCACCGCAGGCACGACTTCGTTCCGACTCCTGCGTGAAACCAACCGTGGCAAGGTGCTGGAGGTCACACAATTGTCCGGGAAAGACCATCTCGACTCCTTTCTGCTGCTGAATTCGGGCCGCGCAGCCGCCTTCGTGCTCGACGACATCTTGTTGGCAGGTCTTATCGCGAACACCCAGAACCCGAAGGAATTCATCATCACGGGTGAAAACCTGCGCACAGAAAATCAGTCTCTGATGCTGCGCAAGGACGACCCGCAGTTCAAGGCGCTGGTAGACCGCGTGGTGGTCGGAATGATGAAATCAGGCGAAATGGAGACACTCTACAAAAAGTGGTTCATGTCGCCGATTCCACCGAAGGGGACCAACATCAACTACCCACTCAACGCAGAAACCAGAGAAGGCTTCGAGAACCCTTCTTCAAAGGGCATCTGACATCCTCGAACTTCCAGGCACCAACATATGACTCGGATTGCTCTCATTCACGCCCTTAGCCATTCGGTCGAGCCCATCAACGCCGCATTCGACCGAGACTGGCCGCAAGCCGTTCGCATGAACCTGCTGGACGACAGCCTGTCGGCAGACCTCGCACGAAGCAGCCACGGACTCGACACAGCCATGCACAGGCGCTTCGAGGTCCTGGCCGACTACGCAGTGGGCACGGGTGCCCAGGCTATTCTCTTCACCTGTTCGGCATTCGGACCCTGCATCGATGCGGTCGCTGCGCGGCATGCCGACCTCCCGGTGCTTCGGCCCAATGAGGCCATGGTGGCCGAAGCACTGCGACAGCCCGGAAAAATTGGACTCATCGCGACTTTTGCTCCCACGCTGAAGTCGATGCCGCCCGAGTTCGGTCCGGATGCCGACCTCGTTCTGGCTCTGGCCGAAGGCGCGTTGCAGGCCATGAATGCGGGAGACCTGGCCCGCCACGACGCGCTCATTGCAGCCCAAGCCGCTCGATTGAGAGACGAAGGATGTACCCGTATCGCTCTGGCGCAGTTCAGCATGGCAAGAGCCAGGGCGGTTTGCGAGCAAGCGTCGAACCTGCCGGTACTCACCACGGTAGATAGCGCGGTACGCGCACTGAGGACTGCGCTTTGCAATCCGGTCACCACGTGGGGATAGGCTAGAGCCCGCCTCTTAGCGGCCGAAGACCTTTGTGCCGAGCTTCATCACTCAACGCAGAGAGGCAGCTGCTGACAGCGGTAGACGCGGGCCGGCACAGAGCCTGCGATGATGCTGCATCTGGGCCCAGCTCAGGCCTGCCCGGAACAGGCCCCTCCTCATCCGCGAGCCGCAGGCGGCTCACCGCTATCCCAGCCTCCGCCCAGCGCACGAATCAGCGCCACTGTGGCCGTGTACTGCGCGGTGCGCACCTGCAGGGCCTGGTGCCGGTTGCGCAACTCGTTGCGGCGTGCATCGAGCAGCTCCAGCTGGCTCACCAGACCGTTGCGGTAGCGCACGTCCGAGAGATGGGTGGCGCGCTCGGAAGACTGCACGGCCTGCCCCAGCACATGGGCCTGACCCGAGAGAAGACGCAAGGCACTGAGCTGATCCTCCACATCCCGAAAGGCCGCGAGCACCTGGCCGCGCTGGGCGGCCACGGCTGCCTCCAGACGCGCACGGGCGCCCTCTTCCTGCGCTGCGCGCTGGCCGCCGTCGAAGATGGGCAGGGACAGCAAGGCGCCTATGCCCCAGGAGCGTGCCGACCACTTGAACAGATCGCCCAGCTCCGGCGAGGCATAGCCGCCATTGCCCGTGAGCGTGATGGCCGGAAACCATGCAGCCTGCGCCACGCCCACGCGCGCCTGGGCAGCCAGCACCGAAGCCTGGGCCGCCGACACATCGGGGCGGCGCGCCAGCACCGTCGCAGGCACGCCTGCCGGAATCACAGGCAGCGTTGCCAGCACAGGCTGTGCAGCCAGCGTGAAGCCAGTGGCGACATCGCCGACCAGCACGGCCAGCGCATGCGTGAGGGCCGCCTGCTGGCGCTCCAGCGCCAGCGTCTCGGCCTCGGTGGCCGAAACCTCGGTCTGCATGCGCGCCACATCCAGCTCTGCCGCATCGCCGGCCCGGAAGCGCTTCTCGATCAGTGTCAAGGTCTCGCGATAGGCCACCAGACTCTGCTCGACCAGCTGGCGTTCGGTCTGCAGCGAACGCAGCTGCAGATAAGTCTGCGCTACATCAGCCTGCACCATCAGGCGCGTGCTCTGCAGCAGTGCTTCGCGTGCATTGGCATCCTCGCGTGCCGCTTCGCTGGCCCGCGACAGCCTGCCGAACAGATCCGCTTCGTAAGAGAAGTTCAAGCCGGCCGTGACCAGGGTTGCGGGTTGCATGCCGCTCGCGGTGCTCAGCCCGGCCTGGCGCACAGCGCCGCCCGAGGCCCCGATCTGCGGCTGCCGCTGGGCATCGGCCGAGCGCAGCAAAGCGCGGGCTTCAGCTAGGCGTGCCGCAGCGGTCTGCACATCGGCATTGGCTTCACCCGCGCGCTCCACCAGAGCGCTGAGTTCGGCGTCGGCAAATACCAGCCACCAGGCACCGCGCGGCTGAGCCTCGGCCGGGGCAGCCTGCGTCCAGCCCGCGGCTGCGGCCTGGGCGCTGAAGCTTGCTGGCACGGCAACGCCGGCATGCTCGGCCACCGTGGGCGGTGCGCTGGCGCAGCCTGCCAGCACCAAAGCTGCCGTCAGCACGCTCAGGGACGGCATCAGGGATCGAATGCCTTGCATCGTTTTCATATCGGAATCCATGGTTGATTGGGCTTATTCGTCATGGCCGCGCGGCGCAGCAGGCATGGGCAGGGCCGAGGCGCCGTGACCCGGCTCGCTGATCAGCGCCACATGGCTGCCGTGCTGCTGCAGGGGCCGGTTGCCAGCCAGACGACGCAGCACCACATAGAACACCGGCGTGAGGAACAGGCCAAAGGCCGTCACACCGATCATGCCGGCGAACACCGCCACGCCCATGGCGCTGCGCATCTCGGCTCCCGCGCCCGTGGACAGCACCAGGGGCAGCACGCCCATGACAAAGGCCAGCGAGGTCATGAGGATGGGGCGCAGGCGCAGGCGGCTGGCTTCGATGGCGGCCTGCACGGGCGTGCGGCCGGCAAATTCCAGCTCGCGGGCGAACTCCACGATCAGGATGGCGTTCTTGGCCGACAGCCCCACCAGCACGATGAGCCCGATCTGCGTGAACACATTGTTGTCGCCGCCGCTCAGCCACACGCCCGTCATGGCGGCCAGCAGGCCCATGGGCACGATGAGGATGATGGCAATCGGCAGGGTCAGGCTTTCGTACTGCGCCGCCAGCACCAGGAAGACCAGCAGGATGGCGATGGGGAAGACCAGCACGGCGGAATTGCCGGCCAGGATTTCCTGGTAGGTCAGCTCGGTCCACTCGAAGCCTATGCCGGGCGGCAGGGTTTCGGCAGCAATGCGCTCGACGGCGGCCTGTGCCTGGCCCGAGGAGAAGCCGGGCGCGGGCCCGCCATTCACGTCGGCGGCCAGAAAGCCGTTGTAGCGCATGGCGCGTTCTGGCCCGAAGCTGGGTTCGAGCTTCATCAGCGCCGACAGAGGCACCATCTCGCCTGTGGTGGAGCGCACCTTGAGCAGGCCCACGTCTTCGGCACGCGCCCGGTAGGCGGCATCGGCCTGGACGCGCACGCTATAGGTGCGGCCGAACTGGTTGAAGTCGTTGGCGTACAGGCTGCCCAGGTAGATCTGCAGTGTCTCGAAGATATCCGTCACGGGCACGCCGAGCTGGCGCGCCTTGGTTCGGTCGATGGCGGCATAGAGCTGGGGCACGTTGACCTGCCAGCTTGTGAACAGGCCGGCCAGCTCGGGCGTCTGGTAGGCCTTGGCCATGAAGGCCTTCACGGCCGCGTCCATGGCGTCGTAGCCCAGCGAGGCACGGTCCTCGATCTGCAGCTTGAAGCCGCCGGTCGTGCCCAGGCCTGCCACGGGGGGCGGCGGGAACATGGCGATAAAGGCTTCCTGGATGCTGCCAAAGGCCTGGTTGAGCTGGCCCGCCACGGCACCGCCGCTCTGGTCGGCATGCTTGCGCTCGGCAAAGGGCTTGAGCGTGACAAAGACGATGCCCGAGTTGGAGCTGTTGGTGAAGCCGTTGATGGACAGTCCGGGGAACGCGATGGCATCCTCCACATTGGGATTGTTCTTGACGATCTCGCCCATGCGGCGGATCACGTCTTCCGTGCGGTCCAGCGTGGCGCCATCGGGCAACTGGGCAAAACCGACCAGATACTGCTTGTCCTGGGCCGGCACAAAGCCGCCGGGCACCAGCTTGAACAGACCCCAGGTCGCGCCCACCAGCACGGCGTAGATCACCAGCATCAGCGCCTTGCGGCCGATGACGCGCTGCACGCCGCCGCTATAGGCATCCGAGCCGCGACGGAACAAGGCATTGAAGCGGCGAATGAACCCGCCCAGCACGCGCTCCATGCCGCGTGTCAGCGCGTCCCTGGGCGCATCGTGGCCGCGCAGCAGCAGCGCGGACAGCGCGGGCGACAGGGTCAGCGAGTTGATGGCCGAGATCACCGTCGAGATGGCGATGGTCACCGCGAACTGGCGATAGAACTGGCCCGTCAGGCCGCTGATGAAGGCCAGCGGCACGAACACTGCCACCAGCACCAGGGCGATGGCGATGATGGGCCCGCTCACCTCCTGCATGGCGCGGTAGGTAGCCTGGCGCGGCGACAGACCGGCCTCGATGTTGCGCTCCACGTTCTCCACCACCACGATGGCGTCGTCCACCACGATGCCGATGGCCAGCACCAGGCCGAACAGGCTCAGCGCATTGATGGAAAAGCCCAGCAGGTGCAGCACGGCAAAGGTACCCACCACCGACACCGGCACGGCCAGCAGCGGAATGATGGATGCGCGCCAGGTCTGCAGGAACAGGATCACCACCACCACGACCAGGGCCACTGCTTCGAGCAGGGTCTGGATCACGGACTTGATCGAGGCCCGCACGAATTGCGTGGGGTCGTAGGCGATGCGGAACTCCACGCCCTCGGGCATGTGCTTTTGCAGCTCGGCCATGGTGGAGCGCACATTGGCCGAGATCTCCAGGGCGTTCGAGCCCGGGGCCTGGAACACGCCCATGCCCACGGCGGGGTCGTTGTTGAGCAGGGAGCGCAGCGAATAATCGGCCGCACCCAGCTCCAGCCTGGCCACGTCGCGCAAGCGCGTCACCGCGCCGTCGGCACCGGTCTTGACGATGATGTCGCCGAACTCTTCCTCGGTCTGCAGACGACCCTGGGCATTGATGGACAGCTGCATGTCAACGCCAGGCAGACCGGGCGAGGCACCGACCACGCCGGCCGCGGCCTGCACGTTCTGGCCGCGGATGGCAGCCACCACATCGGCGGCCGAGAGACCGCGCTGCGCCACCTTCTGCGGGTCCAGCCAGGCGCGCATGGAATAGTCGCCGCCGCCGAAGATCTGCACCTGGCCCACGCCCTGGATGCGCGCCAGGCGGTCCTTGACGTTGAGCACAGCATAGTTGCGCAGATAGTCGATGTCATAGCGGCCATTGGGCGAGACCATGTGCACGACCATGGTCAGGTCGGGCGCGCTCTTGACCGTGGTGATGCCCAGGCGGCGCACTTCCTCGGGCAGGCGCGGCTCGGCCTGGGAAACGCGGTTCTGCACCAGCTGCTGAGCCTTGTCGGGATCGGTGCCCAGCGCGAAGGTCACGGTCAGCGTCATCACGCCGTCGGTCGTGGCCTGGCTGCCCATATAGAGCATGCCTTCCACGCCGTTGATGGATTCCTCCAGCGGCGTGGCCACGGTTTCGGCAATCACCTTGGGGTTGGCGCCCGGGTACTGGGCGCGCACCACCACCGAAGGGGGAGCGACCTCGGGGTATTCCGAGATCGGCAGCGTTCGCATGGCGATCAGGCCAGCGAGAAAGATGAGCACCGACAGCACACCCGCGAAGATCGGGCGGTCGATGAAAAATCGGGAAAGGTTCATGGTGTCGGAGGATTAAGGGTTCTCAGACCGTGGGTTGCTTGGCGGCGCCGCGGCCATCGGCCAGCTCGGCCTTGGCATCCATGGGCACGTCCTGAGGCGCGACCACCACGCCGGGGCGCACACGCTGCAGTCCGTTGACGACGATGCGCTCGCCGGCCTTGAGGCCCGAAGTGACCACGCGCAGGCCGTCCACCGGTGCGCCCAGTTGCACCTCCCGGTACTCGGCCTTGTTGTCAGCGCCAATCACCAGCACGAATTTCTTGCTCTGGTCCGTGCCCACGGCGCGCTCGTTGATGAGCACGGCCTGGGTGGTCTGGGGCTGGCCCATGCGAATGCGCGCGAACTGGCCGGCCATGAGCGTGCCGTCCGCATTGCCGAACACGGCCCGCACGCGCACCGTGCCGCTCTTGGCATCGACCTGGTTGTCTATGAGCTGCAGATGACCGGCATAAGGCGTGCCGCCACTGGTACCCACCCCCATCTGAACGGGAATGGTTTCAATCAGCGCACGCGTGCTGCGTCCCTGGCTTGCGCTCTGCAGACCCTGCAGCGCCTGGGCCACGATCTGCTCGTCTGCGTCGAAACTGGCATACATGGGGTCCACCGACACCAGGGTGGTCAGCACCGGCGCTCCGGCCCCCGAGCTCACAAGATTGCCCACCGTGACCTCGATGCGACCCACGCGCCCGCTCACCGGAGCCTTGACTTGGGTGTAGCCCAGGTTCAGCTTGGCGGTCTGCAGTGCAGCCTGGGCGGCGCGCAGATTCGCATCGGCTTCGCGCCGGGCATTCACGCGCTCGTCGTATTCCTTTTGCGCGATCGCCCGCTCGTCCCACAGACGCGTGGCGCGCTCAGACTCACTTTGGGTATAGGCCATGCGCGCCTTGGCGGCAACGACCTGGGCTTCGGCGCGATCGACTTCTGCCACATAGGGCGCCGGGTCCACGGTGAACAGCAGATCACCGGCCTTGACCAGCGCGCCTTCCTTGAAATGCACAGCCTGCACCGCTCCCGAGACGCGCGGCTGCACATCCACGCGCTGCACGGCTTCAAGGCGGCCGGAGAATTCATTCCACAGCGTTACGTCCTGCTGCAGGACCTGGGCTGCCGAAACCGGCACAGCCGGCGCGGCGGCTTGCGCAGCGGGCGCTTCGGCATGCGATGACAGGCCCAGCATGGCGGCAGTCGTGGCGATCACGGCAGCAGCGACGCCGACGGCGGCCCACCGGCGGCGGTTGGAGAGTTTGGAGTGCTCGTTCATGGCAATGTCTCTATTCAAGGGTTGAAAGCGGTAGCGGCTCTTTCGGCGGCAGGCAAGACTCATCCCTTCCAGCGCTCAGGCCAGGAATCGAATGAGAAAGAGAAGAAAAAGGCGCAGCCGTGCTGCTTCCGGCCCACGGGGCCGGATCAGGTCAGCGGTCTCAGCAGGGAAAGATCAGCTCAGAGCCGACATCGAGTGGTTTCGAAAAACTGGCGTAGCTGCTCCTGCAGCTGCGCGGCGCAAGGGCAGGACTCGGGCGGCTGCTCCAGCAGCGCCTGCGGCCATTGCCCGGCTTCGGCAAACACATGGCGATGCACGCTCAGGCCGGCAGCTTCCAGGCGCGCGCCATAGTTCAGTGCTTCATCCCGCATGGGATCGGCCTCGCCGACCAGAATCAGCGTCGGCGGCAGTCCCGCGAGACGGCGGGCCCTCGCCGGCACCGCATAGGGGTGCTCCGCATCATGCGGCTCGCCCAGGTACTGGCACCAGCCCGAAGCCCATTTGCATTCGACGGACTCTCCCTGGGCGGCACGCTGCGAAGGCGTGGCCGAGCAAGGGTCCAGCATGGGAGAGATCAGAATCTGCCCGGCCAGCGGAGGCTGCTGCTGATCCCGCGCCATCATGCAGACGCCGGCCGCCAGATTGGCGCCGGCCTCTTCACCGGCCAGATAGAGCGGAGCGCCCTTTCCGGCCAGCTTGCTGCGTTGCTTGTAGGCCCACAGCAGCACCTCGTAGCCCAGCTCCAGCGGACGCGGAAACGGATGCTCGGGTGCCAGCGGATAAGCCAGCGACACCACACAGGCCCCGGCCGCCGCCAGCGAGCTGCCGACGGTGCAACCGTTGTCCAGATCGCCGGCCACAAAGGCGCCGCCATGGAAATGCAGCACCAGCGGGACCACTTCGCCGCGCCGCTTGCCGCCGTATATGCGCACATCGGCCTGTACACCGTCGGCCACGGAGATCGTGGTGTCGGTATGAGGAATCGGCTGCGATGCGGTGGCTTTGGTGTTTGACATGGATTTTCCGGACAGGACCGGGTGATGGAACAGAAATGTAGCAACAGCAAGTGACGGCATAAACCCCGCAAACGCGACCACACTGTTTCCAATTCTCGAACAATGACGATTTGAGCTGTGTGTGAGAATCCCGCATCCTCGGCGAGTCCGGGTTTTCGCGAGGACAAGGAGATCCCATGGATCAGATACAGGCCATGCGTATTTTCGCGCGGGTCGTGGAAGCCGGCACTTTCACGCGTGCAGCCGATTCGCTGCAAATGCCAAAAGCCAGTGTGACCAAGAACGTTCAGGCGCTGGAAGAGCGCCTGCGCGTGAAGCTGCTCAACCGTACCACGCGTCGCGTCACCGTGACCGCCGATGGTGCGGCCTATTACGACCGCGCCGTGCGCCTGCTCGCCGACTTCGACGACCTCGAGGCCAGCGTCAGCCAGGCCCGCACCACGCCGCGCGGGCGTCTGCGCGTGGATGTGGGAACGACGGTGGCGCGTCTGCTCATCATTCCCCATCTGAGTGAGTTCCAGTCTCGCTATCCCGAGATACAGATCGATCTGGGCGTGAGCGACCGCACCGTGGACCTGATCAGCGACAACGTGGACTGCGTAATCCGCGGCGGCGAGCTGGCCGACCAGTCCCTGGTGGCGCGCCGCATCGGCAATCTGGAATTCATCACCGTTGCCGCACCCGAATATCTGCAGCGCCACGGCGTGCCCCGGCACCCGCGCGATCTGGAGTCCGGCCATCGCAATGTGATTTATTTCTCCCCTGTCTCGGCGCGGCGCTATCCGCTGGAGTTCCACAAGGGCGGCGAAGTGATAGAGATCGCCAGTCCCGCCCACCTGGGCGTCAACGAAGGCAATGCCTATATCAGCGCCATCCTTGCCGGCCAGGGCATAGGACAGCTCAGCCGCTTCCAGATTCACAAGTACCTGGAAAACGGCCAGCTGCAACGCGTGCTGGAGGACTGGAAGCACCCCCTGCTTCCGATCTACGTGGTCTATCCGCCCAACTCCCACCTCAGCGCCAAGGTGCGCGCCTTTGTGGACTGGGTCGTGGAGCTGTTTTCGCGCAATCCGCTGCTGCAGGGCGAAAGCCGGCCCGCCTAGTCAGGCAGGGCCGCGCGCGTCAGGCCGTCATCACTGCTGCAGCTGCGCCCAGACCTTGTCCAGCCGCTTGGCGCTGACCGGATACGGCGTGCGCAGCTCCTGGGCAAAAAAGCTCACGCGCAGTTCCTCCAGCATCCAGCGGTACTCCTGCATGCGGGCATCGACCTGCCCCTTGCGCTCGGCCACCAGCCGCCAGTAGCGCTGCTCCAGCGGCAGCAGCTCCTTGAGCTTGGCGGCATCGCGCGCCGGGTCGGCCCGGTACTTGTCCAGACGCGAGCTAATGGCCTTGAGGTAGCGCGCGTAATGACCGAGCTGCGCCCAGGGGGCCACGGCGATGAAGTTCTTGGGCATCAGCTTTTGCAGCTGCTCGCTCGCATCCTTGGTGGCCTCCGGCGCGTTCTTGGTGTCCTTGATCTTGCGCGCGGCGGCTGCGTACTCGGCGAGAATGGTGGCCGACATGCGAGCCACCTCGTTGGCAATCAGCGTCAGGCGGCCACGGCCGTCCTGCACGCGCTGCTTGAAGTCGGCCTCGTTGCTCGGCAGCGGCTCCTGCAGGAAGGCGCGGTCTATGGCCACATCGATGATCTGGCCGCGCAGCTCTTCCTGCGTGCCCAGCGGCATATAGGCCACGGCCATCTTCTGCAGATCGGGAATGTTCTTTTCCAGATACTTGAGCGCATCGCGAATCTGCAGCGCGAACAGCCGGCGCAGGCCCACGCGGTGCTTTGCGGCAGCGGCTTCGGGTTCATCGAAGACTTCGATGCCGACGGCGTCGCCATGGTCGATCAGGGCCGGAAAGCCGATCAACGTGGTGCCGCCCTTCTTGATCTCCATGAGCTCAGGCAGCTCGCCAAAGCTCCAGTCCTTGTAGCGTGCATCATGCGACTGGGCCGGCTTGCCCGCCGCAGACTTATCATTTTTAGGAGCTGCTTGCGCCTTACCCTTATCATTTTCAGATGCTTTCTGCTCTGAAGTGACCTGCTCATCAGCGCTAGCAGCTACCTTTAATGAAGCAAGCGCCTGAAAAGCGCCGCGAGCCTTGGCGCCCCACTCGGCCTTGAGCGCCCCCAGATTGCGGCCCTGGCCCAGTTGGCGACCATGCTCGTCGGTGATGCGGAAGTTCATGAACAGATGCGGGCTCAGCATGTCCAGCTTGAAGTCGGCGCGCTTCACATCGAGCGAGGTCTCGTCGCGCACCTGCTTGAGCAAGGCATCGATAAGTCCTCCCTGCGCCCAGCGCTCGCTCTGTGTGAACAGCTCTGCCAGCCGCGCCGCGCTCTCGGGCAGCGGCACAAAACGGCTGCGCGGGCGCTGGGGCAGGCTCTTCAGGAGCGCCTGGATCTTGTCCTTGAGCATGCCCGGCACCAGCCACTCGGCGCGCTCCTCCGACACCTGGTTGAGCACGAACAGCGGCACGGTGACCGTGATGCCGTCGCGCGCGTCGCCGGGGCTGTGCAGATAGCTGGCGCTGCAATCGGCACCGCCCAGCTTCACGGTCTTGGGGAATTTGTCCGTGGTGATGCCTGCGGCCTCGTGCCGCATCAGCTCGTCCTTGGACAGGCGCAGCAGCTCGGGCTGGTTCCTGCTCTCGGCGCGGAACCACTTGTCGAAGCTCGCGCCGCTGTACACATCCTTGGGCAGATGCTGGTCGTAGAAGGCAAAGATCAGCTCGTCGTCGACCAGCACGTCCTGGCGACGGCTCTTGTGCTCCAGCTCCTCGACCTTGCGCATGAGCTTGAGGTTGGCGGGCAGGAAATGCCACTTCGTTTCCCACTCGCCCTCCACCAGCGCCTGGCGGATGAAGAGATTGCGCGCCTCGTGCGGATCGACGCGGCCGTAGCTCACGCGGCGGCCGTTGTAGACCACCAGACCGTAGAGCGTGGCGCGCTCGAGCGCCACCACATCGGCCTGCTTCTTGCTCCAGTGCGGGTCCAGCAGCTGCTTCTTGAGCAGGTGGCCGCCCACCTCCTCCAGCCACTGCGGCTCTATGGCCGCAATGCCGCGGCCGTAGAGGCGCGAGGTCTCGACCTGCTCGGCCGCCACGATCCAGCGGCCAGGCTTCTTGCTCAGGTGAGCGCCGGGATGCGGGTGGAACTTGATGCCGTGCGCGCCCAGATAGCTCTCGCTTTCCTCTGCCTTGTAGCCAATATTGCCGAGCAGCCCCGACAGCATGGACAGGTGCACGGCCTCATAGCCGGCAGCCTCGTTGTTGAGCAGCCATTTCTGCTCCTTGACCACGGTCAGCAGCTGAGAGTGGATGTCGCGCCACTCACGCACGCGGCGGATATTGATGAAGTTCTGGCGCAGCAGCTGCTCCCACTGGCGGTTGCTGATCTTGTGTGTGGCCTCGTCGGCAGGTTGGGCCTGCTCGGCGGGGTTGAACAGCGCCAGCCTCTCCTCCACCGTGCCTTCGAGCTGCGCGCCGCTGGCACGCTGGCTGACGGGCAGGAAGGCCTGGTTGCGCGCATTGGGCTTGGCCGCAGGCGCGTGCTGGGCCACCATCTCCTTGCGGCTCTTGGCCACGACCTTGCCGCCGCGCGCATCCGACAGCCATTTCCACAGCCGCAGATAGCCGCTGAACTCGCTTTTCTCGTCGTCGAACTTGGCATGTGCCTGGTCGGCCTGCTGCTGCGCTTCCATGGGGCGGTCGCGCACATCCTGCACGCTCAGAGCCGAGGCGATGATCAGCACCTCGGCCAAAGCGCGGCGCTCGCGCGCCTCCAGAATCATGCGGCCCACGCGCGGGTCCAGCGGCAAGCGCGACAGTTCCTTGCCCATGGGCAGCAGATGGCCGTGATCGTCCACCGCGCCCAGCTCGGCCAGCAACTGATAGCCGTCGGCAATGGCGCGGCCCGAAGGCGCTTCGAGGAAGGGGAAATGCACCACATCGCCCAGACCCAGCGACTTCATGCGCAGGATCACGCCGGCCAGCGAGGAGCGCAGGATTTCGGGGTCGGTGAAGCGGTCGCGGCTGACAAAGCTCTCTTCGTCATACAGGCGAATGCAGATACCGTTGGCCACACGACCGCAACGGCCCGCGCGCTGGTTGGCAGCGGCCTGCGAGATCGGCTCGACCAGCAACTGCTCCACCTTGCTGCGGAAGGAGTAGCGCTTCACGCGCGCCGTACCGGCGTCGATCACATAGCGAATGCCCGGCACCGTGAGCGAGGTTTCGGCCACATTGGTGGCCAGCACGATGCGCCGGCCCGTATGGCCGTCAAAGATACGGTCCTGCTCGGCCTGCGACAGGCGCGAGAACAGCGGCAGCACTTCGGCACTGCGCAGCGTGGGCGAGTGCTGCAAATGCTTGCGCAGATGGTCGGCGGCTTCGCGAATCTCGCGCTCGCCGGGCAGGAAGATCAGGATATCGCCGCCCTTGCCGCCGGCCCAGAGTTCATCGACGCCATCGGCAATGGCGTCGTTCAGATCCTTGTCCTTTTCACCCTCGAACGGGCGATAGCGCATCTCCACCGGATAGGTGCGGCCCGAAACCATGATCACGGGCGCAGGACCGCTCTTCGATTCGAAGTGCTTGGCAAAGCGGTCCGCGTCGATGGTTGCCGAGGTCACCACCACCTTGAGATCGGGGCGCTTGGGCAGGATCTGCTTGAGATAGCCGAGCAGAAAATCGATGTTCAGGCTGCGCTCATGCGCCTCGTCGATGATCAGCGTGTCGTACGCCTTGAGCAGCGGATCGGTCTGGGTCTCGGCCAGCAAGATGCCGTCGGTCATCAGCTTGACGGAGGCGTTCTTCTGCAGAGTGTCCTGAAAGCGCACCTTGTAGCCCACCACTTCGCCCAGCGGCGTGTTCAGCTCCTCGGCAATGCGCTTGGCCACCGAGCTGGCGGCAATGCGGCGCGGCTGGGTGTGGCCGATCAGATGGCCGCGCACCTGGCCGTTGGCATCGGGCGCGGCATTGAGCCTGCCCCGGCCCAGCGCCAGAGCGATCTTGGGCAACTGCGTGGTCTTGCCCGAGCCGGTCTCGCCACAGACGATGATGACCTGATGGCGATCCATGGCCTCCATGATTTCCTGGCGACGGCTGGATACGGGGAGCGACTCGGGGAAGTTGATCTTCAAAGACATAAGGGCTGGGATTATCCCCGTCCTTGGCCGGTCTTGCGCAGTGATGACAAAAGCAGCCGTGCCGCGCAATTTTCAACGCCCTGCGTTGTACCAGCGATAGCGGCTGCAGCAGCGTTCATCGCGGGGACGCCAACGCTTGCTATGCTCGCGGCAATTTTCGGTTTCCCTCCTGCCCATGGTCTCGACTGCTGCTTTCGTCATCCCTCTTCTGGCTCTCTGGCTCTGGTGGCCTGTCTCCAGCCTCAACGGCACCTCCCGTCTGGCACGCCTGCTGGCAGTTCTGATCACGAGCATGCTCGGCATCGCTCCCGCCTTGCTGCTCAAGGCCGTGCAGACCAATGCCCTGCCCTACGCCGTGGTGGCGCGCCTGCAGGTTCCCGGCGGCTGGATTCTGGCCATGCTGCTGATGCTGGCGCTGTTCGTGCTGCTGCGCGATCTGCTGTGGCTGATTGCCCGACTCATGGGGCGAACCAGCCTGGCGCAGCTGCTGCACCTTCCCGCACTTACCGCAGCCGCCGTGGTGGCGACCGGCTGCCTGAGCGCCATCGGCATCTTCAACGCCCTTCCGCCGCCCAGGGTGCATGAGCAACAGATCGCGGTCAGAAACCTGCCCACCGCCCTGCAGGGCCTGCGCATTGCCGTGCTGGCCGATATCCACGCCAGCCCGGTCAATGATGCAAGCTATGTGCAGACCATCGTGCAGCGCACCCTGGCCACCACGCCCGACCTGATCGTGCTGCCCGGCGACATGGTGGACGGCGATGTCGCCACCAGCCGCGCCCATGTGGCGCCGCTGGCCGCCTTGAGCGCGCGCTACGGCGTCTGGGCGGCGCCGGGCAACCACGAGTACTACAGCGGCTACAACGCCTGGATGGCCGAGTTCCGCCGCCTGGGCCTGAATCTGCTGGAAAACCGCATGCAGCTGCTGAACATCAAGGGCAGCAAGCTGGCCCTGTCCGGCATCGGCGACCCGGTGTTCGGCCGGACCTCGCCCAACAACGCCGACCCCGAGGTCGCCGAAGGCGTTCCCCCCGATGTGGATGCGGTTGCCGCCCAGGCCCGCAAGGCCGGGGCAGCGTTTCATATCCTGCTGGCGCACCAGCCCAAGTTCGCGCGCGACAACGCGGCCAAGGGCGTGAATCTGCAGATATCGGGCCATACCCACGGCGGACTGATCCTGGGCATGGACCGCTGGCTGGTGGCTCCCGTCAACAACGGTTTTGTGCGCGGCGAATATGACGTCGGCAATATGAAGCTGCTGGTCAGCAGCGGAGCAGGCCTGTGGGCCGGTTTTGCCATACGCCTTGGCGTGGCGCCGCGAATCGAGCTGCTGACGCTGGTTGCGCAGCAGTGATTACCGGCCTTGCTGACTCCCGGGGTTCAGCAAGACTTGTATTTCGTTGAAATCTTTACAGCGCAAAACACTCTCAACCATTTGAAGCATTTGCAAAAATCAAACAGATTTCGAGATCCGAGCTTTTCCCGGCAATCCCGGCTTCCATAAAGCACCTGATTTATTGCCTTCTTTTCAAATCAGTCACTTACGCCATAAATCCCTTGAAACTCCGCGCAGCTCCATTAATCCAAACCCCATTCATGGATTGCCATGCCTGACAAAAAGCTGTCAAAACCGAACGTGCTTACATTCCCGTAAAGCGATCCGACAGGCTGCGGCAAATGCGCCGCTAAGATACAAATCATTTTTCAGGGTCCGTACCGGTTCATGCCAATGCGCAAAAACCGGCCCATATTCCACGCATTGCCCAGGCAGCAATGCCGCCGAGCGGCCATTCCAGCGGACTCTTTTCTCGATTGCAGACCATGAATTGTTCCCAATGCGGCAATCCGCTCTCTCCGAATGCCAAGTTCTGCAAGAACTGCGGCGCCAGACAAGCACCGGAAGCGGCAATCACTGCTGTTGAAAAAACCTGCAGCCAATGCCAGGCTGTCTGCAAGCCCGAGGCCCGCTTCTGCACACGATGCGGCCTGGTGTTCGAGCGCCCCGGCGATAGCCATGCCGCAGTGGCAGCTGCGCCGCCCATGCCTTCAGATGCCTCGCAGACCATTGACAGCGCAAGCCTGGCCCCTCCCCTGATCGAGCCCATGGATACACCCGCGCCAAGGCCGCCACAGTCGGAGCCTGCCGCAAGCTTTGCGCAGCGCAATGACCGCACGCCGGCCTTTCCCCAGGAACCGGTGCGCGGCAGCAATGCCTGGATCAAATGGGTGGCGCTGGCACTGCTGGTCGCAGCCATTGCAGGCGGTGTGATGATGGCAAGCAATATGAAGGGCCTGACCAGCTCGGGCAATAGCGCATCCAGTTCGTCCCAAGCCGGCAAGGATGGGATTTCTCCGGAAGACAAGGCCAAGGCCGACGCCCTGGTCGGCCCGCTGGGCGGCAGTACCGCAGCGCAAACGACACCTGCCGAAAATGCCTCGATTGCCGGCGCCGTAGACAACGCGCCCGCCACCGCAGTCCCCCCCCGCAGCGACGACAGCAAACACTGCCAGCGACGCACCCGCGCCTGCGGCCAGCCCGGAGCCGTCCTCAGCCCCGGCATCTGGCAAACCGCCCGTGCCGGCCCCTGCAAGAACACCTGCAGTCAAGAAGAATGCCGCGCCATCCCTGGATGACCTGCTGGATTGAAAGCCATGAAAAAACTCAAACTCACTGTGCTCGCCTGCGCCGCAACCCTGCTCGGCGGCTGCGCCAGTTTGCAAGATGCCTCCACATCGCTGAGCTGCATGCTCTCGCGCGTCACCAATTCCGCAGACCCTAGCTGCGGCCCTGGCGGCGGCGCGCCCGCAACCGCTGTTTCGGGCGGACAGAACGAGCGCTTTGCCCGCTTGCAGGCCGCTCTGGATCAGGAGACGCAGCATGCGCAGAGCATGCAGGCCCAGGCCGTGCAAGCCATGCAGAAGCTGCCGGCCAAACAACGCGCCGTGGCCGGGCCGTTACAGACCAGGACCGTCAGCATTGCCGACGGGCAGTCGGGACAGACACACCAGATGCGCAGTTTCTCAGCACTGACCGTGGAGATGCCGCTGGCTGCCAAGGGTCGCAAGGAATATACGCAGGCCATGAATGTGCTCAAGGAACTGGCCAATGAACTGGCCGACAACCGGGGCTCATCCATCATCGTGGTTGATCAGTCCGACGAGGATGTCAGGGCCGGGCGTGTGAATACCGCCACTGGCACCACCCAGTCCAAAGGCGGCAAACCCGTGACTGTCATCAAGAAGATCGATACTGGCCTGCCCGCCGGCGTGGAGCGCTACTCCATAGAAGCCGGCGAAATCCGCGGCAAGCTTTGACCCCCGGCCAGCCAGCGGCTCATCGCGCCACACCAGCCAGCCTCAACCACCAGACAGGACGAAAAATGAGAGAGCAACCCCTGGGAGAAATACGTTTTGCCACCCTCGCCAGAGCCGCCGAAGGACTGACGCAATGGCGACCGCTGCTGCTGTGCTTTCTGACACTGCTGCTGACCGGTGCACTGATAGCAGGCGCGGCCTGGATGCTGGTCAAGGCCGGCTTCTTCATGTACCTGATCTTCATGCTGGCGGCCCTGGTCGCACTGCTGGCCGGCTCTTCGGGCGTCGGCATCATGCTCATGGACAAGGCCAGGAACGAGCCCGTACGCTCCTTCTCGGCAGCGGCATCGGCCGGGCTGCTGTGCCTGCCCAAATTCCTGCTGGTCGGACTCGCGATATTTGTTGCCACGCTGGCCTACTACCTGCTGGCTGCCGTCATTTACTTCATCTGCAAGATTCCCGTGCTCGGCGGCATTCTGGCCTTTGTGGCCCACCCGATTCTGGTGCTGGTCGCCGCAGCCTTGCTGATCGCCATGATCTGGGTCGTCGGCCCCTTGATGGGCCCTGCGCTGTGGAGCGGCCTGTCCGTCAAGGCTGCGCTGGCCAATGTGCTGAGCATCGCTCGCAGGCGTCTGGTCGAAGTGGTACTGATGGAAGTCGTGCTCTATGTCATTTTGGGCCTGGTCTGCTTCATGCTGTTTGCCGGACTGGTGCCTGCCACCGTCTCCCTGACCGGGATGGCCATGAGCATTACCGGAGATGCCGGCTCCATGGCCGGCATGTTCATGGGCGGCGGCTACGGCCGTGGCTACGGTGGTGGCTTCAACCCCATGGGCATGATGGGTGGCGGCAGCACCGGCCTCATCGCCGGCCTGGGCGTTCTCTACTGCGTGGTGGGCGCACTGCTGGCCCAGGTGGCCATCATGGGCATGAATCTGATCTATCTGCAGGCTCGTGAAAGCGTGGACCCGGCCGAGGCCGAGGGTGCGCTGGACAGCCTGATTGGCGATGTGCGCAAAAAAGCCGAGGAAGCCAAGGCCCAGACCATGGCTGCCGCAGAACGCACCATGGCTGCGGCCGAGCGCGCCAAGCAGGCTGCCAGCGAGCGCCTGCAGGAAGCCACAGCCAAGCCCGCCGCCACCGACACCCCGCCCGGCAACGACAGCAATGCCAACGCTGGCGCGGTAACGGCTGCCGCAGCAACGGCTGGCGCAGCAGCGGCTGCCGCAGGCCTGACTGCCGCCACAGCGGCATCCACCGAACAGGCATTTGCAGAGCAGCAGGCGCGCGAGCGTGCTGCCGCCGATGCGGCGGAAAAAGCACGTCAAAGCGCTGAAGAGGCAGCCGCCCGCCAGCGTAGCGAAGCCGAGGCGGCACGCCTGCGCGCCGAGGCCGAAGCAGCCCGCCTGAAGGCTGAAGCCGAGGCCGCCGAGCAAGCTGCACGCGAACGTGCGGCTGCCGAAGCCCAGGCCGCAGAGCGCGCAGCACAGCAAAAGGCCGCTGAGGAGCGCGCAGTTGCACAGGCTGCCGAAGAAGCACGTCAGCAAGCAGAAGCCGAGCAACTGGCCAGGCAGCAGGCTGCCGAGCGTGAAGCAGCCCGCGCCCGCGCCGAAGCAGAGGCCGCCGAGAAAGCCCGCCAGGCTCAGGCTGCGCCGAGCTGCCCAGCCTGCAGCGCCCCGGTAGCCGCCAATGACCTGTTCTGCGGCGAATGCGGCAACAAGCTCAAGTAGAAGCTTGCATGGAAAAGCCTGCAGCGCTTGCGAACGAGCGCTGCAGGCCAAAAGCAAAAAAGGGGCTTTCAGCCCCTTTTTTTGTGCTTCCCAGACTCAGAGCCCGCAAGCCTGTTCAACCTGCTCCTTGAGCCCCTCGGTCGATGGCTCGCGCCCCGTCAGCGCCAGCAGCCCGCAGGCCAGCGAACCCTGCCAGTGCACATAGTCATGACCGGTGCTGTGCACACGCTGCACGACCTTGTTGCCCTTGGCACGCAGCACATCACCCAGCTCCTGGCTGGTTTCGCGTATGCCTGCCTGACCACCGCGAGCCCCTTCGTATAGGCCGGCATCAAAGTAAAAGCGAATGGGCAGTTGCGGTGCTTGCTCATACTGGCGAGCCAGCCAATTGGGCGACTCGCCCTTGGGAGCCCACCAATAGGAGCCCGAAAGACTGAGCACATTGCCAAACCACTGCGGATAGCGCAGCGCCACATAGCTTGAAGCCAGGCCGCCATAGCTCGATCCTGCGATCACCGTGCGCTCAGGTCCGGCCGCGATGCCCTGAGCCTTGAGCCAGGGCATGAGCTGCTTGCCCATGAAGTCGGCAAACACCGGGTTGGGCGGCAGTTCGCGGCTGCGCGCGTCGCCTGCGCCATTGGCCACCAGCACGACGGCTGTTGCAGGCAGCAGGCCGTCGGCCATCAGGTTGTCGATGATGGCGGGCGTGGGAACCTGGCGCAGATAGGCCTGGGCGTCGAACAGCACCAGCAGGGAACGCTGAGCCGCATCGGCCTGCTGCCAGCCCTGCGGCTTGTAGATCCAGATATCGCGTCCATTGCCCAGTGCCTGGCTGCCCAGCCAGTGACGCTGCAACTGGCCAGCTGCCACGCTGGCGCGGGACTGGCTCCAGGGTTGGGGCGGCGCCTTGGCCAGCGTCAGCACGGAGCGTCCGTCGTAGCGATCCTGCACTGCCTGCAGATCCGCAGACCGCCCCCAGCTCTGGCGATTGAGAGGGTCGCGCTGCAAAGTGGACAGAATGGCTCGGCGCTGAATCATGGCATCGGCCGAGACTGCAGGCACATCGGGAGCAAAACCATAGCTGAGCCGTGCATCCCTGGGCATGACGAAACTGGCCCACCAGACATCGCTGCTTCCGAGGCGCTGCAAAGGCTCATGGTTGCCCGATGGACTTCCGAACAGCCGCACGGACTGCCCGGCGCCGCGCCAGACAAAGCTCACCAATTGGTGCTCCGCATCCCAGGGCTCGATCAGCGGCGTGCCCTGGCGTTCCATTTCCAGCCAGAAGCTGCGGCTGTCGCCGCCCTGCGCCAGGCGCGCCTGCAAGGCCTTGAGTCTGGGGCTGCGCAGCGGCTCGGGTTCGATCTCTGCGGCAGGCGCATGGCTGGCCGCCAACGGCGCCAGCACCTGGGTGATCGTCAGCTCGTAGGCGCCAGGAATGGGCGCAGCATAGGTCGGAGCACCGATGTGTCCGTCCTGCGCCGCCAACACGCCGTTTGCCGCCGACGCATAGGGCTGGACCTTCTCGGCGCGCAGCACCAGACGCTCCTTCGCCATGCCCCGGCTTTGCCAGGTAAATGCGTGATCGACGCCTGCGCCCTGGCTCAGCCGCCGCAGATGGCGCCCGTCAGGCGTTTCCACATCCAGCACCACGCCCAACGCCTGCAGATTGCCGCGAACCACTGCGCCGGCCGGAGCCTCCAGCTGCAGGCTCAGCTTCTGTCCCGACGCCAGCCTGCCGGAGAACGGCTCCTGCACCGAAAGCAAGGAGGCCGCCTTGCCCGCGCTGTGAACAGTGCCGCCAGGCAAAGGCCGGGCCGCACCGGCCGAGCCGCCGATGCCGACGCTGGCCGCTGCCAGCAGACCTGGAACAAGCAAGGAGCGCAGCCCTTTGCCCGATGGTCTGTGGCCCATCATCGGCAGGCACAAACCTTGAAGATCTTCATGCATTGATGCTTCCCTCGCCTCAGAAGTCCACGGCAGCGCTGATGCGCACGGTGCGCGGTGCACCCACAGTCAGGAAGTTGTCGGCAAAGGCTCCAGCCCAGTAGCTGCGACCAAAGACGTTGTCCACCGTACCGCGCAAGACCACTTTCTTGTCGGCAACGCGCGTGGTGTAGCGGGCGCCGACATCAAAGCGCGTCCAGCTTGGTGCACGCAAGGTGTTGGCCGAGTTGACCCACTGCTTGCCTGTATGCACCATGCGTGCGTTCAGCGCCAGACCGGCCACACCCGGCACATCCCAGTCTGCCGCTAGATTGGCCGCCCAGCGCGCCGCGCCGAAAGCATCATGGCCGTCGTTGTTGGCGCCCTGGGTGCTGGTCAGCTTGGGCTGCAGGTACGTGATGCCGCCCAATACGCGCAAGCTGGAGCTCACGGCACCAAAGGTATTCCACTCCACGCCGCGATTGCGCTGCTCGCCATTGAGCTTGAGGGTATTGGCCGCCGTATCGATGGTGGTCGAAGGCTTCTCGATCTGGAACAGCGACAACGTATTCGTCCAGCCTGCGCGGCGCCACTTCACTCCCGCCTCCATCTGCTTGGATTTGTAGGGCGCGAATGTCTCGCCTGCATTGGCATAGGTGGAGCCGACCTCGAGACCGGGGCTCAGCCCCTCAATGTAATTGGCGTAGAAGGACAAATCCTCGCCCCAGGGCTTGGCCACCAGACCCAGCATGGGAGTCACAGCGCTCGCGTCGTAGCCCTTCATCTTCTGATTCACGCGCTGGTGGCGTGCGCCCAGCGTCAGCTGCAGCCTGTCCTGCAGCAGGCTCAGGGTATCGGCCACGGCGAAACTGCGGATCACATTGTCGTTTTCCTGGCGCACGGCATTGCGCGGTCCGGCCAGAACCGGCAGCACCGGATCGTAGATATTGGTGGTGTAGCTGCTGCTGACCACGATGGGCAGCGCGCGCCCGCTTTGCTGCTGCAGCTCGTTGAACGAGAACACCAGCTGATGGCCCACATCGCCGGTTTTGAAGCGGCCGCGCAAACCCGCGTCCAGCGCCGTGCTGTTGGTATAGCCCTGCAGGTTATAGGTCTGACCCACGGCAGAACCGTCGCCCACGGCATTGAGCACCACGCGTGTGCCTGTGGGCTGACCAGCATAGTCATGCCAGGCCTTGCCGAGGCTGCCGTAGAGCTGCCAGCTGTCGCTCAGCTCGAAGCTGCCGCGCAGTGCCACCGACTTGTTCTCCACTTCGGTGTTGACGCCGCGGAACAGATTGTTGCTGGCGTTCGGCGCGCCGATCAGATTCTTCATCTTGCCAAAGCTCACCATCACCGGGCTGCCGTTGTCCAGATTCACCTTGTAGTGATAGGCATCCAGTCCCAGCGTGAAGCGATCGCCTTGATAGTCGAGCGCCACGGCGCCCAGGCGGCGGCGGCGCTTCTGGTCGTCGACCTCGGTTTCCCCGCTGGACAGCGCGCCGTTAAAGCGTATGCCCAGGCGGCGCTCGGGGCCAAAGCGCCGCGATACATCCACATGCTCCTGCAGCTGCGAGCCCGAAGTGAAGGTGGTGGTCAGCCGTGTCAAATCCTCGGCCAGCGGCTTCTTGCTGACCACATTCACCACACCGCCCACCGCTCCATTGGGAGCCATGCCGCCAAGCAGCGCGCCCGGGCCCTTGAGCAGTTCCACGCGCTCGACCATCTCGGTCGGCACATGGCTGTCGGGCGCCAGGCCGTACAGGCCGTTGAATGCCACTTCGCTGGCGTTGACGTCGAAGCCCCGAATCACATAGTTCTCGTTGACATGGCCGGTATTGGTGGTAAAGCGCACCGAAGAGTCGTTTTCCAGCACGGCAGCCAGCGTGGCCGCATTCTGGTCGCGGATCAGCTCTTCGGAGTAGGCGGTGATGTTGAAAGCAGCATCCATCACATCCACATTGCCCAGCAGCCCCAGCGCCGCCCCTTTGGCAACCTGGGCGCCAGGGGCGAGCGCGGGCAGAGCGCTGCCGTCCTGCTTACCGGAAACCGTGACTTCGCTCAGGCGTTTTTCCTGCGCATCCGGCGTCTGGGACTGCGCCTGGGCGCCGGCACTCAAAACCACCAACACCGCCAGCCCCACGGCTGAGCGGGGGCTGCGGCAGGCCGCAGAAGAAAGCCAATGCGCGAATGGCGCGAACTGCGTGGATGCAAGCGCTGAAGCCGACGGCGCCTTGCCTGCGCCGCCACGAACTGGGGTTGCCATGTAGACCTCGTTTTGATTGATCTCCTATGGCTAAAACGAAGTGCGTGGCTAAGGCTTGTTGAGAATGAGTCTCAATTTGTTAAATTGTATAACAAGCAAACTTTCTTAAAACGATAGCAGCAAGCGATTTCCATGCATAGCGATAAGTCGTTTTCAATGCTGGACCCGAGCTGGATTTTCCACCTCGCAGTCCTGCTCGGCGTTCTCGCTCATCAGCACACGCACCACCTTGCGGGCATCGGCATCGAAGACCGCGATATCGGGGCAGTAACGGACACCTTGGGGCGTATCGACCTTGCGGTAGCTTGCGCCATAGGCCTTGAGGACTTGGGGTGGCTGTCCGGCTCTGGGCTCGGCCAGCACCTGGACCAGGTTCTGGCTCATGGTGGCAGCGGGATCGGTATCACACCAGTCGGCAGCAGGCTCCTGCGCCAGACTCAGCTCGCCGCCGCGCTGGTAGAGACCGGCAGGCCAGCGCACATGGCCTTGCGCATAGTCCGGTACCTGATAGCAGGCCATGAGCTTGCCGCCCTTGCGCACCGGCAGCATATGGCTTTCGGCCTGCTCGACCAGCTCCGGCCCCGCAGCCTTCCAGGCATAGATGTCCACGCCATGGCTGCAGCAGCTGGCACGCCATTCGCTGTAGATGCGCTTGGCCTTGCCATCGAAGGCGGGCGAGCTGATGTCCTGCAGGGACTGCGGTCCCAGCACCAACTTCTGCGCTCCCGGGTCGTAAAGCCAGGTGCGGTGCGCAATATTCGGCCCTGCAGGCAGATCCAGCGCCTGGGTCAGATCCGGCCAGCCGTCAAAATTCGCATCCACCCAGCTCGGCTGCACCAGCCAGCAACTGCCCACGGCGGCGGTCGGCAGGCTTTGCTTAAGACGCCCCTTCTCATAGACCTGAATGGCGGAAACTTGAAGATCCGTATGTTCGCCGCAGTCGGCCAGGGAGCGCAGCCTCTGATTCATCAGCAGACGCAGCTCGTAATGCAGTGCATGGGGAAAAGCCGGGGGCTGGCGCAGCAGATTGACCGGCCAGCGTCTTTTGCCATCCATGGACTGCCACTGTCCCTGCAGACGCGGCGGCGCCATGCCAGGCAAGGCCGCCAGCGACCAGCGGCCCGACGGCCTGGGATCGCTGGCACCCGCCATCGGCGTCTCGGTCAGCTGTCCGCTTGCCGAGCCTTCCAGATCAAGCGTGGCGCCAGGCCGATTGCAGGGTTCATAGCAATAGCTGCCGCCGACGGCTCCGTCGAGCCGCCACAACTCCAGCTTGACTGCCTTGCCGGCAATCTCGCCGCGATAGCTGGCCGACCAGACCACCGCTTCATGCGGGGTGTCTGCCGTCTCGGCATGCGCCATCGACGCCCAGCTCATGAGCGCCATAGCGATGTTCAGGCTCGCAGCCCAGTCACTCAGGCATTTCAACGTCATATCACTTCCATTCACTTCGATCACCAGGCTCGCGACTGCATCATGGCCGCAGCAAACCTTTTAATGTGCGGCCAATATGAATGCTGCAAGATGTGACAAATCTGCGTACAAGCATGGGCAGCCAAAGCGATTTATGCAATCAGACAACAACACACAACAAAGCCGCAATATGGGCCTGCTGGTCGCAGCCCAGTCCCTGGGAGGTGCCTCTCCGCCCATCATCATCTCGCTGGGCGGGCTGGTCGGGCAGCAGCTGTCATCCAATCCCACGGCGTCCACCTTGCCGGTCAGCATCTACCAGCTCGGGCTGGCGCTGTCCACCCTGCCTGCGGCCTGGATCATGAACCGCATGGGCCGCCGCGCGGCCTATGTGCTGGGCGCCATTCTGGGCGTGATCTCCGGCGTGGTCGCCGCGCAAGGCATTGCCCACAGCGACTTCGTCACCTTCTGCATCGGTACGGCGCTGGCCGGCTTCTATGCGGCCTGCGTGCAGAGCTACCGCTTCGCCGCCACCGATCTGGTGAGCGAGCCCGCGCAGCAGGCCAAGGCCATTTCGCGCGTGATGATCGGCGGCCTGATTGCCGCCATCATCGGCCCGCAGGTCGTGATCTGGACCCGTGACGCCCTGCCTGCCACCCCGTTTGCCGGCAGCTTCTATAGCCAGGCGGCCCTGGCCTTGCTGGCCCTGCCCCTGCTCATGGGCCTGCGTCTGCCTCCACCACAGAGCAAGCAGGCCGTGGCCGGCGACGCCAGGCCTCTGGGCGAGATTGCCCGCACGCCCCAGTTCGTCGTGGCCTGCGCGGCCGGTGTGGTCAGCTACGGTTTGATGGCGTTTTTGATGACCGCTGCGCCCATGGCCATGGTGGGCTGCGGCCACAGCGTGGGCGAAGCCGCCATGGGCATCCAATGGCATGTGCTCGCCATGTTCGTGCCCAGCTTTTTTACCGGCAAGCTGATTGCACGCTATGGCAAGCGGCCCGTGACCGCTCTGGGCCTGCTGATGATAGGCGCGGCCGGTGTGCTGGCCTTGATGGGCCTGGATATCTTCCACTTCTGGGGCTCGCTGATTTTGCTGGGCGTGGGCTGGAACTTCGGCTTCATCGGCGCCACGGCGCTGCTGACCGAGTGCTACCGCCCCTCGGAGCGCGCCAAGGTGCAGGCACTCAACGACTTCCTGGTCTTCGGCACAGTGGCCGTGGCCTCGTTCGGATCGGGCCAGCTGCTGCACAGCGCTGGCTGGAACGGCATCAATATCGGCATGCTGCCCTTGGTGGCCGTCGTGCTGGTGCTGCTGGGCCTGCACAGCCAGCGCAGAGCAAAGGCCTGAAGCTGCTCCGATGTTTCCCGCCTTCAGACAGCTATCAAAATAGATAGCTGTCACCACTTTACTGGCAATGGAATCAATTGATTTCATCCATGAAATCCATTTAGGTAAAGCGCTACAAGCTATATTTTATATAGCATAGCTTTCCCTGTGAATGCACCGATCGGGTGTTGCCTGAAGGCCGGGTCAACGCTCGCAGCAGACCGTCGGCAGGACCGCCGCCGACAGGCCAGGAAGGAAATGCAGGCCTCCAGCCGGGCTGCAGCTTGCTGAGGATTACCCTGACCTCATCCCTCAAAGCGGCTACTCAGCCCCGCCGCAACCTTGCTCCCGGGCCGTGATGCCGACGCCCGGGCCTGCCCGCCATGCAGCAGCGGCCACTTCAGGCCCCGGAACATGGGTAACGCACATCGCGCATTTCAGCGCCTGCCGGCCCCCGCCGGGCCAGCTCTGTCTTCAAACCGTGCAGCGTCTATGCCGCCTGCCTGGCTCCTTTGCGGGCGGGCTCCAGGCAAGGCCTTGCGATCGCGCTCTGTAGCCGACACCGACCGCGGGCCGATCTGCGTCATCAAGCGCATGAGACCACTGCTTACGCAACCTACAACGGCGTCACATTTGCATCTCATGCAGATTAGAAAAATTCTTACGAACCAGAATATTGATAAGCGATTTCTATAGGAATAGTATTTCCACAAAATTAAACAAAAGAATGAAGTTGATAGAAAAATTGTATTTAGTCACATATCGCCCGAATCCTGTAGACATCAGTCAGATGAGCTGAACGCAGCAGACCGCCAGCGTCAACTCTGAGGCCCGAACAGGATTCGCTGAACACAGGACTGGAGATTGACCATGACATCTTCCGAACTCAGCGCAGCATCCGAACTCGTGGCCGCCGTTTTCACCGAGCCGCGTTCGCTGATCCTGTTGCTGCTTTTGCTGGCAGCCAGCATCAGTGACCTACGCACACGGCGCATCCCCAATCGCTTGACCTTCGGTGGCATCACCCTGGCCCTGCTCTATGGTCTGCTGGCCCACCACCCCCATGGCGGCGGCTTTTTCTCGGCGCTGGGCGGCATGGCGGTAGGCCTGGCATTGATGCTGCCTCTCTATCTGCTGCATGCCATGGGAGCCGGCGACGTGAAGCTGATGGCCATGGTCGGCAGCTTTCTAGGCCCCGCCGCCACCTGTCAGGTCGTGATCTTTGTCTTTATCACCGGCGGCTTGGCAGCCATCAGCTACGCACTCTGGCATCGCATGGCCGGCAAGCTGGTGCGCAACTCGGCCGAGGCAGTGCAGTTGCTCTACGTCAATGTCGCTGCGGGGATCCGTCCCGATGCCCGCTCCAACTCGGCGCATTCGGTAGGCACCTTGCCTTACGGCGTCAGCATCGCCCTGGGAACCCTGGCGTTCCTGGTCGCTCGGCAGTTCACCTGGGTCTAGTCACTTACATCACGGCATAGCGGGAGCCTCCCATGAAAAACCTCAAAGCTTTGGGTCTGTTTATCCTCGCAGCGCTGGCCAGTCTGGCAGCGGCTGTCTACGCCGCCAACTGGGTGGCCCAACGCGGCAGCCTGGACGCCGACAAGGTGGTTGTCGCTGCCACCGACATTCCACTGGGCGGCAAGATTTTGCCGAACATGCTGAACACAGTGGACTGGCCGCGGGGCTCCATACCCGATGGCGCATTCCATGACATGCAACAGCTGCAGGATCGCGTCGTCAAGGTCGGCGTGCTGCGTGGCGAAGCCGTGCTCGAAGGCAAGCTGGCACCCGTAGGCACCAAAGGCGGACTGGCAGCCGTCATCGCTCCGGGCAAGCGGGCCATGACGGTACGCGTCAACGATGTGGTCGGTGTTGCGGGCTTCGCCCTGCCCGGCAATTACGTGGATGTGGTGGTCAATGCCCAGCAGGAACAGAACGGCAAGACAGAAGAGTCGCGCCAGATCAGCAAAACCGTGCTGGAGAACGTGCTGGTTCTGGCCGTGGCCCAGGAAGCCGATCGTGACGAGACCAAACCCAAGGTGGTGAGCGCCGTCACCCTCGAGCTGAGCCCGGAAGATGCCGAGAGGCTCGATCTTGCACGCAGCGTGGGCAATCTTTCACTGGTGCTGCGCAACCAGGTCGATAAGGACCCGACCAGCACCGTCGGCATCACCAAGCACCAGCTGTTTGGAACACCTGAGCCCGTGCCTGCCCCCGTCAAGGTCGCAGCACCCGCCAAACCCGTGATGCAGCGAGCCAGGCCCGCACCCCAGGCTTCGACAGCCACCTGTGTCGAAGTGATCCAGGGCGGCGCTCGAACTCTCAACTGCTTCTGATCTTCTACTCGCAACAACTCAGAGAGGTCGGCTGTGCAACATCATCACCTATATATAGCAGCTAGCATGCTGCTCGCCAGCTCAGCGCCTGTGCTGGCCCAATCTGCGGGCACACCTGCCCAGCCCGGCCCCGTGGCTGCGGCAGCTCCCGCAGCTCCCCGCACCACCCTGCCCGCCAGGAATTGCACGGCCATCCGCACGGAGGATCCGACCACCGTCACGCTGGGGAAATCCGTGGTCATTCCGCTGAGCTCGCCCATGGCGCGCATCCTGGTCAGCGGCCAGACGCCCGGAGCGGGCCAGTCAGCAGCGCCCATGGCCGCGAATGCCCAACCGCAAATGCAGAACGGCATGGGTGATATCGAGGTGCAATTGCTCAGCCCACGAGACCTGTTCTTTCGCGGCCGCAAGTCCGGCTCCATGAACGTCATCCTGCAAAACGCCCAGGGTGCCTGCTTCATCAAGGACGTGATCGTCACCATGGACCCGGGGCCGCTGCAGGCCAAGCTCAGCGAGCTCATGCCCGAGGAACGCAGCATCCGCGTCCAGGGCGCCGACAATGCCCTGGTCCTGAGCGGGGAGATCAGCAATCCGCTGCGCCTGGACGATGTGGTGACGCTCGCCGGCGCCTACAGCGACAGCAAGAAGATCGTCAACCTGCTGCGCACCACTTCGCCTCACCAGGTGATGCTGGAGGTCAAGATAGCCGAGGTCAGCAAGACATTGCTCGACAAGCTCGGTGCCAGTCTTGCGGGCCAGCGCATCACCAGCAATGGCATGAATACATTCTCCATCGCCTCCAACTTCCTCAGTGGCGGCGGCGGGCTGCTGAGCGCCATGCGCATAGGCAAAGGCTCGATCAGCATTGACGGCCAAAAAGACGACGGCCTGGTACGTATTCTGGCCGAGCCCAACATCATGGCCATCAGCGGCCAGCAGGCCAGCTTTCTCTCGGGCGGCAAGATCTTTATTCCCGTGGCACAGAGCAATACCACTGGCGTGCCAGTGATGACGCTGGAGGAAAAAGAGTTCGGCATCGGCGTCAAGTTCACGCCCACCGTACTGGGTGGCTCGCGCGTCAATCTCAAGCTGGTCTCAGAAGTGTCCGACCTGTCTCAGACAGGCTCACCCTTCACCGCCATCAACGGCGTCACCTCCGTCATTCCCTCGCTTTCGGTGCGACGCGCAGACACCACGGTGCAGCTCAATGACGGGCAAAGTCTGGTCATTGCCGGTCTCATCAAAAACAACATCACCGAGGCCGTCAAACGCTTTCCGGGACTGGGGGAAATACCGGTTCTCGGCGCACTGGCCCGCAGCACCGAGTTCCAGACCGATCAGACCGAGTTGATGTTCATCATCACTCCGCGCCTGGTGCAGGCACTCGCAGAAGCACCCAGAGTGCCCACCGACAACCATGTCCCGCCCTCACGCGCCGAGGTCTATCTCAACGGTGCGCTGGAGAGCTCCAAGCCCGCGTCAGCCGCGAAGACTGCGCCCGCCGCAGCCATGCCGTCCGGCACTGCAACCCCAGCTCCGGCTCTTGCCCCGGTAGCAGCACCTCAGGAGCTGCAACCGCAAGCACCGGCCGAGCCCTCGGTTGACCGTCCCGCCCCCCTGAACCCGCCCACCTGAACCGGAGGCAAGCCATGATCGAACGCAGCATCCTATTTCCCGTGGCCCTCGCCGCCCTGCTGGCGGGCTGCGGCAGCACAACCCCTCACTACGACGCTCGTTTTGGCGAGGCTGTGCGCACCGCCCGCATGCAGATGACCCTCAACCCTGAAGCCGGCAAGACTCCTGGCGTCGGTGTTGATGGAGCCACCGGCATGGACGGTCGAGCCGCAGCGCACACCATGGAGCGCTACGAGCGCAGCTTTAAAACGCCACCGCAGGCAGTCAATGTCATCAACATTGGCGGCTCGCTGACCGGCAACCAAAGCGGCGGCGCAGGAGGAGGCAGCGGCGGTACGCCCTAGTCCTTGGAATCTCCAGATCTCAGTTCATCAGTTCCACACCATTGAATTTGAAAGGAGAGCAGATCGCATCGCGGCCTTGCACGCCACTTGCCGCCGGCCCTGCAAACCGGCACCCAACCCGTGTAGATGTTTTCGATCCGTTACTCACTTTAGAGGTATCACCATGAACAGCATCGCTCAGCAATTTGGCCATTCCCTGCAATCCTTTGTCCAGGATGAAGAAGGTGCGCAGATCATCGAATACGCGCTCGTCGTAGCCGTAGTGTCCATCGGACTGATTCTTCTGATGAAGTCTTCAATCAGCAACGCCCTCTTCACTGATTGGCTCACCAAAGTCAAGGCTTGCCTGACCAACTCGGCTAGCTGCACCTGACTGTATTGAGAGGTAAGCCATGACGGAGCCGCGCTCACTGTCATGGCCATTAGCAAAGAACCGATCAAGGCGCATTGCACCATGAAAAACAGCCCGCACGACTGGACCACAACCCGGCACATGCGCGGTTCTGGCGCCGCGCTACAGCGCCAGCATGGAGCCGTTGACCCAACTTTGAGGTATCACCATGAACAGCATCACTCAGCATTTTGGCCATTCCCTGCAAGCCTTTATCCAGGATGACGAAGGCGCGCAGATCATCGAATACGCGCTCGTCGTAGCCGTAGTTTCCATTGGACTGATTGTTCTGATGAAGTCCTCCTTAGGCAGCACCCTCTTCGATGATTGGCTCACCAAAGTCAAGGCTTGTCTGACCAACACGAATTGCACCTAACTCTGTCCGCAGATAAGCCATGACGGTCGTCTGGTCCGTCATGGCTCTCCGACAAATTACTCCATTCAGAGCACATCATGAGAAACCACCCACAACTCAGGTCCAAAGCCCGGCCCATGCGTGGTTCTGCCGCACAGCGGCGGCAGCATGGTGCCTTTCTGATTACCTTTGCCCTGTTCATGCTGTTCCTGCTGGGCTTTATGGGCATTGCATTGGATTTGGGCCGGCTGTTTATCGTCAAGACCGAACTGCAGACGGCCATGGACAGCTGCGCGCTGGCAGCGGCACGAGAACTCAATGGTCAATCTGACGCCATCACGCGCGCCCAGAACGCAGGCATGGCGGCGGGTAACAGCAACAACGCCAATCTGCAATCCGCTAACTGGAACGGACAGGGAAAGCTCCCCGCCACTGGCATCAGCTTTCGGAAACAGGATTACGTCACTCCGACATCGGACGGCAAGCTGGCACGTTATGCCGAATGCCAGTACTCCATGAGCAGCATCAAGCTCTGGCTGCTGCAAGCCATGGGGGCCTTTACCGGCGATAGCGCCACCTGGCCCAATACAGGCACCGTGGAAGCGAGGGCCGTGGCAACTCGCGCGCCTTCACAAAGTGCCTGCCCAATTCCCGTGCAACTGAAAAAGGCAAAGTTCGATGCACTGAACAGTTCGCCCGGTGGCGGCAAAGGCACCTGGATCGTCGCCATGACCAAATCGGGTGGCGGCAGCGACTTCGGTTGGTCCAATCTGGATGGTTCCACCAGTGCCACTGAAACATGGGCTGAGCTGGAAGGGAAATACTGCAACACCCAGTTTCCCCAACTCCCCCTTGATACCAACGGCTTGAAAGCCTCGGCTTTCGAATACTGGAACCATCGTTTTGGTATTTACAAAAAGGCTTCAGACACCCCGTCTCAGAACCCTAGTGCGAGCCGCCCCGATTACACGGGCTATATCTACACCGACACCAACTGGCCAAGCAAATTCAATGCCTACGACGGTCCTGCTCAAGGCGGCACCTCCAACTTCATAACGCAGCGCCAATCGTTTACCCCTTGTGGGCCCAGCTGTCCCGCCAAAGGCAATGAAACCGTGATAGGGACCGCCGAGATCAAACTTTTTGGTGCCGACCGCCGCCTGGTACTCGTCCCTGTAGTGAATACCGGTGGCTATGTCGTCAATTTCGCCTGCATGTTGATGCTGCAACCGCTTCCCAGCCCAATCAAAGAGGACATTTCCCTTGAATACCGGGGCAATGCCACCGACCTAGACAGTCCCTGCACCACCACCGGCCTGGCAGGCGGTACATACGGCCCATTGGTACCCGTCCTTGTAAGGTGAACCTCATGCGCAAATATCAGCATCAACAACAAGGGGCAGCGCTGATTGAGCTGGCGCTAAGCATTCCTTTCATGATCATGCTGAGCATGATCGTCATCGAGTTCGGCCGTGCCCTTTACGAATACAACACGGTGACCAAGTCGGTACGCGATGCCGCGCGCTATCTCTCGGCAAACACGCCTAACACCTTATGCCCTGACGCCCAGAATCTGGTGGTCTACGGTACAACGACGGCGGGCAGCCAACCCCTCGCCCCCGGACTCAAGACCAGCGCTGTGAGCTGCAGCTGGCAGACCACGGGTGCGCTCCCGCTGATCAATACCGTCACCGTCACGGTTACCGGGTATCACTTCACGTCACCGATATCCAGCGTGTTCGGCCTGCAGCTGTTCACCAACGGCGGCATCAACTTCGGCAATATCACCGCCACGATGAGGACGCTGACATGAAACACCTCACTCAACGCGGCTCCACACTCATTGAATTTGCACTGGGGCTGCTGATCTTTCTGATGTTCCTGCTGGGTGTGGTGGATTTCAGCCGCCTGCTCTACACCTGGACCGCAGCCAACGAAGCCACGCGTGCCGGTGCTCGCTATGCGGTGGTGTGCGATGACCAGAACCGACAAACCAAGGTGCTTCAGCACATGCAGCACCGGCTGCCGCAAATCACCGCTGTGGACGTGATTTGGAAACCCGACAGCTGCACGACGGCTACCTGCAAGAGCGTCACGGTAAGCATCCCCAAAGACGGCCTGAAGTTCCAATGGATCGCGCCCATCGTGGGTTCGGCGGCGCAGACGGTCATCGGCATGCAGGGATTTAGCACCACCCTACCGCGTGAAATCATGTACCAGGACTCCAACGCCCAATCGGACTGCACTCCTTGACCAGCGAGAACTCGTATGAAAATCGCCATCATCTCCCCCAACACCGCCCATCTCCGCGAGATGGCCCATGTGCTGCAAGAGCAATCGCATCTGGTGCAGACCTTCGAGGGTGGCAAGACCCGCATGCCCACGATTGCCGAGCAGGAGCAGCCGGATCTGATGATCGTCGATGGTATGTGCTGCGACCCCGCAGACCTGGCTCCTGTGGAACAGGTAACCACCCATCACCCACGTATGGCCGTGGTCCTGCTGTGCGCCCAGCAGACACCAGAGTTTCTGCTGCAATCCATGCGGGCGGGCGTGCGCGAGGTTCTGCCATCGCCGCCGCCGCCGCAGGCGCTGGCCGATGCCGTTCAGCGCCTTGCCAGCAAATTGCAGGACAGCTCCCCCAGCCGTGCACAAGGGCAAGTCATGGCCTTTCTGCCCTGCAAGGGCGGTGCCGGGGCCACCTTCCTGGCCACCAATCTGGGTTGGGCACTGGCGCAAAAGCACTCCGTGCTGTTGATCGACCTGAATCTGCAGTTTGGCGATGCGCTGCCCTATCTGCATGAAGGCAAACCAAGCTCGACATTGGCAGATGTGGCACGCGATCTTCACCGTCTTGACGCCTCTTTTCTCACAGCCAGCACGGTAAAGATCACACCGCGTCTGCATGTGCTGGCGGCCCCCGAAGATGCCATGCATGCCATGGAAGTGGAGCCCGGGCATATTGAAGCCATCGTGCAACTGGCTGCCACGCGCTATGACTTTGTGCTGCTGGACATGGGGCGCGTGCTGGACCCCTTGGCTCTGCGCGTGCTCGACAAAGCGCAGTGCATTGTTCCTGTGCTGCTGCCCAACGTACCCGCCGTGCGCAATGCGCAAAAGCTGCTGCGCATGTTCCACGATCTGGGCTACCCGGAAAGCCGCCTGCATCCGGTGCTGAACAGGGTGGACAGGCGCAGCGAAATCGGTCTGTCTGAAGTGCGCAAGACCCTGGGCCTGGAGCAGCAATGGCGCAGCATTCCCGACTCAGCCCAGGAAGTACAAGCAGCCATCAACGCTGGAGCACCGCTGGCCGAATCCGCTCGCAGTAGCAGCGTGGTGCGCGAGCTGACGGCCTGGGCCGATGCACTGTCACCTCGAACTCATGAAGAAAACGGTAATTTTTTGAACCGGCTCTTTCGCCGGGCGTAGGCATCCGTATTGCAGAAGGAGACTGTCATGTCACTACGAGATTTCTTGACCGCGCCATCGACACGCACGCCCAAGCCTCTGCTGCAGGTCGTGTCTGAGTCCACAGATATGTCGGCCGTGCCGGCAGCAGAGCCTCCTCCGCCATCCACCCCCATCTATGGTCACTCTGCAGCCTATCTGGCACTCAGAAGCCGCATTCATGCCAAGCTGCTGGAGCGGTTTGATCTTGCTGCCCTGGATGCAGTATCCGTGCAGACACTGCAGCAAGAAATTGCGACCATGACCGAGCGACTACTGACTGAGGACTCCGCGGCCATCAACGATCTTGAAAGAAAAATGCTGATCCGAGATATCCAGCACGAGATGCTGGGTTTCGGTCCACTCGAGCTGTTGATGGCCGACCCTTCGGTATCGGACATCCTCGTCAATCGCTACGATCAGATCTATGTGGAACGCCAGGGCCGGTTGGAGTTGACACCCGTTGTCTTTACCGATGAAAAGCATTTGCTGCGCATCATTGACAAAATCGTTTCACGCATAGGCCGGCGCATCGACGAATCCAGCCCCATGGTCGATGCCCGCCTGCCAGATGGTTCGCGCGTGAATGCAGTCATCCCGCCCGTGGCCCTTGATGGCCCCATGATGTCGATCCGGCGCTTTGCACGCATCCCTTTGCGCATGGAAAATCTGATCAACGATCTCAAAAGCCTGACACCTGGCATGGCCCTGGTTCTTGAGGCTCTGGCCAAGGCCAAGGTGAACATGATCATCTCTGGCGGCACCGGGGCCGGCAAGACAACCCTGCTCAACATTCTCTCTAGCTATATTCCTACAACGGAACGCGTGGTCACCATCGAGGATGCGGCCGAGCTGCAACTGCAGCAGCCTCATGTGGTGCGCATGGAAACGCGCCCGCCCAATATAGAAGGCCGTGGCGAAATCACGCAGCGATCCCTTGTGCGTAACGCACTGCGCATGCGCCCTGACCGCATCATCATCGGCGAAGTCCGGGGCGCCGAAGCGGTAGACATGCTGCAGGCCATGAACACCGGCCACGAAGGCTCATTGACGACCATCCATGCCAATACGCCACGCGACTCTTTGGCTCGGCTCGAGAACATGGTCGGCATGGCAGGCCTCAATCTGCCGCACCAGGCCGCACGCCAACAGATTGCATCGGCCATTACGGTGATCGTGCAGGCACTCCGGCTCACGGATGGCAAACGCAAGATCACCAGCATCCAGGAGATCACGGGCATGGAGGGGGATGTGGTGACCATGCAGGAGATCTTTGCCTTTACCCAGACCGGGATCAGCGCAAGTGGCGAAGTCCAGGGGTATTTCCACGCCACGGGTGTCAGACCCAAGTTCGCCGATCGGCTAAAAGGCTTCGGCATTGCGTTGCCCGACAGCATCTTCGCTCCAGAGCGCCACTATCAATGAACTCCGCAAAAAGGTGCCGCCATGCTGTCCTTTTTTTCTTCCCACTCGATCCTGGTAATCATCGGTCTGGTGTTTGTAGCAGTACTCCTGCTACTGGAAGCACTGCACACGATCTGGAAGAAGTACAAGAGTCCTGAGGCAAAGCGGCTTGAGCGCCGGCTCAGAGCCTTATCAGCAGCCGATGACAACAGCAATCCGACCAAGCTGGTCAAGGAGCGCGTACTTAGCGATATGCCCAGAATGCAGCGTGTGCTGCAAACCATGCCGCGCGCACATCAGCTAGACCGCTTCATTGTTCAATCAGGCCTGGACTGGACGGTTTCGGGCTTGCTGCTAGGCAGTGCAATACTGTTTGCGCTAGGTATGCTGACAACCATCATGCTTCGCCAGCCCATGGAGTTGGGCGTGCTTTCAGGCTTGGTGCTGGGTTCCCTTCCATGGCTGTTTCTGCAACGCAAAAGACTGCAGCGCCTGAAACGTATGGAGCACCAACTCCCAGAAGCGCTGGACCTTATAGCGCGCGCATTGCGCGCAGGCCATGCATTTTCCGCAAGCCTGCAAATGGCTGGAGAGGAACTGACCGAACCTATCGCCGACGAGTTCCGCCTGGTGCATGATGAGATCAACTATGGCACATCGCTACAGCAGGCCTTGACCAATCTGGGTGAGCGGGTACCGATCACAGATCTGCGCTACTTCATCGTCGCCGTACTCATACAGCGCGAATCTGGCGGCAACCTCACCGAGATGCTCAGCAACCTGAGTCGCCTGATCCGCGAGCGGCTCAAGCTCCATGCCAAGGTCCGCGTGCTCTCCGCTGACGGGCGAATGTCGGCCTGGTTCCTGGGTTTGATGCCATTTGGACTGGCCGCTCTGCTCAATCTAATGAACCCGGAATTCATGCATCCGCTCTGGACTGACCCTATTGGCATCACCATTCTGAAATGGTTGGCCGCACTGATGGTCATAGGCCTGTTGCTGCTGCGCCGCATCGCCCGTATCAGGGTTTGAGTCCATCTGAAACGCAAGGAGTCCTCCATGTTGATCGTCGCCCTGCTCACTTTCACCGCCGTCATGCTGGCTGCTGGAGCCTTGTTCTTCTGGGCAACACCAACAGTCGCCGAGCGACGCTTACAGTCACTTACCCCCACCTCTCAAGACAAAGGGTGGACAGAAACAGTCGTCAAGCTGGTCGGCCCATTTGCACACCTGTCGTCACCCACCAAAGACAGTGATGCAACGCCATTGCGGCTGCGCTTTCTGAATGCCGGCATCCGCCACGAGAGTGCACCACTGCTGTACTTTGGAGTCAAAACGCTGCTGCCTATTGCTTTGGGGCTGGCGGTGTACTCGCTCATGCGGGCAACCAGCAAGGCAGATAGCACCCAGCTATTGTTCTTCCCCTTGGTGACCGCTCTTGTGGCCTGCTACCTGCCGAATCTGGTTCTGCGCTGGATGGCCTCGCGCCGCAAGCGCGAGATCTTTGAAAATTTTCCCGATGCCGCTGATTTGATGCTGGTCTGCGTAGAAGCAGGCATGGGCCTGGATGCCGCGCTGGGCAAGGTAACCGATGAAATTCGCATCAAAAGTGAAGCCCTGGCGGAGGAGCTCCACTGGACCAACCTGGAAATGCGTGCCGGCAGCACTCGCGAAAAATCCTTGCGAAATCTGGCCGCCCGCACCGGTGTAGATGAAATTCACACTTTTACGGCCATGCTGGCGCAGGCAGACCGATTTGGTACCAGCATAGGCGAATCGCTCCGGGTTTTCTCGGATGATCTACGCCACAAACGGCAAATGCGCGCCGAAGAGCTCGCTGCCAAGATCCCCACCAAGATGCTGCTGCCGCTGGTGACCTGCATCTTCCCGGCCATCATCATGGTGGTTCTGGGTCCGGCCATCATTCGAATCGTGCGCATGATCCTGCCCATGATGGGCGGTAGCATGTGAGGGCTCCAACAGTGGTTCGGATTCGCCTCTCGGGCTAGATATCCTGAAAGCAATCCCAACCACTTTGATCTAATCCACAGGGACGGCAATGACCTGCAGAGGGCATGTGCTCACTCCATGACGCTTGGATTGACAACTTGAGCCGGAGCCCCCTCTCGACATGGTCGAAGAATGCGCCGCGAAATGAAACGTAGGGATAGATCTGCGCAAACGACAACCGGACGATTGACCGAGTGTCTATCTTTGCCTCGCATGGTTTCGACGCTGACTGCCACTCGGAGCTCTGCTCAAATACAAGCCGTCATTTTTTAAAAACTTCACGCCACAAAAGCCACAAACTGCGCGATCAGCGCGCACAAAACCCTGCAACAACCAGCTAAGGCAAGCGAGTAACCGCTACACTTTGCGCCTCAGGCCTGCGTAATACCCGACGCAGGCCTTTTTTCCCGCTTTTCGAGGTTTTCGCGCACTGCCATGTCCACCGTCTTCAATTTCACCTTTGTTCCCTGGTTCAGGTCTGTGGCCCCTTATATCCACAAGTTCCGACACCAGACCTTTGTGGTGGGCCTGACCGGTGAAGCCATTGATGCGGGCAAGCTCAGCTCCATCGTCCAGGATCTGGCCATGATCCAGGCCATGGGCGTCAAGATCGTGCTGGTGCACGGCTTCCGCCCCCAGGTCAACGAGCAGTTGCGCCTCAAAGGCCAGGAGCCGCGTTATTACAACGGCATGCGAGTCACCGACTCCATTGCGCTGGACTGTGCCCAGGAAGCGGCCGGCCAGCTGCGTTACGAGATCGAAGCCGCCTTCAGCCAGGGACTGCCCAACACGCCCATGGCCGGTGCGCGCGTGCGCGTGATTTCGGGCAACTTCCTCACGGCCCGTCCCGTGGGCATTGTCGACGGCGTGGACTTCATGCACTCCGGCCTGGTGCGCAAGGTCGACGTGGAAGGCATTCGCAGCGCCCTGGACTCAGAAGCCATGGTGCTGGTCTCGCCCTTCGGCTTCTCGCCCACGGGCGAGGCCTTCAATCTCAGCATGGAAGAAGTGGCCACCCGCGTGGCGATCGAGCTCAAGGCCGACAAGCTGCTGTTCCTGACCGAAGTGCCTGGCGTGCGCATGGACCCCAGCGGCCCGGCCGACGAGAACAACCCCATTGATACCGAGCTGCCGCTGGACGCCGCGCGCCGCCTGCTGGCCCAGCTTCCGCCTGCACAGCAGCCTACCGATGTGGGCTTTTATCTGCAGCACTGCGTGCGTGCCTGCGAGCATGGCGTGGAGCGCAGCCACATCCTGCCCTTCTCGACCGACGGAGCGCTGCTGCTGGAGATCTATGTGCACGACGGCATAGGCACCATGGTCATCGACGAAAAGCTCGAAGAACTGCGCGAGGCCACGATCGACGACGTGGGCGGCATCATTCAGCTTATCGAGCCCTTCGAGCGCGACGGCACGCTGGTCAAGCGCGACCGCACCGAGATCGAACGCGATATCGCCAGTTACACCGTCATCGAACACGACGGCGTGATCTTCGGCTGTGCCGCCCTGCACCCCTATCTGGAAGCCAAGACCGCCGAGATGGCCGCCGTCACCGTCTCTCCCAAGAGCCAGGGTACGGGCGATGGCGAGAAGCTGCTCAAGCGCATCGAACAACGCGCCCGCGCCCTGGGTTGCGAAACCATGTTTGTGCTGACCACGCGCACCATGCACTGGTTCATCAAGCGCGGCTTTCAGCCTGTCGAGCCCGAATGGCTGCCCGAGGCCCGCAAGGCCAAGTACAACTGGGGCCGCAAGAGCCAGGTGCTGGTGAAGAAGCTCTAATCCACCTTCACTATTAAAAATAGCTTCCGGCGCTTGATAAACAAGCGTTGGAAGCTATTTTCGGAGCAAAAGATCTTGATGCGGCAGGCGTTGCAAGAACGGCTAAGGCCGCGTAGCCCGGCCTGCCGACGCAACAAACTCCGATGGCGGGCGGCCGAACTGGCGGCGAAACGCAGCCGTGTATGCGCTATGGCTTTCATAGCCGCTTTCCAGTGCCACGGTCGTGATGGCCATGCCCTGCAGCAACTGGGGGATGGAAGCCATCAGGCGCATCTGCTGATACCACCTGCCCCAGTTCATTCCGGTGCTTTTCAGAAAGCGGCGATGCAGCGTCTTGGGCGTGAGCGCGTGCTGCCGCGCCAGGGCTTCCACCGTGGTGCGCTGCGCCGGTGCACTCAGCATGCTCTCGCAGATACGTCGCATCAGCGCATCCTGGGGCCAGGGCAGGTAATACGGCAGCGGGGCCAGGGCGCTGAGTTCCTCCAGCAGCAAACTGCCCAGCAAGGCATCGCGCGGCCTATGCGGCCCCTCGTGGGGCAATGCCACCAGAGCTGTCATCAGCTCGCGCACCAGCGGCGCGACATGCAGCACGCCGTCCCGGGCCGGCAGCTGTGCGGACCAGGCCTCGTCGACGAACAGGCCATAGGCCCGCACCGCCGTGGTCGCCGTGATCCCGTGCAGCATGCCCGGGCGTAGCCACACTGCCGTGGTCGGCGGAACCAGCCATTGGCCGCTGGGGGACTCGACCAGCAACACACCTTCAGACGCATAGATGAGATGGCCGCGCGCATGGCTGTGCTGCGGCACCACATGGCCTGGCGGATAGCGCTGCTCCACGCCCGTGACAGGCAGCGAAGAGGCCTGGGCATGCTGCAGATCCAGCGCATGCGCACCATGTTCGGGGGAAGCAAAACCCATGAGATGTCCAAATTTCTACAACAAATGAATATCTATCGATAGAAGTCTATACCTCTGGCGACATAAAGTAGCCGCATTGCCTCCATCAAGCACCTTGCCGTGAAACACCGCCACCCGCTTTCGCTACGCCTACTGACTCTGACATCTGGTCGGGGTCCGCATGCACGCGTTCGCGCATGGTCCCATCCTGGTCTTCCCAGACCCCGGCCTTAGCCAGCCCCATCCGGGCAGGGAGACCAGGTGATCGTTTCTTCAACTCCAAGGTCTCTATGCTGGCTGATCCCTCTACCAAATACCGCGCATTTCCCGTTGTGGACTTGCCCACCCGCCAATGGCCTGCCCGTACGTTGACCCAAGCGCCCGTATGGCTTTCGACCGATTTGCGCGACGGCAACCAGGCGCTGTTCGAACCCATGAACCGCGAGCGCAAGCTGCGGCTGTTCGAGGAGCTGGTCGCCATCGGTTTCAAGGAAATTGAAATCGGCTTCCCCTCCGCTTCGCAGACCGACTTCGACATCGTGCGCCACCTCATCGAAGCGCAACTGATTCCGCACGATGTCACGCCCATGGTCATCACCCAGCTGCGTGAGGACCTGATTGCCACCACGGTGCGCAGCGTGGCGGGCGCACGCCGCGTGATCGTGCATCTGTACAACGCCGTGGCACCGGCCTTCCGCGAAATCGTCTTTGGCATGGAAGTGCCGCAGATCATTGCCATGGTGGAGCACCATGTACGCCACCTCAGGCAACTCACCGAGCAGCACCCCGAAACCGAATGGGTGCTGCAGTACTCCCCGGAAACCTTTTGCATGGCCGAGCTGGACGTTTCCCTGGCCGTGTGCAATGCCGCCATTGCAGCCTGGGATGCCGGTCCTAAGCGCCCCATGATCATCAACCTGCCGACCACGGTGGAGGTTTCCACCGCCAATGTGTTTGCCGACCAGATCGAATGGATGGACCGGCGTCTGGCACGGCGCGAGCACATCACGCTTTCGGTACACCCCCACAACGACAGAGGCACCGGCGTGGCCTGTGCCGAGCAGGCCCTGCTGGCCGGTGCCCAGCGTGTGGAAGGCTGTTTGTTCGGAAACGGCGAGCGCAGCGGCAATGTGGATCTGGTGACGCTGGCCCTGAACCTCTACACCCAAGGCATTGCTCCGGGCCTGGATTTCTCCGACATCGCTGCCGTGGCACGCATTGCCGAAGCTTCGACGGCCCTGCCCATCCATCCGCGCCACCCCTATGTGGGCGACCTGGTGTTCACGGCATTTTCCGGCTCACACCAGGATGCGATTGCCAAGGGCTTTGCGACGCAACAACCCAACGCCCCGTGGCGCGTACCCTATCTGCCCATAGACCCGCAGGACCTGGGACGAACCTATGACAGCATCGTGCGCGTCAACAGCCAGTCCGGCAAGGGCGGTATTGCTTTCCTGCTGCAGAAGGACAGGGGCATCACCATGCCGCGGCGCATGCAGATCGAGTTCAGCGCCATTGTCCAGGCCTGGGCCGACAGCAGCGAAACCGAACTTAGCAGCGCACAGATCTGGGAGCTGTTTGAAGCCACCTACCTGCATGCCCAAGCCGGGTCTCGGTCACTGCGTTATGAAAGCCATCACCTGTTCGACAGCCCGCAAGGCCAGGGTATCGAACTGCACTGGCACGACGCCAACGGGCAACCCAGGCTGCGCAGCGGCATCGGCAACGGCCCTATTGCAGCCACCGTCGCTGCACTGGAGTTGCCGCTGCGCATCGACAGCTACGAAGAGCGCAGCCTGGGCAACGGCGCCGACGCCTGCGCCGTTGCCGTCATCGAAGCCGCATGGCCTGGCGTGCCCGGCTCACGGTTTGGCGTAGGCATGCACGCGAACATCGTCACCGCATCAGTGATGGCGGTCGTGAATGCCGCTGCGCGCTTTGAGGGGGACATGATTCAGACCCGCGCGTAGCCTTCGATAGATCGTTGCGTCTCCCTCTTGTCGGCCGATACCGTTTGAAGCTCGGCCTGCGCGGTGCCCTGCCTCATACGCCGCCCCGGTCTTTTCCGTCTATTTTCGGCGGGTCTGTCACAATTTTGGGGCGGGCCCGTTCTGGCGATGGAGGCTTCTGGCCACTTGGTGCATCGCCGATGTTGCGCTGCATCACAGCACCACCAAACAGTCTGGGCTACAAAGTCAGCATCCGATTAGCATGAGGCATGCCATGAACACACTCCCTCCTCAGGCCATCAGCCAGGATGTGCTGGCCGAAAAATATCTGGCCGACGGCGAGCAATCCGAGCAAGAGCTGTTTGCCCGCGTGGCACGAGCCCTGGCCGCTGTTGAAAAGCCTGAGCTTCAAACGCATTGGGAACAGCAATTTCTGGCCAATCTGCAGCGCGGTGCCATCGGTGCCGGCCGCATCATGGCAGCGGCGGGGCTGGACACCAAGGCCACGTTGATCAACTGCTTTGTGCAGCCCGTCGCCGACGCCACCAATGGTTTCGACAGCCAGGGCAACCCCGGCATCTACACAGCGCTTTCTCAGGCAGCCGAGACCATGCGCCGCGGTGGCGGCGTGGGTTATGACTTCTCCAACCTGCGTCCACGCGGTGCGCTGGTGCGCGGCACCAACTCCTTTGCGTCGGGCCCCTGCTCCTTCATCGATGTCTTCGATGCATCCTGCACCACGGTGGAGTCGGCCGGTGCGCGCCGCGGAGCCCAGATGGGCGTGCTGCGCATCGACCACCCCGATGTACTGGAGTTCATCACCGCCAAGCGACAAAAGGGGCGCTGGAACAATTTCAATGTCTCTGTGGGCGTGAGCAGCGCCTTCATGCAGGCGGTCAGGGACGATGTCGAATGGGAGCTGGTGCATGTCGCCAGTCCCAGCGAGGCACAGATGCAGGCCGGCGCCCATCGCCGCGACGATGGTCTCTGGGTCTATCGCAGCCAGCCTGCGCGCACGCTCTGGGACGCCATCATGCAGTCGGCCTATGACTTTGCCGAGCCTGGCATTCTGTTCCTCGACAATATCAACGCCGACAACAACCTCTGGTATGCAGAGCAGATTTCCGCCACCAACCCCTGCGGCGAGCAGCCCCTGCCGCCCTATGGCTGCTGCGATCTGGGTCCCGTCATACTCACGCGCTTTGTGCGTGATGCGTTCACACCTCAGGCTTTCTTCGACATGGAGGCCTTTCGCGCCGCCGTCGCGGTTCAGGTGCGCATGCTGGACAATGTGCTGGACGCCACCGTCTGGCCCCTGCCCGAGCAGCAGCGCGAGGCACAGCAAAAGCGCCGCATCGGCGTGGGCTTCACGGGGCTGGGAGACGCCCTGATTCTGCTGGGCCTGCATTACGCCAGCGATGCTGGCCTGCAGCAGGCCGCATCAATAGCCCGTGCCATGCGCGATGCGGCTTATGCCGCGTCGGTGGAGCTGGCACGGGAAAAAGGTGCCTTCCCTCTGTTCAACGCCAAGCAGTATCTGAAAAGCGGCTTTGCCAAACGCTTGCCCAAGGAGCTGCGCGCTACCATCAAAAAACATGGGCTGCGCAACAGTCATCTGCTGTCCATCGCCCCCACGGGCACGGTATCACTGGCCTTTGCCGACAATGCGTCCAACGGCATCGAGCCGGCCTTCTCGTGGACCTATACGCGCAAAAAGCGCACGGCCAACGGCGGAGAGCAGTTCTACACTGTGCAAGATCACGCCTACCGCCTCTACAAGGCCTTGCACGGCGACGATGCCCCGCTGCCCGAGTGCTTTGTCAGCGCCCTGGAGCTGAGCGCCAGCGAGCATGTGGCCATGATGCGCTGCGTCCAGCCCTTTATCGACACCTCGATTTCCAAGACCGTCAATATCCCGGCCGACTATCCGTTCGAGGACTTCAAGCACCTCTATATGGAGTGCTGGGAGGTCGGCCTCAAAGGCTGTGCCACCTACCGTCCCAACGACACGCTGGGCGCGGTTCTGTCTACCGATTCAGCCCCCGCCCCCTCTCAAGCGCCTACCGGTAAATCGCAGGCTGCAATCAACTCGGTTAGCAGCAGCGGCATGACGGCCGTGATCGAGCGCCGCCCCGAGGGTCCGCTCAATGCCGTGGTGGACAAGATCGAGTATTTCACACATGACGGCATACGGCGTCTCTATCTGGTCGTCAGTTTCATGGTGGTCGACGGTGTGGAGCGTCCCATCGAATTCTTCATGCCCGTGGGCCAGACCGGGGAAAGCCAGCAGTGGATCACGGCCACCATGCGCAGCTTGAGCCTGGCCGCGCGTGGCGGCTTTCTCGACAAGGCCCTGGCCGATCTGCGCAAAGTGGCCTGGGATCGCGGCCCGGTGCGCTACGGCAACAGGACGCGTGACGACGGCAGCCGCATCCCGCTCTGGCATGACAGCGAAGTGGCGCTGCTGGCCTATGCGATTCAAAGCATCATCGCCAATCGCGGCCTGCCCCAGCCGGCGCCCAGCACGGCGGCTACGCCGGCATCTCCGCCCGAGAACAATGCCCCAGTCAGCGGTCAAAAGTGTCCCGACTGCGGAGCACATGCCATGATCAAAAAAGATGGCTGTCAGTTCTGTACCGCCTGCGGTTTTGTGGGGTCATGCGGTTGAAAAATGGATAGCTTGAGTCGCGATCAAGCTGAGCAGTGCGATGGATGACTGAGTCCACAGCAGCAGCGTCCATTCAGGTGGCTACCCAAAGCAGCGGTCAGACGCGACTTCGGACCCAACACCCTGAGCTCAACAATGCGACGGGTGACCGAGGCATGTGGAAACGCTAAGTACAGACGTTGATATCGAGGCCATCGATCATCGCTCTCTAACCTGAAAGGTGTTCCGTCATGAAAGTCAAAGTCCTCTGCTTCGGCATCTCGCTGGACGGTTACTCCGCCGGCCCCAACCAGGATTTGCAGAACCCGCTCGGCGTCGGTGGACCTGAGATCCTTGAGTGGTTCTTCCCCACCCAAGTCTTTCAGCGCATGCATGGGGGGTCTCAGATCGGCGAAACAGGTGTCGACAATCAGATGGCCGAACGCTCCTTCGAGAACATCGGCGCGTGGATTCTGGGGCGCAATATGTTCGGACCGATACGCGGCCATTGGCCCGACGAAAGCTGGAAGGGCTGGTGGGGCGATGAGCCGCCCTATCACGTGCCCGCATTTGTCCTGACCCACCACGCGCGGCCCTCGCTGCGCATGCAGGGAGGCACTGATTTTCACTTCGTCACGGATGGCATTGCATCAGCGCTGGCGCAAGCCAAGACAGCCGCAGGTGATCGCGATATTCGCATTGGCGGCGGCGTAGCCACCGTGCGACAGTTCCTGCAGGCGCGACTGGTCGATGAGATTCACCTCGCTGTACGTCCTCTGTTGATGGGGTCCGGCGAAAACCTCTGGCAAGGCTTGGACATGCGCGCTCTGGGCTATGAGGTCGCCGAAGTGAGGCAGGGCGAACGAGCCATGCATGTGATGGTGCACAAACAAGCCTAACACCTGAAAACCGGGTCGCACTTGATACCACAGGCGTACTCCTGGCTGCCCGGACTGTTCAAGCCCATGGACCTGACACTTGTGACGCTCATGTTCCAACCGCGATGGCCAGCGGCAGTCGTATCCAGGACGCTTGCTTAACGCTTGGCTTCGGAAGTCGAAAAAGATGACCGACTGGAACGATAGGCCAGATCGGTGCTGCAAGTGGCCTCAGTCGTAGACGTCACATACCTCACCAATGGCGAGGTCGCCCCACTTCTCGCTCTTTGGATATCACATGCCTGTAGGCCTGACTCACCGACTGCGCCTCGCGTCCAGAATCACCTGAACTACTGATTTCACCCGAGCATAAGCACCGTTGGCCCAAGCTAGTTCAATTCCGCGTAGACGCTGCTGATGGATTCAACCGACAGCCTAGCCTTGACGCGACTTTTGCAGTGCATCAGTCTCGGAAGACTCGTCCCGCGCCACAGGCTGTGTGGACTCCGCTGGAGCCGCAGCGGCTTCAGGCTCCGGCACCTTGGGCAAAGAGGCCCTTGCCATCTGGAGCATGTGCAAGGCCAGCGACTCATACAGCGGCCGCGCAATCATGCGCGAGATCATGCTGGCGATCATGGCCGATGCCATGAGGCTCAGCACCAGTGAGTGGCCGTCCACCATCTCCATCACGATGATGAAAGCCGTCAGTGGCGCCTGGGTGACCGCCGCCAGAAAGGCAGCCATGCCCATCGCTATCAATGCAGGCGCTATATCCGCAGTTCCAACAATCGATGCAACGTTATTCCCCACGCCTGCACCAATCGACAGCGAGGGCGCAAAGATACCGCCGGGTACGCCCACCCAGGCCGATAGCCAGGTAGCGATGAATTTGAGCGTGACATAGAACTCGGGCACATCGGCCTCGCCCTGCAGCATATGCTTGACGGCTTCAGAGCCCGCACCAAAGGTGGCGCCGCCGGTGACCACGCCGATGACGGCAATCAGCAGGGCCAGCACTGCCGCAAAGCGGATGGGAAAGCGTGACCTGAGCTTGTTGAGGCGCTCCGTGGATGAAGTCAGCGAGTGGGTCATGAGCTTGGCGAACAGGCCGCCCAGCACGCCGCAGGTCAGCGCCACGGCAAGACAAGGCAGCAGGTCACGCCAGCCGAGTTCGGCCACGCGGATGCGGCCAAAATAGCTCAGATTGCCGAAGACCGAGACCCCCATCAGACCGGCCAGCACAATGGCCGCGATGATGAGTCCGCTGGAGCGCGACTCCAGCTTGCGCGAGAGCTCCTCGATGGCAAACACCACGCCCGCCAGCGGGGCGTTGAAGGCTGCTGCAATACCTGCCGCCCCACCGGCCACCAGCAAGGCATGGGTGTTGATGACGGACTTGGGGCCCAGCCAGCGCCGCGCCGAATGCATGACACCGGCAGCCACCTGCACCGACGGCCCTTCGCGCCCTATCGACAGCCCAGCGAGAAATCCCGCGCTGGACAGCACGATCTTGGCAAACGACAGCCACAGCGACACAAAGCGCTTGCGCAGACTGGCATCGACCGATGGTTCAAGCGTGGCAATCACCTGCGGGATGCCCGAGCCGCTGGCACCCGGAGCCCATTTGCGCGTGGCCCAGACCGCTGCCGCCGTGATGGCCGGCATCCAGATCAACACCAGCCAGCCGTGGACGCCGTGGTAGATGCTCTCGAAAAATCCGAACGCCGCCTCTGCCAGCAGCGTGAAAGCCACCACGCTCAGGCCCGCTGCCGCGGCATAGGCCAGCACCACCGTCCGCTCCAGCCAGCGCTTTCCGTCGCGCATCTCCTCATTGAGGTTGTGAAAGAAATCTGGCTCTTGCTGCATGGGCGGGCAATCGTTTCGGGGCGGCTGCAAAAATGGGCGAAGACCCACATTCTGCGCCCGCCCAAGGGCTTGCCAGATCGGCAATAGCCACAACGATTGCCCACACAGGTTTTTACAACGACCGCCCGATTCGCACATCTATTGCGAATCGCCCGGCTAAAGCCCGAGGGAATGCCCATGCGGTCATGCCGTCTAACTCATCCCGTGAATGCCACCCAAAGCGTCCCGGCCAAGGCGACCAGACCTCCCATGGCCACCAGCACTGCACCGGGCCCAGGCACATAGGCGAGCAGCCATGTGAGTGCCAGCGCGGCCACACTGAGGCAGCCCAGCCAGACGATGGTTCCCACCGCAGCACCCCACAAGCCCATGCACAGCCACAGTGCGAGCAGCATCAGTGCCGCCCCCGCCAGGCGCAGCACGACCCGCAGCGCCGGCCCGGGCTCGCCACGCGATACAAGCTGATCGCAATGCCTGTCCATGACCTGGCTCAGCACCAGCATGCCTGCCAAGCACAGCGCCAGGGCGCAGGCCATCACCTGCCACAGGCTCATGCCACACCTTTCAGCGCCTGCAGCGCAGCTGTCAACAAGACTGCCGAGCCCGCCATCCATGCCATCACGCGCAGCAGGCTGCGCACATGGAAGGCCCAGAGCGCCACTGCGGTGTAGAGCAAAAAGCTGAGCAAGGTGGAAAGCAGCACGGCAGGTGCACGCTGCATAGCGCCCACGGCCACAAGCACATGGGCCATCACGGCGCAGGCCAGCGCCGTGAGCGCATAGCCGCCCAGCGCAGCCATCAGCACGCGCAGCAGTACGGCCCAGCGATAGCGCCTTGTCTGTGCCTGGGTCATTGCCGCCGCTTTCATGTGAGACCTCCCGTGACCGCGCCACGGCCCGCACGCGGCTGCTTCACGCTCTTGCTACGCCGCGACTTTTCATGCCGCCATGCCCCCCAGGCCACCAGCAGGCCCAGCGCCATGCAGGTCAGCTCCAGCCCTGCCCGCTGACCATCGCCCTGCGCCAGGTACAGCAGCAGGTGCTGGCCTGTAGTCATGACATTGAGCAGCGGCAAGCCCAGACACAGCAAGGCCAGCATCCATAGCTGTTCGCACCAGGCCTGGCGCGCCGTGCGCAGCAGCGCATGCAGCAGGCTCAGAGCCCAGACCGCAAAGAACACGTGGATTTCCCAGCTGGAACGCGCCTCCAGCACCAGGGGCAGCAGACGATTGCCATACAGATAGGCAATGGACGCCAGCGCCGAGCCTGCCAATGCAGCCACATTGAGCCCATCGATACAGCGGTACATGAAATGCGTGGCCACACCCCATTCATGACCGCTTTTTGCACGACGCTTGACTGCAAACAAGATCGATCCGCTGGCAATCATCGCGGTGCCGATCAGACCCAGAACAAAATACAGCCACTTCATCGTCCAGCCACCAAAGGTGACCAGATGCAGCGCGCTGATGACGGGATAGGTGTCGGTCGCCAGATTGCGGGACAGGGGATTTGCAGGTGGCAGCAGCACCTGGCCGCTGACGGCATCGAAGGTCACGGCACGCGCGGCGTTGACCAGGCGGCGCGTCACTGCCGTATCCGGCTTGCCTTCCGTGAAGCGTATCGTGGCCGGCGCCCCCTCAGGTCGCTGCACCACCACGCCCACAACGGGCTCCGTCAGCAGGGACTGGGCCTGCTGCGCAAGGCTGACAAGGTCCACAGCTGCAATGGCAGGCACATTCGAGAGCGTATTCGCCTCGGGTCTGGCATTCAACTCGGACTCGTAGCGGCTGTAGGCCGAACGGTCCTGCCCATACAGCGATTGCAGCGGCCAAGGCATATAGCTGGTGTAGAAATGCGCGAGTCCTGTGTAGACGATCATGAACAGAAACGGCAGCGTGAGCACGGCCGATGCATTGTGAGCATCCAGCCAGGAGCGCTGGCCCTTGCCGGGCCGGAAGGTAAAGAAGTCCTGAAAAATGCGCCGGTGCACAATCACGCCGGAGACCAGCGCCACCATCATGCACATCGACACCAGTCCCACCACCCAGAAGCCAGCGATACCGCCCTGCAAGGAATAGTGAAAGGACATGAAATGCCGGCCGCCTTCGGTCTCGCGCGTGGCGGGTTCGGGCAAGGCTTCGCCCGTCTGTGCATGCAGGCTGGCCTGCTGATCGCCGTCCAGGGTACGCGCGAATACCTTGACCCCATCGCCTGCGTGCAGCGGCAGACCGATGCGCCAGATACTGGCATCCGGCGCCGTCTTGCTCAGGTGCTGCTCGGCCAGCCGCAAGGCCTGCAGACGCTCTTGCGGAGAAAGCGGCTGCTGGCCGCTGCCCTCCAGTGGCAACCCCTGCATCCATCGCGTGATGGGCTCACGGAACACACTGATCGAGCCCGTCAGGAAAATGGCGCAGAGCAGCCAGCCGCACACCAGGCCGCACCAGGTGTGCAGCCATGACATGGTCTGGCGAAGTCCGGGCTGAGATGCTGGCTTGCCGCTCATGTCAGCCCGCTCAGAACGCGCCACGCAAGGTCAGCAGCACGCTACGCGGCTCGCCATACCAGTTGCCGCTGCCCGAGGTCCCAACCGTCTTGTAGTAAGTCTTGTCGAACAGATTGTGCACATTGAGTGCAGCCGACCAGTTGCGATTGATGCGGTATTGCACGCTGGCACCCCAGACGGCGTAGCCGGCCTGGGTGAAGCGGAAGGGAACGGCATTGCCATCGTATTGGCCCGATGCCGGGTTGTAGCTGTTGGCCGTGCCGCTGACATAGGTGGCGCTTTGCAGCGTTACGCCACCGCCCACCGTCCATGGCGAGAGCTGACCCTGCAACTGATACGTGCTCCACAGCTTGAACAGGTGCTTGGGTGTGATGGAGCTGTAGACCAGTTGCGACGGGTCGGTCTTGTTGCGATTGTGGTTGTAGGTATAGCCGGCAAACAGCTGCCAGCCCTGCGCCAGCTGACCGGTCACTTCCATGTCCAGCCCCTGGCTGATGATCTTGCCCTGCGCGACATAGCAGCAGCTCAGGCCCAGATTCCCCACATCCGTTTCCGGATAACGCGGATCACGCACCGCCTGCCCCTTGCGCTCGATACGGTAAAGAGCCAGCGCTGTATTGAGCTTGCCATCGGCGAGTTCCCCCTTCATGCCCAGCTCGAAGCTGCGGCCTTTGATCGGGTCCAGCGCGGCCCCCGGTGCCGGCCCGGCCAGCATATTGGCCTGCGATTTGTGGATCTCGGTCACGCTGCCATAGGCTGTCCACTGCTTGCCCAGGTCGTAGACCAGGCCTGCATAGGGGGTGAAGATACCGCTTTCGCTGTAGTACTCGCGACCGCTCGCCCGAACACTGCCATCGGCGTTGTAGTTGATGTATGGCGTGTCGTAGGAGTAGCTGGCATAACGTCCTCCGACAATGGCAGTGAGCTGATCCGTCAGGCTCAGGTTGGCACGACCATAAAAGCCTTTTTGCGTGGCGCCGTAGCCGGGATAGCTGCGTGTCTTGCGCTCGCTTACTGCCGAGGGAATTCGGCCGGGATCGAACTCATAGACATTGGTCAGAGACAGTGGCGTATCCATCTCGGAGTAATAGGTGTCCTGATCGTCACGGACCTTGCTCCAGTCCGCGCCGAGCAGCAAGCGGTGCTTGCGGCCGAACAGCGAGAACGGGCCGCTGGCATGCACATCCAGGCTTTTTTTCTCCGAACGAAAGTCGTTGGAAAAGCCGGTCCAGTTGGCGCCAAGACCTGTTGCAGGGTCAACGGCTCCGCTGAGGCTCGCCAGCCGCGCATCGCTGTCCACCTTCTGATAATTGACTTGAGCCTTGAGCTTCCAGTCCCCCGCCAGTTGCTGGTCGAGCTGCGCAAAAATCTCCTTGGCGCTCTTGTCGTAGTGGCTCCAGCCCGCCATCAGCGCAGTTTTGCGGGACAGCTTCAGATCGTCGCCATTGGCGGCACGCGGCAGGCCTTCGCGCCAGGGAGTGGCCTTGAGCTTGTCGTAGCTGGCTCCCAGGCTCACACGCGTGGAGCTGGTCACATCGGCCTCCAGAATGCCGTAGAGCAAGCTGTTTTGCGAATCCGCTCCGCGATAGAAAAAGTTCTTGTCCGAATGCGCGAGCACGGCACGACCTCGCAGGCTCCCTGCTTCATTCAACGGGCCCGCAACATCCAGCTCGGCCTGTTTGCGACTCCAGCTGCCGACGCCCACCGAGCCCAGAATCTGCTTTTGCGCCGTGGGACGCTTGCGCACCAGATTGATGGCACCGCCAGGCTCCCCATTACCGCTGAACAGACCGTTGGCGCCGCGCACCACCTGCACACTGTCATACATGGCCAGATTGGGGTCGAACAGCTGCTGGCTGAACGCGTCCACACTGGCACCGTCGATCTGCACATTGCTGATCTCGAAGCCGCGCGACAGAAACTTGGTGGCCGCACCGCCCAGTCCACCCGCGCCGCCATAGTCCACCGTCACGCCGGTGGTCTGCTGCATCACCTCCCCCACATTGCTCATGGCCTGATCTTCAATGCGCTGGTGAAAGGGAGTGAGATAAAGATAGAGGGAGTGGCGTGATAAATCGAAACGTTGTGGGACTTACCGCGACGTAGTGCAACGCAAATCTGAAATTGAGTTGCATTAGTTGAAACGCTTCATCGGACCACAAGAACCTCAGAAAAAGTGGCCTCGGACATACTCATAGATTGGCTGTGTACCGAGCCGTTCACAGAATTCATCTGTGAACGCAACCGCTGACATGATTGCCCAGTTGGCGCAGCCTGCTCCCAACAGCTTGTCTGGGTAAAACGGATTTTTAGCCCCTGTGAGCGCATTGGGGCTAAATTTTCCTGCGAACCGCTTTTCAAACTTATGGACCTTCTGTGCCTCGTTCACACTGTGGCTCGGGATTGTTTCCGGTTCAAAGTGAATGAGCGCGTTGCGAAGCTCGACCAGCAGCTTGACATCCTGATAGGGAGTAGCCCCAGTATTGAAGCCTGCTTTGTCATTCAACTCCAGCGCAATTTCGTATTTTTCAAGTATCGAGTAGGACGCTGTGCGAGGGACTCCCTTTTTCCATAAGCGGCCCATGAGGTCCTTTGCGCGCAAAGTTGAGAGGCTCCTTGCAAACTGCTCATCTGCACAGTCAGAGAAAAGCTCATTGATGTTGGCCTCTAAAAATGCTGCTGACATGATCACAGCGGAAACCACACAAGCGTGGTGTTGCCTGAGCACTGTGGCGTCGAGTGACGTCACTGTGCCTGATGATTCAATGTCGCTACTCTGTTTAGCGAACAACGAAGCGGCCGATAGATGCGCAACTGACAAATAGTTGCGAGATGCAATAGCTACAGACATGAGAGTCAGCTCTGTTGAATGAATAAGGCCCCAGATTCTGGGGCCTTAGTCGTTGAAGAGGTCTCTGGTGCGGCGGTCAGTTGCCGCCGCCATGCGCTTTCTGACCCGGTCTAGCAGCTTGCGCATGCTGCGCTCGTGCATATCGTACTTTCGGGCGAGGTCCGCGATGTTGTAGCCGTTGAACTCGGCATAGATCTCAGCTTCGCGCTGGCTGAGCTTCCATCGGTAGTCCTTGGGGATGTTGATCAGCTGGCCGCCCCAATAATCAGCCAGATGATCTGTCAGCGAACCCGCAACCAGGTCGGCAGCTGGGCCGGAGACATGCTCCTGCAGGTGCTTCTTGGCCACGTCCCTCAGGTCCGCTAGGAACTGGTTCCTGCGGATCGCCATGTTGGAGTCACGGTCGACGTGAGTGGCCATTGAAATCGAGTCTTCAGATGGGGAATGGACGCCCTGCGGCAGTGCGTAGATTCTCCCATGCTTCCCACTGCACATCAAACCCATCGCCTTGGGTTGAGCGCTCAAAACCGCGAGCAGCGCAGCCTGTCTGTGCCTCGCTCAGGAGCCCCTTGTGATACCTATCGCGCACTTCCTCCTTGAGTGTGGCCACGGCTGCAGGCAGGTAGCGCATGGCCCACTTTTTCAGGGACTCAATCACCGTTTCAACGCGGCGACCGCTGCGCATCCACTGCACGTCATCCACCTTGACCATGCGCTTCACATACGCCGTCAACGCCGCTTCTGATGGGTCTTGCACGGCTCCCAGCTCGTGCAGGAACAGCCACAGGGCGCGCACCTTGCTGGCGTCCAGGCCCGTGGCCTGCTTGCGATCGGTTTTGGTCGATCGCACCTTGAAGCCTTGTCCCTTGAGATAGTCCAGCACCTTCTGCATGCCGTCGATGGACATGGCCGCCAGGGAGTCGTTGCCGCCCTGGGCGAATAGGATGCCGCGATAGTTGGGCTCGTCCAGGCCCAGGTCGCGGCGGGCAACCTGAATCAGCTTGATGAGCCGGTTGCGGTATGTGGTTTGTGTTGTCATTGCCATTTTTGACTTCATTGGGGTATGAAAAAGCCCCCATGGCTCAGCGGCTGCATGGGGGCTTGAGTGGTGGCAGCCGACGTCAATGCACCTGGCGGATCTCGTCGGCCATGGTCTGCGCTGCGGCGATCCAGGCCTGGCGTATAGGCTCTGCCATTTCATTCCAGGTCACGACGGGAACCGGCGTCAGGCGGTGGCGGAAGGCCTCGTAGGCGGCTTTGGCGATAGATTCAATGCTCTTCATGCTGCAACCTCCAGCTCAACATCGTCAAAGCCGACACTATCGGCAGCAACCTGGATGACCGAGATGCCCAGCTCCTCAGCCTTGGGCCAGCCTTCGCCAAAGTCATCAATGACCTCTTGCGCAGTCCGAAGTCCGGCTGCAGGGGAGCTGTTGGAAAAGTCCCAGCCACCTTGCTCCATCGCCAGGGCAATGGCTCGTGCGCCAAACATGCGAATGACGACACGCACCACGTTCTCGTTTTCTGCGGCCAAGCGGCTGTCCGCGTTGGACCAGAAAGTGTTGATTTCAGTGGCCAAGTCTGGTGTCAGCAGGTCGTGATCCACTTTGAGAGTGACCTCGGCATCGTTAAACCAGGATGCCTTCACCGTGTAAGTCTTGATATTGCTCATGCCTTCACTTCCTCCAAAATTTGAACTGTGACCAGGCGCAGCTTTTCGCCCTTGTAGGTACGGCGAAAATCATCGCCAATGGTGGGCACGCCGAAACCATCAGAACCTGTACCTCTCCCCGTTGTTGTCCAGCGCGCGTCAGTCTCGTTGGTCAAGACCACGCCCTGGCCACATGGAGCGAGGACCGCAAACAGCGGCTTGTTCCCAGAGGCACCATTCAGAAGGTCTTGCGCTGTGGCTCGGCCAAGCCAGCCCTCCCAAAGAAAATTCAGGTAGTCCTTGCCTTGCTCGTACTGGTCGCCATCGCGCATGGAGCGAACTACACCGGTCAGAAACTCAATGCTTTCTGTCTTGTCGGTCTGCTTCTTCCACAAAGCCGCATAGAAGGTCTCAAAAGCATCGCGTTCCATGGCGACGTGCTCCGGGGTGATATTGATTTGATTCATCACACAGCCACCATGTCCAAAGGAATGGGCGCATAGCGGTCTGTGTCACCGACGCGTTCATAAAAGCGGGCGTACTGCTTGGAGCCCACCACCTGGATGGAGTCACCAATGGCGCGCATGGCCTCTTTCCAGCGTGGGTCCTTGATATCCCAGCGGCGCAGACCTAGGATGCGGCCCACGCTAAGGTTTCCCTCTTTGTCAGTACGGAACGTCTCCTGGATCACGATACGGACCTCATCGCGAGAGCCGTCTGTCCACTCAGCTGCACACTGGTCCAGCAGGTCCTTGGCAGCGTGCAGGCGTTCATCAAAGCGGATGGACTCGGACGTAGCGATCTGCAGCTTGTAGCGGCCGTCGAAGGTAAAGAGCGTGATGTTGCCCTTTTTGCCACCACGGTGGACGCCATACTGCTCGGCGCTCAGGTCCACGAAAGCCGCGACGTCGCCAAAGATCTTGGCCTTGGCCTGTGTCAGACGCTGGTTCTCTTCCTTGGCGATGGCCACCAGCTCGTGCACCAGCGCATCACGCGCCTGGTCGATAGGCTTGACCAGGCTCATAGGCCAGAGACGCCCCTGACCGTCACGCATCATCCCAGCGGGCACCTCGGCCTCGGCAGAAATATCTTCACGAATATTTTGTTGAGTCATTTGTCGTTGCTCCTTAATTGCTTATCAGCAGCGCACGCCACGGCTGGCGATTGCGCTGAAATCCAGTGACCCCTGACGGGGAGGCGTGAATGGCTTGGGCTCGTATTTGCCCTCCATCACATTGATCTGCCTGCGTGCGGGCATGTCGCCCATGAGCTTGGGCGTGCCCTTGCCAGTCCGTCCTGGTGTCAGGCCCAGGTCAAACAGTGGAGCGGCCACGCTGCAGATGTTCCAGCGCAGCTCTGGTGCGCCCTCCACAATCTCCAGCCAGCCGCCTGTGCGCAGGTTGCGCAGGCGTTTGACCAGGTCGCTTTCTAGTTCACCCGTCACAGGGCGCAGCTGCGCGAGGTTCTGCGGGCCGTGAGCCTTGATGTGGTCCAGCAGAAGCTTGCTGTCCTCGCTCAGGCGGTTTTTCTTCAGTGCCATCAGATCACCCCCATTCCCAGCTCAAACTGCACATAGCCCGCCAGCGAACCCAGGCAAGCGGCGGCGGCCACCACCATCGCGCCCAGCAACACAAAGTGGCCGATGGAGTCGGACGGATGGCTGCCCAAAGCCGCCTGGAGCAAGCCCTTGAATGCTTGGAGGCCACGCTCCAGGCGTGCGCGCAGGCCGCGCTTGCGGTAGCACTGGACTGCGCCAGGCTCAAAGAAATAGCGCTTCATGCAGATACCTCCTCTTGAACTCGACGAATTGCGCGGTTGGGCAAGGCCTTGCCGTTGAAGCGATACCAGTCCTGAGTGGCTTCAAGAACGGCTGTGGCCCGGTCTGCGCTGAATGCGCGCTGCAGCACCCGGGCGCGGCGCTTGATCCAGACAAGGCGCAAGGCCTTGTATGCAGTCAGAGAAATGACCTTTTTATGCATTGGGATCTCCACTCAAGGCGGGAAACTGAACGCGAATCCAGCTGTTAGGGCGATAGCCCTCTGCCGCCATTACTTGCTCAAAGACCCAGCTGCTGGGCAGAAATCGGCAGGGCCGGAACCGTGCCTGTGGGCGAACCTTGCAGGCGCTGAGTACCTCGTTGCCCTCAGCGTCATAGACGTTGATCCACAGAAACTTGATGAATCGCCCCGCCAAGCGGAAGGTGGCGCACTCCACGTAGCCACTGCGACCGCAAGCCATGCTGAACAAGCGCGAATGGCCGGCCATACGGCGAAGCGCCGCAGCCTCGGACTTAACGCGCTCAGGCATTGCCGCTCTCCTGGAATGCCGCATGGATCAGAGCCGCATTCACCGTCTTGGCACTGATGCCCGCAGCCATATTCATGGCGCGTGTGACCAGGTTGTTAACGGCCAGGGGGTGGCACTTGGAAACGTTCTTGGTGGTGCGCTTGCCGCCGAAGGAGCGGGTTTCATCGCGGCGCAGCACGGCGCGGATGGCGTCGATGGCCTCGGTCTCCAGCACGTTGGCCATATCGGCCTCCACGCGCTTGAACTTGTGCTGCAGGTATGCGCCCAGGTTGTTATCCAGGGGCGGTAGCGTGATCAGTTCGCAGCGCTGGACCACTTCGCGAACCTCGGGGTCCTTCTCGCTGAGCTTGTCCGCCAGCTCGTTCTGGCCCACCAGGATGATGGACAGCAGTTTCTTGAAGCCATCCTCTTGCTCATAGAAGCGCTTGAGCGCCTTGAGCGTCGGAATAGCCAGGTCATGGGCTTCCTCAATGACCACCACATGCTTGCGTCCATCGCTGGCCCCTTCCTTGAGCATCTGGTGCATCTGGTGGGTACGGGCCTCCAGCGACGAGCGCACAGGCTTGTTGGGTGCCAGGCTGCGAATCACCGCGCCGACGATGTCTGCGGCAACCAGCAAACGGCCAGCCTTGGAAGCTGCACTGGTGGCCACCACATAGGGCTCAATCACCTCAATACGTTCGCCTGTAGTCTTGATCCACTCGATCAGATCCTTGCGAATGGTGCTCTTGCCCGCGCCGGATTCGGCCACCAGGGCGAGCATGCCGCCGTGCAGTGCCGTCTGACGAACAGCGGCACGCACATAGCGGATATCGTCTGACTCAAACACGTCTGCGATGGAGCGCAGCTCGTCCACAAACGGGTCCTTTAGAATCCGAAAGTGCTGGCGGGTCTCAGAAGTCAGGCGGCTGTGACGTACGTTCATATCATCCTCTTGGTTTTTGGCCTTCTGGCCTTGGGAATAAAGGGCACACGCTGTGCTGGAACACAGCGGGTGCGCCCCCTCGAAAAGTGGTTCAAAGGCCCCGAGCACTTGCTCATCGGTGGCACCGTGGCAGCGCAGGAACTCTTCAATCAGAGGCCGCAGCATGGTCTGGTTGGTCTTTGCGGACTTGGGCCATTGATCAAACTTGCAGATCAAATTGATCGTGGCCCGCGAGACGCGGCAATGCCGCGCCAGCTCAGCCTGTGACTGCTTGAGCTGCACCAGAATCCCGTGCAGGGCCAGCTTCATGTAGTTGTCGCTCATAGGCTCCTCAGACAGCACGCAGACCGCCAGCAGCACGCAGGGGCTGCATGTCCGCAAAGTCCTGGGCCTGGGGTGGGTTCTTGAACTGGTCGATCAGTGCGTCCAGCTGGTCTTCCGGTACGCCGCCCGCAAAGCGTGCGGTCATGAACTGGTTTTCCTCGGCGGTCAGGTTGCGTCCCAGCTCGGAGCGAACCCGCAGCATCACGACGGTGGAATCCAGCATTCGCGGCGCAGCTGGTGTGGCGTGGGCCGGCGCTTCAATCTCAACACCGGGGCGCTGCAGATAGCTGGGCTGCTCCACATCCTTGAGATAGCTGTGCGACTTGATCGCGCCGCCGAAGGGCACCACCTTCTTCTGGCGTGCCTGGTCAGCGTCCTGGCCGGGGAAAGCCAGCTCGTCCATGGCCTGGCCTGCGACTTCCGCAGGAGTCTGGGTGTGGGACTTGTAGCCTTCGCCAGGAACAGCCGCAGACAGCGGATTGCCGTAGCCGTCGTATTCCCGCTCCGGCTCCACGCGGTAGATGAGAGGCTCACCATCAAAGCGGGCCAGCTCCACCTGGATGGCATCTTCGCCGTACACCAAGGGGCGCACGCTCACCATGTCGCCCACATTCACGCCGTCCATGCCCTTGAGGCAATAGGTCTGCGTGCGGTCGGCCTTGGGGTGGCGGAAGGTGATGTTCTCGTGACCATCCACCTTGCGTTCCTCCTCCTTGCCCACCATCAGGGCGCGGCACACCTCCACATCGGGCAGCAGGCGCAGCTCTTCGCTGCGAATGCGCTGCCAAAGGTCATAGCGGGCCACGGGCATCGCCAAACCCTCGCGGCGCAGGCGCGTGTCCTGGCCAGGGATCAGATTGGCGTTGTAGCCCTCGCTCCAGGCCAGGGCCGCGGCATTGAGCTCATCAATGCTGTCCACAGGCTCAAAGCGCAGGCGGCTCTCAAACTGAGTCTCAATGATGTTGTTGGCGTTCTCCACGCCGCCCTTGGCGCGGCTGTTGCCAGCCTCGTGGGTAATGGCCTCCACCTCCAGGCTCTTGAGCAGGTTGCGGATGGCGTGGCTCTGGTTGGCGCTGCCCTTGTCCCAGATCAGCACCTTGGGCACGCCATGAAACAGACGCCCGTCCTGCTTGCTCCAGGCATGCATCAGAAAGTTGAACAGGCTGGCCTGGCTCTCGCCTGCGGCTTCCGTGTACCAGGGCTGGATGGAGCCGCTCGCACCATCCCACATGGCGTAGCGAAACACCTTGAACTTCACCTTGGCATAGTTCTCCAGCTTGTTCTTATAGAACTCGCGGTCTTCCATGATGTATTGGCGGCCGTTCAGGTAGTACACCAGGCACAGGCTGGGGTCCACCTGGTGCGTGTGGTTCGGGTGCGGGTAACGCAGCTTTTGCGCTGGCGAAGCCGCCACCTGGGTCTCCACATTCAGGCCGCGGTCGCGCATCAGGCGGTTCAGGTGGGCATTGCTCACACCAACTGGCAAGCCGTTGGCCTCCAGCACGCTGCGTGCCACGGGCGTGTGCATGGTCTGCTTACCGTTGTCGCGCACGCTTTCGCGCTGCATCGTGGCCAGGGTCAGCAGCGCATCGCTGTTCACGCTGGTGCTGCCCTTGTCGGCGCGGCATTTGCGCCCGCTCTCCCAGCCCGCCACCGCCTTCAGATGGCGGTAAATGGTCTGCTTGCTCATGCCCAGAAATTCGGCTGCGCCGTCAATCAGTGGTCCTCGGGCTTTGTGCGGTGCCGCACCCAGCTTGCGGGCCAGATCGCGGATGTAATCGCAAGTCGCCGGTGCGAGTGATGCCATGTCGTAGTCCTCCATGGCTTACTCGGCCTCCGCCGTGGCGGTGGTCTTCATCTCGTGGATGGTGACGGCCTCCAGTTCGTGACCGAAGGTGTTGCCAATCAGATGCTGCAGACCGCCGACGCTGGCAGCAATGCGGTTCACATTGCCGCACAGCTTTTGCACCAGAGCGAGCACTTCCACAGGCATGTCTACTCGGTCGCCGGGCTCATAGCCTGGCTGCTGGGCGGCATACTCCAGGTACCAGGTATCCAGGGCCTTGACCTGCTGATCCATCGCCAGCAGCGCGTTCGTAGCCGCGTCCTGTTCCGTATCCACCTCCTTGCTGAAGTCGGCTACACGAGCCTCCAGGCTGCGGGCTTTGGGGCCGCCAGACTTCAGGGCTTTTTCGGCGTTGTCGGCACGTTGCTGCTCCTTGTCACGCTTCTCTGCTAGGAACTTGTTGTCTTCCTTGGCCTGGCGCAAAGTCGAGCGCAGCTCGCTGGCACTCATGCGGTCGATGTCGTCCATGTCCTTGAGGGACTCCAGCGCGTCGTCATCGTGGGTGACAAGCTCAAGAAACGCAGAGGCGTTCTTAACCTGGGTGCTCAAAAGTGCCAAATTGGCACTTTTCGCCGTCTTAGATGCGACCTGCATGAAACGGTAGGCCGTCCTGCGGGTGAATCCCAGCATTTCAATCCGATCATCGAATTCGCCGCGAGGAGTTAGCTCTTGGAGTACCCGCAGACGCTTGCCCGTCTCAAGGATGGCCTCCACCGTACGGCGCTGGTAAAAGCGGATTTCATCTTCCAGAGCGCCCACGGACAATGTCCCTTCATAGCCCATTTCTACTGCGACGGCCTTGGCGTTGGCCGAGGCCTCCATGGCCTGCACTGCAAGGGAGTCCTGCACGGCTTCAATACGCGCCGTGGCGGCGGGAGAAATGTCTACCAGATCGGTAGGGGCTGTGGTTTGGCTTGTCTTGCGGCTCATGTGTCTGTCCTTTTGTTGTCGGTAATGGGGTCTGTGTCCTGCACCTGGCTGGTCTGGATCACCTTCATGCGCCATTGGCTTTGCGGCAGGGCTGCCAGGGCGGTGATGGCGTCCTGGGCGTAGGCCTTGGCGTGCTCCAGGCTTCCGTCTGGGCCTAGCTCCACTTCGGGGACCAGGATTCGGTTGTGGCTATTGCCAGGTGGGTAAAAGGCCACCGTGCATGTCGTGGTCGGCATGGCGGCTCACTGTCCCGTCAAGGAATGGCGTGCATCGGCCATGCGCTGCTCATGGCGCTGGCAGTCATCCAGCACCCGAAAAGTCAGCCGCGTGAACTGCGGTGTGGGGTAAAAGCGCCCTGTTTCCTCGCTCTTGCGGCACCACCCGTGGACTATCAGCGTCTGAGTGGCGCGGGTAACCACCACCGCCGTGGTTTTGCAGGCTTCGGCCAGGTCCTTGTTGGTGGCCCCTGTCATCGCAAAACCACACAGGGCCTCCATCACGGCCAAGACGGGCTGAGCGCTCTTAGTTGTGGTTTGTGCGGTGCTCATTGGCGAGCCTCCACAGTGGCAAGCTGATTCATCAGGTGCTGTCGCATCAGTTCGGCCATCAGCAGAGCCAGCTCACCATCTACGCGCCAAGGGCCGTAGGAGGTGAGGACTTCAAAGCCGCGCTGCATGGCGGGCACATGGCGGCTCAGTGCGTACCCGATCAGCTGCGCTTCACGGCTGGCGACTTGAGCCTGCGGCACTGGCGCGGGGGCCAGCTCAGTTGCCACAGTGGGGGCCTTGCCACTGGCAATCTGGTCAAAGATGTCTTTTTCCATGGTCAGAACTCCAGTTCGGGCGCGATGTACTGGCCCACGTTGCGGTGTTGAAAAGCAACTTGCTCCAGGTGCCTCTGCAGCAGCTCCATCAGCTCGGCCGTATCGGCCTTGGTGGGGTCGGCGTAGAACGCCGCCAGCTTGCGCATGGCGGTGGAGCAGTCCTCGGTGATCTGGTGCAGTTCGGCCTCGCTGGGCTTGCGACCCTTGGGCATCGCAATCACCATGCGGCCTGCCGAAGCAGCCAGCCAGTCGCTCACAAAGTGCGCGCCGCACACCAACTCAAAGGTAGGCACCAACGCCACGGGCATGCGGCCCTTGCTCAGCCAGCCGTACAGAGAGTCCTCTGTCACATCGCCCATCAGTTCTGCAATGCGGGCCACAGACAGCTGGTGCTTTTCCTGCGCATAGTCCTTGCAGGCACGCATGGCATCCCGCAAGTTGTTGGCGCGAAAGCGTTTCCAATTACGAGGCGGCATTTGAAGTACCTCCACAGACTTGCTTCAAAACAAAAAACTGCATGGAAATGCGCGACGCACGGACACTGGAGACCAGAGAAAACCTGGAGCGAACCAATGGCCGAAAACGCCGACCTGTCTTTGATGCAGAAACTGATTGACCGCGCAGTGCAAGACCGCCTGCTGCCCTTGCAAGACCAGCTGTGGGCACACCATTGGCTGTTGACTGAGATGACAAGGCAGCTGCCGCGTCCTGCGTTGCTGGCGACAGCTCAGCGCTTGGACCAGATGTGGCAACTGGCACCAGACGAACAAAAGGAGCGCTTGCGGGTCGTACAACAGCAGTGGCACGTCTATCTATGCCAGCTAGGCGCTTTGATAGAAGGGGAAACGCCTCCAGAATTTCACCCTGGGCAGCCAGTACCTCCACGTCTGAAACCTGCACTTTGATTGCCTGGCAGTAGCCCTGCCACGCATCGCTGAGGCGATAGAGCACGATTCCTCTACCGGCCAAGGCCCGATCAGCCTGAGATTTGCCTGTAATATCTTGTTGCGACATAACAGCCAATCAAGCAAACACAGGCATACGAGGCGTAGCAACTTGCTGCACTTCGCCATCTTTGAGGCGCAGCTGCACAGCGATGTTGTGCGAGGCTCCACGGCCGCACTTACGTGCTGGGTTCTCGTCGTCATCGTTGAGGATGGCGATTACGAGGTTCACGTTGTAGCCGTGGTGCGTAGCCCAGGCCGAGTACGACAGTCCCAGGCGGGCGAACTCAGCGCGGACCTCAGAGCGTTTTTTGATTGGCATGTTGCATCCCGGTTTGTGCGTACTAGTTGGCGCTAGTGCGCGTTTGTTTGAACTTGTGTGAACGGATGATAGCTCAGAATTCTGATCTATCAAAGGTAAATGAATCAGAAAACTGGAATAGGTGAACGCCTGAAGGAAGAGCGCGAGCGCTTGGGCTTCTCCCAACCGGCTTTTGCGGCGATGACGGAGGCATCTAAAAGCTCCCAGGCTTCCTGGGAAAAAGAGACCGCTTACCCGAATGCCAAGGCATTGGCCGTATGGGCGCGTGTTGGGGTAGACGTCGGCTATGTCGTGACCGGTGCCCAGACGGCCAGTACCGACGCGCTCACGCCAGACGAACTTGAGCTGCTGAAGCTCTTTCGCGCTGCCCCTCTGGCGGTTAAGGCTGCCGCAATTGGGGCCTTGCAAGGGGGCTCATCTGGCGGTGGCCAAGTGATGCAGCACACGGGCTCCGGCTCTGTGCAAATAGGCCATGTCGGTGGCGACTACAACCCGATTCCAAAATCCGATAAGAAAAGAGCCAAGTAGCCGAACAGCGACGACTGAAAGGGAGACAGGGTGAAATTGAGGGAGTTGATGCAGTGGCTCAGCAAACTGATGCCCAAGCAAAAGATGCAGGATGTGGGCGACGGCAGCGTCCAGGTAGGAAGCGTTGGAGGTGACCTGACACACAGTCAGAAAACCATGAATCAGACGATCTACAACACGTTCTACGTGATGGCATCTGATTCGCCCGCAACACCGGCCGCCAACGAGACCGGGCCTGCCCCACTGATGGATGCCCCTTTGGCAGCCACAGAAAAAAGGGCGGCAACAGCCGAACAGCTTGAGGTACTACGCATCATGCGTTTGAGTACCGAGGCCAGAGAGTGTGCTGAGGCCTTCATGCAAAAACACTTCAAGACAATCCACGTCAAGAGCTTGGACGATCTGCAGTGCAAGCGCACCAGGCGCTGGGTAGAAACTTGCCTTGAAAACGAGGCCAAGGCTCGCCCCAGCATGAGAGTTGGCTAACAACGTCCAGGAGAAAGAAATGGGGAATTCAGACGCCCTGTGGCTGAACGCTGAGCGCGAAGCAGACGATGCCAACGCGCGGAACAAAGGCTTATGGGCCAGATGCTTTGCTCAGGCTGAAGGTGATGAAGCCAAGGCCAAAGCGCTCTACATGACCGAGCGCGTGCGGCAGCAAGGTGGCGCTATCGCCAATGCGAAGCCCAAAAGCAAAGCGATTGCATGGCTCAAATACGGGGTGGCCAGCTTGGCGCTGTTGGTGGCGTTATTTTTCATCGTTGCCAGCAGGCTTCCCTCTGATGGTCAGTCCGAGAGCCGCGCGGCAATTGATCTGTGCTGGAGGGATCACAAGAACCCGGCGCTGGACGAACAGACCAAACAGTTCGTTGCGCAGACTTGCAACGGCTTGACCGAGCAGCATCGGGCCAAGTTCGGCAGCGCCCCATAGTGCCCTCGGCCAAAAGACCAATCCCACTCTGACGTCCAGAGTGTGGGCTTTCAAACCCGAAAGTTCACACCGAGGACGTTCATGTCATCCACTTCTGCCCAAAGCCTTCGCCAATCCAAGCTGCCGCGCATGACCAGCTGGTGGCTGATTGCCCTGGTCCTCTCGCTGGCCGTCTTTCTGATCGCGCCGCAGCAACTGCCGGTCAGCCTCTACAAGCTCAATCTGATCTCCCTGGCCGCCCTGGCTGGCTACTGGATTGACCGTGCCGTCTTTCCCTATGCGCGCCCCCAGGTGTCTGCCTTGCGCGACCTGGATGCGGACTACGAACTGGATCTGACCGAGGAAGAATCAGCGCAAGGCTTTGTGAAGACTGACGATGGGCGCGAGATTCCCATCAGCTGCATTGCCGAGGGCTTGTGCGGCCCCATCGACCCGACGCGGGTTTACTTCATGCTGGGCTGCATGCTGCGCCGTGCGCTCATCATGTCTGCCGCCATTCTCGCTATCAGCCTGGGCGGTTGAGCCATGCGCAGCCGCCATATTCGCGCCGCCATCCTGGTGGGCGTGGCCGTAGTCTCGGCAGCACTGAGCTACTGCCACAGCGCCCAGGCCCAGGTGCCAGCAGCTGCCCAGCCGCATAGGGCATTGCTGGTGCGCACTGCCAACTCCATCTGGGGCTTGGGTGCCCCGGTGGCCGTCTTTGCCGCACAGGTGCAACAGGAGTCCGCCTGGAAGCCAGAGGCCGTCAGCCGCGTCGGTGCCCGAGGTCTCGCCCAGTTCATGCCTGCCACTGCCTCCTGGTGGTGTGAGCTGAACAAGCTGTCTCCGGCCGACTGCCAGCCTCACAACACCACCTGGGCCTTGCGCGCCCTGGTCGGTTATGACAAATACCTCTACGACCGCACGCCCACTCACTACAACGCATACGACCGCATGTGGGTGGCCCTGCGCGGCTACAACGGCGGGCTTGGCCACTGGCAACGTGAAGCAGCGGTTTCCGGGGCCGCTCGGCCCACACGGCAGCAAGTGGATGCGGCCTGCGGCAAAGCCCGCCGCGCGGCCGTCCATTGCCGTGAAAACCTCGGCTACCCCCAGCGCATCCTGGTCGAGCTGCAGCCGCGCTATCTGAGCTGGGGGCCTGGCCTATGAAGCCCGCAGCGCGCTATCTGCTGGTGGCCCTGGCGGTTGCCGCAGCTTACTGGGGCTTCGGCCTGTACCAGGACCATTTGATCGCCCAAGGTGATGCCCAGGGCGCAGGTCGCGTGCAAAAGGCCTGGGACGACCAGGAACGCCTGCGGAGCCAGGTCACCGCTGCAGGCAACACCCTGCGCCAACGCAATGCCGAGAAAGTCGCCCATGACAACACCCAACGCGCGGCGGCCAGCCAGGCTGCTGCTGACTCTGCTGCCGCTTCTTTGCGCAGCCTGCGCGCAGAGCTTGCCCGTCTCAAATCCCGCGCCAATCCCTACCCAACTGGAGATGCCGGCCTTGCCGCCTGCGCTGGCGAAGCCGCCACCGCCCGAGAGCTATTCGGAGAAAGCGCAGAAGCGTATGTCGACCTGGCTGCAGAAGCTGACCAGCTCCGAGACCAGGTCGCAGGACTGCAGCAGTTCGCAGTCAGCGTCTGCCATGCAGGACAGCCCCTGCAGCCCAGCGCAGGAGCCGCAGATTGACCGACTTCTTTGACCGTGCCCAGGCCCGTGAGCTGCAGTTGCGAGAGGACGCGCTGCGCGAGCAGACGCGCCGCGCAGGCCTTGCGGGTAAGACGGAGGCCGACTCAGCTGCCAAGTGCGCCTGCGGGGCACTGATACCTGAAGCCCGACGCAAGGCTGTGCCTGGTTGCCAGCGCTGTGTGAAGTGTGAAAGCGCGCAAGAGCGCAAGAAAGGACGGGCACTGTGAGCCTGACGATTGATTTCTGGCAGTTGGTGGGCTTGTTGGGCTCGGGCTTGGGCGTGCTGGTGGCCGTCATGAAATTCGGTGTAGCCCAGGCCCAGAAGCACCAAGACGCAACGCATCTACAGGTGCTGGGCCGCTTGGACGCTATGGAAAAGGCCAACAAGGAAGAGGCCAGCCAGTGGCAGCGCATTGAGCGCGAACTAGGCCAGCTCAAGGCCGATATGCCGCTGAACTACGTGCGTCGCGAGGACTACATCCGAGGCCAGAGCGTCATTGAAGCCAAGCTGGACGCACTGGCCTCCAAGCTCGAAACAGCCCAACTCAGAGTTGCAAGCATTGGAGGGAATCATGCAAATTGACCAAGCCAAAATCCGCCGCGAATCCCTGCGCTGGCTGATCCTGCTCACCCTGAACAACGCCCGCCCCATGGGCGCGCAAGAGTCGCCCATTCTGGCCGTGGCCCAGTCCATCTACCCAGACGCCACGGCGCTGGAGATGCGCCGCGAGCTGGACTATCTGGAGGACCGGGAGCTGGTCAAGATCACCAAGTCCCCCAGCGGCCCGTGGTACGCCGAGCTCACCCGCTTTGGTGTGGACATTGCCGAATACACGATTGATTGCGAGCCGGGTATTGCCCGCCCCGCCAAATACTGGGCAGGCTGAGCTATGGGCCGTAAAAGCTCCATCGACCGCATGACGCCGGAGGTCAAGGCCTATATCCAGGCCATGCTGGCTACAGGCAGCCAGACGCTGGACGAGCTGATTGCAGATCTGCAGCAGCGCTTTCCTGCGGAAGCCTCGGCCGGTGAGTTGCCCAGCCGCTCGGCCTTGCATCGCTATGGTGCCAAGCTGGACCGCCGACTATCCGCCATCCGTGCCAGTACGGAGGCTGCGCGCCTCATTCAGGCCCACACCGGCGACGATAAAGACGCTCGCTCCGAGGCGTTGACAGCCATGGTCCAGACGGAGCTGTTTGACGCCATCCTGCTGCTGCAGGAAGCCGACGACCCTGAAGCCGATCCTGCCGAGCGTGTTGAGCTACTGTCCAAAGCCGCCAAGAACATTGCCACGCTGACCCGCTCCAGCGTCAATCTCAAGCAGTTCCAGGCCAAGGTGGAAGCCGAGGCCCGAAAGCGTGCGCTGGAAGACGCTGCCGCTACAGCCGCGACTACGGCCAAAGCTCAAGGCCTGTCTGCCGGTGGCGTGGCCGCGCTGCGCGCCGCCATCAAGGGGGCCATGTAATGACCCAGGCACCCGCTGAGCTGCAAGCTCCCGAGCCCACGGAACTGAGCGAGGCCATCTTCATGGCCTACCAGGTCAAGTGGGTGGAGGACCAGTCCCCGGTCAAGATCATGGAGAAGTCACGTCGTATCGGTCTGAGCTACTCCGAGGCGGCCGACGATGTGCTCTATGCGGCCAGTGCTGAAGGGGCCAACGTCTACTACATCTCCTACAACAAGGAGATGACTCAGGGGTTCATCCAGGACTGCGCGAGCTGGGCCAAGGCCTTCAATGCGGCGGCTAGCCAGATTGAAGAGTCTGTGATCGAGGAGGAAGACAAGCAAATCCTCTCCTACGCCATCAACTTCGACAGCGGCCACAAGATTCAAGCCTTCACCAGCAACCCACGCAACTTGCGCTCCAAGGGCCGTCCCGGTGAGCGCCTGGTGATTGACGAAGCCGCGTTTGTGGACGATATCAAGGAGCTGCTCAAAGCCGCCATGGCCATGACGATGTGGGGCGGACAGATTCGCATCATCAGCACCCACAACGGCGAGGACAACCCGTTCAATGAGCTGATCAACGATGTGCGCGCAGGCCGTTACCCCTACAGCCTGCATCGCGTGGACTTTGATGATGCTTTGCGAGATGGCCTGTATCGCAAGATTTGCGCAGTCAACAAGAAGCCCTGGACGGCCGAGGGCGAGGCCACCTGGCGCGAAGAGATCATTGCGCGATATCGCCCCAACCAGGATGAGGAACTGTTCTGCGTGCCAGCCCAGGGCGGCGGTGCATGGCTGACTCGTGTCCAGGTTGAGGCCCGCATGGTCGAGGCTCCGGTGATCCGTTTCACAGGCACCAAGGACTTCAACCAGTCCAGCCCTGGGGTACGCCAGGTGCTGATGCAGGAGTGGATAGACACCGAGCTGAAACCACTGCTCAAGCGCCTGAATCCCGAGCTGCGCCATGCGCTGGGCATGGACTTTGCGCGGTCGGGCGACTTATCGGTGATCGCGCCCGTCGAGGTGGCCAGCAATCTGCATGAGCGTGTCCCGTTCCTGGTTGAGCTCAAGAACGTGCCTTACAACCAGCAGCTGCAGGTGTTGTTCGCCATCTGCGATGTGCTGCCACGCAAATCGGGAATCGTCATCGACAGCCGAGGCAATGGCAGCTTTATCGGTGAAGCAGCTGAGGATAAGTACGGTTCGATTGTCTTGAAGCTGATGCCCACCGAGGCCTGGTACCGCGACAACATGCCCGGCTACAAGGCCGCGTTTGAAGACGGCACCATCACACTGCCAAAGCACGACGGTCTGCTGCAGGACCACCGCGCCTTCAAGCTGGTGCGCGGCGTGGCGCGTATCCCGGAGGGCAAGACAGATGGCGACAGCCATGGCGACCGGGCCATGGCCTGTGTGTACGCCCATGCGGCCGCCAAGCTGCAAATCGCCCCTATTGGCTACACAGAGGTGCCAGGCCATACCAGAGGCTTTGACAACCGAGCCAACCCGGACCGTCAAGACGACGACTTCCACATTCCCGAACACGAGGGCTGGTGATGCAAAACCACCAAGCCCGAAAACAGCGATTTAAGCGATTTTTAGCCGGTGGACATGCAATGCCCCCGGTTTGCTGCATCCGGTGCCTTGTAAACGCGCCTAAACGGCTTCCCGCCGGAGGCGAGCTGCATACGCCCAACTGCAAAACACAAAGCGAGGTGCCGACATGGCAAAAAGCATGATTCTGGGCGCTGACGGCCAGCCCATCGACCTGGCCAGCGTGGACAAACCGCAGACTTCCCAGCTGGGCCATTTGCAGCGCGAACTGCAGACCCACCCGACCCGTGGCCTCACGCCCTCCAAGCTGGCCACCATCCTGGACGCGGCAGAGCAAGGCGACCTCACAGCCCAGTTCGACCTGTTTGAGGACATGGAAGAAAAGGACGGGCACATTGCCAGCGAAATGGGCAAGCGCCGCCGCGCACTGATTCTGGACTGGGAGATCACCGCACCCGACAACGCCAGCGCCCTGGAAAAGCGCAACGCCGAGCAGTTGGGCGAGCTGGTGCAGTCCATCCCCGACTTTGAGGACGTAATCTTTGATGCGACCGATGCCATCGGAAAAGGCTTTGCATGCCTTGAAATGGAATGGCACCGCACCGATGGCTTCTGGCTGCCCAAGACTGTGACTCACCGGCCGCAAAGCTGGTTTCAGCTGCACCGGGGCTACCGTCAGGAGCTGCGCCTGCGCAGCAACACCACGGATGCCGACGGCATCCAGGGTGAGGTGCTACGTCCAGGCAACTGGATCACCCACATCCACAAGGCCAAAAGCGGCTATCTGGAACGCACTGCGCTGTTTCGCCAGCTGGTCTGGACCTACCTCTTCAAGAACTACAGCGTGGGCGACCTGGCCGAGTTTCTGGAGATCTACGGTATCCCCGTGCGCCTGGGCAAGTACCCGCCCAACGCCAGCGAGCGCGAGAAGGCCACGCTGCTGCGTGCCCTGGTGGGCATTGGCCACAATGCGGCCGGGATCATCCCCGAGGGCATGCTGATTGACTTCAAGGACGCTGCCACCGGCGACCCCAAGGCCTTTGAGCTGATGATCAGCTGGTGCGAGCGCAACCAGTCCAAGGTCATCCTGGGCGGCACGCTGACCAGCGGCGCAGATGGCGCGGCCAGCACCAATGCCTTGGGCAATGTGCACAACGAAGTGCGCAAGGACCTGCGTGACGGAGATATCCGCCAGCTCAACGCCACGATCACCCGCGACCTGGTCTATGCCATTGCGGCCATGAACGGCCTGGCACTCGATGGCATCAAGCGCTGCCCACGCTTCGGGCTGATCACGGGCGAGACAGAGGACATAAAGGTGTTGGCAGATGCGTTGCCCAAATTGGTGGGTATTAACGTTCAGATTCCCCAGGAATGGGCCAATCAAAAGCTGGGTATCCCCATGCCCCAGCCTGGCCAGGCCGTGCTGGGCATGACGCCCCAAGTCCAGGACGTGCCCACGGGGACGGCCGCGCTGACTGCCCGCCGCATCAACTACCCAGACCCAACGCCAGCCCAGGCCATGCAGCCGCAACTGGCCAGCCAGCTCGAAAAAGCCACAGGTCCCTGGTTTGCGCAAATTCGCAAACTGGTGGAGTCTGCGACCAGCCTCGACGAGATCCGCGACGGCCTGGAGCGGCTCATCCCCGGCATGACCCTGGACCAGTACGCCCAGGCAATGGCCGAAGCCTTGGCAGCCGCGCAACTGGCTGGGCGCACGGAAGTGCTTCAGGAGGCTGGAGCCGTGAATGGCTGATGCGGCTTATGGCTCTCTGCCCTTCAAGGAGCAGGCCGAGTTTTTCCGGCGCAAGCTCAATCTGCCCACGACCAGCTGGACGGACATCTACACCCAGGAGCATGACTGGGCGTTTGTGGTGGCCGGGGCCAATAGAGACGCCATCGTCTCGGACTTCCGGGCAGCGGTGGACAAGGCCATCACTGGAGGCAGCACGCTGGAAGACTTCCGCAAGGACTTCGACCGCATCGTGGCCAAGCATGGCTGGGACTACAACGGCGGCCGCAACTGGCGCAGCAAGGTCATCTACGAGACCAACCTGGCCACCAGCTTTGCTGCCGGCCGTTGGGAGCAGCTGCAGCACGCGCCGTACTGGCAATACGAGCATAGCGACTGGGTAGAGCACCCGCGAGCCCAGCATGTGGCCTTTGACGGATTGGTGCTGGAGCGTGACAACCCTTGGTGGAAGCTCTACTTCCCGCCCAACGGCTGGGGCTGCCAGTGCAAGGTCAAGGGTCTGTGGCAGCGCGACCTGCTGCGGCTGGGCAAGCAGGGGCCAGACCCCACGCCTGAGATCAAATGGGCCGAGCATCTGATTGGCCAGCGCAGCCCCAATGGGCCGCGCACCGTCAGCGTGCCCGAGGGCATAGACCCTGGCTTTGAGTACGCACCCGGCAGTGCACGCCTGCGCAGCGCCATCCCGCCTGAGCGCCCTGATCCGCCAGTGCCAGGCAGCGCCGGTGGCCATGGCCTGCCCAATCTGCAGCCGCAGACAGCCCTGCCGCCGCCGCGCCCGGTGCCCAGCGATCTGCTGCTGCCCAAGGGCCTGCCGCCCGAGGAGTATGTGAAGGCCTTTCTGGAGCCGCTGGGGGCCAGCCTTGAGCAGCCCAGCATCGTGCGCGATGCGATTGGCGAGCGCCTGGTCGTAGGCAAGGAACTGTTTCAGACGGCCCAGGGCGACTGGAAGGTGCAGAAACTGGGCCGCGAGGTGTTCATACCGCTGCTAGCCAGGGCCTTGCTGGAGCCCGATGAAATCTGGGTGCGTCTGGAGTGGCTCTATGCCCTGGGCAAGGCTGTGATCCGTCGCCGCTATATCGCCCGCTTTGCCGTCGAGGGGCAAGAGGTGCCCACATTGGCCGTCTTTGAGCTGGGCTCCGATGGTTGGGCCGGCGTAACGACGTTTCAAGGTGCCGCCCAGAGCAGTCAGGACTGGCGGGTCGGAACCCGCCTGTACTCCCGAGAGGAATAAAAAAAACCCCAGCACGGCGCACACATGCTGGGGTCCTCCGGGGGTAGGGTCGGTTGGCTTGGCGCAGTCTTCTCCCCCGATGAGTTGATGACATTTTAAGCACAGGAGCGCAAAACATGGCAGGGGCAAATCTCACCATTGATACGGTCATCACAGGGCCTGATGTACTGGCACGCATGGATGAAGCCATGGGCAACACTGCGCCGTTGCTGGCGCGCATAGGCGAGTACTTGCAGGACAGCACCCGCAACCGCTTCGAGACCCAGGCTGGCCCTGACGGTACTGCCTGGAAGCCTCTGCAGCCGCGCTACCAGCGCCGCAAAAAGCAGAACAAGGACAAAATCCTGACCCTGGGCGGTTACTTGCGGGGCCAGATCCACTGGCAGCCGGACGGGGACGATGCCGTGCGCGTAGGCACCAACGCAAAATATGGCGCGATTCACCAGTTCGGTGGCACCATCCAGCAGCCAGCGCGCCAGGCAACGGTCCACTTTGGCGCGGGCAAGGCCAAGCACCTGTTCGTGAAGAAGAAAAAGGCCAAGCGCTCCTTGCAGGTCAGCATCGGGGCGCACCAGGTCAACATGCCAGCGCGCCCCTACCTCGGCGTCAATGCGGGCGACCAGGAACAGATCCGCCTGCGAATCATGGACTGGCTAACCGGCCAATAAGCCAACCTAGCCACAGCGCAGGGCGTATCTTGTGCCCTCGGCCAAAAGACCGCGCAGTCCCGCCCGCCGACCATGGCGGGCATGCCTTCCAAACCCATTCGCCTTGCCATCCTGAGCGGTGCCGCGCTGATCAGAAAAGCAGCGGTCGCTGCCTGCAGCTTCACGCTGGGTGACATCAACGCCCAGCAGGCCAATGCCAATGGCCGCTACTGGATACAGCTGACACCAGGCCAGGACTTCACGCCCAGCGACGGCCGCGTCATGGATGTGCCGGCCTGGCGCATCAATGCAGCCATCGCCACCCAGGTCATTGGCCGATTCGACGCGGCTCAGCCCCCCGTCATCGACTACGAGCACCAGACCCTGCACAAGGAAGCAAACGGCCAGCCAGCGCCTGCTGCGGGCTGGATTCATGGGCTGCGCTGGGCCGAAGGCTCTGGTCTGTTTGCCGAGGTCGAGCTGACTGCCCGCGCCCTGCAAGCCATTGCCTCTGGTGAGTACCGCTACTTCAGCCCCGTTTTCCTGTACTCGGCTGAGACGGGCGAAGTGCTCAAAGTGACCATGGGCGCGCTCACCAACAACCCGGCTATTCACGGCATGCAGGCGCTCAACACCATGCAGGCCGCCGCATCGGCGCAGTTTTCCACCCCGCCATCTCATCCCACCGAGGACCCCATGAACCCACTGCTCAAAGCATTGCTGGCCACTCTCGGCCTGCCCGAAACCACCACCGAGCAAGCCGCATTGACGGCCGTACAAGCCCACAAGGACACCGCCGAGGCGGCCCGCACTGCGCTGGCTTTGAAGGCCGAAGACGGTGCCACCGCCGTCACGGCCGCCTGCAGCGCGCTCACCACCAAGGCACCTGACCCCGCCAAGTTTGTACCGGTCGAGACCGTGACGGCCATGCAAACCCAGTTGGCTGCGCTGACGGCTCAGCAGCAAGCTGACCAGGTCGACAAGCTGATCCAGCCCGCACTGGCCGATGGCCGCTTGATGGCTGCCATGGAGCCTTGGGCGCGTGATCTGGGCAAGAAAGACATGGCCGCGCTGACGTCCTATCTGGAAAAGGCCCAGCCCATTGCAGCCTTGACGGGCACCCAGACCGGTGGCCTGCCGCCCACTGGCACAGCCAAGGGTGATGCGCAGCTCAGCACTTCCGAGCAAGCCGTGTGCTCGGCCATGGGCCTGACGCCCGAGCAATACAAGGCAGGCGGCGCAGCCTGACCTGACCCGGTTCAACCCCTTCAAGCGAGCAAGTTATGACCGCACTTATTCAAGACCGCAACACGCTGACCCGCAATGGCGACCAGAAAGAACCGCCTGTCGCTGCCAATGCACGCATTTTTGGCGGTTCGCTGGTGGCCATCAACGCAGCAGGCTTTGCCGTTCCAGGCTCCACAGCTCTGGGTCTGGTTGGTTGCGGTTGTGCTGAGGCCCGCGCTGACAACACGGGAGGCGCAGCCGGAGCCATTCGAGTGCGCGTGAGCGTGCGCCCCAGTCAGTTTGCCAACTCCGCGGCCACTGATGCCATCACCTTGGCCGATATCGGCAAGGACTGCTTCATCGTGGACGACCAGACCGTGGCCAAGACAGACGGCACCGGCACCCGCAGCCGCGCTGGCCGTGTGTTTGACGTGGATGCCGATGGCGTCTGGGTCGACTTCCGCTGATCGCTCCTTTCTGGAAAGCACCACTCACCATGATCATCAATCACGCAAACCTCTCGATCCTGAACCAGGCCTTCAGCGCCGCGTTCAAAAATGGCCTTGGTACGGCCTCCTCTCAGTGGAGCGGCATCGCCACCATGGTCCCCAGCAGCACAAGCGAGCAGAAGTACGGCTGGCTGGGCAAGATCACCAAGTTCCGCGAGTGGCTGGGCGAGCGCCAGGTACAAAACCTGCTCGCACATGACTACAGCATCAAGAACAAGACCTTCGAGAACACGGTAGGCGTCGACCGTGACGAGATTGAAGACGACCAGTACGGCGTCTACAAGCCGGTCTTTGAGCAACTGGGCCAGGATGCCGCGACTCACCCCGACGAGCTGGTCTTTGAATTGCTGAAAAACGGTTTTAGCCAGGCTTGCTACGACGGCCAGTATTTCTTCGATACCGACCACCCCGTGGGCATGCCAGGCAAACAGGCAAGTGTCAGCAACTTCCAGGGGGGATCGGGCGATGCTTGGTTCCTGATGGACACCACCAAGGTGATCAAGCCCCTGATCTTTCAAAAGCGTCGCGAATACGCCTTTGTGTCCAAAACCAGCCTGACGGACGACAACGTCTTCAACCAGAACAAATTCATCTGGGGTGCCGATGGCCGTAGCAACGTTGGCTTTGGCCTGTGGCAGCTGGCCCACGCCTCCAAGAACACGCTGGACAAACAGGCCTACGCAGACATGCGCGCTTCCATGCAAAGCCTCAAGGGTGATAACGGCAAGCCGCTGAACGTGCGACCTACCGAGCTGTGGGTACCACCCAGTCTCGAGCAGGCTGCGCTGGAAGTGGTCACCGCTGAGCGTCTGGCCAACGGTGCCACCAACGTCATGCGCAACACGGCCAAGGTCGTGGTCTGCCCCTGGTTGGCCTGAGCCACCGAATCTCCGTTCACTCACAGGAGCACTCACACATGAGCAACCAAAAGAAGCCCGCGCAGCAAAAGAGCAAGCCTGCAGGCGCATCCAACCAGGCCGTCAAGGTCATCCCCAAGCGTGCAGGCTTTCGCCGAGCAGGCTTTGCCTTCCCCGAAGAGGGGCTGACTATTCGCTTGAGCGAGCTGACCGACAAGCAGCTGGATCAGCTGGAAACCGAGCCCATGCTGGTTGTCATCCCTGTGGAGGTGGAGGCACCTGCCACGGCCGACGCCGACGCCGCGAAGCCGGCTGAAGAGAGCATTAGCGAGTGAGCCCGAGCGCCATGGCCTACATCAGCCCAATCGACCTGGCAGAGCGCCCAGGCGCCAAGGAACTGGCCGAAGTGGCCACGCCTGAGCACAAGCGCATTGTGGATACCGCTCTGATGGATGCCACCCTGCGCGGTGGCGACCGCAGCAGCTGGCCCGCCGAGGACCAGGCCGATGCCGATGCGGCCATGGCGCGCATTCAGGACGCCGTTGCTGAAGCTGATGCATTGATTGACGGATTCCTGGCCAAGCGCGGCTACCCGCTGCCGCTGGCCCCCGTGCCCCGCCTGGTGACGGGCTGGAGCCGGTCCATTGCCCGCTATCTGCTCCACAAGAGCCGCATCAGCATGGAGAGCAACGACCCCATCGTGCGCGACTACCGCGACGCCCTGAGGCTGCTGCAGCTCACGGCAGACGGCAAGTTCAGCCTGGGTGCCGACGACACCGTCGCCACGGGCGGTGCCAGCACCGATGTGCGCTTCAGCTACCCAGAGCCGGTCTTTGGCCGCAAGCAGCTCAACAGGTTTCGGTGAGGCGCGCCATGAACTTTGAACCCTTCGACACCGGCCTGGTCATTGAGCGCCTCAAGGCCCAGGTCACAGAACTGCGTCAGGTCGGCGGCGCTGCCGACTATGCCGCCGTGCAGGAGCTGCGTGGCTTTGCCGTGCCCAGCGCCTTTGTGATCTTTGCTGGTGAGTCGGGCAATGCAGCCCCAGGCCCGCGCAGTGCCCGCGTGCAGCCCGCCGTCACTCGTTTTGGTGTGGCGCTTGCCGTGCGCAATTACCGGCCTGGTGCCGGGGACCAGCTGGGCGACGAGCTGCGCAAGTTCATCGGGCTGACCCGCTCGGCCCTGATTGGCTGGGTCCCCCCTGTGCCAGGCGCAACCGCCTTGGCCTGGGAGGCCGGCGAAGTCATGGACTACGACAACTCGACGGTGCTTTACGTCGAGTCCTATCAATTGACCCATTTACTCCAAAAGTGAGGACCTCATGAGCACCACCAAGCCTGAAACCACTGCCAAGCCTGCTGAGACCGTGAAGGTCAAGCTGGGCAAGCCCCACACCCATGAAGGCAAGGACTACGACAAGGACGCCGAACTGACGGTGGACAAGGCCACCGACGAATGGCTGCGCAAGGCCGGCGTGGTGGGTACTGAGCAGACCTCCGCAGCTCCTGCTGGCCAGGCCTGATTGACAACCGCTTTCACAGGAGACCATCCTCATGAGCAAGCTTTTAGAGACTCTCTTCTACGGCCAGGGCCGTGTGTTTTCTCGCCCTTTTGGCTCCACTGGCGGTGGAGGCTGGGGCTGGTGGGGTGACGTATCTGCCCTGTCGTTTGGGGGGACCGACGAACAGGCAGCTCACAAAGAGAGCTATAGCGGGCAGAAGTCGAAGATTCGCAGCTTCTCCATTGGCGGCGACCGTACGCTGAAAGCGGTCTTGCACCAGGTGGACCCTGATAGTTTGGCGCAGCAACTGCGTGGCACCGTGTCGGAAATTTCCGCAGGCACTGTGACTGGCGAGATGTTCCCTAACCCCGTGGCTGTGGGGGATGTGATCAAGCTGGACAAGCCTTACAACGTTTCGGACTTGGTTATCACCGACAGCTCGGGATCGCCTGTCACGCTGGACCCCGAGCACTACGACGCTTATCTGGAGCACGGCAGCATTGAACTGCTGAGCCTTCCAACAGTCCCCGGCATTACGCAGCCCTTTAAGGCTGCATATAAGCAAGCGGGTGCCCGCCAGGTGGCCTTCTTCAATGCTGCCCCCAAGCTCATCCAGCTGCGCTACGAAGGCATCAACCTTGCGGAAAACAATGAACCAGTGATTGTCGAGTTCTACAAAGTATCGACTGCACCACTGCAGGAGCTAGCCTTGATCACCAGCGGCAATGAGCTGGCAGGGATGAGCATTGACGCGGAGTGCTTAGCTGACTCCTCTCGCCCAGCAAATGGTCCGTTGGGCCGCTTTGGCCGTTACGTCAAGATCAACCCTATCCAGTGAGTCATGGCCCAAGTTGTTCAAAAAGCCGCTGCTGCGCCAGCAGCAGCCCGAGAGCCCAGCGATATGGAAGTACTGCACCCCGAGCGCGTCCTGGTGCTGGGCGGCGAGAGCGTCATGGTGCGCGAATACGGCAATGTCGAATGGCTGCGGGCGCTGCCTGTGGCCGAGCCCCTGGTGGCAGCCATTGCCGCCTTACTGGCTGGCGAACAGGAACCCAGCTATGAGGTCGCATTGGATGCCATTGCAAGGCACTCGGACGGTCTTATTCCGCTGATTGCCCAGTCGGTGAACCGAGATGTGGCCTGGCTGGACACCCTGAGCCCCGGCGAGTTTGAAACGGTGCTGATGACCTGGTGGGGTGTCAACGGGCATTTTTTCGTGCGGCGCGCCAGCAACCGGCAGGTCATCGAGCAGGCAAGCGCCGTCATGAAGGCCAAGGCCGTGGCACTCGCAGCGCAGACAGCACTGTCAGCTGGGGGACCATCTACGCCACCCTCATCGCCAATGGGCACCAGCGCGGCGACCTCGGCACCTACACCGAGCGACAGCTAAAGCTGTTTTATAGGCAGGCCCTGCAGCTGGAGCGCCAGCGCAGTGCCATGCGCCTGATGGACGTCAACGCGGGCATGGCCGGTGGCGATGCCGCCAAAGACCGAATGAACGAGCTGAGGAAATAGACCATGGCCAACAGCAGCGACATGAACGTCGCGCTTCGCTTTCAAGCCGATGTCAGCCAGGCGCGGGCCGAGCTGAAAGCCTTGCGTGCGGATGCCGAGGCTGTTGGCCAGGGCGCTCAGAAGATCAACGCCGCACCCATCGATAAGCTGTCGGACAGCGCCAAGCAGGCGGGCACTGCTGCCAAGGGCATGGGGGCGGCCGCCAAGACAGCTGGGGCAGATACCAAGGGTATGGCCGATGCCAGCAAAGTGGCAGCAACCGCTGCCCAGGCTCAGGCCAAGGCCGTCAACAGCGCGGCCAAGGCCAACCAGGCTGCTGGCATCTCAGCCAAGCAGCTCGCCGCAGCAAACCGCATGCTGCCCGCGCAGATGACGGATATCACCGTGGGGTTGGCGACGGGCCAAAACCCGATCACTGTTGCTCTCCAGCAAGGCGGCCAGCTCAAGGATATGTATGGGGGAATCGTTCCAGCGGTCAAGGCTGTGAGCGCCGCGACCTTGGGCATGGTCAACCCCTACACCGTGGCGGCCGCTGCCGTGGTGGGCCTTGGCGTTGCCTGGCATTCCGCCGCCAAGGAAACGGAGGGCTACACCAAGGCCATCGTGCTCAACGGCAATGCCGCTGGAACCACCGTCAGCCAACTTTCCAGCGTCACGCGAGCAGTCGGGGAAATGACCGGCTCCTATGGGTTGGCCAACGAGGCTGTGACCGGCCTTGCTGCGACTGGCCGTGTCACCAGCTCAGTCATTGCACTGGCGGCGCAGTCCACTGTCAGCATGGCCCGCGCCACAGGGGCTGCTGTGGATGACATGGTCCAGCAGTTTGCCGAGCTGGGCAAGGCTCCGGTGGAGGCAAGCAAGAAGCTCAATGAGCAATACAACTACCTGACGCTGGCCATCTATCAGCAGATCAAGGCACTGGATGAACAAGGGCGTAAGGAGGAAGCTGCAGCGCTTGCTCAGCGCTCCTATGCGCTGGCCATGAATCAGCGTGCCAATGAGGTGCAGCAGTCTCTCAATGCCCTGGGTAAGTCATTCCAGTGGGTGGGCGACAAAGCCAGCAGCATGTGGCAGGCGATCAAGGACTCCGTACGCACCGCGCCGTTGGCGGCGCAATTGGCCGAGGCTCAGAAGGAGTATCGCTTCCTGGCCGAGAAGTCCACCCAGGGCTCAAAGATCGCCAGCTTTTTTGGTATTGAGGGCTATGACTCCACAAAGGACGACCGTCTCAAGGCACTGAAAAAGGTTACCGACCTGCAGTAGCAGCAGCGCGCAGAAGACGAAAGAGCCGCAGCGCAGCAAAAGCGGGCACAAGACGCGGCAGCAGGTATCGCGGCCACCGACTCCTGGGATCGCCGAGCAAAAAGCCTGCGCAACTGGAAAGAACAGCTTGCCGATGCTGTCAAGGAAATTCGGGAGCAAGGCAAGCTGCTGGGCAAGTCTGACAAGGACATTCAGGACCAGATCGACCGCGAGACGGAAAAGCTCACGCCCAAGACCCCGAAAGGCGCAGGTCCCAAGGTCAACCCAGTAGACACGGCCTTCCAGACCCAGTTGCAGACGCTGCAGCAGGCTCGCGCGCAGGCTGAGCAGGGCCTGGCCAATGCCCAGGACAATGTGGGCAGTAGTACGGACCAGGCCACGGCCAAGCTGGAGGCCTGGCTAACGGTCAACAAAAACGCCCTCAAGCTGGATGACGCCCGCATTGCCCAGCTGCGCCAGGTGGCAGCTGAGACCGACCGGCTGAACAAGTCCACCAAGGACCTGCAAGACACCAAGGCCCGCAATGAGCGCATCACCCAAGGCCTGGCCGCTGTAGACGAAAGCATCAGCCAGGCGCAAGGGCGTACGGCCGAGGCAGCGGTCACCCGGATCGAGGAGCGATTCCGCAAGCTGCGCGATGACCTGGGCAAGACCGGCAACTTGTCGGGCCTGGCCAAGGTCGACCAGCTCGTGGGCATTGAGAGCGCCCGCGCCCAGCTGGAGGGCCTGCAGCAGCAGGCAGACCGCATTTTCTCGGACCAGTCGCGCACCGAGCAGTCCCTGGCCAACCAGGTCACGGCAGGCTTGACGGGCGAGTTGGAGGCCAAGCGCCAGATCCTCAATATCAACACCAGCACGGCCGCACAGGTGGAGGCCTTGCTGCCCAAGATGCGCGAGCTGGCCGAAATCACCGGCAATCCGGCCGCCATCGACCGCGTCAAGGACTTGGAAGTTCGCATCCAAGGCCTGCGCACCAAGGCCAACGAAGTCAGCCAGGCATTCGGCAATGCTTTCGGAAACAGCCTTTCAAATTCGCTCAAGAGCCTGGCTGATGGCACCGCTTCCCTGGGCGAGGCCGTCCGTGGCCTGCTGAGCAACCTGGCCCAAGGCATGGGCGAGTGGGCAGCCCAGCAGCTGGCCCTGCGTGCTCAGGAAGGCGTGATGGGCCTGATCAACGGGGCGAGCAAGACGGCTGCAGGCGCGGGCGCTGCCTCCGCAGCCAGCACCGCAGCCGCAGGCCTAGGCGCTGTGGTGGACACCGCTGGTACTGCTGCCGATGCAGCGGCCACCGCCGCATCCACCGCAGCCACAGTGGCCGATACGGTTGCAACCACTGCCGCTACCGCAGCCACCACGGCCATGGCCACGGCCGCAACAGCTGCTGCCGTGGCGTTGCAGGCGATCGCTGCATCCTCTGCCGGCTCCGGGGCCAGCAGCGTCATCGGCGCCCTCGGTGCGGGCTTCTCCAGCGGTGGCTGGACCGGTCCTGGCGCCAAGTATCAATACGCAGGTGTGGTTCACGCGGATGAATTCGTACATCGCCAGGAAGTGGTGCGCCAGCCTGGTGCGCTGGCCTTCTTGACCCGCTTCAACCAGGTCGGCATGAAAGCCCTCAATGACTGGCTTCCCTACGCAGACGGCGGCTTGGTCGTGGGGGCTGGCGCATCGCTGGGCATTCCGTCCATGGGCAACTTCAAGCCCGCTGCGCCGGCGATGGGCGGCAGCACCAAGCTGGACAACCAGCAGAACTTCTACCTGGTCGACGACCCTGACCGCATTGCCCAGGTGCTGTCCAGCAGCAAGGGCGAAAAAGCCATGACGGTTTTGCTCAGCCGCAATGCTGCCAAGTTTCGACAAATTTTGGAGCTATGAGGAGAGATTGAGATGCCCCACAAGATAGGCTTTGTCACCAACAGCGGTGGCAAGCTGGCCCATCAGAACATGCTCCAGGTGGTCAAGGAGTTTGCCGAGGCCAATGGATGGACGGTGATGCGCTATATCGACAACGCAGCCAGCCACGAGCTGATTCTGCGTGCGCCTGGCCTGTCAGGCACAGAGCAAATTTATGTGGGCATGCGCACGTACGACAACGCCAATGCCGACTATTACAACCTCACTGCCGCAGGCTTTACGGGGTATGTGGCGGGCAATACGTTTGCAGCACAGCCGGGGGCCATGTTCTCGGGCGTTCCGGCCCATAACCTGCGCATTGACTACTGGCTGACCCTCAACGGCCAGCGGTTGGTGCTGGCCATGAAGGTCGGCACTCCGGTCTACGAATCCATGTATCTGGGCAAGATGCTGCCCTACGGCCGCCCCAGCCAGTATCCCTATCCGGTTGTGGTGGGGGGCATGCTGAGCGGAGAGCCTGCAACCCGCTTCTCAGATAGCACACATACCTGCTGGGTCAAGGGTGGCTATGGACGCTACAACAGCTCTAGCACCACTTATCCAAACATGCGCCTACGCTTCAACGACGGAGTGTGGAAGACGCCCGAAGCCTACCCCTATAGCAACTTGTATTTTGGCAGCTCGAGCTATGCCGTACGAGATGCCAATGGCTTCTACACATTGACACCTATTGTGCTCAATACATCGCAGGAGGGGCTGCTGGGTGAGTTGGACGGCGTGTTTCACATCAGCGGTTTCAACAACGCTGTTGAAAACACTGTGCTGATCAACGGCCTGCAGCATGTCGTGATGCAAGACGTGTGGCGCACCGGCCATAACGATTACTACGCGATTCGCATGGAGGCCTGAATGCCGTACTACACAGGCTCTATCAGTACATACGACGAGCTGCTGACCGCAGTCGCCAATGCATGCACCGCCAATGGCTGGACATACAGCTCCGGCATCCTTTCAAAAGGCAATGCGTTTTTCAAACTCTCGGCGGTATCGACTGGGACTTACCGTGGTCTGAACGTTGAAGGCGGCACCGGACAAAGCGGAGCCACTTTGCTGGGGCCAGCGGGCAGCAGATCCCGCTGCGGCCCTCCCACAACCGGAGCTACATGGGGCCAGCCAGGCTGGCCGGCCGTTTATCACATTCACATCGGCCTACTGCCCGATGAAGTCTATGTGGTCATCAACCTCAATGTGACTGACTACTATTGGCTGGCTTTTGGCACAAGCAATGTGCCAGGGCTCACAGGAACCGGCGCATGGACTTCCGGCTGCGGCAGTGGTGATACAGGCGGCAGCAATACCTACATCAGCAGCAATGGCGGCATTTCGGATACCAGCAACTCTTGCTGCGCACCTTTCTGGGCAAGTACCCGCTCCAGTGGCATCTATGCCTATGAGAGCGTGCAGACAGACAGCAACAATGTCTGGAGCGGACAGACTAGTCAGCCACGCCTTGTGGGAATTTCATTGCAGTCCCCCTTGATCGGACGCTTGCCCAGTGTGTGGAACTCTGAGACCGTGTTGCTGCCGATCACGGTCTACCAAGAGCAACCTGAGAGCAAGGCTCGCTTGATTGCAGACCTGGGGCATGCGCGCTATGCACGCATCAATTTCATAGACCCCGGTCAGGTGCTGAGCTTTGGGCCAGACCGCTGGAAGGTCTATCCCTTCTTCCGAAAAAACGCATCCATCCCTGATCCTGGCTCCTATGCCACCCATACCGGCACGTTTGGTTGGGCAATCCGATACGACGGCGCGTGATGGCAGTCCTTGCTGGATATATCTCCAAAAGCAGTCAGGCGGTCGCAGACAACCCTCTGCTGGCCTCGGGGCTGATCAACTTTGCGGGCGAGGTCGACGTGGCCTGGCCACCACATACCCAGCCTGCAACGCGGACGACATCGGCCGTGCTCCAGCGCAAGCCTGCCTTAGCGAACCCGCGTGCCTTGCAAGGATACCGCTCGCACAGTTTCACCGATGAGTTCTATCACCGGGTGCATGTCGCCCCTAATGAGCTGGTGCTGGGCAATATCGCAAGCGTCCAAGTTTCCACGGTGCGGGTCTGGAATGCACACCTGGTGCCAATCGCCGTGCAAGGCGTGGAGTGCGACGACACCGGCATCACTATCACGCCGCCTGCTGCATTGCCCATGGTGCTGGGCGGTCTGCAGGAAACGGACTGGCTGATCAATGTCACCCAAGACGGGCCCAGCACGTTGGACACTTATGTGCGTTGGTTACTGCCAACCGGCTCTGCATCGCTGCACATCACAGGCAGTCGCATCGTGCCCTGGGGCTTTGTGCCGGACTGGTCCACACCGGTTGCCGAGCGGCTGGAGTGGCTGACCGATGTGTTGACCAGCCCACGCGGCGGTGAGCAGCGCCGGTCTTTGCGTGTCTCGCCGCGCCGTTCATTTGACGCAAGCATGCTGACCGAAGGCCGGGAGCGGGCATTTTTTGATATGTCTGTTGCGGGCTGGGGTCGCAGGGTCTGGGCACTGCCGATCTGGCACGACATTCAGTTCCTGGCTGCAGACCTGGCCGCTGGCTCTCTGCGCATCAATTGCGCGGTCTCGCTATTTGAATTCCGAGCCGGAGGCCTTGCACTGCTGCGCGGCGAGTCGGCGTTTGAAACCGAGGCCGTGGAAATTCTGGCTATCGACGCCACGGGCCTGCAGCTCACGCGGCCGACACAGCAGCGCTGGTCTGCAGGTACGCGCCTGTACCCCGTACGCACAGCACGCATTGCCAGCATTGAGAGCAAGCCACTCACCGACAAGCACAACCGTGCGCAGCTGAAGTTTGACCTTGCCGAGCCTTCTGACTGGAGTGCGGCATTGCCACAGGCCCTGTACCGGGGCCGCCCCGTGTTTGAGCTGCGCCCTGATGAGTCCGAAGACCTGACACTCAATTACGAGCGGCTGTTGCAGACGCTGGACAACGGCTCAGCACTGCCCGCCGTCACAGATACAGCCAGCAAACACATTAGCGTGCAGCAGCACCGCTGGGCCTTGCAGGGCCGCGAGGAACGCGCCGCTTGGCGCAGTCTTGCCTACGGGCTGCGCGGTCGTGCCAAGTCGGTCTGGGTGCCCACGCACGCCTGGGACCTGACGTTGACAAAGCCCGCCTCGGGCTCGCTGCTGACTGTGGAGCGCATCGGCTATGCCCGTTTTGGCGTCAAGACTCAGGGCCGCCAGGACATCCGCATCGAGCTGCACAGCGGCACCGTCATTTACCGGCGTATCACGGCTGCAGCCGAGGATGCAGCCACCGAGAACCTGAGCCTGGACTCTGACCTGCCAGGAGTGATCAACCCTGCAGACGTCTGGCGCATCAGCTTTATGGCCCTGTGCCGCGCAGCAGACGATGCGCTTGAACTGACCCATCACAGCGATGCGCAGGACGGCCTGGCCAGGGCATCCATCACATGGCGCGGCGTGCGTGACGACCTGGAGACCGTATGACTTTTACAAGTCGTGAAACATCGTTGCATGACGGCCAGCCTGTACGGTTGTATCTGTTTGAGCTGGGCGGCAATCAGCGCTGGTCCTTTTGCACGGCAGACCGCAATATCAAACTGCAGGGCATCGTCTACCGCTCGCTGGCCATCATGGATGACGGCATCCGTATGACGGGCCAAGTCTCGGCCGACACGGTCAAGATCACGGCCCCGCAGGATCTGCCCCCAGCCCAGCTCTTTCGCGGTGCGCCGCCTTCGGACGAGGTGTTTGTGACGATTAGGGACTTCCACTGGGGCGAGGCAGATGCCATGGACTCCAGCGTGGTGGTCTGGATTGGGTCCATCACCGGCGTGCGCTGGCCCCAGGATGACCGCTGTGAGCTGGTCTGCGAATCGCTCTCTGCCAGCATGCGCCGCCCAGGCCTGCGCCTGACTTACCAGCGAGGCTGCCCGCACAGTGTCTACGACTCGGAGTGCGGTGCCAACCGCGAGCTGCACAAGGTGCAGGCGACTGTTTCGGCCATGGACGGGGCCAGCATCACCCACAACGCAGCAGGCGCGGGAGTGTTCGCTGCGGGTTTCGTGGAGTGGCAGTCCAACGGCCGCACTGAGCGGCGCGGCATCGACGGCGAGGCTGGCCAGGTCATCACGCTGCTGGGCGGCACCAGCGGGCTTGCCGTGGGCATGGCCATCAATCTGTTTGAGGGCTGTGATCAAAGCAGCGCCACCTGCAACGGACGCTTCAACAACATGAACAACTACGGCGGATTCCGTCACATGCCCGGTAAATCGCCATTTGACGGCGATCCGGCTTTCTGAGGAGCGCATGCCATGTTTGTGCAATTCGCCATTTTTGTGGCCAGCGTAATCATCAGCTATGCCACCCGGCCCAAGGCCGCAATGCCCAAGCCTGCGGCGTTTGAGGATTTTGATTTTCCACAGTCCACAGAAGGCACGGCCCAGGTGTTCATCTTTGGGGATGTGTGGATTGAAGACTGGATGGTCGTTGGCGTAGGCAATTACCGCACCAGCCCCATCCGTCGCTGAAAGAGGCTATATGCAGATTCATGCCCATCATCTCTACAGCGTGCCCAACTTCAACGGCGGCACGGGCTACTGCGCGGCAGGCTGCCGCGAGTGGTTTGCGGCCCATGGCCTGAGCTGGTCCGACTTCGTGGCCCACGGCATCGAGGAGGCCGAACTGGCCGCCACTGGCGACGAGCTGGCCCACCGTGTGATCGAACACGCCAGGGCTTCAGCCGTAGACCAGGAGCAGCCCAATGGGTAAGAAATCAAAGGTCACCATCGGCTACAAGTACTTCATGGGCATTCACATGGCCCTGAGTCGTGGCCCCCTGGACGAGATTGTCGAGATCCGCGTGGGCGACAAGGAAGCCTGGAAGGGGAGCATCACCGGCAACACTGAGGTCTATATAGACAAGCCCGAGCTGTTCGGCGGCGAAGAGAAGGAAGGCGGCATTCAGGGCACGCTCGCCGTGCTGATGGGCGCCAAGACCCAGCCAGTGCATGCACGCCTCGCTGAGATGCTGGGTGGCCTGGTTCCGGCATTCCGGGGCGTGAGCACCATGTTCTTTGACGGCCTAATCTGCGCCATGAGTCCGTACCCCAAGACCTGGGCCATTCGCGCTAGGCGTTCGGTGCAGGGCTGGAATGCTGATGCGGTCTGGTATCCGGCCAAGGCCCGCGTGCTCCTTGAAGACGGGGCCATCCACGCGATGAACCCGGCCCATATCTTGTACCAGGCCTACACAGACCCACGCATGGGCCGGGGCCTGCCCACAAGCCGCATGGACGAGGCCAGTTGGCAAGCTGCGGCGGATCTGTTTGCGGCTGAAGGCTTTGGCCTGTGCCTCAAATGGACACGCTCGGACGGCATCGACAAGTTTGCCCAGACGGTGCTGGACCATGTAGGGGCCTCGGTCTTCACAAGCCGACGCACGGGCAAGATCGTGCTCTGGCCCACGCGAGATAACTACCTCGTGGACGATCTGCCACATTTCACATTTGACACCGGGCTGCTGGGCATTGACGACGATGAGAGCGCCATCCAGCTGGGCGGCACCAATGAAGTCATCGTCAAATACCGCGACCCCGTGGCCAAGCAGGACAAGCAGGTCCGGGCCAAGAACCTGGGCGCTATCCATGCGGCCGGTGGCGTGACCAACTCCACAACGCTGGATATGTTTGGTCTGCCCACCGCCAGCCTGGCCAGTCGCGTGGCCCAGCGCGAGCTGCGGGTGACCAGCGGCTTTATCCGCCGCTTCAAGCTACGCCTAGATAGACGCGGGGCCGACATCATGCCGGGCGGTGTCTTCGCCATCAGCGACAGCCGCCGAGGCATTGCCCGCATGGTGCTGCGCGCCGGGGCCTGCGAGTACGGCACGCTGGATGATGGCACCGTGACCATCACGGCCGTGCAGGATGTGTTTGGCCTGCCAGCCACCAGCCTGATCCCTGCGGAGCCGCCAGGCTATGTCCCGCCCAGCTCGCTGCCCGCGCCAGTGACCCTGCGCCGCCCGTTTGAAGCGCCATATCGTGAGCTGGTGCAGGCCCTTGGCTCAGCCGAGGCACAAGCGCTTGACCCAGCTGCAGCCCATATGATGATTGCGGCCGTCGCACCGACTTCATTGTCCATGGGCTATGAGGTGGCCACACGTATATCACCGGCCGCTTATGCCATCACCACACTGGATGGCCCGTTTTGCCCCAGCGGCACGTTGTCTGTGGGCATCACACCTGGCACAACCCAGATCACAGCCCTGAATGCCACGCGTCTGGATGATGTCCGGGTAGGCACTGCTGCTCTGATTGACGATGAGATCGTGCGCGTGGATGCCATCAACCCTCAAACTGGCGTGTGTACCCTCGGCCGGGGCTGTGCTGACACCGTGCCAAAACCGCATGCGGCCGGTGCCCGCGTTTGGTTCTATGACGACTTTGCTGCCATTCCCCAGGCGGAGTACTCGCAGGGCGTGACGGTCAACGCCAAGTTGCTGACCCGCACCGGCAGCGGCCTGCTGGCCGAAAGCGCCGCCCCGGTTGACAGCCTGGCCATGATCGGACGCGCTGGCCTGCCATACCCACCGGGCAACCTCAAGATCAACGGCCAAGCATGGCCAGAGCAAATCACAGGGGAACTGTCCGTGAGCTGGGCCAGCCGTGACCGCATCACCCAAGCCGACCAGTTGATTGACGCCACGGCAGGCAATATAGGCCCGTCCAGTGGCACGAGCTACCGCCTGCGCATTTATACGGGCACCACGCTGCGTCGCACCTATTCGGGCTTGTCTAGCACCAGCCAGACCTATAGCGCAGCCGACGAACTGACCGATGGCGGGCCGTTTACTTCACTGCGGGTGGTACTGGATAGCCAACTTGGCGGCAGGACTAGCCAGCAGGCCCAGGAGTGGACCGTGACCCGATAAAAAAGACGGGCGACCTAGTCAAGTGCGCTAACACCTGGCTAAGCCCCCGACCCGCAGACTAGACCTGCAAGTCAGGCGAAGACCCGCCGCTCTCGAGAGCCCGGCAAGTCTATCGTCTTTCAACAGCTGAAACTGGCTTGCAATGAATGAAATTAGATGCGGCAACTGCCGCCGCAAACTGGCCGAGGGCGAATACATCCGCCTGGCCATCAAGTGCCCCCGTTGCGGAGCATTCAATCAGCTGAGCGCCCAGAGCGCCCCAAAAGAGCCCCAGCGAGGGCCGGAAGCTGAGATAAATGACAAACCCCATCGTTCCCTGGATCGGAGGCAAGCGCCGCCTGGTCGACATGCTGCTCAAGCGCTTTCCGGCGCATGACTGCTACGTCGAGGTCTTCGCGGGCGGCGCGGCCGTCTACTTCGCCCGCCACCCGGCCAACGTCGAGGTGCTCAACGACGTCAATGGCGACTTGGTCAATCTATATAGGGTGGTCACCCATCACCTGGAGGAGTTCGTGCGCCAGTTCAAATGGGCGTTGACCAGCCGCCAAGTGTTCAAGTGGCTGCAGGACACCCGCCCAGAAACCCTGACCGATATCCAGCGGGCGGTACATATATAGAGCAGCTCGACTGGGCCTCCTGTATGGACCGCTACGACCGGGCCCACACGCTCTTCTATATGGACCCACCGTACTGGGAGACTGAGGGCTACGGCATGCCATTCCCCTGGGAGCAATACGAGCTGATGGCCAAGAAGCTCAAGACCATCAAGGGCAAGGCCGTCATCAGCATCAACGACCACCCGGCCATCAGGGAGTGCTTCAAGGACTTTGAGATGGAAGCACTCAAGCTGGACTACACCGTGGGCGGCGGCTCAAACCGCGTCGAACGCGGGGAGCTGGTCATCTACAGCTGGAACAGGGCTGCTGAGCCTGCGGGCCTGTTCTAGGGTGGACTGATATAGTCTCCGGCGATGGTGCAGGTCGGAAAGGGCCAGCCGAAAGGCGCAACCCGTGGCGTTACCCCACGGCCGGTATCCTGCCCATCCCATGGATCAGAAACAGCAAAGCCAGCGACTGCTGGCTTTTTTGTCTGAGCCCCTGATTCTGTAATTCCTTTGCACCCATTGAAACCGTGAGCGAGGTGATTTATCACACGTCACAGCGCCAACTTATCGCGCCGCGCTTCACGCTGGCGCGTCACCACCGAGATCGACTGTGGTGTCTCGCGGATGTCCTGCCCTTTGCCCAGGGACACGTATGAGGCGGCATACGAGCCGCTGCCTTCCGTGGCTTCGCGTTCAGCCTGGGCCGTCACCGTCACCTCGCCCAGCATGCCGGTCTGGTTGCTGTGGCGGCGCACGGTGATGGCCGACCCGGCAGGTACCGCTTCCAGCCCGCTCCCAGTCAGTGCCTTGCCCAACGCCTCGTTCAAGGTATGAACGCCTTGCAGCGCCGGCGCCGTGCGGCCTTCCACCAATGCAGCGTCAACCGAGACCGACACCCCCCAGGTGCGGGCCAGTGCATTCAATGCCTGTCCCAGGGGCTGCGCAGGCAAGCTCAGGCTGCGCGATGTGGACATGGCTGTCTGGCTGCTGGCGCTCTGGGCATGAGCCGTCGGCAACACCGCCAGGCCCGACCAGCTCAGACAAGCTAAGGCACTGGCCAGAGCCACGCTGCGCAGACTGCCACCATGCGAACCCGCAGCCAAACCCTTCCCTTGGTTAGAAGAAAAATGAGAGTGATTTCTTTTCATCAAATACATCCTGTGAACTGCTTGTCAAAGTGCTTTCACAGTGAAGACGCATGAAACGGTTTGTACCGGACAAAAATTTTCATCCGGCCTTGCCGGCCGTCAGCGCCGACGGATGATGGTGCGGCCATCGGCCAGTTGCTCCACGCGCACCGGCAGGGAGCGCGACAGGCTGGCAATGAAGATGGCAGGCTCGCGCAGCTTGAAGCTGCCGGTCAATCGCAGGGATTGCAAAGAAGCCCCATCGTCCAGCAGCATCGGCTGGGCCAGATAGTCACTCCAGCGCGCCACGACTTCGGTCAGTGGCGTGCGGTCGAACACCAGCCAGCCTTCGCGCCAGGCGCCCACATCCGAAGCATTGAGCGAGTAGTGCGCGAGCTCGCCGCCTGCATAGATGCGCAGGCCTTGGCCGGCGCCCAGCATGGCATCGGGATTCTGATCCGTCATGCGGGCTTGCTGCCACACGGCCACACGGCCCTGGGCGACGCTGACCTGCAGGCCGGTAGGCCTAAGGGCCACAGAAAAAACCGTACCCAGTACACGCACCCGGCCCAGGGCCGTGTGGACCTCCAGCGGCCTCTGTGCATCATGGGCCACGTCGAGCCGGATTTCGCCCTGGCGCAGATGGATCTCGCGGCGCTGACGGTAGAGCACCACCAAGGCATCGGTGCCAGGCGCCAAATCGAGCTGGCTGCCATCAGCCAGATGGCGACTCAATTGCTGGCCGTGGCCTGTATGCAGCGCGATCTGCTCCGTTGGCTGCAGCCAGTGCCAGCGGCCAAGCATGCCGGCCAGGCCCGCCACACCAGCGACTCCCAGCACGGAAAGCGCACGCCGGCGCGTCTGCTGCGCACGCGCCGACTGGGTGGCGGGCATGGGCATATCGCCTTGCAAAGCACTGCCATCGGTCTGCGCCCAGCCCGCCATGGCAGCCTGGGCCGCCAGCTCATTCGCGGGCTCACTGGCACGCCAGCGTTCCAGCGTCTCTACCGCTACCTGCGCTGCTTCGGTACTTGCGCCATGCTGGCGAGCAATCAGCAACAAGGCGTATTCCAGCCGTTTGCGCTCGGGCATCTCGGCCTTCATGACTTGAGCCCCATGCAATCGCAGACGGCACGCACCACATGTTTTTCGATGGCGGCTTCGCTGATATTCATATGCGCTGCTGCCTCGGCATGGCTGAAGCCATAGATGCGTACCAGCACAAACACCTCGCGACGCTTGCGCGGCATGGCTTGCAGGCGCCGTGACAGCAAGACCAGTTGCTGTCGCCCTTGCACCTGACGCTCGGCCGAGGGCGCCTCATCGGCCCCCACTACCGCCAGGGTTTCCAGCATGCGTGCTTCTGCAGCGCGGCGGCGCGCATCGTCGATCACAATGTTCTTGCCGGTACGAAACAGCAGTGCTCGCAAATCCCGTACCGCAAGCTCTCGCGACTGCATGGCAAAGACGCGGGCATAGCTTTCCTGCACGACATCCGCAGCCGCATCCCGGCTATTGAGCGAGCGAGCAAAGAAACTGACGAGTTCTGCGTAATAGTGCGCAACCACGGGTACACCTCGACCTCTTGCGAGGCATGCCGCCCAGGCTCTTGAATCGGCCGCAAAACATGCAGCTACGGAGCGGGAAAGCGCAGACTCTATCAGAAAATGAGAATCAATCTCATTAAATGACAGATCTCGACGCCTCTTCGCATCAATGCAGAGCCGGCGTCGCGACAAACTTTGAACGTGCGCCTGCAACGCTGGCGCGACTGGGTGAGCTCCGCCCCGGGTCATCTCCTGCTATCAGCCATTCAGGCGCAACAACTGCTGCCGGGCCCACCCAAGTTCAAGCGCAAGGCTCGGACAGGACTTGTGATTGGTCAGCCCCCTACCCTGCCTGGCAGCAAACCTCAAGCCTGAAAGGCAAGCCCACAGAGCATCCTGCGGCTGCAATCGAGTGGATGGTCAGGCTTCTGTAACAGAGCTTCCCCCAAGCCTGCAGGCATGCAAGATCCTTGCCCACGATCGAAATGACCGCCGCTGGTTCAGATCGTGTAATACCAGCGTTTGATCGCTTCGCCAGCCCTGGCCAACACGGCTTCTCGCCCCGCCCCATCGAGCGGGCTGCCGGTCAGATACGCCGTCACCAGCAGCGGCGCAGATTGTGCGGTAGGCCAGACGATGAGAGTGTCGCAAGCCGTGCCCCTCTCTCCGCTGCCTGTCTTGCCGCCCACTGTCCAGTCGCCGGGCATGCCGGCGCGCACGCGCTTGTCACCGGTACGGCTGTCCACCAGCCACTGCTGCAACAAGGCGCGGGCATAGCCCTCCAGCACATCGCCCAGCAGCAGTTTCTGCAGGCTTTGCACCATGGCTTGCGGCGTCGTTGTGTCGCGTTCATCGCCGGGCAGCGCAGTGTTCAGCGAAGGCTCGTTGCGGTCCAGCCGGGTGATGCCGTCCCCCAGTTCGCGCAGCCATTGCGTCAGCGCCGCCGGCCCGCCGCTGGCCTCCAGCAGCACATTGGCCGCCGTGTTGTCGCTGACAAGCACCATCGCTTCACACAGTTCCTGCACCGTCATGCCGCCATTGGCACCCGCGCGCTTTTCGGATATCGGCGACCAGGCCACGACTTCGGAAGGAGAGTAATAGAGCTTGCGCCACAGACGAATTTCATCTCGCTGTGCCAGATACAGCATGCGTGCAGCCAACAAGGTCTTGAAGGTGCTGCACATGGGAAAGCGCTCATCGCCGCGCCAGCCCGCCTCGGCGCCACTGACGGTATCCAGCACATACAGGCCGAATCGGCCCTGGGCCTGAATCTCCAACGCCGCCAACTCGTCGCTCAATGTTCTCGCTGCTGCGGCTTGCTGCTTGGAGATAAAAGCACAGCCGCTCAGTCCCCAGGCCCCCAGCCCCAAGGCCAGTCCTGTTGTCAGCATGCTGCGTCGCTGCATAAGATCCTCTTTTGGTTAACTGTCATGGTTTGAAGCATAAATCGGTAGATTCGTATGAACCAGCAGTAATAATTGACACCATCCATTAGAAAAACTTTTATCTTGATTGAGATATGCAGCTACCACTGAACGCCTTGCGCATGTTTGATGCGGCCGCCCGTCACCAGAGCCTGACTCGCGCCGCGCAGGAGCTGCATGTGACGCAGGCCGCCGTCAGCCAGCACATCCGTAATCTCGAAGAGCGCCTTGGCAAGCCTTTGTTTCGCCGCCTGCCGCGCGGCCTGGCCCTGACCGACGAAGGCCAGGCCTTGTGGCCCGTGGTGGCACAGAGCTTTGAGCGCATAGAGCAATCGCTGCAGCAGGTGGCAGAACCACGACCACGCGAAATTCTGACCGTGGGCGTGGTCGGCACTTTTGCCATAGGCTGGCTGATCCCCAGGCTGAGCCAGTTCCAGCAGTTGCACCCCTACATAGATCTTCGGCTGCTGACCAATAACAATCGCGTGGATCTGGCCGGCGAAGGGCTGGACGCCGCCGTGCGCTTTGGCGACGGTGCCTGGCATGGCACGCACGCGCAGATGCTGCTGCGCGCACCGCTCTCGCCCATGTGCACCCCCATGCTGGCACAACAGCTGCGCGAGCCTGCCGACCTGGCCCGGCAAACCTTGCTGCGCTCCTATCGCACCCAGGAATGGGAAGGCTGGTTTGCCGGCCTTGACCAGGCAGCCCCGCTGGCGCGCGGAGCCATGTTCGACTCTTCGCTAACGCTGGCCGAGGCCGCCGCTCAGGGCGCAGGCATTGCCCTGCTGCCCGCACGCATGTTCGAGCACATGCTGCAACAGGGCCGGCTGGTGCGCCCTTTTGCCCATGAGGTCGACACCGGCGCCTACTGGCTGACCTATCTCAAATCGCGTCAGGCCAGCGCCGCCTTGCAAACCTTCAGACAATGGCTGATGACCCAGTTGCAAACTGACTGAAACCAGCGCTCTTTAATGGCTAAAACCGTTTCACTCCAATCGTTTCAAGCTATCAATCCGTGAGTACTCCAAAACATCTAAGCCGCACAGGTCTGCATGGCTTCAGGGCAAGAGGTACAGTACACGCCCAGCAAGCGCCATGGCGCTTTGGTTTCATTCATCTCATCAGATACCTGCCTTGACTGCCGCCGCCACCCTGCCCGTCCTGTACTCCTTCCGTCGCTGCCCCTATGCCATTCGAGCCCGTCTGGCGCTGGCCCATGCGGGCCTGGCTTGCGAACTGCGTGAAATCAATCTGCGCAACAAGCCACAGGCACTGCTCGACGCATCGCCCAAGGGCACGGTGCCCGTGCTGGTGCTGCAGGACGGAAAAGTCATTGATCAGAGCCTGGAGGTGATGCTGCATGCGCTGCACGGCAACGACCCCGATGGCTGGCTGCAACCCACGCATGGCAGCCTGGAGGACATGCTGGCTCTGATCGAGCGCAACGACGGCTTTTTCAAACAGGCTCTTGATCGCTGCAAATACCCCGAGCGCCACGATGCCGAGGCCGTGAACCAGGCCCAGGCCGACGCGCTGACCTGGTTGTCGGCACTGAACGATCAGCTCGAGGAAACCGGCTATCTGTTCGGTCTGAACCCCAGTCTGGCCGATATGGCACTGCGCCCCTTTGTGCGCCAGTACGCGCGCATCGACGAAGCGCAGTGGAACGAGCAGCCCTGGCCTCATCTGCAGCATTGGCTGCAGCGCTGGATTGACTCGGCCCTGTTTGCCGAAGTCATGGAAACCTATCCAGGCTGGTTGCCCGGCAGCAAGGGGCCGACATTTGTTGGCGAGAGCGTGGAAAGCCTCTAATGGTGAAACCATGGCTGCAGCTGCTGGAGTGACAGCTACGGCCAGTGTTTCCAAGCCATGAAAAAGCCCCGGCAGCTTACGCTTGCCGGGGCTTCATAGTTTGGATGTCGCCGGGATTCAGCGCTTTACGCCCTTGATCAACAGCATGGCCAGAATCACGAAAAACGCCACGAAGCAGACAAACGACCAGTTGGCAATGGAGCCGCCAAGCAAAGTCCAGTCAATGGCCGCACAGTCGCCCGAGCCCTGGAAGATCATGGGAATGGAGCGGCTGAAGGAATAGTGCTCGATCATGCCGTAGAAGTCACGGCCGCAGGTCGCAAACTCGGGTGGATACCACTGTAGCCAGCTTTGGCGTGCCGCCACAAATGCACCGAAACCGCTGGCCAGCAGGGCCAGAATGCCAAAGCTCATCCACCAGCCTTTTTGGTCTCTAAAGCTTGCCAGCCCTGTGAAGATAGCTACCAAAATCAGTGCATAGCGCTGTACGATGCACATGGGGCAAGGCTCCAGACCCACCACATGCTGCAAGTAAAGGCCAAACGCCAGCATGGCCACACAGGCGACGCTGATCAGCGCCAGGATGCGCCGCGGCGCGGTTTCAAACCATTGAAGCATCAATATTCTTTCTGCGAAATTTCTGAATCATGCCAGCACCAAGGATAACGCCCTCTGATGCCTGCACGACTCCTTCGCAGGAGACTGCAAGCCAGAGCCGCCTCTCGGCGACTCTGAGACTCCCGCCTGAGAGGCAGGGGTAAGGCGCATAGCGCCTCAGGGGGTATCAAATCCCAGCCGCCTCATCCAGGAACACCTTGGCCCGGCGCGGCGTCACCACCAGGGTTTCACCTTCGCGCAGACCCATGTCCTTGAACTGCTGTGCGGGAATCTGGGCTTCAATCAACCCGTCTTCCCCGGCATGGCTGGCATTTGGTGTGGTCTCGGAGGGAATAAGTTCCAGCCTTGCAATGGGGCCGACCACAATGGCGCGCGAAAGCTGAGCCACGATGCCTGTGGGGCGCCCCTGGGCGTCGAGGTTCTGGCCCGGGGAATAGCGCTCCACTTCCAGATCATGGGGTCGCACATAGGCAAAAGCCTGGCTGTCCTGGGCACCGCGCGCATCGCTACTGTCCAGCTGCATGCCTTCGTCCAGATAGACCCGGCCATCGCTGGCGCGGCCCTTGAACAGGTTCACATCGCCCAGGAAGCCATAGACAAACGGAGTGGCGGGGTTATCCCAGACTTGCTGGGGCGTGCCTTCCTGTTCGATCTTGCCCTGATTGATGACCACCACGCGATCCGCCACTTCCAGGGCTTCCTCCTGGTCGTGGGTCACGAAGATGGAGGTCACATGCAACTCGTCGTGCAACTGGCGCAGCCAGCGTCGCAGCTCCTTGCGCACCTTGGCATCCAGGGCACCAAAGGGCTCGTCAAGCAGCAGCACCTTGGGCTCGACAGCCAGGGCACGGGCCAGCGCGATACGCTGACGCTGGCCGCCCGAGAGTTGCGATGGATAGCGCTCGGCAATCCAGTCCAGTTGCACCAGCTTGAGCAGCTTCATGACCTTTTCCTTGATCACTGCCTCGCTGGGGCGTTCCTTGCGCGGCTTGACACGCAGGCCGAAAGCCACGTTCTCGAACACCGTCATATGGCGGAACAGCGCGTAGTGCTGAAACACAAAGCCCACGTTGCGGTCTCGCACATGCACATCGGTGGTGTCTTCACCGCTGAAGTGGATGCTGCCCACATCGGCAGTCTCCAGACCCGCGATGATGCGCAGCAGCGTGGTCTTGCCGCAGCCCGATGGGCCGAGCAAGGCGATCAGTTCGCCCGATTTGATATCCAGACTCACATCGCGCAGGGCCTGAAAATCGCCGAACTGCTTGCTGACATTACGAATTTCGATACTCATGATGAATCTCTTGTTCTGATCCGGGCAGCTCAGGCTGCCTTGGCGGTTTTGTTCGTTGCGAGGCTGATCTGGCCTGGGCGCTCGGGCGGTGCTTCGGCAGCGGCCCTGGCCTGCTGCTCGGCACGCCATTCGGCGAGGGACTTGATCACCAGTGTCACCAGCGCCAGCAGCGCCAGCAGCGATGCCACGGCAAAGGCGGCTGCCGCCTGATAGTCGGCATACAGCACTTCCACATGCAGCGGCATGGTGTTGGTCTGGCCCCGGATATGGCCGGAGACAACGGACACGGCACCGAACTCGCCCATGGCACGGGCGTTGCACAGAATCACGCCATAGACCAGACCCCATTTGATATTGGGCAGGGTGACATTCCAGAAGGTCTGCCAGCCCGAGGCGCCAAGCACGATGGCGGCCTGCTCTTCGTCGCTGCCCTGGGCCTGCATCAGCGGGATCAGTTCACGGGCGATGAAGGGAAAGGTCACGAACACGGTGGCCAGCACGATGCCGGGCACGGCAAAGATGATCTGGATCTCATGCTTGGCCAGCCAGGGGCCCAGCCAGCCGTTGGCGCCAAACACCAGCACGTACATCAGACCGGCAACCACGGGCGAGATGGAGAATGGCAGGTCAATCAAGGTGGTCAAAAAGGCCTTGCCCTTGAACTCGTACTTGGCGATGCACCAGGCGGCGGCCACGCCGAAGACCAGGTTCAGGGGCACGGCAATCAGCGCCGTGATCAGCGTGAGCTTGATGGACGAGATCGCATCAGGCTCGCCCAGCGACGTGACGTAGACATCCCAGCCCTTGCGCAGCGCCTCGCCAAAGACGGACAGCAGCGGCAGGATCAGGAAGATCAACATGAACAGCAGGGCCACTGTGGTCAGAACCCAGCGCACCCAGCGCGGCTCGGTCGTGGTCATCTTCTCCAGCTTGGCGCTCTTGGGCGGGGCCGTGATCTTGTAGAGCACGACCAGGACCAGCAGAGCAATGGCGACGATGGTGAAAAGATGCGCCCAGATGGGCAGCAGATTGGGAAACAGCGCCTGAATCGCTGCGTGAATCGAAGACATCTCAGCGGCCTCCCTGCGCCTTGCGCTGCCATGCCTGCAGTGCGTTGATCAGCAGCAGCAATACAAAAGAGATCAGCAGCATCACCACGGCCACGGCCGTGGCACCAGCCACATCGTGTTGATCCAGCTTGGCCATGATGATCAGCGGAGTGATTTCCGAGACCATGGGAATGTTGCCGGCAATGAAGATCACCGAGCCATATTCACCCACGGCGCGCGCAAAAGCCATGGCAAAGCCGGTCAGCAGCGCCGGACCGATATGCGGCAGTATGACCTTGTAGAAAATCTGCCAGCGCGATGCGCCCAGGCTGGTTGCCGCCTCTTCCAGCTCCTTCTCGAAGTCTTCAAGCACCGGCTGAACGGTACGCACCACAAAAGGCAGACCGATGAAAATCAGTGCAATGGCGATGCCCTTGGGGTTGTAGGCCATCTGAATGCCCAACGACTCGAAGTACTGTCCGATCCAGCCATTGCCCGCATACAGCGCCGACAGCGAGATACCGGCCACGGCCGTAGGCAGCGCAAACGGCAGATCGACCAGCGCATCCACCACCTTCTTGCCGGGGAACTGGTAGCGCACCAGCACCCAGGCGATCAGCATGCCGAACACCACGTTCACGCAGGCCGCGATAAAGGACATGGTGAAGGACAGCTCGTAGGAAGCGACCACGGCCGGCGCCGATACCGCAGTCCAGAACTGTTCCCAGGTCAATGAGAAGCTTTTGAACAGCAGGGCTACCAGCGGGATAAGCACGATGATGCTCAGATAAAAAATGGTGTAGCCCAGCGTCAACCCGAAACCGGGCAACACTCGCTTGGCACTACGCGCCTTGCGGGGGGCTAGAGCAGCAGAGGACATATTCAAAAGGCGATGTAGAAAAAGTGATTGCAGCCAACATGCCGGGCCTATGAACAGGCAGGCGCCCCACAGGGACGCCGAGCAAGGGCCGCCCCTTACGCTTGGGGCGTCGCCCCCTCCCGCGCAGCGAGAGAGGGGGAAGCGGCATAGCCGCTCAAAGGGAGTCTTTATTTACCGGGGGTGTAGAGCTTGTCGAACTGGCCGCCATCGTTGAAGTGCACCTTCTGCGCTTCGGTCAGCGAACCGAAGTACTTGGCCACGGTGAACTGCTTGATGGGCTTGAACTGGTCGGCGTGCTTCTTCAGCACTGCTTCGGAGCGCGGGCGGATCGCATGCTTGGCAGCGATTTCCTGGGCTTCGTCAGAGTACAGCCACTGCAGATAGTCGTTGGCCAGCTGGGTCGTGCCCTTCTTGGCCACGGTGCGCTCGACCACAGCCACTGGATTCTCGGCCACGATGCTCACCGAGGGGTAGACGGCGTCGACCTTGCCCTGGCCGAATTCACGGTCCACGGACACGACTTCGGATTCGAAGGTGATCAGCACATCGCCGATATTGCGCTGCAAGAAGATGCTGGTCGCATCGCGGCCGCCCTTGCCCAGCACGGGCACGTTCTTGTAGAGCTTTTGCACGAATTCGGCCGCTTGCGCATCGGTGCCGCCCTTCTCACGTACCGAGCCCCAGGCGGCCAGATAGGCGTAGCGACCATTGCCGCCGGTCTTGGGGTTGACCACCACAACCTTCACATCTGGGCGCACCAGATCGGACCAGTCCTTGATGTTCTTGGGATTGCCGTTGCGCACCAGGAACAGCATGGTCGATGTAGTGGGCGATGCGTCATGCGGGAACTTCTTGTTCCAGTCCTTGGCGACCACGCCGTTCTGGGCCAGGAAATCCACATCGGTGGTCGTGTTGAAAGTCACCACATCGGCAGCCAGGCCGTCATTGACGGCGCGGGCCTGGGCACTGGAGCCGCCATGGGACTGATCCACCTTGATGTCCACGCCCTTGGTCTTCTTGTAATGGGCGATGAATGCAGCGTTGTAATCCTTGTAGAACTCGCGGGCCACGTCATAGGAGACATTGAGCAGCTGAGTCTGTGCCGAGGCAGCGCCTGCTGCTGCCAGTGCGATGGATGCCAACAATGTCTTGAGCTTCACGGAATGCATGGTTCGCTGCCTTTTCTTGAGCAATGTGTATAGATGTAGACATTGTGCGAACGACTCCTTAAAACTCAAAAGAATATATTTTTCTTTGTTTTTCTGAAATTCAATATAAAGAATAAAACAGCACGCGAGTTCAAAGTAAAAATAGCCGTAAGCGCTCTATCAGAAAGCGCATACAGCTATCAAAAGAAAAGCATGAAAGAGGAACAGCCCCTGGATTTCAGGCCGCAAGTGCAGTTGCCTGCAAGGGCCGGGTCGAGGTCTGAGCATTCCAGCCGCCCTGCTCGGTCAGCGATTGCAGCAGTGCCAGCCCCAGTGGCCAGGCGCCAAAGCCCGACTCGATATTGATATGTCCGGCGTTCTGCAAACGCACCAGCTCGCTGCCCCAGGCCCTGGCATAAGCGCCCGCACGGCGAATGGGGCAGAACGGATCATTGCTGCTGGCCACCAGCACGCTGCGATAGGGCAGCGGCGCATAGGGCACGGGGGCGAAGTCGGCAAGCTGGGCGCGACGCTCGGGGTCGGCAGGAGCCACGAGCAAGGCGCCGTGCACGCGCGCCGCAGCAGCCTCGCCCAGATGCGCGGTCGTGATGCAACCCAGGCTATGGGCCACGATGACGGCAGGTCGCTCATCGGCGAGCAAGACTCTTTCCAGCTCCGCCACCCAGGCATCGCGGTGCGGCACCAGCCAGTCCTGCTGCTGTACACGCACGGCGCCTTCCAGCTGCTCTGCCCACAGGCTTTGCCAATGGCCGGGACCGGAGTTGCGCCAGCCAGGCACGATCACGATGCGAAATGGGGATGTCATGCTGCCTCCTGTAATCTCGGAGCGACAGCCGGGCCAGAGGAAAAAAGTCCGGCGTGCTCCTGATCTGATAACAAGGCAGTCATTGTGGGCAAGGCCTGCCCAAATCCCAACGAATGTTTTGTTGTTATCTTATGGGCAGAAGCTAATGCTGCGCCGAGGCCAATGCTGCCTTTTGCACGGCAGAGATGCTGCTGCCCGGCATGCGCTCCCCAAGGAAGTCCAGGAAATGCCGCACCGCCGGTGCCAACCCACGCCGTGAGGGGAACACCGCATGCACGATGCCGCGCGGAGGTGCCCATTGCGGCAGCAACTGCACCAGAGTGCCCCGGGTCAATTCATCCTGACACATATAGTCAGGTAGCCAGCACATGCCGCTGCCGGCCAGGGCCGCAAATTTCAGCGTCAGCAAGTCATCGACCACATAGCGCGGCTGCAGCTGCAGCCGGTGCTCCTTGCCTTCGGGCCCGACGAGCAGCAGGCTGGAATGACCGTCGACTGCCGTCATCGCCATGCTGTCCAGCAACTGCAGGTCCTCCAGCGACCTGGGGGTGCCCTGGCGCTGCAGCAGATCGGGGCTGGCCACCAGAATCTGGCGCGAGCTGTCGAGTCGCTTGACGACCATGGAGCCGCTGTCCTCCAGCGTGGCACGCACGCGCAATGCGACATCAACCCCCTCCTCGACCAGATTTACTGGGCGGTTGGTGACCTGCATCTCCACCTGCACCAGCGGGCAGCGCTTGAGGAATTCGGGCATCAACTCGCCCAGGACGGTCTGCGCCAGCGTCACCGGGCAGGTCACACGAATGGTGCCGCGCGGCTCGGTCTGGACTTCGGCCACGGCATCCGACGCTGCCAGGGCGGCATCGCGCATGGCCTGGCCGTGGCGCAGAAAGGTCTCCCCCACTTGTGTCAGAGACAGCTTGCGGGTGGTGCGTTGCAGCAAGCGCACCCCAAGGTGGGCCTCAAGTTCAGCAACACGGCGCGAGAGGCGCGACTTGGGAATACCCAGTGCCCGCCCCGCAGCGGCAAAGCCGCCGCGCTCGACCACTTCGACGAAGTACAGCATGTCGTTGAGATCCACCATGCATATATCCTTGGACTCGATTGAATTGATATTTGGAACGATCTATCGCATTTTTGCAGACTTATTGCCGAATCTAAACAAATCTACAATCTATCCCATTGCAATTCAAAACGAATCACTGTTTTGCCGCAACGCAGCATCTGAGCTGGGCAAGAAGTGCTCTTTTACTCATTTTTAGAGGTATAGGTACCAATATGCAAATCCTGCACATCGACTCTTCCATCACTGGCTCCAGTTCCGTTACCCGCTCCCTGACAGCCGATATCGTTGCCAACCTCAAGCAGGCCAACCCCGAAGCCAAGGTGGACTACCTGGACCTGGCCGTGAGCGCCCCCAGCCACCTGAGCGCGCAATCTCTGGGCTTTCGCACCGGCCAGGCCGCTGCCACCGAAGTCGAACGCCAGGAAAACGCCGTCTCCGAAGCGCTGGTCAGCCAATTCCTGGCTGCTGACGTGATCGTGGTGGGTGCCCCCTTCTACAACTTCACCATCCCCTCGCAGCTGAAGGCCTGGCTGGACCGCATCGCCCAGGCTGGCCGTACGTTCAAGTACACCGCCACCGGTCCCGTGGGTCTGGCCGGCGACAAGAAGGTCATCGTCGCTTCCGCTCGCGGCGGCGCATACTCCACCAGCGAAGCGGGCCAGGCCATGGAGCACCAGGAAAGCTACCTGAAGGTGATCTTCGGCTTCATGGGCGTGACCGACGTGACCATCGTTCGTGCCGAAGGCGTGGCCATGGGCCCCGACGCCAAGGCTGCCGCCATGGAAGCAGCCAAGGCTCAGATCGAGCAAGCACAAGCCGTCGCTGCCTGATAGCTGGCAAAGCTGCAAAAGCCGGTACCGCCCAGGGCGTACCGGCTTTTTTGCGCAAAAAAAAACTTGCTCACGACCAAGGTTTTGGACATTTCCGACTGAAGTTCTGGAAAAAACTGCCGATCTGAAGGCCTGAACCGGCTATTTTTGATACGCTGAAAACAGTTAGATACCGATCAGGTCCGAGTCTCGGTTGCTCGGACATGCTTTCCCAGATGCCAGCTTCCCGTCCCATGCCCACCGCCGTCCGTCAATCGCCTCAGCGCTCCGACGAAAACCTCGTCGTCACCGCTATTGCCGTATTTCTGGTGGCAGCACTGATTCTGGGTACGGTCGCCTATCGATACTTCAAGCATTCACAGCAGCAGCAGGAGCAGACTCGCAGCGAGCGTCAGGCCTACAAGCGCTATAACGACTATCTGGACTCCACCGAACAGGCAACTGCCAAGCCTGCCGCCAACCCGCCTTCCCCCGTACAGACCAGCGCTCCTGCCGCAGCGCCCAGCATGGCCGAGAAGCTGCTCAGCCACCCTGCCGTCACGCCAGGCCCCGGCTTCAACGCTCCGGGCGTGCAGCAGACCGGCGTGGCCATCATCGATGCGATAGATCACGCCCAAGCATCCGCCAAGCAGTAAGGGCAAGAAGGCAGACAGGCTTTGCCTTGGCTGCCTGGAAGCTCAGCGCATCACCAGACCGCCGTCGACCAGCAGCAGCTGCCCAGTCATGAAACCGCTGAGTTCCGACGCAAGGAACAGCACCGGCCCTGCCACATCCTCGGGCCGTGCCAGCCGCCTCAGCGGCGTGGCCGCCATCAGCGATTCACGGAAAGACTCCTTGCTGCCCTGTGTGCCCTGCGTGGGATAGACCAGCCCGGGCGCCACACAGTTAACGCGGATGCCCACTGGCCCGAGCTCGCTGGCCAGATTGCGGCTGAAGGCCAGCAGAGCGCCCTTGGATGTGGTGTAGTCGTGATAGGCGACGACAGGCTGCTCCACGAGATTGCTGACGATATTGACAATGCTGCCGCGCGCGCGCTGGCGCATCAGCGGTAGCACCGCACGACAGACATTGAAGCTTGCGCCTACGGCCCCATCGAACTGTGCCTGATAGTCCGCCCATTGCAGATCGTCAAAACGGCTGCGGCGTTCCGGATCGAATGCATAGGGCCTGAAGGCATTGTTGACCACGATATCGATGCCCCCCGCTTCGCGCACTATGCTGTCCACCATGCTCTGCACCGCATCGGGCGAGCCCACATCGGCCTTGACCGCCCAGGCATCGCCGCCCGAGTCCTTGCCCGCGGCCAGGCAGGCATCCACTGTGCTGGCTGCAGCCTCGTCATTGGACAGGTAGTTGACGGCCACCGCCGCCCCCTCGCGCGCAAACGCCAGGGCAATCGCCGCACCGATGCCGCGGCTGGCGCCCGTCACCAGCACCACCTTGCCGCGCAAGCCCATTGAAGAAGACTGACTCATATTCACGATTTCCGTTCAAACACTGGCAGATCCCAGGGAAGAGACAGCAGGCAAGGGCCTTGGCGGCCTCGCCGCCCCACTGCAATGCTGTCCTCCCCCAAGGCGCGAGGCCGCCCAGGCAACGCGCCTCCAGGGGGAGATTTACAGCGGCACAACCACATCCGCCACCTTGATCTGACGCTGCACCATGCCCAGCGCACGATAGGCATCGGCACCTTTTTGCAGCGCAGCCATATCGAAGCTGCCCAGCGGCTGGCCCTGGACTGCCGGCATGGAAGAGGCGTTACGCAGGCGGATCACATCCAGATTGATATCGCGACGCGTGCCGTCGATGGCATATTTGCTGGCCAGCACCGAGGCCTCCTCGGGATTCGCCATCATCCAGGCAGCGCTTTCGCGGTAGCCCTTGACGAATGCCTTGAGCAAGTCCTTCTTCTGCTGGAACACCTCCTCGCGCACCACAAACATGTCGCTGGACATATTGAGGTGGTCGCTGACCTGCATCACATTGACTTCGCCGATGCCCTTGCGCAGTCCCACAGCCAGGCCGGTATCCGTGGCGGCCGTGGCGTCAACCTGCCCTTGCATCAGGGGCGCAAAGTTCAACAGGCCGGTCACGACAATGCTCACATCCGACTCCTTGAGGCCGGCCTGATGCAGCATCACCAACAGGTTCTGGCGCGTGCCGCTGGCAAGGCTGTAGACACCGATCTTCTTGCCCTTGAGGTCCGCGGGCTTGCGAATGCCCGAGGACTTGAGCGAAACCACATTGAACACGTTCTGCGGATAGATGTCGTAGATCGCCACCAGCTTCTCACCCTTGTCCAGAGCCATGAAGAAGGAACCGGGGTCGGTAAACGCCACGTCGGCCTGGCCGCTGAGGATGTTGCGAATCGCATCGCCGCCGCCCGCTCCGGGCAGATAGGCCAGTTCCACGCCGTTCGCCTTGAAGAAGCCTTTTTCGGGCTCGACCAGAATATTGGTGATCTCGCTGATGGGCTTGCTCCAGCCGGCCAGGCGAATCTTGCCCTGCAGAGGAACCGCCATGCTGGTGCCGGTCATGGCAAGGCCGCTCAGGCCTGCACAGGCGCCGAGCAGGCTGCGGCGAGAGATGAACGAAGTCTGGTTGCTGGAGTGCATGACAAATGGTTTGAAGATGCAATCAGGCCTGATCGCCCGACTGCGAGGTTGAAAAGTGATGGGAGCACAGCAAATAGCGCTCCAGAACAAGGCAGGCCTGATACAGCAGCAGACCCATGACGGCAATCAGCACCAGCGCCGCAAACATCAGCGTGGTGTCCATCATTCCCTGTGCGGCAATGACCACGGCGCCCAGGCCCTGGCTTGCACCCATGAACTCGGCCACCACGGCACCGACCAGGGCCAGCACGACAGCCACGCGCAGCCCGGCCAGAATCGCGGGCAGCCCGGTCGGCAGTTTCAGGCGCAGCAAGGTCTGCAGCCTGGTTGCGCCCAGCATGCGAAACAGCTGCAGGCGCTGGCCATCCACCTGCCGCAGGCCCGTCAATGTGTTTTCCATCAATGGGAAAAAGCAGATCAGCGCCGTGATCAGCACCGTCGGCAGCATGCCGAAGCCGAACCACAGCACGAACAGCGGCGCCAGAGCCAGCTTGGGCACGACCTGGCTAACCACCACATAGGGCTTGAGCACGCGCTCCAGCAACTCGGACTCGGCCAGAGCCATGCCAGCCAGCAAGCCCACGGCACTGCCTATGAGCAGCCCCAGCAGCAAGGCCTGCAAGGTAGCCCAGAGATGCGGCCAGAAATAGCCGGACGCGAGACCCGACCACAGCGACAGCGCCACCGCCGAGGGCGCGGGCAACACCAGCGCCGACAAGCCAAATTGCCTCGCAGCCAGCTCCCATATTGCAAGAACGGCTACCAAAAGCGAGGCGGACAGCCAATGTGTCTTGTTCAGCAAGCTGCTCATGCGCAACCTCGGTCCATGGATGCGCGAATGCGCGCGCAATAGTCGTTGAACGCCGCACCGTGGCGCAGGCTCTGCTGGCGCGGCTGTGGCAGCTCGACGGACCAGTCGTCCACGATGCGGCCGCCATGCATGAGTGCAATGCGGTCGCCCAGATAGACGGCCTCGTTGATGTCGTGGGTAACAAAGAGCACCGTCGTGCCATGGCGCTGGCAGGTGCGCAGCAAATCGTCCTGCAGCTCGGCACGCGTAATGGCATCCAGCGCCGCAAAAGGCTCGTCGAGCAGCAGCAGCGGCGGCTCCAGAATCAGGGCTCGCGCCAGCGCCACGCGACTTTGCTGACCGCCCGAGAGCTGGCGCGGATAGAGCGAAGCATGTTCGGCAAGGCCCAGTTGCTCCAGCAACTGCATGGCCGCCTGTCGGTCCTGCTGCGTGGGTTTGCGCTGCAGCGACACGGGCAGCAGCACATTGTCGATCACCGTATGCCAATCCAGCAGCGTCGGTGCCTGGAACATAAAGCCCAGCTGCGGCCCCGGCGCTGCCAGTTCTCTGCCGCGCAGCAAGACATGCCCCGACTGAGGCCTGAGCAGGCCTGCCGCCAGCTTGAGCAGCGTGGTCTTGCCGCAGCCGCTGCGCCCCAGCAGGCAGTGGATCTCTGCGGCCCCGACCTGCCAGTCCACGCCATCCACCACGGGCACTCGTCCCGGGTAGCTGAATCGGGCCTGCTTGAACTCCATGAATGCCACGACCGTACCCGCCCCCTCAATCCGCATAATCGGCCAGCGGCTGGGCCGCCAGTTCTGCCGACTGCTCGATCTCCGTCATGCGCACCAGATCCAGCAGGTTGAAGCGCCCGTCATGGTGCCAGCCCGCCTCGGGCATGCTCATGGAGCCGATGGCGCTGATGCGCGTGACGCCAGCCGCGCCCAGCAGCCCGGCCAAGCGGTACAGCTCTTCGGGGCCGGCCGCAATGCCTGCGGTCTGCAGATAGTCACGCTGAGCGGCCACCACGGGCAGCACGGCATCGAGCCGGTCCACGGCCACCACGGCAATCGTGCGGTACAGCGCGGTCGGTGCCAGGGGCTGCAGACTCTCGCTGTAGGCCACGCTCCAGGGCGCATCCACCGGCCCCAGCAGCTGGTGAGGTTCACCGCCCCACTCCATGTTCTGCTGCCAGCGGGCCAGCGCCGCCCCTTCTTCCAGATCCAGCTCGCGGCGTGCGAATCGTCGCTGCAGATTGGCAAGCTCGGCCGCCAGATAGTCGGCAAAAGCACCCGGCGAAACCGGCGCCCCACGCTGCACATAGAACACATGGGGCGAGTAGCAGCCTTGCTGGTCATAGCGCATCACGTCCCAGGCGGCCAGCCTTGCCATGCCAGGAGCCTTGAGCGTATCCAGCGCCTGCGCGTCGATCAGGCCAAAGCCCAGCTTGTGGCCATGGGGCAAAAAGCGCGTCGTCACGGGCAGGCGACGACGCAGCGCATCCAGCGTCTGGTTGCCGCCATAGGCCAGCACCGTATCGGCCTGGGCATAGAGCGCGTCGGCCTCCTCGCCACCTGCACCGCGCCACCACACCACGGCCAGGCAATCGGCCAGCGGCGGGTGGACCTCTGCCAGCAAGCGTGCAAACCACCCCGCAAACAAGGGCTCGGCACTGGCCAGCTTGCCGATCGCCGGGGCCTTGACCAGCAAGCCGCAGACAAAGCTCCACAGCGACAGCGCAGGCACGTTGCCGGCCCAGCTATGCACCAGCAGATCCGGGCCGAAAGCACGTACGGCTCCGCCCTTGGCTGCCGGCTGAAAGCCGTCGAGCACTGCCGGGTTGGGAAAATCCTCGGCCACAAAGCGCTTGAGCTGCGCCGCACGAAAGGTCTTGAAAAATCCTGTCAGCCCCAGCCGCACCATATCGGAGTCATAGCCGCTGACCACGGGCAGCCAGGCTTCGGCCTGTTGGCGATGGATGTCGTTACGGTCCAGCAGGCGGGCCATCGCACGATCGATGGCATCGATGATCTCGGCCACCGGCATGGGGCGCAGATGGGCAGCCGCAGCCTTGCGCACACGACAGGCCAGTGCCTGCATCTGCGGCGCCGTCAGCACGGGCACGCTGACTTCCAGCCTCTGACCGTCGCGGGACCCGAAGTCCAGCGTCTGCCACTGCACTTCGTCGTCGCCGAGGCCCGGCAGATAGCCAGCCTTGATACGCTGTAGCTTGCGCTGCTCGCTCATGCGCCGGCAGCTTTCACAAACTCTTCAACCGCCAGCGAGCAGCCCTTGGCGACAGCACCCTCGGCGCGACCAAGCAGCAAAAAACCGTCTTTTTCCTGCGGGCCGGCCCACAGGCCCACATCCTCGGTCAGGATGGTGGTCACCGCGTTGTAGTTGGCCAGATCGCAATGCACCAGAATGCCGCGCTCACCAGCTGCCACGTCCCTGCCGGTGATCGGCTCGACCAGACGCGAGCGGATCCAGTGCGGACCGGACTTGACCGAAGGCAGCACCGCATTGCCATCGTCATAGAACTGGGTACTCAGCTCGGTCATGCCATACATATTGATGCACAGACTGCGCGGCACGCCCAGCAGCTGGGAAAGCTCGGCATAGAACTGCTCGAGCGGCAGCTCGCGCGACTGCCCCTTGTAGCCGCCCGTATCCAGCACGCGGCTGCCTGCGGGCAGGCGAAAGCTGCGGCCCTGCGCACGCAGGGCATCCATCACATGGACCAGGCTGAAGCTCGCGCCCAGCAATGCAAAGGGCTGGCCGCTGCGCTCGGACTCTTCCAGCGCGGCACACAGGGCAGGCATGTCCAGCCCTTCCGAGTTCAGATAGTAGCGGCTGCCTGCCGAGCCGAATTCGGACTGGGCAAGTGCCAGATAGTGAGCCAGCGAGGAATTGGGCATGGCCTGCTCATCGGGAAACAGAATGCCCATGGGCATGCGCTCCAGACCCTGCATGAAGCGTCTGGCGAAATAGCGCTTCATGGACAGGTCGTAGACATCGAGCTGCGGATGAAAATGACGTCCGCGCGCAGCGCGGCCCGTGGTGCCGCTGGTCATGAACACGCGCTCGGCGGGCGACGGCGGCTCGCTGCGCAGCTCCATGGCCTTGAAGGCATCGATGGGCACGGCCGGAACATCGCGCCAGCTCCTGACATTGCGCAGCGTGGCACCGCGTCGCTGGCAAAAGCTGCGAAACGGCGCATTGCATTCGTACTGGTAGGCGAAAAGGCGCAGGGCGAGTTGATTGAACTGGTCGTCGGTGCAGTCATCCATTGCGATGAAAGCAAGCAGATCGGCGACCAGCGAAGCGGCCTTGTCCATGAAATTCCTTCGAGAGCGGGGACATCATGCTCCGAAGGCTTGCTGACCATGCGAGAACGCACTGCCCGGAGGTCAGCTTGCAAGCTCTTCTTCCGCCGGTATGAACCGGGTCAAGTTCGCGGGTGTAGATCTCAGCACTGGCGTGCACCCCGGAGCGCGGCGCCATCTTACCCCAACGGCATCGCTGCAAGGGGCCGGAGCCGCCGCATGAAAGTCGCGTCACTTGTAACCTGGGGTAATGCTCTATCACGGAGAAGAAGGTCATCCACAGTAGAAATCATTAAAACATTACCACCCAAATACAATCGGAGCAAAAATTGCGAGCGTGCCCGACACGCACCTTGCCATGGCACCGACAATGACGCAGGCGCGCACTGCCTGAGCGAGCTTCACGCCGTAGCAAGAAACGCCGTCAACAGAGCTTGCGCCATCCAGGGCACCGAACGTCCACCCCGAGCCCCAGAGATATTCACATGCATTTTTCGCGCCTTTGTCATCTGGCAGGCTGGCCTGTGGCCGCCGCCGGACTGCTGCTGACGGCACAGTCCGCAATGGCCCAGCAAGCCGCCGCCCAGCCGGACCTGCCCCAGTTGTCCGAAGTCACCGTGCGCAGCACCTTGCAGGAGTCCGCGCTTGAGCAGACCCCTGCCTCCGTCACCGTGCTCGACGGCGAGCGCATGCGCGAGCGCAATCTGCAAGTCAATCTCTCGGAGTCCCTGAGCGCAGCTCCGGGACTGCAGTTGCAGAACCGCCAGAACTACGCGCAAGACCTGCAGCTGTCGATTCGCGGCTTTGGCGCGCGCTCAACCTTCGGTGTGCGCGGCATACAGATCTATGTGGACGGCATCCCCTCCACCATGCCCGATGGCCAGGGTCAGACCAACAATATCGATATCGCCTCGCTGGAGCGCGTGGAAGTGCTGCGCGGCCCCTACTCCGCGCTCTACGGCAACGCCTCTGGCGGCGTGATCAATGCCTATACCGAACGCGGCGAGGGCGCGCCCTCGGTGGAAAGCAGCTTTGCACTGGGCAGCGACGGGCAGAAGCGCCTGGGCCTCAAGGCCAAGGGCGAAGCCAACGGGATTGGCTATGTGCTCAGCGCCAGCCGTTTCCTCACCGACGGCTACCGGGCCCAGAGCGCGGCGGACAAAAACCTGTTCAACGCCCGCATCGATGTCAAGCCCGACGAATACAGCCAGCTGACCCTGGTGGCCAACCATGTGGACATCGATGCCAAGGACCCCGGCGGCATCACGCCCAAGGACTGGGCGGCAGATCCGAAGGCTGTGGCGTCCAACCCCATGCTCTACGATTCGCGCAAAAGCGTGAAGCAGACCCAGGCCGGCCTGACCTATGAGCGCCAGCTGGACGGCGGCCAGGCGCTGCGCCTCATGGCCTATGCCGGTCAGCGCGAAATGATGCAGTTTCAGTCCACGCCCAAGGCATCGCAGACCGGCTACAGGGGTGGGGTGATCGGTCTCAAGCGCGACTATGGCGGCATCGATGCGCGCTGGAGCGGCAAATACGAGCTGGGCAGCCGCAGCCTGGGCCTGATTGCGGGCCTGGCCGCCAACACTGTCAGGGAAGACCGCCAGGGCTACAAGAACTTTGTGGGCAACCAGTTGGGCGTGGTCGGCGAGCTGGTGCGTGACGAGCGCAATACCCTCACCAGCATAGACCCCTATTTGCAAGCCTCCTGGGCCTTTGCACCGCGCTGGAAGCTCGATGCCGGCCTGCGCTGGAGCAATGTGCAGTTCCAGTCGCGCGACCATTTCCTGGCCGACAACAACGACAGCGGCAATGCCGGATTCCATAAGCTGCTGCCGGTTGTTTCGCTCCATCACGAGCTCAATCAGGACATCAATGTCTATGCCTCGCTGGGTCGCGGCATGGAAACACCGACCTTCAACGAGATCTCATACCGCCCTGGCCCCAACCCGCTTCCCGGACTGAACTTCGGCCTCAAGCCTGCGGTATCGACCAGTGCCGAGCTGGGCATCAAGCAACGCTTCAATGTGGCCGGCCTGCGCGGCGACTGGTCTGCCGCGCTGTTCCAGACCAGCACCGACGATGAAATCGTGGTGGCCAGCAACGACAACGGCCGCACCTCTTATCAGAATGCCGGCAAGACCCGCCGCCGCGGCATGGAGCTGAGCACCAGCACCTGGCTGATGCCCCAGTTGCGCCTAAACGGCGCGCTGACCTTGCTCGATGCCAGTCTGCGCAGCGGCTATTGCGACAGCAAGGGCCAGGACTGCATTCCCGCCGGCAACCGCATTGCCGGCACGGCCAGACATCTGGGCTACCTGGGGCTGGAATGGCTTCCCGCCACCGACTGGCGTGTGGGTCTGGACTGGCGTCATGTGGGCCGTATTGCCGCTGACGACAAGAACCAGGTCTATGCCCCCAGCTACAACGTGGCCAGCCTGAGCGTGGGCTACACCCGGCGCCTGGGCGCCTGGAAGCTCAGTGCTTTTGCCCGCGTCGACAATCTGGCGGACAAGAACTATGTGGGCTCGGTCATCGTCAACGAAGCGACCAAGCCCGAGGGCCGCTACTACGAACCGGCCCCGGGGCGCCAATGGATGGCCGGAACCAGCCTCAGCTACCAGTTCTAGCTAGGTCATCCGAGTTGCCGGACAGCAAAAAGCGGGCCCAGAGCCCGCTTTTTTATATCCGGACGGCTCAAAAGCGATTTCTTCAGAAAAATTTTGGTGCCTGCAAACTGCCTGTTTGAGCCCGAAAGCCGCCAATCTCGCGCCGGTTTGACTGCCTGACGATAGATGCCTCCAGCAAGCTTGCGCCCTTCAGCAGTGCAAGCCACGTCAAAACATGGCTATCCACGTCCAATCTCACAAATCTTCACGCTAGCGCTCGTGCAGTTTGAGCGAAGTTAGCCCCTGAAGCAGGCATGAACGACACACAGAAATTCTTCACTCTGCAACACGCTGCCATCAGGCGTGCAACTTCTACGAAATGCAGGGCAAATGGCAACAGGTGACTCCCCAAAGTAAAGAAATCATTTCTTATAGGAAATTCACATAAAAAGAGCTCAGATGGCGGGCTTTTGAAAGCAAATTCACAGCGCTAGAATCCGCCACCAGCGCTGCCTCGTATGTTTTAAGCCGGGGCACGGTTTCAGACTCCTCCGTATGTCAGCCCTTTTCGTTTCTTGTCATCCACATTCCAGCCCGGCACCTTGCAGCCCTGCCATTCCAGCAGCCGGAGCTGATGTATGAGTGACGGTTTGCAAAGCCCCGCCCAACAGGGCGTGCAGTTGGTCGACATACGGCTGCAGCGCGGCCAGACCCAGGTGTTTGACGGTTTGAACCTGGCCCTGACGGAACAGCGCATCGGCGTGATCGGCAACAACGGCGCGGGCAAGTCCAGCCTGTTTCGCCTGCTTTGCGGGCTCGAGCTGCCCCAGGCCGGACAAGTACTGGTGGATGGCATGCCCTTGCTGCAGGCCCGCCGGCACAAGCCCGGCCTGATCGGCCTGATGTTCCAGAATCCGGACGATCAGATCATCTTCCCCACCGTGGAGGAAGAACTGGCCCTGGGCCTTCGCCCCCAGGGCCTGAGCAAGCAGCAGGCCAGAGCCAGGGCGCGCGAGTTGCTGGCCGCACGCGGCCTGGCCCACTGGGCCGAGCGTGCTGTCAGCAGTCTGAGCCAGGGCCAGCGCCAGCAGGTGTGCTGGCTCTCGCTGCTGATTGCCGCACCGCAACTGCTGCTGCTGGACGAGCCCTTCGCCAGCCTGGACCTGCCCGGTCAAGCCCGCTTGGCCCAGGATATTGCCACCGCACCGCAACAGGTGCTGGTCTCCACCCATGTGCTCGACCATGTGCGTGACTTTGAGCGCGTGATCTGGCTGGAGCAAGGCCGGCTGCGCGCCGACGGCCCGGGCCGCGACATCTGCAGCGCCTACGAGACCTCAGTGCAGGAGCAGTTGCTGAAGAAAAGCTCGTACGGAGATCTGCATGGGTAGTCTCTACAGCGAAGTTGCGACCTGGCTGCATCGCTGGTCGGCCGGCCTCAAGCTCTTGCTGCTGGCGGTTTTTGGCACGCTGTTGTTTCTGATAGCCAGCCCCTGGGTGTTGGCGGGCTGCGGCGTGGCTTGCCTGCTTCTCTGGATCTCGCTGGGTCAGGCCACACAGGTGGCGCGCCGGCTGATGCGCTCGGTGATCGTCGCGGCACTGCTGGTGGCGGGCTTTCATGTCTTCATGGGCAACCCTGTGCTGGCAACCGTCAGCAGCCTTCGGCTGGTCTGCGCCTCGACCCTGGGCATTGCGCTGACCATCACCACCCGCCCCAGCGATCTAGTCGAGGTACTGGAATGGCTGCTGGCCCCGCTGGCCCGCCTGGGCATCCCCACCGAGCGCGTGGCCATGCAGCTTGCACTCATGCTGCGCTTTACCGAACATTTCTTTGTGCAATGGACAAAGCTGGACGAGGCATACCGCCTGCGCACCGGCAAAAGCGGCGGCCTGCGCCTGATTGCACCGCTGACGATTCATATGCTGCAGGCCACGCGCCGTGTGGCCGACGCCCTCTGGGCAAGACTGGGTTTCTAGGAGAGCATTGATGACTACCACACCCTCTCACACCGTATCGCGCGGCGGCGCACGCTCCATGGCTCAGGTATCGCTGTTCGCCGCCCTGATGGCCGTGATGGGCCTGATTCCCAAGATCGACCTGCCGTTCGGCGTGCCCATCACCATCCAGTCGCTGGGCGTGATGCTGGCAGGCGTCATGCTCGGGCCCTGGCGCGGTCTGCAGTCCATGGCACTGTTTCTCGCGGCCGTGGCCGTAGGTCTGCCACTGTTGTCGGGCGGTCGCGGCGGCATCGGAGTCTTCATGGCACCGTCTGCCGGCTATCTGATCGGCTACATGCTGGCCGCAGGCATTACTGGCGCCGTCATGGCTGCCCTGCCGCAGAGCACGCCGCGTCGCACGGCGCTGAGCGCCTTCATCGCCTCCTTGATCGGCGGCCTGCTGTGCCTGCATGCCTTTGGCGTGCTGGGCCTGATGCTGATCGCCAAGATGAGCCTGAGTCAGGCCTTTGCCGTGACGCTGGCCTTTGTCCCCGGCGACTTCATCAAATGTGTTCTCTGCGCCATCATCGTCCACACCGTGGCGCGCGGAATGCCTGACTGGCGTTTTGGCGGTCGCCGGTGAACGCGCTGTCCGCGGCGGCGCCGCTGCAGGGCTTGTGGCAGCTGGTTCATGGCCCGCTGGCCTATTGGGCGCAACACCGGCCCGATGTGGTGGCCCTGCAGAGCGAGGCCGGCTCCTGGACCTTTGGAGAGCTGCATGCCGAGGTCGAGCAGCGCTCGGCACGTCTGGTGGCGCAACGCGCGCCGCAAATGCTGCTGCTGGATGCCAACCGCTCAACGCTGGAGCGGCTGGTGGACTTTCTGGCCGTGATCCACAGTGGCCGCTGCGCGGCAGTCGCCGACCCCGACTGGCAACCGGCCGTGCGCCAGCGCATTGAAAGCTGGCTGCCTGAGCAGCCCTGCGAGCTGGATGCGGCGGCACCGACGGCAGCCTTCTATACTGGCTTTACCTCGGGCAGCACCGGCCTGCCCAAGGGCTTCAAGCGCCACCATCTGTCGTGGACGGAGAGCTTTCGCGTCGGCCTGCAGGATTTCGGCCCCGTCGTCGCCCAGCGCACGCTGGCACCGGGGCGCATCTCGCACTCGCTGTTTCTGTTCGGAGCCATGCAAGGCATCTGGTATGGCTGCGGCGCCGTCATGCAGGAGAAGTTCTCTGCCTCGCGCTGTCTTGCAACCCTGGCAGGCGGCGATACCCCCTGTCTTGTCGCCGTGCCCAGCCAGTTGCTGCTGATGCTGCAATGGGCGCAGCATAGACAGCTCGCACCGATTCCCGAGGTCGAACTGATCACCATCAGCGGCGCGCGCTGGATGCGCGCCCACACGCCGGCGCTGCGCGCCCTGTTCCCCAAGGCCCGCATCATTGAGTTCTATGGCGCCTCCGAAGCCAGTTTTGTCGCCTGGATGGATGCCGACGAAGCCAGCGGCCCGCAGGCCGTGGGCAGACCGTTCAGCAATGTGGAGCTATCCATTCGCCCCACCGGCAGCGATGCCGCCGAGAATGCGCTGGCCGAGCATGGCACCAGCCACGCCAGCGACGGCCTGATCTATATCCGCAGCCCCATGCTGTTCATGGACTATGTGGGCGACGCCCATGACGCCACGGCCGTGCTGCGCGATGGCGACTGGCTGTCCGTGCGCGACATGGGCCATATCGACGAACGCGGCATGCTGTGCCTGGCAGGACGCCAGAGCCGCATGATCGTCACCCAGGGCAAGAACCTGTTTCCCGAGGAAGTGGAGAACCTGCTGGCCAGCCACCCGGCGATTGCCCAGGTCTCGCTGCACGGCCAGGCCGATGCGCTGCGCGGCCTGCAGGTACACGCGGTGCTGCAATGGAGGCCGCAGACCGAGGTGCCTACGGCCCTGGAGCTGAACCAGTGGCTGCGCGAGCGCACCGAAGCCTTCAAGGTGCCTCGCCAATGGTGGATCTGCGAGCACTGGCCGCAGACAGCCAGCGGCAAGACCGATCACGGCCAGCTGGCTCAGGCCTTGCGCGCCAGCATGGCCGGGCCTGCGGGAGCTGCCATATCCCCTGCCCAGCGCCCCTCATTGCGGCCGTGGCAGAGTTGAGGCCCATGCCAAGCAAGACCCCCATCATTGCCTGGGCACGCAGCCCGGTGGCTCCGCTAGGCTCGGCCCTGGCCCAGCTCAGCCCTCATGAACTGGGCCGGCCGCTGCTGCTGTCACTGCTGCAGCAAAGCGGCCTGCCGGCCCATGCCGTGGATGCGGTCGTCGTCGGCAACGCCCTGGGAGCTGGCGGCAACCCGGCGCGCATGCTGGCACTGGCCGCAGGCCTGCCCGACGGCTGCGCCGCGCACACCATCGATACCCAGTGCTGCTCGGGCCTGGATGCGGTGGCCATGGCCGTGGGTCTGCTGCAATCGGGTCAGGCCGAGGTGGTGATTGCCGGCGGCATCGAGGCCTGGAGCCGCGCCCCCATTCGCCAGACCCGCCCGCAGCTCCCAGGCGAGCAGCCCCAAAGCTATGACCGCCCGCCATTTGCCCCCGATCCCGAGCGCGACCCCGATATGTTGCAATCGGCGGCCGACTATGCGCTCACGCATGGCTTCAGTCGCAGCCAGCAGGAGCAGTATGCGCTGCTGAGCCACAGCCGGGCCCTGGCCGCCCAGGCGCAACTCGCCCCCGAAATCGTGCCTGTGGCAGGGCTTGCGGCAGACGCCTATCCGCGTGCCCTCCACCCCGGGCGTGCCGCGCGCATGCCGGTGGTGGCCCGGGGCAGCCATGAGGGTTCGAGTGCCGACGAAATCACCGCCCATGCGCTCAGTGCGCTGACCGTCTCGGCCAAGGCCGATGGTGCGGCCCTGATCCTGCTGGCCACGCCCGAGGCCTGCGCACGCTGGAATCTGCAGCCCCGCGCGCAATGGCTGGCCAGCGCCAGCGTGGGCGCCGCACCCGAAACACCGCTGCTGGCGGCCATTGCGGCGGCGCAGATGACGCTGGCCAGGGGTAGCCAGGCATTGGCAAGCCCACAGCTCAAGGCACAAGACCTATCGGCCATCGAACTGCATGACGCCTTTGCCGTTCAAGGCCTGGCCTTTTGCGCCGCCATGGGCCTCGCGCCCGAGCAGATCAACAGCGCAGGCGGCGGCCTGGCGCGCGGTCACCCGATAGGCGCGTCAGGCGCGATTGCGCTGGTGCGCTGCCTGGCTCAGCTTGAGTATCAGGCCCAGTCATGGACACCCAAGGCCGCACTCGGCCTGGCGGCCATCGCCGGTGCCGGCGGTATCGGAGCCGCAACCCTGGTGCAATGGCTGCAAGCCGCTCCCTGAATTCATTTTTGATAGCTATTACCCCATGTCCAGCAACGGTTCAGTCGTAAAAACATCTGAAGGCTTCGACTTGCCAGCAGGCATGGCGCTGATGCAGCAGCGCCGCTCCACACGTGCTTTTATGCCCGATGCCGTGCCTGACGCGCTGCTGGAGCAGCTGCTGTTGACGGCGCGCCAGGCGCCCAGCGGCGGCAATCTGCAACCAGGCCAGCTGATCGCAGTGCGCGGCAAGCTGCGCGAGCAACTGACTGCCGCCCTGCTGCAGGACGTTGAAAGCCAGGTGCCCGAATGCGAGGACTACGCCTACTTTCCGCGTCCCATGCCCATGCAGCTGCGCAAGCGCCAGGTGGCTTCGGCACAGGCGCTTTACGGCGCCCTTGGCGTGGCGCGCGACGACCGCGCCGGGCGCGAAGCGCAATTTGCGCGCAACTACCGCTTCTTCGATGCACCCGTGGCGCTGGTCGTCACCATCGACGCCCATTACGGCCCCGGTGGCTATATGGACCTGGGCATGACGCTCTACGGACTGCAACTGGCGGCCGCCGCCATGGGCCTGGGCAGCTGCGCCATCGGTGCCCTGGCCTCGTACCCGGCTACCGTGCGTCGCGTGCTGGGCCTGGCCGAGAACAAGCACATCGTCTGCGGCCTGGCCCTGGGCTGGGCCGACGAGGCCGCCCCAGTCAACCAGACCCAGACCACGCGTGCACCGCTGGCTGAATGGTTTCAGGTCATGGAATAAGCAAAAAACAATAGCTGCCAGCGCCAGTGATTAAATGGTTTTCCATAGAAAGAAGCGAAAATCAATGTGCAGCCAGCGCAGGCAGCTATCAACAAGAGAGCAAAAAAGCGCTGCAGGTGCAGCGCTTAGTTCAATGCCCTCAGTCAGGCATGCCCCATCAAAGAGACAGCCAGCAAGCGCCGCCGCGCAGCAATGCTGTCGTCCCCCTCAGGGGGAAGCCGCAAAGCGGCTCAGGGGGAGCTTCTAGAACGCCGGGAAGACCGAGCCCTTGAATTCCTTGTCGATGAACTGGCGCACCTCATCGGAGTGATAGGACTTGATCAGCTGGGCGACCCAGGGCTGGTTCTTGTCGGCATCGCGCACCACCATGATGTTCACATAGGGGTTCTTGGCCGACTCCAGCGCAATCGCATCCTTCTTGGGGTTCAGACCAGCCGAGATCGCAAAGTTGGTGTTGACGGTGGAGGCATCCAGATCGTCCAGCGAACGTGGCAACTGGGCTGCATCCAGCTCGACGAACTTGAGCTTTTTGGGGTTGGAGACCACATCCAGAGGTGTCGCCTTCAGGCCAGCACCCTCCTTGAGCTTGATCAGACCCTGGGCCTGCAGCAGCAGCAGCGCGCGGCCGCCATTGGTGGGGTCGTTGGGGAGGCCGAACTTGGCGCCGCTGGAGAGCTCGGACAAGGCCTTGATCTTCTTGGAGTAGATGCCGATGGGGAAATTCACCGTGTCGGCCACCCAGCTGATCTTGTAGCCGCGATCCTTGATCTGGGCATCCAGATAGGGGCGGTGCTGGTAGCTGTTGGCATCCAGGTCGCCGGCGGCCAGCGCTGCATTGGGCTGGACATAGTCGCCGAACTCGATGACCTTGAGGTTCAAACCATTCTTGGCAGCAACCTTTTTGACCACTTCCATGATCTGCGCGTGAGGACCGGCGGTCACGCCGATCTTGATGGTCTTGTCCTGGGCCTGGGCGGCAAAGCTCAGGGTAGCTGTAGCAGCCACGGCCAATGTGGTGCGCAAAAGCGAGCGCTTGTTCAACATGCAGATTCCTTGTGCCAAAGATTGAGAGTGGCTAAGACTGTAGCGTCAGTTTCATGTGCCAGAGCGCTGTTTCTTAGACAGATTGCTCAGATGCAAACTACAGATTGACAATGCAAGCCGTAACGAGTTGCATGCGGCAACCCAAGCGCCCACAAAAAAAGCCCGCTCCTTCACGGTAGCGGGCTTGTCTGCATGCGCAGGCTGTCAAAGATCGGACATCGTGGGTGCTGCCAGCACTTGCTGGGCCACCACGTCGAGCACAGCATGGGACTCGTCTTGCCTGTCGATCCAGACCTTGGGCGTGAAGCTGCCACGCAAGGCAATCGCATCGCCTTCGGAGAGACTGCGCAGCACGGCGCAGGGTGCGTTGTCGAAAGCGACGATATTCACGGGAATCGAGGAGCCATCGCCGGCATTGGCTCGCATGCGGGCCACCATATAGGGGCGGCGGTTGCGGTCTACGCGACTCTCGGGGATGCCGGTCAGTCGGCCGGTAATCAAACCATCCATCATTTGCTGTTATCTACCCAGAAAAAATCATGGCCGCCCTTGAGCAAGAGCGGCCTTTCAAAAAATCTTGAACCTGCATTTTAGGGCGGCGCCTGTTTCCAGGCAGCAGCCCTTTTCTTAATTTTTTGTAATGTACGGCACGGCTCAACGATGGCTCAGGCGCCGCACTGCCCAGTCGCCCAGGCTTTGAATGGCCTGCACAAAGAAGATCAGGATGATCACCACGACCAGCATCACGTCGGGCAAGAAGCGCTGGTAGCCGTAGCGGATACCCAGGTCGCCCAGGCCACCACCGCCGATGGCGCCTGCCATGGCCGAGTAGCCGGTCAGGCTGACGAAGCTGATGGTCAGACCAGCGACGATGCCAGGCAGCGCCTCGGGCAGCAGCACCTTCCAGACGATCTGGCCGGTGGTCGCCCCCATGGACTGGGCCGCTTCGATCAGGCCGCCATCGACTTCACGCAAGGCGGTCTCCACCAGACGGGCCACAAAAGGCGCCGCCGCAATCGTCAACGGCACCACGGCCGCCCAGGTGCCGATGGAGGAGCCCGTGATCAGACGCGTCAGCGGAATGATGGCCACCAGCAAGATGATGAAGGGGGTGGAGCGCAGCGCATTCACGATCCAGCCGACAACCTTGTTGGCCGGACCGTTCTGCAAGATGCCGCCATGGTCGGTCAGGCGCAGGAAGACGCCCAGCGGAATACCGATCAGGCCGCCGATCAGGCCCGAGATGCCGACCATGATCAGCGTCTCCCAGAAGGAATCCAGCAGCAGCTGGAGCATCATTTCCGAAAAATTCTCAAACATCGCTCTCAATCCTTGCTGGACACGATCTGCACTTGCACACCGCTGGCACGCAGGTGCTCCACGGCAGCATCAATCTTGGCTGCCTCGCCGCTGGCATAGACAGCCAGCGAACCAAAGGTCTGCTCCTGAATCTCGTCGATCTGGCCGTGCAGAATCGACAGATCCAGACCCAGCTCGCGAATCAGGTGCGAGAGAATCGGCTGATAGGCGCTCTCACCCGCATAGGACAGGCGCAGCAGCTGGCCTTGCTGTCCAGGCTGCAGCTGAGCGGCCAGCTGGTTCACGCGGGTCATCACGGATTCGGGCAGTTGCTGGGGCACGATTTCGTCGATCAGGCTCTTGGTGATCGTCTTCTGAGGGCGGGTGAAGACGTCGATCACGGGCCCCAGCTCGGCGATCTCGCCACCGTCGATCACGGCCACGCGGTCGGCGATCTGCTTGATCACCAGCATCTGGTGGGTGATCAGCACCACGGTCACGCCCAGCTCGCGATTGACCTTGCGCAGCAGATCCAGAATGGAGCGCGTGGTTTCGGGGTCCAGTGCCGATGTGGCTTCGTCGCTCAGCAGCACCTTGGGGTTGCTGGCCAGCGCCCGGGCAATGCCCACGCGCTGTTTCTGCCCACCGGAAATCTGGGCCGGATAGCGATCGGCCAGATGATCCAGGCCCACCAGCTCCAGCAGCGGCGTCACGCGCTGGTAAATCTCGTCCTTGGAAATACCGGCCAGTTCCAGCGGCAGTGCCACGTTGTCATACACGGTGCGCGAGGACAGTAGATTGAAGTGCTGGAACACCATGCCGATGTCGCGGCGCGCGGCGCGCAGCTCGCCGTCGGACAGCTGCATGAGATCGCGTCCGTTGACGATGACCTTGCCTTCTGTGGGGCGGTTGAGCAGATTCAGACAACGCACCAGCGAGCTTTTGCCCGCGCCGGAGCGGCCGATGATGCCGAACACCTCGCCCGAAGCGATTTCCAGATTGATGCCACGCAAAGCGTGCACCGGGCCCTTGGGGCCTTGGTATGTCAGGGATAAATCCCGAATTTCTATCATGAAAAATATCGCGAATCACGCATGAATAATGCGTTTGACGCTATAAAAAGTGATTGATCCCATCCCAGCTGCAGCGCTGCCGGGCAGCGGGCAATGCAGGCCTTCGTTCTGGTAGAAACCGGCAGATCAAGCCAGCCTACTTTTAGTAGTAACCCTCAATAATGCCTGAGTCTAGGCAAACCTGAGAGCAACTGGGACAAGTGAATTCACTTATGGCGCCCCCAGCAAGCCATCAAACGCAGGTCTTGCCCGGGCCTGTCCCCACTGGCGGCGCGGCACTGCAGGCCTTAGCATGCTTGCATCTGCCCCTGGTTTTCTCTGCCGCCCTATGCAGCCGCCTTCCCTGCCCATCCGTGTCGAATGCCCACCCGGCGCCTGCGACTGCCGACGCGAGCAGCTGCTTGGCATGCCGGACGCGGATCTGCGCATTCTGCAGCTCACGCGCGAGGAAGAGAAAAAGCTGCTGCAGCGCCTGGAGAGCATCAGCAGCCTGGTTGATCTCGAGCATATGCAGCAGCGCATTCACGCGCTCTTGGGCCTGGAGATACGCATCACTCCCGGCAACAACGAGGTGCGCACCATGCGCGGCATCCAGATCGATCTCGGAGATATGCCCGGTCTATGCCGCAAAACGCGTCAGAGCATTCCCGCCGCGATCCGCAAGGGGCTGGAGCGCAGGCCCGAGATTGCCTGGGCCCTGCTGGATGCACATGACTTGTTTGGCATGCCCGGCAGCTGAGCCAAGCAAGGGCAACGCCCGGCAACAAAGCAGGCACTTCACCACCTGGTCCTTCAGACACCGGTAGTCCTTGCGGCCTACGCCGCCCGGCCCATGGTGGCCTTTCGCTTTCAAAAGCATCACGCCGGGCCTCCCTCAAACGCATTTTCATCTTGGTTTTCCCGAGGTCGGATACCACAGGTTTTCCCTTGCCTGATCCAGTCAGCGCGAGGCTGGAGCAGCAGTCTGTCTCTGAGGTGACTTCGCTAGGCCTTACGGGCTAGTCCAAACGAGTGATGGTGGGCCGCAAAGCTCGCTTGAACATTGAATTCATCGACAGGCGCCAAGTCAGCGACTAGCTGTCTTGGACTAGACCTTGGCCCGATTCGCGGGCAGATCGATAGTGCAAATGCTGCACACATACATCTTTGAGGATTCGTGATGGAAAGCAACGTGAGCTACCGCGCCCTGATCGCGCTGACCGTGACCAGCGTCATGGCTGGTGCAGCCGCCGCCAAAGGCAGCCCCGAAGAAATTGAAAAGCTGGGCAAGTCCTTGACCTGTATCGGCGCCGAAAAGGCCGGCACCGCCAGCGGCGTGCCCGAATACACGGGCAAATGGCTGGGAACACCACCTGGAATTCAGTACACGCCGCATGCGGGTCAGCACCCGGTGGACCCCTATGCCAATGAAAAGCCCCTGTTCTCCATCACAGCCGAGAATGTCGCCAAGTACGCCGCCAATCTGACCGAAGGCCAGAAGGCCATGTTTGCGCGCTACCCCAAGACCTTCAGCATTCCCGTGTATCCGGGCCATCGTGACTTCCGCTATCCGGACTTTGCTTGCGCCTCGGCCAAAGCCAATGCGCAGAACGCCGTGATCAGCGCAGACGGAATGGGTGCCGACAACGCGGTCAAGGGTGCCATACCGTTCCCCTTCCCCAAGACCGGCATGGAGCTGGCCTTCAACAACCTGTTTCCGCTGCGCTCGTTCACCGAACACACACTGCGTGACAACGCCTATGTGATGCAGGATGGCTCCACCGTCTTCGGCCGCGCCGACAACCGCAGCATGAGCCTGCTGAACTCCCCCGAGCAGGCTGGCAAGCCGTTGGAAGGCACCATGGCCCAGGGCATGAATGCGGTCAAGCTGCCCGAACGCGAGAAAGGTGGGGTCAGCGTCAGCCGGGAGCCGGTCAACTTCGGCAAGGACAAGCGCCTGGGCTGGAGCTATGACCCGGGCACACGCCGAGTGCGTCAGATTCCCGAGTATGGTTTTGACCAGCCCATGGGTGGCGGTGTGGGTGCCAAGATGACGATTGATTCCGACCGTCTCTTCAATGGCTCGCCCGAGCGCTACAACTGGAAGAATCTGGGCAAGAAGGAAATCTACATTCCCGCCAACGCGTACAAGATTCACGCCAATACCGTGAAGTACGCCGACCTGCTCAAGCCCGGCCATGCCAACCCCGAGTACATGCGCTACGAACTGCGCCGCGTCTGGGTGCTGGAAGCCACGCTCAAGGAAGGCTATCGCCATCTCTACGGCAAGCGCGTGCTTTTCCTTGACGAAGACACCGGCCACGCCGTGATGAGCGACTTCTACGATACACGCGGCAATCTGTGGCAGCAAGGCCTCATCAATTACTACTACGCGTTCGACTCCAACGCCTGGCATGCAGGCACGGCCTTCTACCACGACCTGGTCGGCGGCGGCTATGTGGCCTACAACCTGTTCCAGGAGCGCCCCAAGGGCCCCGTGCTCAACAAGGGAGACATGACCCCCTCCATGTTCACCCCTGAAGCCACGCGCAACGCCGGCACCTGAGTGGCTTGTTCCCCCATGAGCCGCCAGCACGCGCTGTATGCGGTGCTCGCCTCAGAAAGAACCGGGCCGGGATGGAAAAGGCCACCGGCCCCGGTCATCACCACAACAACACCATTTCAATCACATGTCAAAGTTGAATCGCGCCGGGCTGCGCGTCATGGCGGCTGCTGCATTGGGCCTTTGCCTGGGCATGGCCCATGCCCAGACGGCCGCAGCTACCGACGACCAGGCTCTGGACAGCCTGATCCGCGAGGCCATGCTCTATGCCTACCCCTATCAGGAATTCATGAAAATGCGGCATGAAGCCCTGGAGGTCAAGGACTCTGCCACCGCCACCACGCTCAACCACTTCCGCCACTCGCGCCACCTGGCCACGCCCAAGGACCGCTGGGCCAACGGCCCGATTCGAGACACCTTCTACTCCACCTCCTGGCTGGATCTGGAGAAATCTCCACTGGTGCTGTCTCTGCCGGAAACCCATGGCCGCTATTACGTGATTGCCATGATTGGCGCAGACCTCAATACCTTCTCCTACGTGGGCAGGCGCATTGGGGGCACCAAGTCACGCAAGGTCGCCCTGGTCGGCCCCCGCTGGAGCGGCAAGATTCCGCAGGTCGACCAGATCGTGCGCGCGCCTACACGTGATGTCTATCTGAATCTGCGCGTGCTGGTTACCGGTGAAGATGACCTCAAGACCGCCCATGCAGTACAGGATGGGTTTCGCATGGAGCCTGTGCTCAAGACTCACGAAGAGAGTCCGAAGATCAAGCCGCTAGCCCAGGACTGGAGCCGCTTTGTCGATGTGAGCAATGAGGCCCTGGCACGCAACCCACCGCCCGGCACGGAGCAGGCACTGCTGCAGCGCTTTGCCAGCGTGGGCATCTGCGGCAAGGCCTGCAGCTGGGACAAGCTGCCCGAGTCCGTGCAGCAGCGCTGGCTGGCTTTGGCACCCGAGATCGAGAAAAACGAACTCAAAAATCGCCTGAATGCCGACCGCAAGACGGCTGACCCTAGACGCAGAAACGGCTGGACCCCTTATCGCCTGCCTGACGGCTTTGGCACAAACTACGCCATGCGTGCCCAATCGGCAGCCATGTCGGGCGGCATTCTTGGGCTGGCCGCGGCAGAAGCCAGCTATTTCGCTGCCAGTGTGGACGGCAACAATCAGGCGCTCGGCAAGGGACAGGCTTATCGCCTGCATCTGCCTCAAGGTCGCTTGCCCGCCGATGCATTCTGGTCTATCTCTCTTTATGAATTCGCAACCGGGGGGCAGTACATGGTGGAAAACCCCATCAACCGCTACTCCATTGGCGACCGCACCAAGGGCATGAAGTTCAACGCCGACGGCAGCCTGGACATCTGGTTGCAGCCCACGGACCCGGGCCCTGACAAGCGTGCCAACTGGCTGCCCACGCCCGAGAAGAATCTGTTCTATCTGATGGCCCGCGCCTATCAGCCCTGGCCCGAGGTTCTGGATCCTTCGTGGATTCTGGAGCCGGTGCAACGGATCAACGCCCAATGAATGCAGTGATGGCAAACATGAAAAAAATATCTCGGCTCTCCCGATACGCCTTTGTCACGACCCTGGCACTGGGCCAGTTCGGTACGGGCACGGCCAATGCCCACGATCAGGATGATCGCGGAGGTTCGGGAGCGAAAAGCCCCGCCGTGCTTGCTGCCCGCGCCCAGGTGTTCAAGGCCAATCCGCAGATGGTCAGGTCCATCATGGAAGGCGGCGGCTTTGGCACCGAGCTGTCGTATGCAGTAGCCAACAGCATGTACAGCCGAACCGACCAGAACGCCATTGCAGATGCCCGAGCCAAGCTCAAAGTCGAGACCGTGGCTCCACGCACCTGGCTGCTGCGTTTTCCCATCGTCAATGTGGTGGTCTTCGAGACCGACGAAGGCCTGGTCTTGGTCGATAGCGGCTACGCACCTGCAGGCCCGGCCTTGGCCGAAACGCTGCAGAAGCTGAGCAGCAAGCCGTTGCACACCGTCATCCTCACGCACTTTCATGCCGACCATGCCTTTGGCGCCTGGGCGCTGATGGACCAGAAACCGCGTGTAGTGACCGAGCAGCGCTTCATCACTCAGATGGAGCTGGACATGCGCAGCAACGGTCTGATTGCGCGCAATAACCAGCAAAGCGTGGCCGATGTGCCCCGCACCTGGGCAGATGCAGTTCGGCCCACCCAGACTTTCAGGGACAAGATCACACTCAAAATTGGCGGCGAAGACTTTGTGCTGACCCATGCCCGCGGCGAGACCGAAGACCAGATCTGGGTTGCCGTGCCAGGCCGCAAGATCGTGGCCAGCGCGGATTACTTCCAGGGCTTTCTGCCCAATGCTGGCAACGGCAAGCGCCGCCAGCGCTACCCCGAGGAGTGGGCCCAGGCCCTGCGCGACATGGCAGCACTCAAACCCGAGCTGCTGCTGCCTGCGCATGGCCCGGCCATCACCAAGCCCGAGGAAATTCAGGACCGACTGCCCGCCCAGGCCCAGATGCTGGATAGCATCTCCAGGCAAGTGGTGGCTGGCCTCAACAGCGGCGAGCGCCGCGATCTGGTGATTGACAAAATCACACTACCGCCAGAGCTGGCCCGGCGAAGCGATGCGCGCGAGCTCTATGTCTCGGCCAAGGACATCGGCCGCATGGTAGTCAGCGAGTACAGCGGCTGGTGGGACGATATTCCATCGCACTGGCGCCCGGCACCCCTGGCCAATGAGGCCAAAGAAATCGTGCAGCTAGCCGGCGGTGCCAGGCCGGTGATTCAGCGCGCTGTGGCGCTGGCAGACAGCAATCCGGAGCTGGCCTCCCATCTGGCCGACTGGGCCTGGTATGCAGACAGCGATGACCCCGAGGTGGCTCAAGGCGCACTGAAGGTCTATTCCGCGCGTGTTGCCAAGCCTCTGCCCACGCAGGAAGTACTGGTTTATGCCGAGCACATGGTGCGCCTGCAGCTCAAGCTCAATGAGCTGAACAGCACACGCGCGGCAAGCGCCAGTCAGGGCAGCACAGCGCGTTAATCACTGCTGCAGACCCTGCGGAAGCTGCCCATTCTTGGCAAAGGCATTGATGGGCAGCTGAATATAGGTACGGCCATCGTCCTGTGCAGGCGGCAGCTTGCCGGCACGCACATTGACCTGCACCGAAGGCAGAATCAGCGTGGGCATATCCAGCGTAGCGTCGCGTGCAGTGCGCATCTGCACAAACTCCGCCTCGCTGACGCCATCATGCACATGGATGTTGCTGTCGCGCTGGGCCTGTACCGTGGTCTGCCATTGCGGCTTGCGACCAGCCGGCGGGTAGTCGTGGCAGACCCAAATGCGGGTCTGCCCAGGTAGTTCCAGGATACGCCGAATCGAACGATAGAGCGTCGCCGCATCGCCGCCGGGAAAGTCGGCACGTGCCGTGCCCACATCGGGCATGAACAAGGTATCGCCCACAAACACGGCATCCTCCACACGGTAGGCCATATCGGCCGGAGTATGGCCGGGCACATGCATGGCCAGCAACTCCAACTGACCCAGAGGCAGGCGTTCGCCATCCTGCACCAGATGGTCGAACTGGCTGCCGTCAGGCAAGAAGCTGCGCTCGAAGTGATAGATCTTGCGAAACACGGCCTGCACATCGCGGATATGGACACCGATCGCCACCTTGCCGCCCAGATGGTGACGAATATGCTGGGCCGCGGAGAGATGATCCGCATGAGCGTGAGTTTCCAGAATCCATTGCAGCTGCCAGCCATTGGCTCGCACATAGTCAATCAGCTTGTCCGCGGAGCGGCTGCTCAGGGTGCCGGATTTGGGCTCGAAATCCAGCACCGGGTCAATCACTGCGGCCTGACCACTGATCGTATCGGCCAGAACATAGCTCACGGTACCGGTAGCCGCATCAAAAAACGGCTCGATATGCATCACATTGGCGGACATGGTGACTCCTAAAACGATGTACCCGAAACACCGAAGCACACCAATTAATTTACTTTTTTATATAATATATGAAAATATTTTGAAAGTGAAACAGTGAGCTCATCAACCTTTGACGAAGCACAGGCCACGCTGGATCTGCATGCCGTGCGAGCCCATGCAGGCGAAGCTGTGGTCATGCTCAAGCTACTGGGCAATGAAGACCGACTGCTGCTGCTGTGCCAGCTCTCCCTGCAGGAGCGCACCGTGGGCGAGTTGGAGCAACTGACAGGCGTGTCCCAGCCTACCTTGTCCCAGCAATTGGGCATTTTGCGGCGCGAGGGTCTGGTCACCACCCGCCGCGAAGGCAAGTTCATCTGGTATCAGTTGGCCGATGCCCGCGCCCTGCAGCTGATGCAAACCTTGTATCAATTGTTCTGCCAACCAGGAGAGACAGCATGAACATCTTATGGAGTGAATTCACGCCCTGGACATCTCTGGTCGGCGGCCTGCTGATCGGTCTGTCCGCTGCCCTGCTCATTGCCTTGCTGGGTCGCGTGGCGGGCATCAGCGGCATTGCCGGGGCATTGCTGCAGTTGCCGACCTGGTCCTCTGTCAGGCAGTGGGGCTGGCGCCTGGCATTCATCCTGGGCATGATTGCCGCGCCGTTGGTCTGGTCGCTGTTTGCCCCGCTGCCAGCCATGCAGCTGCCTTCCAGCCCAGCAATCATCATCGCCGCCGGCCTGCTGGTGGGCGTCGGCACACGTATGAGCTCGGGCTGCACCAGCGGCCACGGCGTGTGCGGTCTGTCACGCCTGTCGCCGCGCTCTTTGGCCGCTACGGCAACCTTTATCGCCACAGGCGCCATCACCGTGTTCGTGATGCGCCATGTCATTGCTTGAGTCAGCAAGGAGAACATGATGATCATCAATATTGCTGCCTTGCTCTGCGGACTGGTGTTTGGCCTGGGTCTGATTCTTTCGGGTATGGGCAACCCCGCCAAGGTGCAGAACTTTCTGGATTTTTTCGGTCGATGGGATCCTTCGCTGGGCTTCGTCATGGGCGGAGCCATCGCCGTAGGCTTGATTGCCTTCACCTGGGCCAAGCGCCGCAAGACCGCTTTGTTGGGCGAGCCCATGCAACTACCGGCCAGCACCGTCATTGATCGCAAGCTGCTGACAGGCTCAGCCCTGTTTGGCATAGGCTGGGGACTGGCAGGTTTTTGCCCCGGCCCTGCGCTGATGAATCTGGCGACCCTTACACCGCAGGTCTGGCTGTTTGTCGCCGCCATGCTGGCTGGCATGTGGGCGCAGCATCTGTGGGCTGCAAAAAATAGCTGAGATCTGGCTGCGATCCGATCGGGAGGCCCCCAGCAACCAAGGCCCCTGGACCGTGCAAGCCGACTGCGCCTCTTGTCCATGGCTTTGCAAGCGGCAAGCACCGCCCCTAGCGCTTCACGCCCCCCCCTGCCTCACTCTTTCGGCATCAGTGCCTGCGCAAAATGTCTGGCCGGCGCAGGCAGGTCGGCAAAGCTATTGGCATACAGCTTGAGGCTGCGCTCTGCCCAGGCATCGGTCAGCGGCACCGCATGCAGAGCACGAGCCTCGCCCAGTCTCTGGTATGCGCCTTCGGGCATGACGCCTACACCCAGCCCGCATTCGATCATTCGGCACATGGCACTCAGGCTGTCGACCTCGATGCGCTGGCGCAGCATTCGTCGGCCGGCGCGGGCTTCCTGATTGAGCACCTCCTGAACGATGCTGCTGTCGCGCAAACCGATCTGGGCATAGTCCAGTGCTTCTTCATAGGCCAGTTCCTGATGATGGGCCAGAGCGTGGTCATTGGGCATGATCAATACCATGCGTTCATGCCGGTACGGCATGGACTCCAGGCCCTCGACTTCGTCGCTTGGACTGCAGACCCCCAGATCAGCCATGTGATCGCGCACAGCACGCGCTACCGAGCGACTGGTTGCCTGACGCAGATCGATGCGGATATCGGGATGATGCTTCACGAAGACAGCAATATCCTCGGGCAAGAACTGCTCCACGGCGGAGGCATTGGCACTGAGGCGCACCAGCCCACGTACGCCCCGCGCATATTCGCCAAGGTCGTCACGCAGGTGTTCGACACCCAGAAGAATCGTGCGTGCATGCGCGAGCAGCAACTCTCCGGCAGGGGTCGGGCGCACCCCGCGGGCATGGCGCAGCAGCAAGGGAGTGCGGGCCAGGGATTCCAGTTCGGCAACACGCTTGCTGACCGCCGAGGCGACCATGCCGCCCTGCTCGGCCGCTCGCGCAATACTGCCGTGTTCGCAGATCAGCACGAACAGATCCAGCGATGAAAGGTCTATCTGGCGCAAAAAGCTGCGCGGCGAAGTGAAGTCGGACATGGGGCGATGACAAGCAGGCGCACGGAAGCGCAGCCAGGGATTTCAAACAAGACGCAGCGGTCAACACCCAGACGCGCAGCTCAAGCCATCACGTTTTGGAACGGCTCGAGGAATTTTAGCCACTTCTTGCCGCAAGCCTGCCTACTTAACATGCCCACTTTGCCAACACACACGCTCATGCTTCTATCCGCTTCCGACGCGCCACGCGTTGCCCGGGCCCTGGTCGGCCTCGGTGCTGTACGCATTGCTTCGCATCAACCGTTCATCTACACCTCGGGCTGGGCCAGCCCGGTCTATGTGGATGCCCAGGTCCTGATGTCCGATGTCGCTCTGCGCAGCGAAATCATGGACATCGCAGCCCGCTGCATGCGGCCACTGGTTGCAGCCCGCGGCATCAATGCCATCGTGGGAACCGAAAGCTCGGGTATTGCCTTTGCGGCATGGCTGGCCGAGCGACTTGAGCTGCCCATGCTCTATCTGCGCAAGCGTCCTGTCGGCTGGGACATCACAGCCCAGCTCGAAGGCCGCCTGCCTGCCGATGCCAAGGTCCTGCTGGTGGATGACGTCACCACAGACGGTCGCTCCAAGGCCGGGACGGTTGCCGCCCTGCGCCGCGCCGGTCCCGTGGTCGAGGACGTGCTGGTTCTGCTCGACTATGCGCTCTATGCCCCCCAAGCAGGCACCCTGGCCGATCACGCCTTGTCCCTGCATGCTCTGGCGACCTGGAATCAGCTGCATGAAGCGCTGCTTGCGAGCGGACAGCTCAGTGCCGAGCAAAAGGCCACGCTGGCGGACTTCTCGGCCTCGCCCGTGGACTGGTCCATCCGACACGGAGGTAGCGGAGCATGATGGCCTGCAACACCATGACGGATACCAGCGCACTCGCGCAAGCCCTGCTCTCTGAAATTCGCGATGCCACCCGCGACGGCCTTGGCGTCACTCGCGAAAGCTACGGCGAAGGCGAGACTGCTGCGCTGCGCATACTTGAGGAGCGGGCCGAAGATCTGGGCCTGAACCATGAATGGGATCGAGCCGGCAACCTGTGGTTGAGTCTGCCAGAGGAAAACCGGACGGAACCCTACGTCGTGGTTGGCTCTCATGCCGATTCCGTACCGCAGGGCGGCAACTTCGACGGACTGGCAGGCATTGTCGCCGGCATGCTGATGCTGCTGCAGCTGCGCGGTCGCCACGAACAGGCTCCGCCACTGCGCGTTCTTGCCCTGCGCGGCGAGGAAAGCGCCTGGTATGGAAAGGCCTACCTCGGCTCTCTGTCCTTGCTGGGCAAGCTGCCCGCCGCCACATTGAAACGCCCTCACCGCGATGGCGCAGGCGTGTTGAGCCAAGCCATGTCGCGCTGCGGCGCCGATATCGACGCCATTCAACGCGCCGAGCCGCTGCTGGATCTCGCGAATATATCTGCCTATCTGGAGTTGCACATCGAGCAGGGGCCGGTCATGGTCAATCGCGGCTGGCCGGTGGCCCTAGTCACAGGCATCCGCGGCAACGTCCGTCACAACCTGATCCGCTGCATCGGCGAAACCGGCCACTCGGGCGCCGTGCCGCGCTGGCTGCGCAAGGATGCATTGCTGGCGGTTGCCGAACTGCTGTCACGCATGGACGAACACTGGCGCGTGCTGCTGCAGATGGGCATGGACATGGTGATGACCACGGGCATTTGCTCCACCTCGGCGCAATCGCATGCCGTTTCCGTCATTCCCGGCGAAGTGGCATTCAGCTTCGAGGTGCGCAGCCAGGACACCCAGACGCTGGAGCGCTTCTACACCCTGATGCGCGAAGAGTGTCAGGCCATAGAGCGCGCCCGCGGCGTGCGTTTCGAGTTCGACGAGCGCCTGTTCACGGAACCGGCCACCATGGATGCAAGCTGGCTGAACCGTCTGGAAGCAGCCGCTGAGCAAGGTATGAAACTGGAGCGCATGGCAAGCGGTGCCGGCCATGATGCAGCAGTGTTCGCCAATGCAGGCGTGCCATCGGCCATGGTCTTCATTCGCAACGAAAATGGCTCGCACAATCCGCATGAAGCCATGGACATCGGCGACTTCCTAGCTGGAGTGGATTTGTTGACTCGCGCGCTGATTGTCTGAACCCTGCCCGCTCTAGCCGGGCACTTCCGAGCGTATTGCAAGCCGGCAGCCATGATTGCGCTGCCGCCTGCTACCGGGAAGCCAGTCTTGGTAGCCAAGGCTGCCCCTCGCCCAAGCCCAGGCTCGACTCAAGCGAGGGAGCATCGAGCTGTTCTCGATCTTTCAGATGACTGCCTTGAGCAGATTTTCCACATCCTCGTTCGATATGAATTTCTCGCTATTCGTCCAAGCGACAAATGCATCCGGACGAACCAGTATCAAGTCTGACCCGTAGCGCGCAAACTCATCCGTTTTTGCGGTTTCAACAATGGTCAGAGGCAGCTGCCTGGTGCCGGCAACATATCGAAACGTCTCAAGCGTTTGCGCAGGCATATCGGCTGCCAGCAGCGTGTAGCCCTCCCCCAAATGCTCGAATGCATTCCGGCCATCGTCGAGCGCGGCTGGAGCCAGGTGGTGACCGGCACGTGCGGTGAATATGTGTGAGCCCTTGGCACTGCAATTGCCGATGGCCGACTCCCGAGCACTGCGCACAATTGGAGAGCCTTCATAGTTGGGCTCGAAAGCATGAACCTCACCTGCGGCCCCATTTGCCCGCTGACTCCAGGCTGCTTCAAAGGCACTTCTATCCTTTTCTGGATCGAAGCTGTCCAGAAACTGGTGATCGGTCTCTATGGACTTGGCAATAAAGTCGTCAATGGTGGATCTGAATACAGGACGGCGCTCCTGGTCATAGGAGTCCAGCAGCTTTTCGCTGCCCCAGCCCTTCAGCACGGCTGCCAGCTTCCACCCGAGATTACGTGCATCTTCAAGGCCTGAGTTCACCCCATAGCCGCCATAGGGTGGATGACTGTGCGCTGCATCCCCGGCGATAAAGACCCGGCCTGAGCGATAGCTGTCGGCAAGCATGAAGCGCAGATCCCAGAAGCCTATATGCTCGAACTCGACATCAAAAGATGCTCCGACAGCATCTTCCAGATAAGCCTGGAAGTCGAAGTTGTCTGCCGTGGTTCCCGGTGGCACTGGCGCATGGAAGAACCAGGTATTGCCCAGATCGACGCGGCCGAAGAATTTCCAGTAGCCCTTGAGTTCAGGCTGAAGCACGTTGTAGTAAGACTTGCCGGGAAAGCGCTCAAGCAACTTGTGCAGTCCCTGTGAGCGGAATACGAGCAGTACCATGAGGCGATCATGATCGGTCTTGGTCTGGGTGATGCCCGCTTGCTGCCTGACGCCAGAGCGTGCTCCATCACAGCCCACGACATAACTAGCCCGCAGCGTCTTGCTATCCGATCCGTTCTTTTCGGACACCGTGACGCTGACCCCCTCGTCGTCCTGCCGCAAGCTATCGAAATTCCAGCCATAAAAGGTTTCAACAGAGGGCAGCTCAGCGGCTCTATCCCGCAGAACCGCTTCCGTGGCGTACTGAGGCAGGCGCTCGTTCGCCGTGAAGTAATAAGGCTTGACGAGATCGCGCTGAAGCCAGTCGTAAGAATAAGACCCCAGCAATGTGTTGTAGGCCGTCAGGCCCCCTATGCCGTATTCGGGCGGGATGGTACGAGCTGCGCGAAGCTCCTTTTCTGCACCCCAGGCGTGAAAATGCTCCATGGTGCGCTGGGTCAGGTTCTGCCCCTTGGGAATCGGTTGCGGCTTGGCGTAGCGCTCCACGACGATACAGCGGATACCGCGCTGGCCCAGCTCTATAGCCAGCCCCATGCCCACGGGGCCGCCGCCCACGATGATTACATCTGCATCCTTGTCTGGCGCTTGTGTCTGATTGACTTGCATATTCATTTGATCCTCTTGTTATGGCTGGCTTATTCGGCCGTAATGCCCTGGGTCTTGATGAAATTGCCCCAGCGCCTGGCATCGGCTTCGATCAAGGTTTGGAAGGCCTGGGGAGTGCTGTGCTGGGGTGTCATGCCCTGGGACTCGAAGGCTTTGGCAACTTCAGGCTGAGCAAGAATGCTCTTCAGGGCTTCGTTGATGCTGCGCACAAACTCGGGAGACAGGCCTTTGGGCCCCAACAAGCCATACCACATGTCCACATTCATATCGCCCAGGTTCAGACTCCTCAGCGAGGGCGCCTGAGGCAGCAGCGGGGATGGCGTGTCTGAACTGATCGCAAGCGCGCGAAGCTTGCCTGCCTTGATGTGCTGCAAAGCAACGTGGATAGGGAGAAACATCAGATCAATCTGTCCGCCCAGCAAGTCGGTCAAGGCCGGGGCCGTGCCGCGATAGCTGACATGTGTGAGCGATATCCTGGCTTTGCTCTTGAGCAGCTCTGTTGCCAGGTGATGGGGGGTTCCGGCACCTGGCGAGCCATAGTTCAGCATGCCCGGATTTTTCTGTGCATAGCTGATGAGCTCCTTCAGATCCGTGATCCGGGATTGAGAGCCCGTGACCAGCACCAATTGACCTACGCTGGTCTGGCTGATGGCGCTGAGATCGCGAACCGGGCTATATCCCATCTTCGGATATAGCTCGGTATTCATCACCAATGTGTTCACGGTGACAAGCAAAGTCGTTCCGTCGGGAGTGGACCGGACCACCTCCAGGGTACCGATGTTGCCCGAGGCCCCAGGCTTGTTGTCCACGATGAAGGGACGCTGAAAGCGCTCCGAGAGCTTGGGACCGATGACTCGAGCAATCAGATCGATACCCGTGCCTGGTGTGAATGGCACAACCAGCCGCACAGGAGCCTGCGTATTCGCGAATGCCGAAAGCCCGAGAGGGCCCGTCGTGGCTGTGGCAGCCAGGGTAATAAGTGCCTTGCGGCGGCTGAGGGCCAGCCCTCCTATTGAAGGTGTAAGCATGGTGTCTCCTTGTGTTTTGTGCTGCAATTGCACCGCGTCCATTGATTTGAATCAAACGGGAATTTTTGGTGAATTCATCAGTAAAGCTGATTAATGTCGGGAGCCGTCAACTGCAGGCGTTTCTCGAGATATGCAGGTGCGGCAGCTTTGCGGCAGCGGCAGAGCGCATTCATCTGTCTCCTTCAGGAGTCAGCATGCTGGTCAAGGAGCTTGAGCGCCAATTGGGGGTCAGGCTCTTCGAGCGAACCACACGTGCAGTGGCATTGACCGACGCAGGCCGGCTGCTGCAGCCCTATGCCGAGAGAGTGGTGACGGAACTGTGGCAACTGGGTGTCGCGTTACAAGGCAGCACCTTGGCCTCTCGGTCAACCCTGACCATTGCCGCGACGCCTGTGATCGCGACCTGTCTTTTACCGAAGGTCGTGGCTGAATTTGCACGCAAACATCCCGAGGTGCGAATCCAGGTCATGGATGGCAGCCTCGATTCCGTTCGGCAAGCCGTTCTTGAAGGACATGCCAATATGGGCATGGCATTTTTTGTGAAGCCTGCGGCTGGCCTTCTCAGAGAATCGGTGTGCAGATTCCGGCTCATGAGCATCAGCCCAGGAGAGAGGCGGCGCAACACACATGTCCAGAACCGAACATGGAAATCTCTGGATGGCCTACCCATGATTGCTTTGCCGATGTCAAACCCGATTCAGGCCTTGATTGACAAGCATCTTCCCAGCGTCAAGGCAAGCCAGGAAGAGCGGGCAGAAATGAATTTTCTGGGCACCATGATTGCCATGGTGGAAGCGGGCCTGGGTAACGCGGTCGTACCCTCCTTCATGATGGAGGAATGCCAGCAGCACGGCTTGAACATAGCGATGCTGACCGAACCAGCCGTTCACCTCAATATGTACGTCGCGCTACGGAGAGGCGCAGATCGACAGCTTGCCGAGACTCAATTCATAGAAGCCTTGAAAATGCATATTGCCATGTCAGATGACCTGGCTTGACGCCCTCCTCTGGATCCATCCGTCCTCGCATATGGCCTGAAAACTCGAACCCTGGCGCCTCGTATAACTCTCACGCCAGTTCGAAATTTCGGACCAAGCCTCTCGCAATAGCTGCTATCGATAGAGGCAGTCATTGATCGGCAACAACTTGATGACGGCTTTCAGCCCTCGCGGAACATTTGCATCACTCCATCTATTTGCTCCATCCGCTTTAGATCTGTGGAACGCCTGGAGTGCTGTTGACATGGCGCTGTTGGAAAAACGTGGTCATGATTGCTGGGTATCATTTCATTGGCACCTCTTTCGAGACATGTGGCTTGCTCCGCAAGCTCATGCCATCACACACCGCCAGGGCCTTGAACTCCGGTTCAAGACGGTCACATTCGCTTGACTTCATCTTTCGTGCTATCTCCAGAACGCCAGGGATTCATCCTTACTCGCAATTGGCGAGACACACCGGCGGGCGTCGAGCTTGAGTATTGGCTGGCTACCGATAGCGGCCCCCTGAAGGTCCTCCTCGCTGCTCAGAAATCTGTGGCTTTCGTCGAGGCCCGGCACAGAGAAGCGGTAGAAGCGCAACTCCCGCCCCTGGCTGGAGTGGAATTGCGGGAACTGGGCCTGAAGAGTTTTCAGCAAGAGCCCGTCTTGGGTATCTATGCCAGGAGTTTTCGTCAATTACGGCGACTTGCACGCACTCTCCAGCAACTAGGCATTCCCCTTCTTGAAGCTGATGTTCGACCACATGAGCGTTACTTGATGGAGCGCTTCATCACGGCGGGCGTCACGCTGCAAGGCGGGCGGACAGAACATGCGACGCTGGTGAACTGCAAGCTTGTTCCTGCGCCCGATTTCCGGCCGGTTCTGAAGGTCGTGTCATTGGACATCGAGACCAGTCAGCACCAAGATCTGTATTCGATCGCACTGGACGGCATGGCGGAGCGCGTCGTTTTCATGCTGGGTGAGCCTACTGCCAAACCCGTAAGAACGCCTGGTTTCGAGCTGATTCATTGCACAACACGCAAAGCCATGATTGACAGGCTCAACGATTGGTTTGCACGCAATGATCCGGACGTGATCATTGGATGGAATGTCATTCAGTTCGACCTTCGTGTGCTGCAGAAAACTGCAGACGAATGTGCAACACCGCTACTCCTTGGGCGTGAGCGCAAGCCCATTGCATGGCGAACCCATCCCGGCAAACAAGGCTATCTGTTTGCTCCCATGCCTGGACGAGTTGTCGTTGACGGGATTGAAGCGCTCAGGGCCGCGGTCTGGAGCTTCCCGTCCTTCAGCCTCGAGAACGTCGCGCAAGAGCTTCTGGGCGAAGGCAAGGACATCGGAGACGAGTACGACAAGATGGCGGAAATCGAGCGGCGCTACCAGCTAGACAAGCCCGCTCTTGCCGCCTACAACATACGCGACTGCGAGCTGGTTCTACGAATCTTCGAAAAGGCGAAGCTGCTGCAGTTTGCGATGGAGCGCGCCCACACCACGGGCCTGCAGCTCGACCAGTTCGGTGGCTCCATTGCTGCATTCAGCCATCACTATTTGCCACGCATGCACCGCATGGGGTATGTCGCGCCCAACGTGGGCGATGTTCAAGGAAAGTCATCCCCCGGTGGCTATGTCATGGACTCCAAGCCTGGCTTCTACGACTCCGTCGTGGTTCTGGACTACAAGAGTCTCTATCCATCAATCATTCGCACTTTCCTCGTTGACCCCGTGGGTTTGGTAGAGGGTCGACATGCGAGCTCTTCCGAGCTCTTGATCAAAGGCCCAAGGGGCACGCTCTTTTCTCGCGAGAAACACTGTCTTCCGGAAATCGTGACTACCCTCTGGCAGGCCCGAGATGAGGCCAAACGCGCCAGGAACGAACCACTGTCGCAAGCGCTCAAGCTGGTGATGAACTCATTCGCAGGGGTACTAGGCGCGTCAGAATGCAGATTCTTCAATCCGGATTTGATCTCAGCCATTACCTTACGTGGCCACGAAATGGTGAAGCTCACAAGGGATCTGGTTGAAGAGCGCGGTTACGAGGTTATTTATGGAGACACGGACTCCATATTTATTTGGCTCAAGAGGCCCCATAGCACCGAAGAGGCATATGCCGTGGCAGCCAAGCTGGCCCGGGACATCAACGCGTGGTGGATTCAAACCCTCCAGCAAGAGCAAGGCCTGAAGAGCTTTCTTGAGATCGAGTTCGACACGTATTACAAGAAGTTCTTCATGCCCACCATCCGCGGTTCGGACGTCGGCAGCAAGAAGCGCTATGCCGGCCTGAGTGTAGACGCCGCCGGAAACGAATCGATGATCTACCGCGGCCTTGAAATGGCGCGAAGCGACTGGACACCGCTGGCGCGGCAGTTCCAGGAGGGCTTGCTCTCGCGCGTCTTCCAAGGTGCCCCTTACCGCGAGTTCGTCATCGAGTACGCTCATTCGACGCTGGCGGGCAAGAAGGATGATCTGCTCATCTACCGCAAACGCCTGCGGCATCGCCTGGATGCCTACGTGGCCAATGTGCCACCACAGGTCCGTGCCGCCCGCATTGCCGATGAGTACAACGATCGCGTGGAGCGACCCAGGCAGTACCAGAACGGCGGCTGGATCCAATACGTCATGACCAGGAATGGCCCTGAGCCTTTGGAAATCCGCCGCTCACGCATCGACTACGAGCACTATCTGGCGAAGCAGATCAAGCCGATTGCCGACTCGATCTTGATCCCCCTCGGAGAGGATTTCGTCACTCTGACATCTTCTCAGCAGGAGCTTTTCTAGCGATCCAAGCTCATGCTCTTACGCTTTCGGGAAAGGCAGCTCGCGTGGTGTATGACCGCTCAGCTTGGCGATGGCGTTGGCAAAAGCGGGGGCCAATGGCGGCACACCCGGCTCACCCATACCTGTGGGTGCATCGGCACTCGGCACGATATGCACGGTGATCGCGGGCATATCGGTTAAGCGGGCCACAGTGTAATCATTGAAATTACCTTGCTCCACTTGCCCATCCTTGAATGTGATGGCCGCGCCAGGCAAGCACATGCCGAGACCCATCAAGGCACCACCCTGCACCTGGGCCTCGACACTTCGAGGGTTCACCGCCAGATTGCAATGCACGCCAGCTGTAACCGCATGCAGCTTGGGAGTGCCGTCCTTCATCGATGCCTCGACCACATAGGCAACCACCGAATCAAAAGACTGATGCACGGCCACGCCCCAGGCTCTGCCTTCGGCCAGTTGGCGCTTTCCATAGCCCGACTTTTCGACTGCCAGTTGCAACGCGGCCTTGTGACGCGGATGCCTGTCGCCAAACTGCTGCAGCCTGTATGCGACAGGATCCTGCTTTACAACTCGGGCGATTTCGTCCATCAAGGTCTCCATCACATAAGCGGTGTGTGTGGAGCCCACGCTGCGCCACCACAGAACCGGCGCATTGAGTTCGGGGTGATGCACCGAGAGTCGCATCGGCAGGTCGTACGGCTCTTTCATTCCTTCAACCGTCGTGGTGTCCACTCCGTTCTTGACCATGAAGCCTTCAAACGCCGTGCCTTTGGCAAGCGACTGGCCTACGATCACATGATCCCAGGCGATCACCTTTCCCTTACCGTCAAAACCTATCTCGGCGCGATGCACATGCATGGGTCGGTAATAGCCACCTTTGACATCGTCCTCGCGACTCCAGATCATGCGCACCGGTGCCTCAATACCAGATGTTCTGGCAGCCTTGGCAATCTCGCAGGCTTCGGCCACGTAGTCACTGCGCGGGTTGGCGCGGCGGCCGAAACCGCCCCCTGCCATCTGAACATTGACTCGAACATTCTGAGGAGCCACGCCAAGCACGCGCGCAGCGGTTGCAACCTCCCAGCCCGGAGCCTGTGTGCCCAACCAAAGCTCAACCTTGGCATCCTTTCCTGCACCTGTCACACGCACCGTGCAGTTCAGCGGCTCCATCGGCGTATGGGCAAGGTAGGGGAAGACATATTCGGCACTGATTTTGTGAACAGCACCGTTCAGTGCCGAAACATCGGCATCAAACTTGAGTGCGCCCGGCTTCTTGGCCAATTCACGATACTGCGCCAGTTGCCGAGCCGAATCGACTTTGCCAACCGCTGCGCTGTCCCACTGGATTTTCAGGGCATCGCGACCCTGCTTGGCTGGCCAGTAACCATCGGCCAGCACCGCAACCAGCTCGCCCCCCCCACACGCTGGGCACACGAAGCACTGCACGCACACCCTTGATGGCTTTGGCTGCCGCATCGTCCACCGATTGAATCTTGCTTCCATACACCGGCGGATGCGCCACAACTGCGGTCAACATACCCGGCAGATGCATGTCGATGCCGTATGACTGTCTGCCGCTGGACTTGGCGCGTGCATCGAGCCGTCCCGTGGCATGACCGATGATGCGAAAGTCTTTGGCGTCCTTGAGCTTCACCTGCTGCGGAACAGGCATCTTCATGGCCTCATCCGCCAACTCGCCGTAGCCCAGCTTCTTGCCCCGAGGCCCGATCACCTGTCCTGCCTGAGTGCGCAAGGACTGCGGGTCTACACTCCAGCGCTTGGCAGCCGTGGCCAGCAGCATGGAGCGAGTACGCGCCCCCAGTTCACGATACTGGACATACGAGTTCTTGATGGCAGTGGAGCCGCCCGTGAGATGCATTCCCATGACCGGATCCAGATATGCGGGATCGGCATTGCCGTGCGCGCTCTGCACCTTGGACCAATCGGCGTCCAGCTCTTCGGCCAGCACCATGGGCAGGCCGGTTTGCACGCCTTGGCCGAACTCCAGACGGTTGATGGTGATAGTCACCGCTCCATCGCGGTCAATCTTCACAAAAGCCGATGGCTGCTGGTAAGGCTTGAGTGCGCTTGTAGAAACCTGTTCGTTACCCTTCGCTTGTGCCGACACAGCCGCGGGAAATACACCCAGCGCGAAACCCGAGGCCGTCGCCAGCTTGAGGAAATCGCGCCGCTCGAGCTTTAGGCCTGCATCTATGGAGTCAGCCGCCAGCGCACGCAGACCTTTGGGCAGATCGGCAAAAAGATGGTTGGGAATAGGCATGGGATGTGCTCCTTCTTTTAGGCCGACAGGTTTTTGGCAGCATCGTGGATGGCTGCACGAATGCGTGTATAGGTTCCGCAGCGGCAGATATTGCCCGCCATGGCTGCATCGATATCCGCATCGCTGGGCTGGCGATTGCTTTTGAGCAGCGCGGTCGCACTCATGATTTGCCCACTTTGGCAATAGCCGCATTGCGCCACATCGTTGCGAACCCACGCATCCTCGACAGCCTTTCCCACCTTGTCTGCGGCCTGCGCTTCGATGGTGTCGATTTTTTGCCCTTGCGCCGCCGATATGGGCGTGATGCAAGAACGGATGGCCTGGCCATTCAGATGCACAGTGCATGCCCCGCACATGGCCATGCCGCAACCGAATTTGGTCCCTGTCATACCCAGTGTGTCACGCAGGGTCCAGAGGATGGGCGTTGAAGGATCCACATCAGCCGATGCGGGCTTGCCGTTGAGAGTGAATTTGACAGGCATGGGGGGCTTTCTTATTTGCTTTTCGACACGGTGACTGCTGCAGGCACCTGGGCAGCGCGTGAAGCAGAGGCAGTGTGCGCCAGGCAATGCAAAAGAAAAAGTCAAGCAGACTATTTAAGTTATTAAGTTTTACTTAAAAATAGAGGACATGAAGCCCGAAATACTCGCCTATCTGGCTGCCTTTGAGCAGGTAGCTCAGCATCGCAGTCTGACCTACGCCGCCCACGCCATCGGGGTCACGCCAGCCGCCCTGTCCCAGACGATCAAGAAGCTGGAAACCCGTCTGGATGTACGCCTGTTCGATCGAACAACGCGCAGCCTCAACCTGACAGAAGCCGGAAGAATCTATCTGGAACGCATTTCCCCGGCTCTCACCAATCTGCGCGAAGCGACCGAGGATCTTCAGCTCCAAGCTGGCGTCGAAGGCGGCACGCTGCGCCTCACCATCTCTCATCCTGCTGGCCAGGTGCTCGTCGAGCCCATGCTCGCCGAGTTCTTTGCAATGCATCCGCACATTCACGTCGAGCTGGTCTATGACGACGGCTTTGTGGACATCGTGCGAGAAGGATTTGACGTCGGCATACGCAATGGCGAGTCGCTGGAGGGCGATATGGTTGCCGTGCCACTCACACAGGATCTGACCATGTGTTTCGGTGCATCTCCTGCTTACCTCAGGACACACGGCACACCCAAGCACCCCGACGAGCTGGAGCAGCACCTATGCATCAACTACCGCATGAGCAGCAGCGGCGCACTCTACAAGTGGGAATTCAATATCGACGGCAAACTGAGCGAGCGCTCCGTGAGCGGGCCACTGACAGTCAACCATAGCGACACGGCCATGCGCGCGGCCCTTGATGGCATCGGGGTGATTACCGGCTGGCGCGAATCCATGACCGACGCATTCAAAACAGGCCAGTTGATTGAAGTGCTGAAACCCTATTGGGCAAGCTTTCCTGGCTTTTATGCCTATTACCCACACCGCACACATCTGCCTCTCAAGACCCGGATATTTCTTGATTTTCTGGTCCAGCATGTGCAGCGCAATGGCTTGTCCGAAACAACCCGCGGGCAAATGAGGCCCTGATCGCGGCTGCTTCTGATGTCTTTCTTGATCAGCGACTTCCCGTCATTTATTCGTTTAAGCCTCATGTCCCATCGCCGGATATTCTTCAAAGGACGGAAATCCCCCTGCCGTAGCTTGGCAACGATGGTTGCTGCTCATGTCCGCATCGCGAGCTACCGTCAACGCCAGGTTTCTGGCCAGCAGGAGACCATGAATGTCAGTTCCAGCCCGATTATTTGCTTGAGGTCCGCCATCAGGGCTCTGGAACAAGCGCAGCAGACTCCATGCTGCCGTTCAAACTGAGCAAGAGCAGATCCTGCGCGACGATTTCTACATCCAATGATCTAGTTAAGTTTGAGCCCCAAAAGAATTCATGGGGTCAATATAAAACACCGTCTCTCTCAAAGAAGCTTCGGTAGCTCTGATCTTCAGCTTGCAAAAATGCTTTGAATTGCTTGTAGTCCTTGTATGCAACCTCAAAGCCTGTATTTTCTAGTTGATCCACAAAGCCCGTGTCTTTGATCACGTTATTGATCTCGGCGGATAGAAATAGAGCCAGTTCGGAGGACGCTCCCTTTGGAAGAAAGATTCCTTGCCAGTATTCAAAGCTGACGCCCTGGAGCCCCTTCTCCTGAAACGTAGGAATATCGGAGAAACGCCTAGACCTGTGGGCCGATGCAATGCCCACTGCGTGCATCTTTTGGCTTTGCAGATGGGGGGCTATGGGAGCAAGCCCCGCAAAGAGCAGGTCCACTTGATTGCTCATCAGGCTTGCAGTTGCGGAAGCAGCTCCCCCGTATGGAACATGCAATAGCTCCACACCCAGGGCTTTGCCCAAGCTCTCTCCCACCAAATGCTGCAAGCTGCCAATTCCTGAGGATGCGAAACTCAGGCAGCAGGTATTTTTTTTGTGCTGCAGCTGCGATATCACTCAGTTGATGTATTGCGGAGTCGCCACGCGTGGCAAGAACAATAGGAGCAGAGGAAATTTTGGCCACCGGCACCATGTCAGCGACTTCGCCCGACCCCTGGCTTCTGGTGTAAATGGGATTGATGAAGATCTCGGCAGGCGACGCCAAGAGCAACGTATTTCCATCAGGCCTGGATTTCGCAACATAGTTCGCGGCAATGGCTCCACCTGCCCCCACTCTGTTTTCCACATAGACGGAACGCTGCAATCGCGCTGAGAGCTGGGTTGCAAACGCACGCGCCAAGGTATCCATAGCACCACCGGCTTCGAATCCGACAACGATTTTGACGGGTTGGCGAGACGCAGCCTTGTCGGCACAGGCTGCACTCATCAGCAGCCCGCAAAGCAGGCAAGCTCGAATTAGCGTCGCAGCAAAGTTCATCTATCGGAGAACAGAGAGGTTTTGAGTGCTCGCACTCAGGGCATTCAGGGCGGGAGGCAATGCTGTGCGAAAGCTTGAAATCAGCGGTAATCTGCCGAGCAGGCATAAAAATGAGGGTTACTCAAATCTCGCTTGCCGTAGCTCAGAACATCTCCATTGAGCGCATGAATCTGGCCGCCTGCCGCGGCCAGCACCGCATGACCCGCAGCGATATCCCACTCCATGGTGCGCCCCAAGCGTGGATAGAGGTCAGCCTCTCCCTCTGCGATCAGACAAATCTTGAGCGATGAGCCTGCACTTTTGAGTGACCGCACCAAGCGCCCATTGAGAAACTGATCAAGCGCATCGGCATCGCCGTGTGAACGACTGGCCACCACATCAAGGCCATCCTCCGGAATGCTTCTGCATTCGATGGCTTGGCGCTTTCCCTGCACCTCCAGCAATGCGCCAAGTCCTATGGCTCCCGCGTACATACGATCCAGCGCTGGAGCGAAAACGACACCCAGCACAGGGGTTCCATTTTCGATCAGCGCGATATTGACTGTGAACTCGCCATTGCGGTTGATGAATTCCTTGGTCCCGTCAAGAGGATCAACCAGCCAGAAGCATTGCCCCATCTCAGGCACATATCCCGCTGCAGCCGCCTCCTCGGAGACGACGGGAAACTGCGACTGCAAGGCGCCCAGACGCTCAAGAATCAGGCGCTCGGCCTTTTCGTCGGCTTCAGTCACGGGCGATGCATCCTGCTTGCCCCGTACCTCAAAGTCGCAGCGGTAGATCTTCATGATTAAAGCACCCGCTTCACGGGTGATGGCCATTACGTCTTCAAGCAGTGCGCTTCGAGTCTGAGTCACAAAAATCTCCTGTTTTGTTATTCATGTGGTCCGTTTGGCCTATGCGCCGATCAGAGGACAGGCCGACAGTAAATGCGTCCGGATCTTCGCGAATAAGCGAGTGAATGTTTAACAGGAATGCGCATGGCTGTTGGTAAGAAACTCAGTGTCCAGGAAATCAATCCACTGCGAATTCAAGCCGTGAAATTGCGGCTTGAAGGCAAAACGCTCAAAGAGGTCGGCAAGGCGACCGGCCTGTCCACACCAACCATCATTGCCGCCCACAAAGCCTGGCTGGAAGGGGGATGGAGCGCTGTCCTTGTGCGCGAGCGAGGCCGCAAACCTGGCGAAGGCCGCTCCTTGTCGGCCATACAGGAGCAGGACATCTATGTGCAACTGGTCAGCACCCAGCCCGCCGACCATGGCCTGCCGTTTTTGCTGTGGCAGCTGGAAGCCATGCAGCAACTGATCTTGCAGCGCCAGCAGCTTGACTTGCCCGAGCGTACCAACGCCCAGTACCTGCAGCGCTGGAACCTGAATGCCGACCGTCCTGCAAAGCGCATGAAGCAGGCATCCAGCAATGTGCAGCGCTGGTATGCCACCACTTATCTGGATATTTGCGAGCAAGCAAGAAAAGAGAGCGCCAGCATTGTCTGGATCGATGATTTTGGTGCCCACAACAACTGCCCCGGACGCCTGAGGCATGGCATCTTGCGTGCCGTCAACAACCGCGGCAAGGTGTATTGGCAACCGTATGAAGGCAGCCTGTGCGCTGCGCATCTGGAAGATTTTTTTTGATCGCCTCAGGTGCTCCAGCGAGGGCAAGATCTTTGCCCTGCTTGCCGCCATGCAGTGGCAACGCGCAGCCACCTTTTCATCGCTTGCCAGCGACAGCCACGACCGGCTGCGCCTGTTTCATCTGCCTGCTGCCACAGAGATGCTCAGCCAGTCGAACGAATTGGCCAGCAGCATCTTGAAGACTGCGCAAGACGTATCGCTGGCGCCGAAGAACACCGCCGTCAGAACCCCAACGCCACCGAAGCTGGACCCTATGGCGAGCATGGCGCAGCAACTTCTAAAACATCAATTCGCGCAAAGATTTGATTTAACGGACTCCTACAGTTGGCAGCACTCAAAACAAAAAACCAAGGAGAAATCTGTGGTGCTGACTCATTTGCAAAGGCTGGAAGCCGAAAGCATTCAGGCCATGCGCGAGGTTGTTGCCGAGGCAGAAAACCCCGTCATGCTCTACTCCATCGGCAAGGACAGTGCGGTCATGCTGCATCTGGCGATGAAGGCCTTCTACCCCGCCAAGCCGCCCTTCCCCTTGCTGCATGTGGACACGACCTGGAAGTTTCAGGACATGTACCGCTTTCGTGATCAGATGGCAGCCAAGCTGGGCATGGACCTGCTGGTCCACATCAACCCAGAAGGTCTTGAAATGGGCATCAGCCCGTTCAAGCATGGCTCGCAAATTCATACCGACGTCATGAAGACCGAGGGCCTGAAGCAAGCTCTCGACAAGTATGGCTTCGACGCCGCCTTTGGTGGCGCGCGCCGCGATGAAGAGAAGTCTCGCGCCAAGGAACGCATCTTTTCCTTCCGCTCGGACCAGCACCGCTGGGATCCCAAGAACCAGCGTCCGGAACTCTGGCATCTGTACAACACACGCAAGAACAAAGGCGAATCAATCCGAGTGTTCCCGCTGTCCAACTGGACCGAGCTGGATATCTGGCAATACATCTATCTCGAAAACATCCCCATCGTTCCACTCTATTTTTCAGCGCCTCGCCCAGTGGTGGAGCGAGACGGCACGCTGCTGATGGTCGATGACGAGCGCATGCCGCTCAAGAGTGGCGAAGTTCCCATGATGCGCAATGTTCGCTTTCGCACCCTGGGCTGCTACCCCCTGACGGGTGCCGTCGAATCCGACGCTAATAGCTTGCCCAAGATCATTCAGGAAATGCTGCTGACCCGTACTTCGGAACGACAGGGCCGGATGATCGACCACGACTCGGCCGCATCCATGGAAAAGAAGAAGCAAGAGGGGTATTTCTGATGTCACATGTATCCGCACTCATCTCTGAAGATATCGAGAAATACCTGAAGGCGCACGAGCAGAAAAGCCTGCTGCGCTTCATCACCTGCGGCAGCGTGGATGACGGCAAGAGCACGCTGATCGGACGCTTGCTGTACGAATCCAAGATGCTGTTTGAGGACCAGATGGAAGCACTGGTCGCGGACTCCAAGAAAGTCGGCACGCAAGGCGGCGAGCTGGACTTCGCGCTGCTCGTCGATGGTCTGGCCGCAGAGCGCGAGCAAGGCATCACCATCGATGTGGCCTACCGCTTCTTCTCGACCGACCAGCGCAAGTTCATCGTGGCCGACACACCCGGCCATGAGCAGTACACCCGCAATATGGTCACTGGTGCCTCCACCGCCGATGTGGCCGTGGTGATGATCGATGCGCGCCGCGGTGTACTGACGCAATCCAGGCGCCATAGCTATCTGGCATCACTGATAGGCATCCGTAAAATCGTGCTGGCCGTCAACAAGATGGACTTGATGGGCTACTCCGAAAAGATCTTTAACGACATCGTGGCCGACTATCGCGAGTTCGCCAAGAAGATCAATCTGGAAGACATCACGGCCATCCCCATGTCGGCCTTGCGTGGTGACAACATCACCGAGCAGAGCGAGCACATGCCCTGGTACCGCGGTACCACACTCATGGGCTATCTGGAGACGGTGGAAATCGACGAAGCACGCCAGCAAAAGCTGCCGTTTCGCATGCCTGTGCAATGGGTCAATCGCCCCAACCTCGACTTCCGCGGCTTTGCGGGCTGCATTGCCAGCGGTCAGGTTCACCCCGGAGACAGCGTCCGCATCCTGCCTAGCGGACGCGTGACCAAGGTTGCGCGCATCGTTACCCAGGATGGAGATCTGCAGCAGGCGGGTGCAGGCCAGTCTGTTACCCTGACCTTGGCCGACGAAGTGGACTGCAGCCGGGGCGATGTGATTGCGATTGCGGATGCACCTTCCGATGTGGCCGATCAGTTCCAGGTCACGCTCATCTGGATGCACGAGCAGCCCATGCTCGGCGGCCGGCCCTATCTGATGAAGATCGGCGGCAAGACGATTCCCGTCACCTTCGCCGCCCCCAAGTACAAGATCAATGTCAACACGCTGGAGCATCTGGCCGCCAAGGAACTGGCGCTCAATGAAATCGGCGTCTGCAATCTGTCCAGCAGCCAGCCTATCGCTTTCGATTCCTATAAGGACAATCGCGAAACTGGCAGCTTCATCCTGATCGATCGCCTGAGCAACGCCACGGTGGGCGCGGGTCTGATCGACTTTTCGCTGCGTCGCTCGCAGAACATTCATATGCAGCATGTGAATGTGAACCAGGAAGCGCGTTCCGAACGCCTGCATCAAAAACCTGCCTTGCTATGGTTTACCGGTCTGTCGGGCGCTGGCAAATCCACCATTGCCAATCTGCTCGAAACCCGTTTGCATGCGCGTGGCCGGCATACCTATCTGCTCGACGGCGACAACGTGCGCCACGGCCTCAATCGCGACCTTGGCTTCACCGATGCAGACCGCGTCGAAAACATTCGTCGCGTCGCTGAAGTGGGCAAGCTGTTTGTGGACGCCGGGCTGATTGCCATCACCGCCTTCATTTCGCCATTCCAGGCAGAACGCGAAATGGCGCGCAAGCTGGTGAAGGATGGTGAGTTCCTCGAAGTATTCATCGACACACCGCTTTCCGTTGCCGAAGAGCGTGACCCCAAGGGCCTCTACAAGAAAGTGCGCCGTGGTGAGCTGAAGAACTTTACGGGGATCGACTCACCGTTTGAAGTGCCGGAGTCTCCAGACATTCATATCTCCACCCCCGCGATGACTGCGCAAGAGGCGGTGGACAAGATCATCGCCGAACTGGTGGCCCGCGAAATCATCGCCGCGGAAGACTAAAGCAACTGGATGAACTGTGGCGTTGCCAGCCTTTGCAACGCCCCTCTTTCTTCTTTCACCCACCGCACACAGCCACCACCTGGCAATGCGCGGCACACAAAGAAAGCCAGATCATGGATACCCAAACCATTAATGAGCAACTGCTCAGCGGCGAAACCTGGTCGCAGTTCTGCGATCACCTCAAACGCTGCGGCCAGCAGATTCTGCGTCCCGAAACCCCTGCCGACCCCGCAACGCGGGCAGAAGGCTATCGCTATCTGACCCGACTGCTGCGCATCGCGCTGGAGATGCATGTGGAATTCGCCGACCCGGCGTTTCCCAGCTTCTTCAAGACCTCGCACGAAACCGCCAAGATTGGCGCGGACAACCCGGACAACATCTACGAATACTCACGCCTCAACGGGTCCATGAAATACCGCATTCATGGCAACCGAGGCACGGTTTCGTACCTGAGCTTTTGCACGCAAAAAGGCGGCTATGAAACCGATGGCCGCATGGTTGTCACCGGGTTTATCGACGCCACACAACTCAAGACTGACGAGAACGGTGACTTCGAACTCATCGTCAGCCGTGACCCGCAGCCGGGTAACTGGCTGCCCATGGAGGATGCCTCGGTGTCGCTGCTGGTGCGCCAAACCTTCATGGATCGCAAGAGCGAAGTGCCCGCCAAGCTTGCCATCGAGCGCATTGGCACCACGGACACCCCCGGCCCGCTGGATCCCTTGGTTCTGGCGCAATCGCTGCAGCGCGTAACGTCTTTTGTCGAGAACACGGCAAAGCTATTTGCCGACTGGGCACAAAGCTATCTTCCACATAGCAATCAGTTGCCGCCAGCCGATCAGGCCTACTGCCAGTCCGTGGGCGGTGACCCCAATATTTTCTACTACCACTCGCACTGGGAGCTACGCAAGGACCAGGCCCTGGTCATTCATATCGACAAGGTGCCGGAATGCTCGTTCTGGAATCTGCAGATCAATAACTACTGGCTGGAGTCTCTGGACTACCGCTACCACCAGATCTGCATCAACAAGCACCAGGCGCAATACGACGAAAACGGCGGCGTCACTCTGGTGCTGAGCGAAAAAGACCCCGGCATTGCCAACTGGCTGCAAACCGCCGGCGTACGCCAGGGAACCATGTGCCTGCGCTGGGTTGGCGCCAAGGAGCAGTGCCACCCCACCACCAAAGTGATCTCGATAGACCAGTTGCTGGAGACTGTATGAATGCCCCTGTGACACCCCAAACTCTGCACGTCGAAGAACTGCTGCAAGCAGCATGTGAGCGTGCACCAGGCCTCAACGATTTTGGCAACGACAACTACCGACAAGCGCTGGAAGTTCTGACGCGAGCCCTGAACACCGAAGCCAAGCTATCGGCAACCGGCATTGCCATGATGCGCGAGCGACTCGTGGGCCAGTTGGTCAATCGCCTGCTCATGGAGGACTATCTCCAGCGCTTCCCCGAAATCTCGAAGATCGAGATCGAAGACCCATTGGTCATCGTGGGCCTGCCGCGCACCGGCACCACCATGCTGCAGCGAACACTGGCCGTAGACCCGCGCTTTTACTCTGCTGCCTGGTGGGAGACCCGCTACCCTGCACCATTGACCGGCGAAGGCCCGCAGGACTGCGCCAACCGCATTGCAATGGCCAAGGCGGAAGTAGCGCAGACGATTGAGGCGATTCCCCAGATTCTGTCCATCCACCCCATGAACGCCACGCTGTGCGACGAGGAATTCATGCTCATGGAGCATTCCTTTCTCTGCGCCATGGACGCTTACGCCGATGTGCCCAGCTACACCTCCTGGCTCGATCAGCAGGATCAGCGCCCTGTCTATGTGCAGCTCAAGAAGATGCTCCAGTTTCTTCAATGGCAGAAGCATCAACGTGGCGAAGCGCAGGGCCAACGATGGCTGCTCAAGGCGCCCCAGCATCTGCATACACTAGAAATCCTGCTGTCCGTCTTCCCCAAGGCTCAGGTCATCCTGACCCATCGCGAGCCCGCTCAGACCATCCCATCCATGGCCAGCATGGCGCATACGCTGTGGCAGATCTACAGCGACCAGCCTGACCCTAGCTCGGCAGGCCGGCAGTGGAGCAGCCGCATGGCGCGTGGCATTCATCACACCATGCAGGTCCGCGACCAGCAGGACAGCCGGCGCTTTCTGGATATCCACTTCTCGGACACTGTGGCCAAGCCCATGGAGGTACTGGAGGCTGTCTATCAGTTCGCCAATATGCCATTCACAGATAAAGCCCGTGCCGACGCGCAGCAATGGCTTTCCAGCAATGGCCGTGAAAAACGTGCGAGCCATGACTACAGCCTGGAGACCTTTGGTCTGAGCGAGCAGCAAATGCGAAGCGACTACGCGCTATATCGAGCCAGGCATCTGCAAAGCCAAAGCTAAGAGGTGGCTCCAGGGAAAAATCATGTTCAGTTTGCGGCGCCCCGAGCGACATTCGGCTGACAGCTGGCGCCAGTTCCTCATTGGCAGTGCTGACAGCTTCCATGACCCCAAGGGGATGAAGAACTGTTGCGCCGGCGGCAGCAATACCTGTCCGAATCCGAGGATCTCATCATGGACTTCAGAAGCCCGGACTGCATCCTCATGCAGCTTTTATCAAGTCGGCGCCCAAGACCGGCTCATCACAAAAGGAGACAAAACATATGTTGGACTTAGAAGCCATTGAGCTGATCAAACAGCTCAAGGCGCGCTACTTTCGCGCCATCGATACCTGCAACCTGGAGTTGCTGAGGGGCATGCTGACATCAGACATCAAGCTGGCTTTCAAAAGCCCTGCTTATGAATTCCATCTGGAGGGCATAGACAAGGCGCTGGACTTCTACAAAACCTCCTTCACCAAAACCCGCCTGGCCATGCATAACGGCCACACGCCGGAGATCGAGGTCAAGGGAGACGAAGCTACCGCGCTCTGGTATCTGAACTACGTCTTCATCAACCTCGAAGAGAAAACGCATATGCACGGCGGTGCCATCTATGAAGACCGCTATTTCAAGCGCGATGGCCGCTGGTGGATTGCGGAGACTGGATACAAGACTCTGCTCGAGACCGTTGAGCCGCTGAGCGAGCAGTTGCAGATCACCTCCAAGCCCATCAACTGAAGCGACATCCAAGATGACCAAAGCTGCCAATCTCGTCACCTCCATCAAAGTGGAAATCAATGCACCTGCCAGCGTGGTCTGGGAAGTGCTTGCGGACCTGGAAAACTATCACCTCTGGAATCGCTTCTGCCCCGACATCCGCTGTGGGCTCAAGCTCAATGACTTGGTCGAGATGAAAACCCGCCACCCGCTGACGGGCGAAGTCTGGCCCGTCAACGAGTATCTGGTCGCGTTTGAACCCGAGCAGTTGCTGTCCTGGGAGCAGCGCCCAGTGCCTGAGAACAAGGATGCCGCACGCCGCGATCAATACATAGAGGCAATTGACGCCAACCGCTGCACCTACTTCACCACCGACCAGTTCCTGGGACTGAACGCTGACACGATCATGCGCGAGCATGGTGCCTGGGTAAAGGTCGCCTTTGATCAGGTGGCGGTCGATGTCAAAAACCGCTCAGAGGAACTGCATTTCGCCCGCACCAAGGCTGCATTCTGAAAGACAGCCAATTTCCAAGCCTATAGATCCAAGGAAACCACCATGCTTTTGAAGAACAAAGTCATCATCATCTCTGGCATCGGCCCCGGCATGGGCATCAAGCTAGCCCTGCGCGCGGCGGAATATCAGGCCAAAGCCGTGGTGCTGGCTGCCCGCACGCAGTCCATGCTGGATGAGACAGAGCAAGCCATTCGTGATGCAGGCTACTCCTGCGAAGTCTTCAAAGTCGCCACCGATATCTCCCAGCCCGAGCAATGCCAGCGGCTTGCAGAGCTAACCATCGCCAAGTTCGGCCGCATCGATGCGCTGATCAACTCGGCCTATGCACACGGGACCTGGGGATCTTCGAGCAACTCGTCCATGGATGACTGGCGCAAGGTCATGGAAGTCAATCTGTACGGATCCATGAACATGACCCAGGCCGTGGTGCCGCAGATGAAAAAGCAAAAAGACGGCAGCATTGTGATGATCAATACCATGGCAACGCGCCGCCCCAATCAGCTCGAAGCCGGTTACGCAGTATCCAAAGGCGCGCTCAAGACCGCTGTGCAATATCTGGCAGAAGACCTGGGGCCCTTCGGCATCCGCGTCAACAGCACCTACAACGGCTGGATGTGGGGCGCACCGGTCAAAGGCTATTTCCAGGCGGAAGCCAAGCGCCAGGGCGTTTCTATGGAATCGCTGGTCGATGTGATTGCCCAGCAGATTCCCTTGCGCAACGAGATCCCCGACGATGCCGATTGCGCCTCTGCCGCGCTGTATCTGGCCAGCGACTATGCGCGCGTGGTGACCGGCGCCCAACTGGACGTCAGTGGCGGCCATTACCTGCCTCACTAAACTCCAGCGGGGAACAGCATGCAAACTCTTCTGGATATTGAAGAAATCAAACAGCTCAAGGCGCGCTACTTTCGCGGCATCGACACCTGCAATCTGGAGCTTCTGAAAACAGTTCTGGCCGATGATGTCCATATTCGCTTCGACAGCCCGACTTACCAGTATGAGATCAATGGCATTGATGAAGCCATGAACTTCTACCGCAATGCCTTCACTCATCGACGCTTTGGCATGCACAACGGGCATACACCGGAAATCAAGGTCGACGGTGACACGGCCACCGGCATCTGGTACCTCAATGATCTGTTCATCAATCTGGATGAGCAGACCATACTCACCGGCAGTGCGCTATACGAGGACTGCTATACCCGGGTCGCCGGTCAGTGGCGGGTGCAGCGCACGGGCTACAAGCGGCTGCTGGAGATGATTGAGCCTCTGAGCAGTGGTTGCCGCATCACATCGCAACCTATTACGAGCAGCTTATAGGTGACACTGGGATTGCGATTGGACTTTCCCTTAGCAGGTAGACATGCCTGGGGACAGTCCAATGTGAGTTGATGGACGAGCAAGAGCGGAGCTCTGCCCCTAGATCCTTTTGGTCCTATAAAGCGCTTTTGTGGAGCGCTTTTTGGTTCGATGCGCATCGTGCTCGGCACGGTGATGCTTTGAGCTTGCACAAATCCAGGTTGAGCTCGCATGAGCCTCGTTATCGCTTCCTGTCTGGCCGAGAGGAGCGCGTCTTGAATGCCGCGAGGTCCTGCGCTCTCTTGAGCCACCAAATCCACGATCTGCTGCAATCTCTTGTGCAGGACTGGCTTTCTCCCGCTGATTGCCATCCTTGATTACGGCTGCACAATACCCCGATTACCTCTCCATGGAGGTCAAGTGATCCAGTGACGGCCTTCAAGCGAGCAGCAGGCGGCGGCGGCGGCGGCGGCGGCGGCGGCGGCGGCGGCTATCAGTTTCAGGCCAGATTTCACGCCTCAACTTCAATGGGTCAGTGCGAGATTGAGGCGCGAATTCAGTTTGCAGAGTGCTGATCCAAGCCGCGCTTGATTCCGCCGACTATTTAGTCAACGCCCGAGGCATTTACTTGAATGTCAATTGACTTAATGAAATCTTAATGAAGGAATTGATGTAAAGCAACGAATCGAGAAGAACCTTGTTGCAAGTCAATTTTGTAGGTAATCTCGTGGCAAAGTTCGTTATCGGATCTCTATCGCCAAATCATGGATGCTCAGGCATCCAAGCCAAGGGGGATTGCTAATGACAGAACCTCAGCCTGAATCGACTCGTACCGAGGAGTTGCGCAGCTTCGCATTTCTCGCAGTTGTTATGGCACCTATATTGGCCGTTGTACTGATTGCGTCTTACGGCTTTGCGATCTGGTTTTATCAGATGATCATCGGTGGCCCTCCACATGCATGAAGAATCTGAGCCCATTGAAACTCATACCGACTTGCATATCACCAGCCTGGTTGTGCATGTGCTTCCTCAAGCATTGGCACAAGTAGCTGCTGGCATCGTCATGATCAAAGGCGCCCAAATACATGGAAGTCATCCGGCCGGCAAGTTGGTGGTGACCTTGGAAGCGCCCCATGCAAGGGAAATACTTGATTGCGTGTCTCAGATTGAGCTGCTCGATGGCGTAATCAACGCATCCCTGGTTTATCAGCATGTTGAGAACTGGCAGTCGCTAAACCAAGAGGTAACACATGACTAGCACTAGGCGTGATTTTGTCCGTCAATCTGCAGCCGCAGCCGCAGGGGCCGTTGCAGGCATACCCATAGAAGTTCTGTCCCAGGATGCAGGTGCAATGGCTGCCGACCTGAAGTGGTCCAAGGCGCCATGCCGCTTTTGCGGTACAGGTTGCGGCGTCATGGTGGCCGTCAAGGACAACCGCGTAGTGGCCACCCAGGGTGACCCTGAGGCCGAGGTCAACCGGGGACTGAACTGCGTCAAGGGTTACTTCCTGTCCAAGATCATGTATGGCGGTGATCGTCTGACAAAGCCGTTGCTGCGCATGAAGAATGGTCGCTATGCCAAGGATGGCGAATTCCAGCAGGTTTCCTGGGATACGGCCTTCGACCTCATGGCAGAGCAGTTCAAAAAGACGCTCAAGGCCAAGGGGGCCGACGCGGTGGGCATGTTTGGCTCCGGCCAGTGGACGGTATGGGAGGGCTATGCCGCCTCCAAGTTGTTCAAGGCGGGTTTTCGCACCAACAACATTGATCCCAATGCACGCCACTGCATGGCCTCGGCAGTTGCCGGCTTCATGCGCACCTTTGGCATGGACGAGCCCATGGGTTGCTATGACGACATCGAGGCCGCGACTGCCTTTGTGCTGTGGGGCTCGAACATGGCGGAAATGCATCCGGTGCTGTGGACGCGCGTGACCGACAGGCGCCTGTCCACACCTGGCGTGAAGGTGGCCGTGCTGTCCACCTTCGAGCACCGCTCGTATGAGTTGGCGGACATGTCTCTGACCTTCAAGCCTCAGACCGATCTGGCCATACTCAACTACATCGCCAACCACATCATCACCACGGGCAGGGTCAACAAGGACTTCGTCTCCAAGCACTGCAATTTCAAGCTCGGCAACACCGATATCGGCTACGGGCTGCGTCCCGAGCACCCTCTGCAGAAGGCGGCCAAGAACGCCAAGGATCCCAACGGTGCCAAGTCCATAAACTATGAGGAATACGCTAAGTTCGTATCCACCTATACGCTTGAGTACACAACCAAGCTCACGGGTGTACCGGCCAACCGCCTCAAGGCCCTTGCCGAACTCTATGCAGACCCCAATAGCAAGGTGGTGTCGTTCTGGACCATGGGTTTCAACCAGCACACACGCGGTGTATGGGCCAACAACATGGTCTACAACATTCACTTGCTGCTGGGCAAGATCGCCACACCCGGCAACAGCCCGTTCTCACTAACGGGACAGCCGTCGGCCTGCGGAACGGCGCGTGAGGTGGGCACCTTCTCCCACCGCCTGCCAGCGGACATGGTGGTGACGAACCCAGAGCATCGCAAGACTGCGGAAACCATCTGGAAACTGCCGGAAGGCACGATTCCCCCCAAGCCCGGCTACCACGCCGTGGAACAAAACCGTGCACTCAAGGACGGCAGGCTCAATGCCTACTGGGTGATGGTCAACAACAATATTCAGGCTGGCGCCAACCTGGCCCAGGAAGGCTATCCGGGCTACCGCAATCCCGACAATTTCGTGGTGGTCTCCGATGTCTATCCCACAGTCACGGCCGTGGCCGCCGATCTGATCTTGCCGTCGGCCATGTGGGTCGAGAAGGAAGGCGCCTATGGCAATGCAGAGCGCCGCACCCACTTTTGGCACCAGCTGGTCAAGGCTCCTGGCGAGGCGCGTTCCGACCTGTGGCAATTGATGGAGTTTTCCAAGCGTTTCAAGGTCGAGGAAGTCTGGCCCGAAGAACTGCTGGCCAAGAAGCCCCAGCTGCGCGGCAAGACCCTGTTCGAGGTGCTGTACCGCAACGGCAACGTGGACAAGTTCCCATTGGCCGACATGGACCCCGCCTATGAAAACGAGGAAGCCAAGGCCTTTGGCTTCTATCCGCAAAAAGGTCTGTTCGAGGAATACGCCTCGTTCGGCCGTGGCCATGGCCACGATCTGGCACCGTTTGACCAGTACCACAAGGTGCGCGGCATGCGCTGGCCCGTGGTCAACGGCAAGGAAACGCTCTGGCGTTACCGCGAAGGCTCGGACCCCTATGTGAAGGCAGGCACGGGCTACCAGTTCTACGGCAATATCGACGGCAAGGCCAACATCTTTGCCTTGCCCTATGAACCACCAGCTGAGGCTCCGGATAAGGATTATCCGTTCTGGCTTTCCACGGGCCGAGTGCTTGAGCACTGGCACTCAGGATCCATGACCCGGCGCGTACCCGAGCTGCATCGTGCCGTGCCTAACGCACTGTGCTACATGCATCCTGATGACGCCAAGGCGCTGGGCGTGCGCCGCGGAAGCGAAGTGGAGCTGTCTTCGCGGCGTGGCTCCATGCGCACGCGCGTCGAGACCCGCGGCCGCAACAAGCCACCGCGCGGATTGGTCTATGTCCCCTGGTTCGACGCCAGCCAGCTGATCAACAAGGTGACGCTGGATGCTACTGACCCGATTTCGTTGCAGACGGACTTCAAGAAGTGCGCTGTGAAGGTCACCAAGGTTTGACGAAAGAGAGGTTGACCATGAACTTCGTCCGCAAATTCGTCCGTCTTGTGGGCATGCTGCTCATGCTCAATATAGGTATGGCCTGGACGCCAGCCGCTATCGCGGATACCTTTTATGACTCGGCGCGCGGCCCTACACCCATCATGCAGGCGACCAAGCCACCAGTGCTTGGCAATGCCGTCAACGATGACGTGCGCCGCACGCGCAACTACACCTGGCAACCTCCCACGATTCCCCATCGCGTGGACGGCTATCAGGTCGACAAGAACTTCAACAAATGCATGGACTGCCACTCGCGAACCAAGGCCGAGATCTCGCAGGCCGTGCCGGTATCGGTCACGCACTACATGGATCGCGACGGGCGCATGTTGGGGCAGGTATCCACGCGGCGCTACTTCTGCCAGCAATGCCACGTGGCCCAGGATGCCGTCCGCCCTCTGGTCAGCAACACCTTCGAAGACGTGGATACCGTGATTCTGAAGGCCCTGCAGTCCCAGTCGGGCAAGGCATCCAAGAAAAACTGACGCTGCGGCGCACGAGGCTCATCTATGTTGACACTTCTCAAGCGCTACTGGGCGGTGATCCGCCGCCCCAGCGTACATTTCAGCCTGGGCTTTCTGACCATCGGCGGCTTCATCGGCGGCATTCTCTTCTGGGGCGCGTTCAATACCGCCATGGAGCTGACCAATACGGAGAAATTCTGCACGGGTTGTCATGAGATGCGGGACAACGTGTTTGCAGAGCTCAAGAGCACGATCCACTACACCAACCGCTCGGGCGTACGTGCCGTGTGCTCCAACTGTCACGTGCCGCACGACTGGACCGACAAGATCGCTCGCAAGATGCAGGCCTCCAAGGAAGTGTGGGGCAAGATCTTCGGCACGATCGACACGCCTGAAAAGTTCGAAGCCAAGCGGCTGGAGTTGGCGCAGCACGAGTGGGCTCGCTTCAAGGCCAACGATTCGCTGGAGTGCCGCAACTGCCATAACTACGACTCCATGGATATGACACGGCAGAGTTTGCGTGCACAGAACATGCACAGCACCTATTTGGCCAGCAAGGAAAAAACCTGTATCGACTGCCACAAGGGCATTGCCCATAAGCTGCCTCACATCCCTCCCGGACAGGGCCCCAGCGACACGCCAGGTCAGAAAGTGCCGGGGCCAGCTGAGGCTTCGGTTGCGTCGGTGCAGTAGCGGGATGAATGGCTTGGACACGGCTGCTTCCAGATTGCTTTGCATATCCGGCCTGGGTTGTATACGCGGCGGCCGGGTGGTGCTGCGCGATCAGGGCTTGGAACTCGGTGGCGGTCAGCTGCTGATGCTCAGAGGTCATAACGGCGCGGGCAAGAGCAGCTTGCTGCGTTGTCTGGCCGGCCTTCTGCCATGGCGCACTGGAAACCTCCAGTGGTGCGGCGGTACGCTGTCCCCCCAGGATCCGGCCTACCAGCGGCAACTGGCCTATATGGGACATCAGGCAGGAATGAGCGATGCCTTGACAGGGATGGAGAATCTGCGCTTTGCGCTGGACCTGATGGCAGTGAGCTGGAATGAAGCACGCGTGCAAGCCGTTTTGCAGGCCTTGTCTTTGACGGAAGTCGTCGCACGGTCTTTTGGCCGCCTGTCCCAGGGGCAGCGTCGGCGTTTGGGGCTGGCCCGTGTTTTGCTGGGCGAACGTCCGCTGTGGTTGCTGGACGAACCCGACAACTGCCTGGATGTCCAAGGCGAACAATATCTGGGCGAGGCACTGGAGCAGCATCTGGCCTCCGGAGGAATGGCCGTGGTGGCTTCGCACCGCAACCTGGTGCTGCCGACGCCCCGGGTGTCGGTGCTGGATTTATCCCGCTCCGTGATCAGGACGGCAATGAATGAGCAGGTGGCTGCTTGCTGATAGCTGTGTGTGCACGAGAGTTGAAGTTGGCCGCTAGAAGGCCTTCAGATGCCTTGGGCGGGCTGTTTTTCTTCGTGCTGGTAGGCAGTCTTTTCCCCTTGGCTTTGGGGCCTGACGCTGCTTTGCTGAGGCAGATTGCGCCGGGCATTGTGTGGGTCGCAGCCTTGCTGGCCGTGCTGCTGGGGCAGCACCGGCTGTTCGAGAGCGACATGGCCGACGGGTCGCTGGAGCAGTGGTTGCTGGCGCCGGCGCCCCTTTCGCTGCTGGTGGGCCTCAAGGTGGCCGCACACTGGTTGTTGGGCGTGTTGCCGTTGTTGCTGGTGGCTCCCTTACTGGGCTGGCAGTATGGCCTGGATCAAGCGGTGGTCGGCGTTCTGCTGGCATCGCTGGCCCTGGGAACGCCCAGCCTGTGCCTGCTGGCGGCTCTGGGCGCGGCACTGACACTGGGTGTGCGGGGGCAGTTGCTGCTGGCTCTGGTGGTGCTACCGCTGAGCGTGCCCATCCTAATCTTTGGCAGCCATGCCGTGGCCCAGGCGCAGCAAGGGCTGAGTGCAGCGCCTGCACTCAATCTGCTGGGTGCCTGCCTGTGCCTGGCGTTACTGGCCGGCCCCTGGGCTATAGCAGCTGCCTTGCGCCTCGCGCTGGAGTGATATGAATTCCCTTACTTCCAATGCATCACCGACGCCTGCAGCAGGGTCCAGCGGCCGCAAATGGCGCCAACTGACCTCACCCCCGATTTTTTACCACTGGGCGGGTCGAGTCTGGCCCTGGATGGCCGTGCTGGCTGCCGTGCTGGCCGCCGCGGGTCTATGGGTCGGATTTGGTCTGGCACCTACGGATCATCAGCAAGGCGAGGTCTACCGCATCATCTTTTTGCATGTGCCGGCAGCCTGGATGTCCATGTTCATCTATCTGGTGGCTGCGGTTCATGCCGCTCTGGGGTTGATTTACGGCACCCGCCTTTCGCCCCTGCTGGCAAGGGCCCTGGCACCTACGGGTGCGTTGTTCACGGCCATCGCCTTGTGGACCGGGGCTGCCTGGGGCAAGCCGACCTGGGGAGCCTGGTGGGTATGGGATGCCCGCCTGACGTCGGAGCTGATCCTGCTATTCCTGTATCTGGGCTATATGGCCATGGTCTCGGCCATAGAGGATTCGCGTCGGGCCGACGGTGCCGGCGCCATCGTGCTGCTGGCTGGCGTGGTCAATGTTCCCATCATCTATTTCTCGGTGCAGTGGTGGAGCACCTTGCATCAGGGCGCAAGCATTCGCATGGATGCGGCTCCCAGCATGACGCACACCATGCTGGCCGGCATGCTTCTGATGACGCTGGCCTGCTGGGCCTATACGCTGGCCGTCGCCCTGGTGCGGGCACGTTGCCTGATTCTGGAGCGAGCCCGCGAGGAGAGTCTGTAATGCAGGATCATGCTTTTTTCATTGCTCTGGCCTACGGTGTAAGCGCGATGGCGCTGTGTATCGAGCTGGTCAGCATTTATGTGCGCAGCAGTCGACTGAAGGCTGAAGCCTCATCCGGACTCGCAACCAGGGAGAACCCATGAAGCCGCGCCAGCGTCGCCTGCTGTGGGTGTTGGCAGGACTTGCGCTGGTGGCCGTGGCCGTCACGCTGGTGCTGCGAGCACTCAACTCCAATGTGATGTTCTTCTACAGCCCCAGCCAGGTTCACGCGGGCGAGGTTCCGCATGGTGCAGCCTTTCGCCTGGGGGGCCTGGTGGAGCAAGGCTCGCTGCAGCGCAGCGGCGACGGAATGCTGCTGCGCTTTGCCGTGACCGATGAAGTGCGCAGTGTGCCTGTGCAGTATCGAGGCTTGCTGCCCGACCTGTTCCGCGAGGGAAAAGGTGTGGTGGTATCGGGCCGTATGCAGGCGGACGGAGCCTTCCAGGCCTCCGAGGTGCTTGCCAAGCACGACGAGAACTATATGCCACCCGAAGCGGCCCATGCCTTGAAAAACGCCGCCGGAAAGCCACCAGAAAAATCTGCCGGGGATGACACTGTCAAGGAAGCCGGCCAGGACAGTGCCCATACCGCCACCAAGGGAGGCCGTACATGATCGCTGAACTCGGTGTGTTCGCTCTGGTACTGGCCCTGGTCACGGCAGTACTGCTGGCAGTGCTGCCACTGGCTGGAGCCCACTGGGGACTGACGGGTTGGGTAAAGCTGGCCCGGCCTGCGGCCTTGCTGCTATGTGTACTGTGCGTGCTGTCCTCGGCCAGCCTGTTCTGGTGCTTCTGGCGCGAAGACTTCTCGGTGCTGTATGTGGCGGCAAACTCGCATAGCGACCTGCCCATGGCCTACAAGCTGGCAGCTTTCTGGGGTGGGCATGAAGGCTCCATGCTGCTGTGGCAGCTCATGCTCTCGGGCTGGACCCTGGCGGTGGCCTGGCGCAGCCGAGACCTGCCGCCGGCCTTCGTGGCGCGCGTGCTCGCCGTGCTGGGCTGGATCAGTGTGGGCCTGCTGCTGTTCCTGCTGTTTCTCTCCAATCCGTTTGCGCGCCTGATCCCCGCAGCGGCCGAAGGCAAGGACCTCAATCCCTTGCTGCAAGACCCCGGCATGGTGCTGCATCCGCCGCTGCTGTACATGGGCTATGTGGGCTTTGCCGTGCCTTTTGCGTTCGCGCTGGCGGCACTGATCTCGGGCGAGTTGGGGGCTGCCTGGGCGCGCTGGTCGCGATCCTGGACGCTGGCGGCCTGGGGCTTTCTGACGCTGGGCATTCTGCTGGGCAGCGCCTGGGCTTACTACGTGCTGGGCTGGGGAGGCTGGTGGTTCTGGGATCCGGTGGAAAACGCCTCTTTCATGCCCTGGCTGGTGGGAACGGCCCTGCTGCATTCGCTGATCGTGACCGACCAGCGAGGTGCCTTCCGCAGCTGGTCCGCCCTGCTAGCCATCTGCGCCTTTTCACTGAGCCTGCTGGGTACCTTTCTCGTGCGCTCAGGCGTGCTTACCTCGGTTCATGCCTTTGCCGTGGACCCAGGGCGGGGGCTCTTCATCCTGTGCTTCATCGTGGCCGTTGTGGGTGCCTCTTTGTGGCTGTTCGCCTGGCGCGCACCGGAGCTGGGCCGCGGCTCCGGGGAATTTGCCATGCTCTCGCGCGAAACTTTTTTGCTGATCAACAACGTGCTCTTCACCGCCGCCGCGCTGGCGGTGCTCATAGGCACACTGTACCCGCTGGCGCTCGATGTGCTGAGCGGCGAGAAGATCTCCGTGGGACCGCCGTACTTCCAGGCCGTCTTTTTGCCCTTGGTGCTGCCGGCACTGGCACTGATGGGCGTGGGCACGGTGGCGCGCTGGAAGAGCAGCCTGGTTGGCGAGCTGTGGCGGCGCCTTCGCGTAGCCCTTGTGCTGAGCCTTGTCTGCTCGGCGGTGCTGGCACTGGCAGGCGGCTGGATGGGTGTGCGCCTTTCCCCGGCCACCTTGCTGGGCCTGGCCCTGGGCCTGTGGTGCCTGCTCAGCACACTGGTCCATATCTGGCAGCGTCTGGGACAAGGCCTGGAAATCGGCCATCTGGGTCAGCGCCTGTCGCGCCAGCCCTGGGGCTGGTGGGGCATGCTGATGGCCCATGCTGGTGCGGGCGTGTTCGTGCTGGCGGTAAGCCTGGCCGACGGGCTGGAGAGCCGGCACGAAACCACGCTGGCACAGGGTGAGACTGCCGAGGTGGGTGGCTACCGCTTCCGCTTCGACAGCCTTGGCCCGGCCACCGGCCCCAACTATGACGCGCAGCGTGCCCAATTCACCGTCAGCCGAGCGGGGCGGGATAGCTGGAGCATGTTTCCCGAGAAACGAGTTTATCGGGCTCAAGGCATGGCACTAAGCCAGGCCGCCATTGACAGCGGCTGGACGCGCGACGTTTTCGTGGCCCTGGGCGATCCACTGGACGATCAAGGCCTGCGCTGGACCGTGCGCCTACAGGTCAAGCCTTTCATGGACTGGGTCTGGATAGGCACACTGATGATGGCTCTGGGCGCTGGTCTGAGCCTCATGGATCGGCGTTTTCGTACGGCCAAGCAGCGAGCGCACCGCCAGTCTGGCGCTCCGGCCCTGCAAGGAGCTGCCTGATGCGCTTTGTCCTGCCTCTGGCAATATTTTTAGGCTTGGCCATCATGCTCGGGCTTGGCCTGCAGCGTGACCCACGGGCCCTGCCTTCGGCACTTCTGGAACAGCCCGCACCAGCCATAGACCGCCCTCTGCTCGAAGACCCGCAGCAAATCCTCCAACTGCAGGACCTGCGAGGCCGGGCATGGTTGCTCAATGTCTGGGCCTCATGGTGCGCACCCTGCCGACAGGAGCTGCCCGTATTGGCCGAACTCTCGAAGCGCGACGCAGTCGCCGTCTACGGCCTGAACTACAAGGATCAGCCGGACAAGGCCCGCGCGCTGCTGCGAGTGGCGGGCAACCCCTACCGCGCCTCGGCCATGGACGGCGATGGCCGCGTGGGCATGGACTTCGGCATCCAGGGAGTGCCGGAAACCTTTGTCATTGACGGCCAGGGCCGCGTGCGCTATCGCCATGTAGGCCCGGTAACCGCCGAGATATGGCGCGATCGGCTGCTGCCGGTCATCAGGAGTCTCCAATGAAACCGCGAAGCACCGGCGCAGCCTGCACAGTGGCCCTGCTGGCCTGCATGGCAATGCTGGCCCAGGCCGGGCAGATAGTGCAGACCGCTCAAGACCAGGAACTGCTGGATCGTGAAATGACGCTGGCAGCTCAGCTGCGCTGTGTCGTCTGCCAGAACCAGACCGTGGCCGAATCGCGCGCGCCCATGGCCGAGGACATGCGCCGGGAAATCCGCCATCAGCTCGAGCAGGGGCAAAGCAACGACCAGGTGATCGCCTTCTTCGAGCAGCGCTACGGTGCTTTTGTGCGCTACAACCCGCCCTGGAAGCCGTCGACCTGGCTGCTGTGGAGCGGCCCCTTCCTGGCCGCGCTGGGAGGCTTTGTGCTGTTGCGCAGAACACTGCGCCGCAGGCTCGTGCCGGATGTCCCGCTGACCCCTGAGCAGCGTGATCGTGCGCGCCAGTGGCTGGACTCGGCCGCAAAGAAGGAGAGCTCATGACTGCGATGCACTGGTTGTGGCTGGGTGCCATCGCCCTGATGCTGCTGAGCCTGGCGGTACTGCTGCCGCCTTTGCTGGCCGAGGTCCCATTGCCCGCCAGCGATCCTGATGAAGCGCTGCGCCGCCTCTACCAGGCCCAGTTGGCTGAGTTGAAGCTGGAGCGCTCAGGCGGGCGCCTGAGCGAGACCGACCATGCTCAAGCGGTCGAAGAACTTCAGCGGCGTCTGCTCAACGAACTGGACAGACCCCGAGCATCGGTTGCCTGGCGCCAAAGTCCATGGCTGCGCCGTGGCAGCGCGCTGTTGTTGGCGGTGCTGCTCCCTGTCGCCGCGTTCGCTTTGTACCTGCAGGTGGGTGACCCCAAGGCTGCAGCGCAACTGGCGCAGGAGCAGCCAGGCGCGCACGGAGACGGCGTGGGGGATGCTCAGGTGCAAGCCATGGTGGACGGGCTGGCCCGGCGCCTAGAGGAGCAACCCCAGAACCTGCCTGGCTGGGTGATGCTGGCCCGCTCCTATGAAACTATGGAGCTCTTTGACGCTGCGGCCCAAGCGTACCGGCGGGCTTTGCAGGAAGCGCAGCGTAGCGCGGCGGATGAGGAAGTCCAGGCGAGGTTATGGGCCAATCTGGCCGACGCGCTGGCATCGGCGCAGGGCGGTGATCTGGATGGCGAAGCCGGCGAGGCCATAAAGCAGGCACTGATGTTGCAGCCCGATCAACCCAAGGCACTGGCACTTGCAGGGAGTGCCGCCGCGCGCCACGGCAAGCTGGATGAGGCACAAAAGAACTGGCAAGCCCTGCTGCGCCAGTTGGAGCCAGGATCGGACATGGCACTGCGAGTGCAAGATGATCTGCTCAAGCTGGAGGCTTTGGCGTCTGAAGACAGTTCGACTAGCACTGCCAGGACTGCGGCCGCATCCAAAAGCCGCCTGAGCGGAGAATTGCGATGGGCAGCCTCCAAGGCCAATCCATCAGAACCAGCCCGGTTGGCCAAGGCTCAGGTCTTTGTCGTGGCTCGCGCCGACGGTCACCCCCGGCCTGTGGCAGTGTTGCGCCTGCCTGCGACCTCCCTGCCGGCACATTTCACGCTGGGGCCGGAGAACCTGCTCGATCCTGCAGTTTCGCTGTCGTCATTCCCGGAGCTACGTTTGCAGGCGCGGCTGTCGCTGGACGGCCAAGCCATGCCACAAGCTGGAGATATCTACAGTCAGTCATTCTCGGTGACTCCCGGCTCCTCGAACCTGCTGCTGGAATTGAATCCGGCTTTCTAGCAAGTGTGTCTGGACCGCAAGCAGCCAGGCAGACAACTCAAGACTGGTGCTGCGGGTCAGCGATCAAAGCTGGCAGACAGGCTCTATCGGCCTGCAACAGCCATGCACTCGCCTTCGCCATGGTTTGCCTCCGGTAGAGTTCGAGAGGCGCAACTCTATGAGAGCTTGCAATTATCTAGAAAAAGGCTGATCAACTCAGTGTCGAAGCTCACCTAACGCATGTCTCCATCAGCGCAATGTTTCCCCAATCTTGGGCTGTGCCAATTTGAGAACAAGGTTAGACGTTGCCCATAAGTGCTCCCTAAGCAATTTCGTGGCGAGCGCTACATCGCGTGCGAGCACTGCATTCAATAACTGCAGGTGTTCGTCTGCAACATCTCGCTCCAAACCGTGGACCGGCACTGGAGATGTGTCGGCATGCAGATTTGCCACTGACAAATGCCGATATCTGGTTGTCTGATCGCGTAGCAGTTCGGCCAAGGTATTGAGCCACCTGGAGCCAGAAGCACTGATCAGTGCGCCATGAAATGCGGCGTGCGCCCTCTCCCACTCCGGCTCGACACCCTGTCCCTCGCCAAGCATTGGCAGCCGACTCAGACGGTGATAGGCCCCAGCCAATTTTTCCTCCCAATCCAGGCCACCGTTTGCGATGGACAGGCGAAGAGCCTCGCATTCGATGTGGACACGGGTGTTGGTGATGTCCGTCAGCTCATCTACCGAGACTGAGGCGACTCGAAAGCCCTTTTGGTCCTCTGCAATCACAAACCCACTGGACGCCAAACGCGACAACGCCTCTCGCACAGGAATCGCGCCGCTGTCATAGCGTTCGCACAAATCCTTGATGCGTAGGCGCGCACCTGGCGCAAGAGTGCAACTGATGATGTCTGCGCGTATTCCATTAGCCAAGGCTGATGCCGTGGTTTTGAAGGTTTCCGAGGCTGCGGTCATGCTGAAGTGGCTCGTTGGCGTGCTAGCTATTTTAGGTTTTATATAGGGAAAACTAAAATATATATTTTTTTGAAAAAATATATGATTTACTCATTGCTAGCTAGAAGGACCTCTCATGAAGCTCACCACCCTCCTCGTCAACGGCACACGCCACGCGGCAGCCCTCACCGATCAAGGTTTGGCCCTGCTGCCCACTGCACCTGGAGCCGACATCGGCAACTTGCTGCGCGCCGGCACCAGCCTCTCGGAATTCCAGCGTCTTGCATCGGAGGCGACGGAGTTCGTTGCCCCTCAAAGCGCCACTTTTGCCACCCCGATTGCCGAGCCCCCCAAAACCTTCTGCGTCGGGTTGAACTACGCCGATCACACCAAGGAAAGCCCGTACGACCAGCCCGACTACCCCACGCTGTTCCTGCGCGCCGCCACCAGCCTGGGAGCGCACCAGGCCGTGGTTGAGCGTCCGCTGGTCAGCGATTCGCTGGATTTCGAGGGCGAGATGGTCGTCGTGCTGGCCAAGGGAGGCCGCCATATTTCCAAGGAAAACGCACTGGACTGCGTATTCGGCTATGCAGTTGGCAATGAAATCTCCGTGCGCGAGTACCAGTTCAAGTCTCCGCAGTGGACGGTGGGCAAGAACTTCGATGGCACCGGCACCTTCGGCCCTTTCATCGTGACCGCCGATGAGCTGCCTCCTGGCGGTAGCGGCCTGAAAATTGAAACCCGTCTTAACGGTGAAACAGTGCAATCGTCCAACACGCGTGACATGCTCTTCGATGTGGCTACGGTGATTTCCACGATCAGCGAGGCCATCACACTGCAGGCCGGCGATGTAATTTTCTCGGGCACGCCTGCAGGTGTAGGTTTTGGCCGCACCCCGAAGCTCTATATGAGGCACGGCGATGTGGTGGAGGTCGAGATCGAGCAGCTGGGACTGCTGCGCAACGACATCCGCGACGAACAGGCCGTCTGAGCCAGCGGCCAGAAAAAAGGAGACACCATGCGCCAAATCGAAACTCCGGTGCTGATCGTCGGAGCTGGCCCCACGGGGCTCACCGCCACCGGGCTCCTCGCCCGCTATGGCGTCAAGACGCTCACCATCACCCGCTATCCGGGAACCGCGAACTCCCCGCGTGCTCACATCACCAACCAACGGACCATGGAGGTGTTCCGCGACCTGGGTATCGAGGACAAGGTCAAGGCCGCGGCCACGCCCAACGCCCTGATGAGCAACAACATCTGGGCCACCAGCTTCGCAGGCTCCGAGATCGCGCGCCTGCAAACCTGGGGTTCCGGTCCGGAACGGCGCATGGACTATGAGCTGGCCAGCCCTTCATCAATGTGCAACATCCCCCAGCATGTGATGGAGCCGGTCCTGCTCGCCCATGCCCGCGATCTGGGTGGCGAGTTTCTGTTCAATACCGAGCTGCTCTCCATGCGCCAGGATGCCCAGCGCGTCTATGCCGTCTGCCGCGACCGGATCACCGGCGAGGAGTTTGAGATAGTCTCGCAATATGCGATTGGCGCCGACGGCGACAACAGCGTGGTCTGCCAGTCCATAGGTTTTGAAACCGAGGGCCAGATGGGCCTGGGTGCCGCCATCAATGTGTGGCTGGAGGCGGACCTGACCCAATACACGGCGCACCGCCCCGGCACCTTGTACTGGATGACCCAGCCCGGCAACAACTACTGGGTGGGTAGCGGCACCTGGATCTGCGTCAAGCCGTTTACCGAGTGGGTGCTGCTGTTCATGTACGACCCCAGCCAGGGCGAGCCCGACCTGAGCGAACAGGCGCTGATCGAACGTGCACAGTCCACCATTGGAGATCCACAGGTTCAGGTCAAGATCAAGGCCGTCTCCAAATGGACCATCAATCAGGTGCATGCCAAGACCATGAACAAGGGGCGCGTGCTCATCGCGGGCAATGCGGCGCATCGCCACCCGCCAGCCAATGGCCTGGGCACCAACACCTGCGTACAGGACAGCTTCAACCTCGCCTGGAAGCTGGCCTATGTGCTTCAAGGAAAGGCCAGCCCCGCCCTGCTCGACTCCTACAGTGCAGAGCGCCAGCCCGTCGGCCAGAAGGTGGTGGAGCGAGCCATGAAGTCCGTGCGTAACATGCTGCCGATCTCCAATGCCATGGGTTTTGCCCCAGGACAAGACAAGGAGGCAGGCTGGGCCAACGTACGCGAGCTGTTCAGCGACAGCGCACGCGGGCGATCCCGCCGCAAAGCCCTGCAGGAGGCCGTGCAGTTGCAGAACTACCAGTTCAATTGCCACGGCGTCGAACTGGGGCAGTGCTACGCCTCTGATGCCGTTGTGGCCGATGGCCGCACCGCGCCCGTGCCACTGCGCGATCCCGAACTGTACTACCAGGCCAGTACCTTTCCCGGGCGCAGCCTCCCCCATGCATGGCTGCAGCGCGGCCAGGAAAGCCTCTCCACGCTGGACCTGGTTGGACAGGGCCGCTTCACGCTCATCGTCGGTATCGGCGGCGATGCGTGGCGCGGGGCCGCATCCCAGGTGCAGAAAAACCTGGACGTACCGCTGCAGGTGATTTCGATTGGTGGCCCGGACTGCGATGCGCAGGATGTATATGGCCGCTGGCAGCAGCTCAGCGACATCAGCGACAGCGGTGCCTTGCTTGTACGGCCCGACCGTCACGTCGCATGGCGCATTGCCGAGATCGACTCCTGTACTCAGCCCGCTCAGACCTTGGAGCAAGTGCTGCAGCAGATATTGGCATTGCCGGCCAAAGCTTCCGCAGCAGCGTGAGCCCGGAAAAAGAGGAGACACACATGTCCTGGAACCAAGCTCATGAATCCCGCTTTGGCGTTCACTCCATAGATCACTTCGCCTTGCAGGTACCTTCTCTGGCCGAGGCAGAGCACTTCTACAAGCACTTTGGACTGGATATCGAGGCCATCGGCTCGCAGCAGATAGCTTTGCGCTGCACAGGCAAGCCCCATGTCTGGGGGCGCCTATTCAAAGGCAATCGCAAGTGCATGGCCTATCTGAGCCTGAACTGCTTTGCCGAGGAATTCGAAAGCCTGCGCGAGCAGATACTTGCCAACCACGGCAAGCCAGCTTCGCCGGATCTGGCTCATGTCACGGAACAGGGTTTCTGGTTTCTGGACCCTGATGGCAATCTGCTGCAGCTGAAGGTCGGCATCAAAACCATGCCGTCCACGGCGGCCGTCTCCATGGCGTCTGCCTCAACCCAGCTCGTCAACCTCTCGCCGCGGTATCACCCTGCAGGCCGGCGTGGTGCGAGCATGCGCGGCGAGGTCGGAACCGTGCGCCCCACACGCCTGTCTCACGTCTTGCTGTTCACTTCGGACATCAACCGCTCCATCAACTTCTATCGTGATGCATTGGGCCTGCGCTTGTCGGACCGATCTCAGGATGTCGTGGCCTTCATGCACGCGCGCCATGGATGCGATCACCACCTAGTTGCATTTGCCTCCAGTACGGCGCGTGGCTGGCATCACAGCTCCTGGGATGTCCCAAGCATCGACGACGTTGGGGAAGGAGGAGAGAAGATGCGCAACGCCGGCTACACCAAGGGCTGGGGTACAGGCCGCCATGTGCTGGGTTCCAACTACTTCCACTATGTGCAGGACCCATGGGGATCGTTTGCCGAGTACTCATTCGACATCGACTATGTGCCCGCAGGCACCGTCTGGCAAGACGGCAACTTTCCTCCGGAAGATTCGCTTTACCTCTGGGGGCCGAGTGTGCCGGAGGACTTCATCTTCAACACTGAAGCCTAAGCCCTCTTTCGCCATCCAGGCCGTCAACCGGCCGCCTCTCTCATTCAGTCTTCTAGAGGCACCTGTCATGGGACAGGTGCCCCTGTCCAACCTTTGTCCAAAGGAGCTTATTCATGCCCGCTCAATACGCTCTGCGCAAAGTCGCTTACGCCACTGCCGTGCTTTCTGCTTGTGCCTGGCTTAGCGGATGCGGTACCGGCAGTTCGATGCCTGAGCAGACCTCTTCTGCTCCGGTCGCAAAAGTGACCAGCACCCAGAACAAGCCTCCCAATGTCATCGTCATCTTGGCCGACGATATGGGATTCAACGACATTGAGCCGTTTGGCCAGGATGCAATTTCTACGCCGAACCTCAACGCCATGGCCCAAGAGGGCATGCGCTTTACCAATTTCCATGTCCACGCCACCTGTTCCCCCACCCGTGCTCAATTGCTCACAGGTGTCGACAACCATCTGGCCGGCATGGGCTCCATGGGCGAATACCGCACGCCGGAGATGGACAAGTACCCTGGCAGCTATATCGGCTCTTTAAACAATAGGGTTAAGACCATTGCCGAGATGCTTCAGGAACAGGGCTACTCCACCTTCATGGCGGGCAAGTGGCACCTGGGCGGCAAGCCAGAACAATTGCCCAAAGCACGTGGATTTCAACGCTCCTATGTGCTGGTCGGCCCTGGCGGTAGCCATTGGGATGACAACGGCTTGCTGGGGGTGAATCCCAAACTGGTCTTCACAGAGGATGACAAGCCCATTGCCCGTGATACCGGCGAATTTTCCTCCAACATCTATACCGACAGGTTCCTGGGTTACCTGTCTGAAGCCCAGCGCAATGACAGGCCATTTTTTGGCTATCTGGCCTTCCAGGCAGTACATGACCCTCTGCATGCACCAGAAGACTTCATTAAGAAATACCGCGGCAAGTTCTCCGGCGGCTACGACGAGGCACGCGAAAAGATCTTCGCACGCATGCAAAAAATGGGAGTGATTCCAGCAGGCACAAAGATGCACACCACGGCCCCACTGTTCAAGCCATGGGTGCAGCTCGATCCGGCGGAGCGCAAGCGCCAGGAGCGGCTCATGGAGGTCTATGCTGCCATGCTGGACAATATGGACTGGAATATCGGCCGTGTTGTCGACTCACTCAAGCGCAGCGGTGCCTACGACAACACGGTGATTTTCTTCTTCTCGGACAACGGCCCCTCAGCGGCCTACATGGATCTGTATCCCGGTAATGCCGACGGGAAGTGGATTCAGAAAACCTTCGATACCACCAGCTCCAAAGTAGGCCAACCCCTGTCGTTTGCAGGCGTAGGCCCCGGCTGGGCTAGCGCCAGTGCGGCACCATTCAAATTGTTCAAAATGGTCGGGACTGAGGGGGGAACCATCTCTCCCATGATCGTGCGAGGCCCCACAGTCAACTCAGGGGGCAAGATCAATGACGGCTTTCTGGGCGTCGAAGACATCCTGCCAACCATTGCCGATCTCACACGCACTCAGCGCGGCAATGACCGAAACGGCGTACCACTGGAGCCACTCAAGGGATATTCGTTTGCCTCTGTCTTGCTGGGAGCAAGCAAGAGTGCGCGCAAGCCTGACTTTGAGCGCGGCGAAGAGCTCTTCGGCAACAAAGCCTATCGTCAAGGACGCTGGAAAATCTCCTGGTTGCCCAAGCCTCACGGGGAGGAGCGCTGGCAACTATTTGACACCGATGCCGATCGCGGCGAAACCCATGACCTGGCGCAACAGTACCCACAGCGTGTGGCTGACATGGCCGCACGATACGACCAGTGGGCCAAGAACAACCGTGTCATGACCTGGGATTACAAGTACCTGGATGATCAGCTATTTGGTTACTTTGACTGGCGCAAACGCACCCCTCACCAAATTCTCAATCCTGGGCAAGATTGAACGGACAGCGACACGGCAATGCAAATTCGGCAAAAGCTCCGCTCCTCGCATCATGGTCGCCGCATTGTGGTGGCGGCCAGTCTGCTACTCATAGGAGCGACCACCGTCTGGCAGCTATTACCCAGTGAGCCTGATGCCGGCACCTTGGGCGATGGTCTGCGTGCTCCAAAAAACATGGTCTGGATACCATCGGGCCATTTCCTCATGGGCAACACCAGCAGCAAGGCACTCCCCAACGAAATGCCGGGTCACAAGGTAGAGCTCCAGGGTTTTTGGATGGACAAGACCCATGTGACCAACCGCCAATTCTCGGAGTTCGTTCATGCGACAGGCTATGTAACCACTGCGGAGAAGACTCCCGACTGGCAAAGCCTGCAGGCCCAGCTACCAGTAGGCACACCTCGGCCCGATTCATCAGTGTTGATACCAGGCGCATCGGTGTTCGTTGGGACGCGACAACCCGTTTCTCTGCGCGACTACATGCAGTGGTGGCGGTACGTCGGTGGCGCCGACTGGCGCCATCCTTCCGGCCCCAACTCCAGTATTGAAGGCAAGGACGATCACCCGGTCGTTCAAGTTTCCTATGAAGACGCCCAAGCCTACGCACGCTGGATCGGCAAGCGTTTGCCGACTGAAGCCGAGTGGGAATATGCGGCCCGAGGTGGACTGAATCAACAACACTATGCCTGGGGAACCCTTGCGGAGCCAAATGGCAACGTCATGGCCAGCATCTGGAAAAGTCGAACAGCCAGCTTCCCTCAAGCCCAGCCCAAGATCCTTCCGGGAACAGAGCCTGTCGCCAACTACGAGCCCAATGGATATGGTCTATTCGATATGGCTGGCAATGCTTGGCAATGGGCGGCAGACTGGTACCGCTATGACGCCTTCAGCATACAAGCTCGCATGCAGAACATCAGCAACCCCCAGGGCCCTAGCAACTCTTTCGACCCCGACGGTCTGCGCAGCGATGCTCCCAAACGTGTAATCCGTGGAGGCTCCTTCTTGTGCAATGAAGACTATTGCGAAGGCTACCGAGTCAGCGCCCGGCAAGGACAGGATCCATGGAGTGCAAGCAACAACGTAGGTTTCAGGCTCGTCATGGATAAGGTCCACTAAGGATCGCTGTCCAAAATAGAGACAGATACCCTACCTACCGAATGAGATCTGCATCGCAGGTCGAGCGACCTGCGCGCCAGTTATAGGCATGGTAAGCGTTGCTTCTAGGGCTGGGCGTCACACTTCAGGAACGAGCCTGCCGTAACCCAGTGCACCCCTTACCTGGATTTCAGATGAGCAATTTTGATGAGTTGCACAAATTCGTTGAAACCATCGAGATAAGCGCTCAGATTTTTGCGGCTCGACTCATCCAACAACTCGCCTTGAGCACCGAATGCACTTTGCGCACGAGATACCAATACGGAGCTGCCGCTGTACAACGTGACGCCCAACATTTTAAGAGTAGGCAACCAAGCGGCCTGAGAAGACAAAGTGCCAAAACCGCCCATGGATGCGCCGATCATGCCTGTTGGACGTTTGGAAAAAATGGCTTTCATATCTGCGCGCGAAAGCCAGTCAATGCCATTTTTGAAGACACCAGGAACACCGTTGTTGTACTCAGGAGTGACCATCAGCAAAGCGTCTGCTCCCAGAATCTGTTCTTTCAATTTGAGTACCGCAGCCGGAATGCCGTCACTGGCTTCCAGGTCCGCGTCGTAGAGCGGAATGCCGTGCAAAGTTGCGACTTCGACATTCATACCTTGTGGTGCCATTGCCTGCGCTGCACGGGCCAAGGCAGTATTGAATGATGAATGACGCAAACTTCCCGAAAGAGCTAGTACGCGACAGGATCCGAACATGTTCCGGTTACCCGAATTTTCCCGAAGCGCTTCACTGAGCTGGTCGATCAGTTGAGTCCACTCCGGCGAGTCTTCGAGCTTTTTTTTCACGAATGAACTGTGCTTGTGATTCATCCCAAAAATCAGCATCTGCCAAAAGCACGTCATTGGGCAATGGTCGGTGCTGGTTGAGGAAAGCTGCGATGGCATCAGGCGAATTGGGAAGACCCAATTGAGCAAACAAATCGTGAAAGCGAAAGAAATTATCGGACATAGATATCAATTGTTAGTAAGGACAAAAACATCTCGAGGCCAGGATTGTTCGTGAGCTTGCTCGCCTTCATTCCCACAGCTTTGTTAGGTAACATAGAAGTTGCCGCGAGAGAAATACCCATTGACTACTCGATTTGCACCTTGATCATTTCGCCATCCACCATAACGTCATAGAGTGGGCAGTCATGAGTCCTGATCGGTGCAGAGAGGCGTCCAGCCTTTTGCAAATACGGCAGCATTTCCGCAGGGGCTTTGTCGATTGCAGGGGGAGGAAGAACAACAGCATCCGAAACCTTCTTACCCGTCGTTACGTCAAATCGTGCAGAGTGGAATGCGCAGGTCACAACCTGACCAACCAGCGCGCCTTCGGCCAGTGACGCACTCATATGCCCACATCGGTTGCCCATCGCATGGATGGAACCGTCAACATGGGTCAGCAAAATCTCCACACCTCCAACGTTGATGGCGCGCATAGAGCCCTCTGGAAGTTCGGTGAGCTTGATGGCTTCGATCCACTGAGTCATGACGGTCTCCTTGATGTCGATGGTGGCAATAGCTTCCGCGCTTCAGCACAAAATGACAAGGCATCTAGTAAGCCACAGCACCTGCAACTATATATTTGGCATAGTTCATCTGGCTTCATGAAAAGCCATCGAACGCAGCATCACGCGACAGGCCGTAGGCTGCGATGAAAAACTCGTATGCGGTTCCATTTTCTGTATCTGTTGCAACCTCGATACCGACGGTATTCAGCACACCTTCTAGAACCTGCGCTGCCCTCAACGGCTTAGCGTCAATCTGCTGAGCCAGCACATAACTTCCATCGGCAGTGCGCAAGATCACATCGCCCAGCGAGTTCACAAACTCAATAGTGTTCTGCATAGCACTCTGTTGATTAATCATGCCGAATCGCCCCGCTCGACAGCATTGTCAAAGCGAGGCGTCAAACAGCTTTACTTGGCGCTCGTCAGCGTGTTGTAGCTGGTGATCAAGTTGCGGTAGTCAGGGATGTGATTGGAGAACAGAGTCCCCAAACCTTCAATGTCGTTGCGCCAGTCGCGGTGCAGCTCGCAGGCCGCGCCGAACCAGGTCATGAGCTGGGCTCCAGCCTGCTCCATGCGGCTCCAGGCAGCCTGCTGGGTCATGCTGTTGAAGGTGCCCGAGGCATCGGCGATCACGAATACCTCGAAGCCTTCGGCCAGGGCAGACAGCACTGGGAAGGCCACGCAGACCTCAGTCACCACGCCGGCCACGATGAGCTGCTTCTTGCCCGTGGCCTTGACGGCCTTGACGAAGTCCTCGTTGTCCCAGGCATTGATCTGGCCGGGACGGGCAATATATGGAGCATCAGGAAACATCTCCTTCAGTTCAGGCACCAGAGGCCCGTTGGGGCCGTTCTCGAAACTGGTGGTCAGAATTGTGGGCAGCTTGAAGTATTTGGCCATATCGGCCAGGGTCAGCACGTTGTTCTTGAACTTATCGGGGTCGATATCGCGTACCAGGGACAGCAGACCGGTCTGGTGGTCGACCATCAGCACGGCAGCGTTGTTCTTGTCGAGGCGGACATAAGGTTTGTTGCTCATGGAAATCTCCTAGGAGAGCATGGATGCCCAGGCGGGCGGGGAAGCCTGGCCCTTTCGAGGTCAGGATGAAACCGATGGTTGAAACGCAGGGGAAGCGGCTCAGTTTTTAGTCAAAGACTGACGTCGCTGGTGAGCCAGGATGGCCGCCACCGCCAGCCCGCCTATGACGCTCATGTGGTCCTGCACTAGAGCTTTTTCGAGAAAGCCTTCCATGCCATTCATCTCCCAGAAGCGGTGGGCAATGGGAATCGTGGCCAAAGTGAAGCCCGCCAACGCTGCGGCGCCCAGCCATGCCCAGCGGCTGCAGGTAATGATCGCCAGCGAGGCCACAAGCTGCACTGCAATGGTGACTATTGCAAACAGCGCGGCGGGCTGAAGACCGAAGTGCTCCATCTCACCGATGGCAGCTTGAAAGTCAAAAACTTTGTTCAAGCCACTCAACCAAAAGATGTAGGTCAGCAAGGCAGTGGCCAGCAGGTAGAAAAACCGGGAACGCAGCACGCCGTCAATCAAGGCATTCATGGCAAGCTCCAAACTGATAACGGTTTTATTTAATCTTGCGCCACGGTGTTGCGCACATGACGTGTGGATTTGTTACCTGGCTTACCGGCCGCTTTTTGGCTCAGCATCAGGCCCCCCATGACCAGTACGGCTCCAGCTACTTGCAAGCCCGTGGGCTGAACCCCTTTGACCAGAGCGTCAAGCACGAAGGCTGTGACCGGCACCAACAGCATGAAAGGAGCAACCGCCACCGCACCAGCGCGCTCAATGGCTCCGAACCACAAAGCAAACGGAACGGCAGTCAGCGCCACAGCCAGTAGGCCCAAGCCCAAAACATTGGCCGCATTTAGTTGCGCTGGCACATCTTGAGCGATGGCGGCAACAAGAGACAACTCCACACCGGCAATCAACAACTGCCATCCTGTAAAGCCAAGCAAAGGCATGGGCGGCTGCCCCCACTTGTTCAGCAGCACCCCACCAGCAGCGATGGAAAGCATGCTTCCAATGGCGGCCGCAATACCCAGCGAATCAAGCTGCGCATTACTTGATAGAACGACCAGTGAAACCCCCAAAGCACCCAGCAAAACTGAACCAATCTTGGTGGCTGTAGGACGTGCGCCGAGAACGCCCCAGGCAATGAAAATCACCGCCAATGGCGTCAGGGCCTGGAAGATTGCAGCGACACCGCCAGGCAAGCGGGTTGCAGCCACAAAGAACAAGCCGAAGAAAAGCCCTGCGTTCAACGTTCCCAGCACCGCCAGTCGTCCCCACCAGACACGCGGGGGCACGCAGCGAACAATGGCCAGCAAGACCAGCGCTCCTCCCAAAGCACGAAATGCAGCGAGGAACAGGGGATGCGGAGGCAGCCACGTGGTGGTCAGCACATAGGTGAATCCCCAGAGAATGGCTGCGGCTGCAGCTGAAAGTTTGGCGTTCATTTTTTATCCCAGATAAAGGCGCGGCTCTCCCACGCCTCGAAGTTGAAGACGAAAGACGGCTGACAAGGATTGAGAAAGAGGTAGCAATAACATCAGCCATTGGCTGATTTCATGCACCGTGCGATCTAGGAGGCAGACGTATGGATCTGGCCAAATCTGCCGCTGTTGAGGTCTGTGACGGCCATGCGAATTTCGTCCTCGCTATTCATCACAAACGGGCCATATCCGACAATGGGCTCCGCGATCGGTGTCCCGCTGAGCACAAGCAACGAGCTGTCGTTGTTCGCCTCCAGCAACACCTGCGTACCGTCCATACTCAGATGTGCCACCTGGTCGGTACGAACAGCATCCCGGCCATTGATCTGCACCGACCCATGCAGCATCACCACAGCCAGTGTGTGCCCTTGCGGAATATGCAGCATTGCGGACTTGCCAGCTGTCATCCGTACATCCCAGACGTTGATGGGTGTATAGGTGTGTGCCGGACCTATATGTCCTTGATGGTTTCCGGCAATGACTCGCACTTGCCCGGCGTTGCTGGGAAGCGGGACACCGGGAATTTCTGCATTAGTGATCGACTGATAACCAGGCTCCGCCATCTTGACGCTGGACGGCAGATTGACCCACAACTGAACCATGTGGAAGGGGCCGCCACGCGTTGCATAGGCAGATGAATGAAATTCCTCATGCAGGATGCCGCTAGCAGCGGTCATCCATTGCACGTCGCCGGGGCCTATGACGCCACCCGCCCCCGTGGAATCACGATGCTCGACCTCACCGTCGTAGACGATTGTTACGGTCTCAAATCCACGATGCGGATGTTGACCCACGCCTCTACGCTTGGTGGAGGGAGCAAAGTTGTATGGACCAGCATGGTCCAGCAGCAGAAAAGGACTTAGTTGAGTTCCGTGCTGGCTGTAGTGAAACAGAGAGCGCACGGGGAACCCATCGCCTACCCAGTGCTGCTGAGGTGCGCTGTAAATTCCTTGAATGGTCTTTTGCATTTACTTCTCCTGAAGTGCGCAAGAACGTAGGACTTGCGAACGGGTTAGAAGTAACTGTAGAGGCGCACACGAGCGCTGAATAGACTGGAATTCTTGCCACCAGCGTTCATTAATTAGAACGATAGTGCATTGCCCACTCCCAGCTGGGCCTAGACGTCATGCCTGCTTGATTTGAGCCTGCAAAGCGGTGAACTCCACCCCAAGAAAGTCGAGCAGCAACCTTACCGAAGGCAGCAGCCCACGGCGAGACGGGAACACGGCGTGAACGATGCCCGCACGAGGCTTCCAGCCGGGCATGACATCGACCAAGCATCCCTTACGCAAATCATCCAGAATCATCATGGCCGGCAACTGCACTAAGCCAACCCCATGCAATGCCGCTTGCAGCAAGGCGATACGGTCTTCGCAGACCATACGTGGCTGGTAATGCACCTCTGCCGTTGCGCCCTGCGGCCCCTGCAACTGCCAGCTTTCACTACGTTGCAGCCGACCGTCGCCCAAACTTGGCCACTGCGAAAGATCTGCCAGTTGCGGCATCCCGCCCATTGCGCTCACAAGCTTGGGGCTAGCCACCAAAAACTGCGTGCTCTCACCTAAAGTCTTCATTACCAACTCACTGTCTTCGAGCGGCGGAAAACGTACACGCAGAGCCAGGTCCAGCCCCTCACGAATTACATCTACCCGACGGTTTGTGCTGTCCACCTGAAGTTGAATACGCGGATGCTGCACCATGAAGCGTGCCAACATGTCACCAACTTGGTAGTCCAGAAGCGCCAGTGGGCAGCTTAGACGCACGATGCCTTGAGGATCCTCGTGGGTTCGATCAATGACTTCCTGCGCAGACTCTGCCTCCACGAGCATGGCCTGACAGCGCTGGTAATACTCTTGGCCAATATCTGTCACAGCAAAGCGCCTACTTGAACGCTGCAGCAACCGTACGTCCAGGGACTCCTCCAGCAGGGCAATACGGCGGCTGAGTTTGGACTTGGGCATGCCCAGAGCTCGGCCAGCCGGTGCAAAGCCACCATGGTCCACTACCTGGACGAAGTAGTACAAATCATTGAGGTCGCGCATGGGTGGTGACGAAACAAAGAACTGTGGCAAATCTGCCGCACATGATGGTTCAGCATTGTGGCGCATCATCAAATCCGGCCGATAGCATTGAACATACCTTGCAGTTCAGTGAAACGGTTTGTGGTCGAGGACAAGCCCTCCCGTCAACAACACTGCCACCTGGGCCAAGATCTGCAATTGCCAGTCCTCATCGATTGTTGTTGTATGCCGGTACGGGCAATGAGATTGCTGAGTCGCTGCGCAGGCGTTGTCCAGCCCACAACGAGATGCACTGGCAAGACAAAGCCAGTCTCCACAGAGGAGCCTTCCTCAGAACGTCCAAGAAAAAATGCCCGAGTACGCAATGGCGGGCTTGCAATTGATTGTTGCAACAGCTCCACCATCAACGAGACCAACGGAGCCTACTCACCAGCCACCTAACGGTCATAGAAAACGAAAAAGCAGAGAAGCTCACAGCACTCGAATGAGTACGTTGTGTAACCGTAATTGTCTGCTCGCATCCAGCGGTTAAATCCTGCCGTCAGAAGTCGTGCGCAACTACTATCGATGCGCAGTAAGCCAGAAAACCGCGTTGGTCGACCGGCTCAAGTCATGAAATTTCCCAGAACTTCGGGGGCAGTTCAAAAGTGCCGAAAAGTATGCAACAAGACCTCAACGATCTCATGTACTTCGCTCATGTGGTCGACCACGGAGGCTTTGCTCCGGCCTCACGAGCGCTGGGCGAGCCTAAGTCCAAGCTTAGTAGACGTATTGCATCGTTGGAAGCGCGTCTTGGCGTCAGGCTACTTCATCGCTCCACCCGACATTTCTCCGTGACGGATATCGGTGCGAGTTATTACCGTCACTGTAAAGCAATGCTGCTAAACGCCAAGGCAGCTCAGGAAGAAGTGGAACAGGTCTTTAGTGAGCCATGTGGAGTCATTCGCGTCTGCTGTCCAATCGCTCTGCTTCACTCTCGAGTCACAAGCATTGTGGTTGAGTTCATGTCATTGAACCCGAAGGTTGAAGTTCATTTGAAAGGCATCAATCGGCCTGTCGATCTCGTCGCAGAAGGCTATGACATAGCAATCCGGGCGCGTACGCCTCCATTAGAGGACAGTAGCCTAGCAATGCGAAAGCTCGCACAACGCGATTGGTGCCTCGTAGCGAGCCCAAGTTTCTGTCAACACTTCCCCATACCGACTGTTCCAGCCGACCTCGCTGACCTGCCTAGCCTGAGTGATGAGCGTGATCATAAATGGCACCTTATTGGACCAGGTGGAGTTGTTGCGTCAATCGCCCATAGACCACGCTTCGTCACAGATGATATGTATTCACTTCGAGCAGCTGCAATTGCCGGCATGGGGGTTGTTCACCTACCTTCAATGATTCTTGAGGGAGAACTGGAGCGTGGAGAGTTAGTACGGCTTTTACCCGAATGGAGCTCCAAGGGAGCTCTCATTCATGCTGTTTTTCCAACCAGGCGAGGTCTACAGCCCGCGGTGCGTAAGTTTCTTGATTTCTTAGCCGAACGGTTTGACATGGATGCAGCAGCTCTGCGTCAGTGTTCCTGAAATAGAACGCTCCTACGTCAAATCAAGGACTACCGCCTGTTATTTGTGCGGGCTAAAGTGCTTCGGCAACCAGTCGCCAAGCGTGACCAGTACGGCTGAGCCGACAGGATGCAGTCACTTCTTCAGGAGCCTCCATCATGAACAGTCAAGTAGCTATCCCTGCAAATTTCAACGGTGCAAAGCCAGTCATTGATCCTGGTAACGTTGCAATGTTGTTGATTGATCACCAAAGCGGCCTGTTCCAGACGGTACACGACATGCCCTTTACCACGCTGCGCCGCCTTGCGGCTACGCTGGCCAAAATCGCGACTCTATCCAAAATCCCAGTAATCACTACTGCTTCTGTACCGCAAGGCCCAAATGGTCCGCTGATCCCCGAGATTCATGAGAACGCTCCACACGCCAGATATGTCGCCCGCAAGGGAGAAATAAATGCTTGGGACAATCCAGATTTCGTACAGGCCGTAAAAGAAACCGGCAAGAGGCAACTGATCATTGCAGGCACCATTACCAGTGTTTGCATGGCTTTTCCATCGATCGCTGCCGTGGCTGATGGATACCAGGTTTTCGCAGTGGTCGACGCCTCCGGGACCTACTCCAAGATGGCCGAAGAAATCACTCTGGCTCGCATGATGCAGGCTGGTGTGGTGCCCATTGACACCGCAGCCGTAGCCTCCGAACTGCAGAAGACATGGAACCGTGATGATGCCGCCGAATGGGCCAAGGCTTACACGGGCATCTTCCCCAACTATCAGTTGCTGATCGAGAGCTATGCCAAAGCTCAAGAGGTTGTTCAAAAGAACGAGCAACTCGACTCGCAGCGCAAGTAACTCGACAACCAAGTACCGCTACCGTGCAAAACGTCCAAGGTGTACCAGACCTTGTAAAGGTGTGCACGGTGCATGGTAGCGGCACAGCAAAGACTTTTTCGATAGATCAGTCCATCGCCGAGGGTGTGATTTGTATGACTCCGTTCATGAAGCTCAGATCACCATCGACGGAATCAGAGTTCCGAAAGCCAAATCCAACCTCTTCACCGGACTCAATGGTGCTGGATCGATCGCGCCCCCTTGAAACCTAATTGACCTAGCGCCTAGCGGCCATGTTCGTGCTGCTCACAACGCTGGTCGTAACACCCTGTCTCAGAACAACTCAGCCTGGCTGCTGCGGGTGCCTCTGCCTCGTCCAAACCTTTGAAAGCGCCGCTTTGTCAGGACGATTTCCTCCAATATGAAAAACGTCATCAACCATTCTGTTCCGCGCCGTCTTGCACTACAGGCGATTTTGGCAGCATGCGGCTTTTGCAGTACCCTGGTGCACTCACAACCCAGATCCGAGACGATCAAGGCATCATCCACTAGTCCTGCGGCCGACCTCATCATTCGCAACGCTCAGGTCTTGACCATGGATCCAGCGCAGCCACGTGCTACCTCGATCGCGGTAAGAGGAGAGTATTTGAGCGCAATTGGCTCCGACGCCGATGTTCAGCCGTATATTGGCCCAAACACTCGCATTCTTGATGTGAAAGGGCGAGTTGTGATTCCTGGTCTGATCGATGCTCACCTGCATGGCATTCGTGGTGGTCAGAGCTACCTGTTCGAAACATACTGGTACGACGCCTCGAGCTTACAAGAGGGCCTGCAGCGCTTACAGCAAGCCGCAAAAAAACGAACTGCAGATCAATGGGTCGCTGTAGTCGGTTCGTGGATACCCGAGCAGTTTGTCGAAAAGCGTGCGCCCACGGTATCCGATCTCAGTCGTTCGATCCCCGATCATCCGGCGTATGTGCAGTCACTTTACGACTATGCCCTGGTGAACCGCCGCGGCATCGAAGTGCTGGCACTCGATTCAACTCAGCCAATTGTTCCGGCAGGAGTCATTGTGGAGCGTGACCAAGCAGGCAAAGCGACAGGTAAGCTGCTAGGCGGCATCGGTCCATTCAATATGCTCTTTGCCCAAATCAGCCAGGGGCTGGATCGGCAAGCGAACCTTCGAGCCTTCTTTCATGACCTAAACGTACACGGAGTGACGGGATTTATCGACCCTTCAGCGGGAGGTCCGTCCGCATTCGAGCCCTTGTTCGCACTGCATCAAAACAAGGAACTGAGTGTTCGTGTAGGCTACCGCCTGTTTGCTCCGCCGGGTGGTAACGAAACGGCATGGGTACAGACGCGTATGGAGTTTCGCCCTCCGGTTCAAGACGATGGCTATTTGGCCTTCCTGGGTCTGGGAGAAAACCTAGTCTCAGCAATGAACGATGCCGTGCGGATGGAGCCAGGTTTTACCTCTGCGCAGGGCGATCAGCAAGAGATGCGCAAAGTACTGAGTTTTGCAGCCCAACGACGTATCCCATTGGAGTTGCATGCCTACACGGATGACAGTGCGCGATCTATTCTCGACGCGATCGAAGACGTCGCGCGCGTGCATCCGATCAAGGACTTGCGATGGTCACTCGCGCATCTGAACACGGGCTCTGTCCAAACACTGCGACGCATGCATGCCCTGGGGCTATCCTATAGCGTGCAGATGGGCCCATATTTCGAAGCACCAGCCATTCTTGCAGCGAATGGGCGTGAGATCGCTGAGCGAACACCACCGACCAAGATTGCCATGGATATGGGGATGATGGTCGCAGGGGGAACTGATGCCACACGCATTGGAGTGGCAGGCGTCTGGCAAGCCATTGAGTACCAAGTCACGGGACGCTCGCTGGGGGGCACCGTGCAGCGCCGCACTGACCTGCTGTTGACACCTGAGCAGGCTCTGACCCTATATACGACCAATGCGGCATGGCTGGCATTTGCAGAGCACACACGCGGCAGCCTGATGGCTGGCAAGCTCGCCGACCTCGCTGTACTCAATCAGGATCCCTTGCATGTTCCTGCAAGCCAATTACATCGCACGCAGGCACTGCTGACTTTACTCGGAGGACGTGTTGTGCATGGGCAAGGCTGGCTGGATAGCCAGTCGCAGCTTGCAGTGAGATCACCCGGCAAGAGATAGCTTCAAAAAAGAGATGCATTCGGCCAATGGCCGTTTTGCACCTCTTGGCGAACCACATCGTGAAAGATGCGAATGAGTTCCTCGGTCGCTTTAGAGGGTGGCCTGTCGGCAACTCTGGCAAGAATACGGCGAAGTCGTAGTCCCTCAATGGGGACTGCAGCCAGTACACCCAGTTCTAGCTCCTGTTTTACAGCCGCAGCAAAGTGCACCGTTAGCCCGACCTTCTCCAAGATCAAGCGCTTCGCCACCTCCATCGTGTTGACTTCAACTACCTGGTTCAGAGTCACACCTGCGTGTGCAGCGCCAGCCTCCAGCTCCAGACGTACACCAGACTTAGCTAGTCCCGTCATCACCAAAGGCACTCCTTCAAGTTTTTGGATGGAGATTTTTCGTGACCTTAAGACAGGGTCGTCGCTACGTCCGATGAGACAGATCCCTTCGTTTAGCAAGGGGAAGCTGACCAGGTTTGAGAGCTGCACTGGACCGTTGAGTACAGCGATATCCAAGGCGCCTTGCAGCAGCATGGAGTGCAGTGCTGGTGAGAATCCTTCTTCGACTCTCAACCGGACACCTGGCAGATTCTGATGTACGGCCTTCGTCAAAGGAACCGCAAGCAATTGGGCCAGGCCGGGCGACATACCTATAACCACTGGCCCTCGCGCATCGCGTTGAAGTGCTGTCATGTCTTGCTTCATCTGCTCAGCGTAGCGAAGCAGAAATGACGCTCGCTCCAGCAAGAACAGGGCTTCTGCAGTTGGAGTTGCCCCTCGCGCGTGCCGCTCAAAGAGCTGCACGCCCAGTTCGTCCTCCAGAAGCTGAATCTGGCGGCTTAGCGCGGGTTGCGCTACATGCAAAACACTGGCCGCACGTCCGTAATGCTGCTGAGTAGCCAGAACCACGAAGTATCGAAGTTGTCGCAAGTCCATCATGCCCCTTGAAATTCTTGCTCAAAGTATGCAATCAATTCTTGATGCCGAAATGTTATTGAGTCAGTCGATAAATGGTCTTGGACTGCATTGAGTCAAATTCCTAAAGTCCTACCTACAGAGAGAAATTCATAGGCTTTCTGTTCATTCAATCATCAATCGCATTAAGGAATCGAAATGGATATCAACCCTCAAGAAATGGAAGCAACCCGCATTGCCCGCTGGGGCAAAGTAGAGCCTTACCGAGAAACCTTCATCGAAAGCCGTTTGCCCGGCATGAAGAAGAACATCTACAAGATCATGAATCGTGGCGTGCTGGAAAACAAAGGCGTTCAACCTGCGATTCCCGGCAATCACCGCTTTGGCGTGACATTCATTGAGATCCCCGTCGGACAGGGTGCAAGCCTGCATGCACACAAGACGGAGGAAGTGTTTTGTCCTCTCAATGGTCAGATGGAAGTGATCTGGGGCGAGAAGGGGCAGTACTCGGTGATGCTCAACCAATGGGACGTGATCTCCTGTCCAATTGGCACCATGCGAGGTTTTCGCAACCCTAACGACCATGCCCTCGTGGTGTATTCGGTAGTGGGGGGGACTGACGAAGAATGCGGCCGTATCGCATGGCACCCCGACGTCGTCAAAGCAGCTGAAGCCACGGGTCTGGTTTACGGCCAAGACGGCTATATCGCCGAAACTCCCGCGCCAGCAGCCGCGCAAAAGTGATGCGTGTCCAGCAGACCTGCTTTCAGCCGCACGCAACGCCTACTGAGGACATAGTCATGACACATGGCAATCATTCAGATGCATGGAGCCGGCGCCGGATGCTGCAAATGGCAGTGTCCTGGGCCGGAACCACAGCCATGGTGCCGGTATTGGCGCGACCGTCCGCAGCACACGCAGCGGACACTTGGTCGCCCAAGGTACCTGTGCGTATCGTCGTTCCGTTTGCTGCTGGCGGTACCTCTGACATCGTGGCACGTCTGCTGGCAACACACTTGGCGCATGTGCTTGGTCAGGCAGTCATCGTCGAAAATCGGGCAGGCGCAGGCGGCAATATTGGGATTTCCGGTGTTGCACGAGCCACGCCAGACGGTCAAACCCTGCTACTGGCATCGTCATCATTCGTCACGAATCCTGCGCTCTATCCTGACAAGCGGCCATACGACCCTGTCAGGCAATTCACCCCTATCTCGTTGGTCGTCACTTCGCCAGATGTCATTGTCGTTTCGGCCAAGAGCCCCCTTACCAAGCTCTCTGACCTTCTATCTCTAGCAAAAGCCAAGGATGGCGCCCTGAACTATGCAACGCCCGGCAAAGGCAACAGTGTTCATCTGGGCGGAGAGCTGCTATGGCAACGAGCCAAGGTCAATCTACTGCATGTGCCGTACTCCGGCTCTGCTCCTGCCGTCCAGGCGGTTTTGAGCGGGCAGGTGGACTGCGCACTTGTGGCACTCCCGGTTGCCAGCCCGCAGATTGAAGGTGGCTTGCTGCGTGCATTGACGGTGGGCAGTCTCCAGCGATGGCCTGACCTACCTCAGGTGCCGACCATTGCAGAGAGTGGCTTTCCGGGGTATCGCTCCGAGACCATGCAAGCGCTGTTTGCTCCAGCGGGCACACCGTCAGCGGCCATAGAGCGCATCAATGCCGAGGTGCGTCGAATCCTCAAGATTCCGGACGTTGCAGAGCGCTTGCGTGATATGGGCTTCACCGCAGTGGGAAGTCTTTCGTCCGAGCTCGCCACCAGAGTCGCTGAAGAAGTCCCTCGCTGGGCCAAAGTTGCAGCTACAGGCCATATCCGGGCTGACTGACCTTCAAGCAGCCTCTCCAAAAAATCCAAGGAAACATATGTCGATCACCGCAGTAGAACGTCCAAGAGCAGACAAGCAAGTACAGCAGGCAATTCCCGCTAATCCTCAAGCTCTGTTGCAAGCTGTGTTGCAGGCCAATCAAGGCACGAAAGACCCACGTACACGTGAGGTTCTCGATGCCCTGATCCGGCACATCCATGCCTTTGCCTCCGAGGTAAAGCTGACTTATGACGAGCTGCACAAGGGGCTCGATTTCATGGTGAGAGTGGGACAGGCCACAGGACCTGAGAAGCACGAAGGGATTTTGCTGGCTGACATCCTTGGCCTCGCGACCCACGTCCTTTTGCTGGATGCCAAGGCCATTCTTGCCGCGGGAGGTACAGAGCCCGCATTGATCGGACCATTCTGGCGAGCCAATCAACCTCTGATGTCCAACGGTGTTCGCATTGCCTCTGAAGACACCGTCGGCTCCCCTTTGTTCGTGCAGGGCAAAGTTGTCTCCACCGATGGCAAGCCTATCGTCGGAGCACGGATCGAGACTTGGCAAGCAGCCCCTGGAGGGCTGTATGAAAACCAGGATCCAGAGCAGGAAGACATGAACCTGCGAGCCGTGTTCGAGACTGATGCTAATGGACAGTTCTGGTTCGAGAGTGTGCGGCCATCAGGCTATGGCGTCCCCATTGATGGTCCCTGCGGGGAGCTGCTGGCACTGCAAGGTCGCAATCACATGCGCCCTGCACACCTGCACTTCATCGCCATCGCGCCAGGGCACAAGGTCCTCACAACCCAAATCTTTGACTCTCGTGACCCCTTTGCATTCAGCGATGCTGCATTCGGCGCTGTGGGCTCTTTGCTGCGCGACTTCCAGCCGGATAGCCAAGGACATTTCCATCTGGATGTAGAGCTGTGTCTGGAGCCAGGTGAGACACGCCTTCCAACCCCTCCTCTACCGTAATAGTCAGGCTCACTACAGCTTCTGATAGGCCCATAGCGCCTTCGCCAGGAAAAAGCAGCGTGTAACTGCACACCTAGATCAAACCGTATTGGCATATGAGACGGGGGCTGAACACGTCCTCTAAAAAGTCTTTCGGCCCCTTTCTGCAAATCGTCCACAGAGCCAGAAGGCACCAAAGAAGTGCCTCAAGAAAACAGTAAGACAACACCCTAAGGAGACAAACGATGAGCATCGATCGCAGACAACTATTTCAGTGGGCTGCAGCCGCTTGCGGTGCGGCCGCAATACCCTCTCGAGCCTTTTCACAACCGCTTCATTACCCAAGTGGTCCTGTCAGGGTGGTGGTTCCTTTCACGGCGGGGTCCACTACCGACGTGATTAGTCGCATTGTTGGAGAACGGCTGGACAAATACCTTGGACAACCATTTGTAGTTGACAACCGACCTGGTGCAGGTGGAACGCTCGGCGCGACCCAGGTAGCCACTGCTGCAGGAGACGGCCAAACTTTGCTGATTCACTCAGCAGGACATGTTGCCAATGCATCGCTGTACCCCATGCTGAAATACGACACATTGAGGGACTTTGCACCGGTCGCAATGCTGGCGTCGATGCCCAATGTATTTGTCGTCTCCCCACAAAAGGGCTTTGCATCGTTGCAAGACCTCATCGCTAAAGTCAAGAAATCTCCAGGCAAGTACAGCTATGGATCATCTGGCAGTGGAAGTGGTGCGCATATTGCAGGCGAGAAATTTCGCATGGCCGCTGGTCTGGACGTGCTGCATGTGCCCTATCGCGGAACCCCAGAAAGCGTGAATGACGTCATCGGCGGGCGCCTTGATTGGTTTCTGCTGCCGCTTGCGCTGGCCGTACCACTGGTCAAGGCCGGCAAGCTCAATGCCCTCTCCATTGGAGCCTCCAAACGCTCAGCCTTGCTACCCGATGTGCCTACCACAACGGAATGCGGCATCCGCGATGCGGATCAACTGTTTTGGGTCGGCATGTTCGCACCGGCGAAAACGCCTCAGGAAGTCATTACCCGACTGAACACTGAGGCAGTCAAGGCTCTGAAATCCCCTGAAACTCTCTCTCGCTTTGAAAAGCTTGGAGTGGATGCATCACCTATGCCTCAGCCAGAGTTCGCGAGGTTTGTCAAAGACGAATACGTCGCCACAGCCGCCCTCATAAAACAAGCAGGTATTCGCTTGGACTCCTAACCTGCCGCTCGCCCCGCTGGTTGTATCCCCGTATCACCTCTCCCTGTTCTGCGATGCTGAACAGGGAGTCCAAATTCAAGAGCTTTTCGCATGAGAAACACCATATTTGCAGTGCTTGGTTTGACTTCGGCTTTTGTGACCCACGCACAATCCAACGTCACAGTCTTTGGCAGTCTTGACCTTAATGTCACTTACGCAAAAGCTGGTAGCAGACATGTTACTGGTATGGATCAAGGCGGCTATATGCTCCCCAGCCGCATTGGCTTTCGCGGCACGGAAGATCTAGGAGGAGGACTCTCCGCAGGATTCTGGTTAGAAGCCGCAGTTCTGCCAGATACAGGGACGACACAAAGTGCTTTTTTTTGGTCGTCGCTCCACAGTAAGCCTGACCAGCCAGCAGTTTGGCGAGATTCGTCTTGGCCGTGATTACACCCCAGCCTTCTGGAACATCTCTCAGTTTTCACCTTTTGGCACCGTAGGGGTAGGCGGCAGCAGCAACCTCATTGATGGCTGGCCACTGGGATCAAATGGCGCTAAGACTTTGTCACGCGCGAGCAATTCAATCGGCTACTTTCTGCCCAAAATGCAACTCGGGATATACGGTCAGCTCTCGTATGCAGCAGGTGAGAACGTGGATGGTGCTAAGTACCTTGGCGGCCGCATTGGCTATGCAAGCGGACCGCTCAACATTGCGGCAGCATATGGACAGACCAAAATGACTGCGGGCGACTATAAGACTGTCACCCTTGGCGGGACCTACGATTTCGGCGTTGTCAAGGCCTATGCGAACTATTTCCAGCAAAAGCTCAACAGCTACAAACAGACCAACGTGCTGATCGGTGCTGCTCTGCCTGTCAGTAGTGTAGGCACTGTCAAAGCATCCGTAGCCCAGTCCAAGGTATCGGGGACCGATGACAAGGCGAATCAGATCGCCGTGGGCTATACCCACCAACTGAGCAAACGCACTACTCTCTACACGGCCTACTCCCACATCAGCAACAAAGGCAACTCGGCCTATGTAACCGCCGATGTCTCCCCTGAAGGAGCTTCTGGGCAGAACTCGCAAGGCGTTCAGTTCGGCATCAATCACGCATTTTGAGAGTCCTCGTCACTGAGGGCCAATGCAAAAAAGCGTGAGCGCACCTAATAAGCGAGCAAGTGGGCTCACGCCCGTATATCTTTCTATATCGGAGTCTTTAACGATGAAAGCCGCGATAGTTCATTCTTTTGACAGCCCACCACGCTATGGCAGCATTGAGGCTCCTGTGGCAATCGAAGGAGAAGTGTTGGTACAAGTTCGCGCTGCAGCGCTGAGCCAGTTAGTGCGTGCTCAAGCAAACGGCTCGCATTACAGCAGCGGCAAGAATTTGCCCGTGGTACCAGGCGCCGACGGCATAGCGACTTTGGCAGATGGCAGACGGGTGTATTTTGCATTTCCACGTGCTCCCATTGGAGCAATGGCAGAGATAGTTGCTGTGAAAACCGATTGTTGCGTAATCGTTCCTGACTCCCTTGACGATGTCACTGCAGCGGCGATTGCGCTTCCTGGTATGTCATCGTGGGCGGCCCTCCAGGAGCGTGCACGCTTTCGAGCAGGCGAGCGCGTGCTAATTAATGGCGCTGCTGGTACGTCTGGCCGTTTGGCCATTCAAGTGGCAAAGTTCTTGGGAGCTTCGCGAGTGGTTGCTACCGCGCGCAATCCTGCCATGGAAACTGAGCTACATGCATTAGGGGCCGATAGCTTCATTAGCCTGGATCAACCGGCAGACAAACTCACTGCCGCATTGCGCGATGAGTTCGAAAGGAACGGCATCGACATTGTGCTCGACTATTTGTGGGGCTCTCCAGCTGCCAGCATCATCAATGCAGTTGGCACTCATGGTCATCGCGAAGCTTCTCCGCGCGTGCGCTTCGTCAACATCGGCATGCTAGCTGGGACAAGTATTCCACTGAATCCTGGCACGCTTCGTAGCTCTGGCTTGGAATTATTGGGCAGTGGATTAGGTAGTGTTTCGCCCCAGAAAATCGTCCAGGTAGTTGGAAAACTGATGCATGCGGTAGAACCCGCCGGATTGCAGGTTGATGCAGAGGCGGTTGCACTGACTAACGTAGAAACCACATGGCAAAGACCATCTTCAGAGCGAATAGTATTCACTATATAGGCGCCAATAAGTTTAACTACCGGGGCAACCTAGGAAAAGTTGGCCGATTGGCTTCAGGAAAGCCCTCGTATCGATAAGCTAATCCAGAACTCGCACTAGGTGCTAACCGCTCAAAGCTCGCTCTGGCCGAATTCCACAGCTTCATGGGTCGAGCCATCAATCACGGTAAGGCTTCTGATGCATCATCCCTCAGTAGTGCGCCCAAATACAAAGTTAATGGACCATACCTGATAGACAGTGATTGGTCTGTCCAAGCTGCAGCGATGTGCCACTGGGATATTCGTGCGCTTGCGTTTTCTCAGTTGCAGTCTCGCCCGCATCATGAGGATGCTCTACACGTTTATGGTTGACGGCTTCACCGCAGAACCCAGCATCACCCACGATTGTCCGGTTCTGCTATCTGGAGCGAAAGTACAACTTTGTGCCTAAAAATGCCTGCTTGAGTACCGTTTCCCGCTAACGGCTTCATACCGACAAAACAAAAATGCCCGCTTCTCAGCGGGCATTTTTTGCTGCAGACTCTGGTTTCGTCTGCACGTTTGGTAGGCGCGATTGGACTCGAACCAACGACCCCCACCATGTCAAGGTGGTGCTCTAACCAGCTGAGCTACGCGCCTGTTGTTCTGTTCGATGAAGCAATTGTAGCACGGGTTTTTCACTCATTTTTTGAGAGCTAACATTTTCTTGTCATCGAGCACTGTCAGGCGCAATTGGGACTTACATCAGCGCCTTCTGGCCGAGCGAACGCCGGACACACTGGCGACGATGCCTAGCACCTTGTTGAGGCGACCCGAATCTGCCACCTCCACCGTGAACGTCATCCACGCCGTCCCCTTGACGGACTGGGTCTGCACCCCGATGACATTGGTCTTCTCGCGTGCAAACACGTCCGAGATATCGCGCAGCAAGCCTTGACGGTCGGCCGCCTCCACCGCAACGTCCACAGGGTAAACCGGTCCACCCTTGTCCACATGCTTGGGAGTGCCCCAGTCGACTTCGATGACACGCTCGGGGCTCTTGGCCATCATCTCGCGAAAATTGGAGCAATCGCAGCGGTGCACGCTCACACCCTTGCCACGAGTCACAAAGCCGCCGATCTCGTCCGGAGGAGCCGGCTTGCAGCATTTGGCGAGCTGGGTCATGAGCGAATCGACGCCCACCACCAGCACCCCGCCGCGCGAAGAGTCATGGCCGCGCGCCTTGCGCACCGGCGTGAATGCATCTTCCTCTGGCGTTTCTTCACTGGGACGCAGCACGACCTCGATATTGCGCAGTGAATACTCGTCCTTGCCCACGACTTCAAACAGTGCATCGGCAGACTTGAAGCCCAGCTGTGCAGCCAGCTCTTCAAGCTTGATCGCCGTCTTGCCCTCACGCTGCAGCAGCTTTTCAACGGCCTCGCGCCCGCGCGAGACGGTTTCGTGCGTGGCCTGGGCATTGAACCAGGCGCGCACCTTGGCCTTGGCGCGGTTGCTGACCAGATAACCCAGCTCGGCATTGAGCCAGTCGCGGGAGGGGCGGTCTTCCTTGGCCGTGTTGATTTCTACCGTCTGGCCGCTTTCCAGAGCGGTGTTCAGCGGCACCATGGCTCCGTCCACACGCGCGCCGCGGCAACGATGGCCCAGGCTGGTGTGCACCGAGTAGGCAAAGTCCACCGGCGTGGCCCCTTGCGGCAGCTCGATCACGGCCGCATCGGGAGTCAGCACATAGATGCGATCTTCAAACAGACCACGCTGGGCCGAGCCCGTCAGGTCGCTACCCCAGGCCAGCAACTGGCGCAGCACGGCGATCTTGGCGTCATATTCGCTGGACGCAGACACGCCCGCATAGCCCTTGGTACCTGCTTCCTTGTAAGCCCAGTGCGCGGCCACGCCATGCTCGGCATGGTCGTGCATGGCCTGGGTGCGGATCTGGATCTCTATGGTGCGGCCGGTTTCATCGCGCACCACCGTGTGCAGCGACTGATAACCGTTGGGCTTGGGTTTGGCGATGTAGTCGTCGAACTCCTTTTCCAGCGGCGTGAACTGCTCATGCACCCAGGACAGGGCTGCATAGCAGTCCTTGACCGTAGGCACGATGACGCGCATGGCACGGATATCGAACAGCTGGTCAAAGCTCAGCGACTTGCCGCGCATCTTCTTGACGATGCTGTAGATATGCTTGGGACGCCCTTGAACCGAGGCGCTGATGCTGTGGGCGCGCAAATCGGCCTCGAGCCTCGCACGCATCTGCTCCATATAGGCTTCGCGCTCGACCCGCTTTTCGTCGAGCAGACGCGCAATCTGGCGGTAGGTATCGGGCTCCAGAAAACGGAAAGCCAGATCTTCGAGCTCCCATTTGATCTGCCAGATTCCCAGACGGTTGGCCAGTGGCGCAAAGACATAGAGCGCTTCGCGCGCGATGCTGGGTGAAACCGGGCTCTTCTCGGCCGCGTAGTAGCGCAGCGTCTGCAGGCGCGACGCCAGGCGCAGCAGCACCACGCGCAGATCGCGCGAAAAGCCCAGCAGCATCTTGCGCACGTTCTCGGTCTGGGTGGCCACGCCATCGACATGCTGGCTGCTCAGCTCGGCGTCTCGCGCCTGCTGCTGCACCCGGATGAGCTTGATGGTTTCGACCGCCAGGGTCGCAAAATTATCGCCAAACGCCTTGGCAATCACTTCCTGCGGCTTGTTCAGGTGCACGCTGGCGTGCACCAGATAAATGGCCGCCTGCATGGTTTCCGAGCCACCGATTTTCTTGAGGATGGCGGCAACGGCGTCGGCGTGGGTCAGGGTGTTTTCACCGGTCTCCATGACTTCGCCGGCAATCAGAGGTTCTGCAAAGGCACGGGCGCGCGCCAGCGCATTGACTTGATCGGGCAAAACCTCGGATGTGGCGGTAATCAGATGCGGCGTAGGCTCCGTGAGCTTGGGTGCGGCGTCAGAGACTGTGGTTACGGTATCGCTGGTCTTCATGCAGCTTCCTCTTGGGCCTGCTGCGCAAGACTGATGTTCGCAGGCAAACCCTTATCCCCTTGTAAAAACTTTTGTATCAACGCCACTTGCCCCGGCACTACCAACGTCGGGGCATGTCCCACGCCCTGCAGTTCCGTGCAATGCGCCCTGGGGCCACGTTCGGTCATGGCCTTGGCGGTACGGCTGGAAAGCAGATCGGACTCGGCCCCTCGGATAAGCAATACCTGTGCCTTGATCTGGTCGTAAAGCTGCCAGAGCAAGGCCTCACCGGCCTGAGCAGTCTCGCGCGTCATCTGGGCCATGGGCACTGCAATACGGGGGTCGTAATGCAGCACCACGCCCCCTTGGGCATCTGGCTTGATCATGGCTTGCGAGAGCCGGCTCCATTGCTCATCGCTATGTGGGCCGAATCCCTCGGAAATCAAGCGCATGGCAGCAGCAGCGCTCTCAAAGTTGGGAAACTGCAAGCCTTTTCCGACATAGGAGCCGATTCGTTCCAGCGACTCCCATTCAATCGCCGGCCCTACGTCGTTGAGCACCAGCCGCCGCACAGGCACCGGCAGCGGCAGACCGGGCTGCCCCATGACCCCCATCCCGATCAAGCCCCCCATGCTGGTACCGACCCAGTCCAGGGTTTCAATCGGCGCCTGAGCATGCAACTGGGCCAGCAGCGCCAACATATCGGCCGCATACAGCGGCAGCTGATAACCCATGGGGTCGGCCAGCCAGTCGCTTTCGCCGCGCCCCACCACATCGGGGCAGATCACGCGGGCAAAGCGGCTGAGCTCGGTTGCCAGCACATCAAAGTCTCGCCCCTGGCGTGAGAGGCCGTGCACGCAGACGATGACATGAGGATGTCTTGGATTGCCGGTATGGTTCCATTCCCAGTACGCCATGCGGTGTGTTCCCTCGGGCTGCGCCTCGACCTGTTGGCGGCGCTGAGCACTGGCCCAGGTGGGAGCCGTTGCAGAGGCTCCGGGACACGATACGTAATTCAGCGTAGGTTGATTCATGGAGAACGCGTTTTCAAGACCGGGGCCGATAATGGCTGTCGTCGCATCGTCAATCGTTGAGAGAGTCATCAACATAAGCTCCAAGTACAGGCAACTTTGGACGGACGTTGCGAGAGGTCTGTGGATTCAGATATCGGCAGACCGTGGACATGGAGATATCGTACCTCGCCATAAGCTGCTTTAAGGTGGCTCCGGACTGCTTTAATTGCCTCAGCTCGTTTTGCTCAATATCACTGAGCTTCCCCCTACTCCCACCCCACCTTACCCCTCTGTTATAGGCGGCTATTTGCCCCGCCAAAGCACGCTCTCTAATGATGGAGCGCTCTAACTGAGCAACAGCACCCAGAACCTGCACCATAAAGATACCTACCGGCACAGAGGTATCAAGCGGCTCAGTCAAAGACCGGATATGCGCGCCGGCAGACTGGACGCTTTCCAGAATCCCAAGCAGATCCTTAAGAGACCGGGCAACACGGTCCATTTTGTAAACCACAAGGATGTCACCGGCCTTCAAAGACGACAGACAGCGTTGCAATTGAGGCCTCGCACTTACAGCACTTGCCTTCTCTTGATAGATCTTTGAAACACCTGCCTTATTCAACGCATCAATTTGCAGGTAAGTCTCCTGCTCCCTAGTTGAGACGCGAGCATATCCAATCAGCACTTTTCCCCTCCGTTGTTTTGATAGTTGGAATGCTATTGAGACAGGCCATTTTTGAAGCCCTAATTAGCTTTACCGCTTCTCTTTTCATAGCGCAAATGCGCTACTAAAAAGTGAGCAAAATCACTTGCTGGGGCTTGAGCGCCTACGGCGGCTGTTCTCAGGACACGGAGCGAAGGCCCGATATTTGCCGGAAGCGCGCCACGCGAGCCAGGTCCATGTAACTGCGGGAGGTGCCGCGCGCAGCCAGGTCGGTGTAACTGGCAATGCTTGATCGACGGTTGACATCAGGGGCGCGGCCCCCGATACCCCCATCAGCTGGAGCTTTTGACGCCTGCCACTCGCATACCCACGCTGGGTGAGTCGCAGACTACCGCCCGCATAACGCCGTCCCAGCTCAGGTGCGCGGCGCAGTGACCCAGGTACTTAAACTGAAAGCCAACCTGCTCCAGCTCTTTATTCGTGACGTGGAAGATGGGCATGCCGTTCTGGCTCACCGTCAGCGTGCAGACGCGGTCATGTGTCTTACTGCTCTCCATACAGCCCGTCAGATGGATCAAACGGTTTTCTAGGGGGTCAGGCCCCATTGAGCGCTTCGGCGGTGCCTCTGGTGCCCTCTGAGCCTCCTGTGCAGGCACTGATGCGGGCACAGACGCGCTTTGCGACTGGGCAGGCTTCATGGACGGCAGGAGCGGCTTAGGCGTGTTTGCGGTCTGCAGCGCGGCCATTTTGGGCTTGCTCTCTGCAAAGAATATCTTGTAGAACGTCCAGCCCAAGAAGAGCGCGCCCAAGACAAAGAAAATCCGGCTCCATTTGCGCCATTTCAGATAGGCCGGGTTGACGTCCTGCGCAGAGGCTTCTTTGACCGTGCTACCTTGCGTATGGCTCTTGTACAGGGGGAAATACTGGCTCAGGTACTCACGCTCTTCGCTGCTGACCTCACCTCCCTTGAGGCCCGCGAAGGTCTTGCGCACATAGCTCTGCGGACGCCCCAGGAATGCGGCCTTACGCACCCGCACATGAAACTCAGCCAGGCCGGCAATGTCTTCATCCAGCGCGCCCATGCGCTGCGTCATTAACAACACATCAGCACCGAAGTGACGGCTGATCTTGAACCACTGGATGACCTGCTCCGGCGTGCCCATCGGATTGCGCCTGGTGATCCTCGGAAAACTCACATGGCATTCATCAATGACGTACAGCGGGCCAATGTTGTTCTTGCCGCGCCATGTGCTGTAGAAGTCCCACACGGAGCCAAAAAGCGCAACGCCTTTAGGCGGATCCTGGCAAGGCAAACCGTCATGCGTTTTGCCCGTTGCATCGCCATTGAACTCGCCAACGACATACGCTGATTGACCACGATTTGCAGCCTCAGCATCCCACTTTCCAAGAACTGGAGCACTGGATCTGCGCAGCTCAATCAGCGGCACCAGATCGGGATAAAGGAACTGCCACGCTTCCATATTGAGCGGCAGGTTTGTGATGACCTTGCGACCACTCTGCAGTGCTGGCAGCACGTGGTAGACCACGGCCTCATAGCTCTTGCCGGAGCCGGGAACACCCTCAAGCAGATTGATCATGAGCCGAGCCTCACGAACGGTATGAGCTGCATTGAGATGCGAATCAGAATACCCAGCACCACGATGCTGAAAGCAGATGGAACGCCAATGACTTGCATCATCGAAATGACCTCTGGGGGGATCTGATTCCAGACGTTCAAGAACGTGTTCTTGAGCTCAGCAAATCCGAAGCCATCAGCAACACCATCAAGCAGGCCAGCCGCCAGCTTGAAAACGCCTTCTAGCAGCCAGACAAAGGCATCTGTGATCATGTCCCAGAGGGCTGAAAACACCTCCAGGAAGATTTTCCCGAGCCAATCAACGAATTTCTTGAGGCTCTCAAAAATGCCCTTGATATAGGCAACAACCTGATCAATTGCCGCAGATATCTTGGACAGTATTCCCGTATTGGCATCACCAGAGCCACTATCGTTTGCCGACCAAGCTGGCATGGAGAGCACCATCAGAATCAGCGCTAACAACTGCTGCATATCTAACCTCCAAACACCAACGCGCGGAACAGCAATACCGCACCAACCTGCATGCAAACCCAGATGAAAAGCCAGATAGAGCAAGACGGCGAGAAGTCATGCCGGCCGAAGGTCACAAAGCCCACATCAACGCTCATTCCGAAGCTCTGACACTGGCCTTTTGCATCCTGCCAAGGCGGCACAAACGCAGCTGCAAGAGACTCAAACTTGCCCGATGCAGCCTTGATCCCTGAGCTATTCCAGGCACTCTTGATGCCCTCTGGATACTTGCGCTCATAGAGCTTTTTCACCTCTATATCCGGCACCTCTACGGTGGTGGAACCATTTCCACTTCCATTGCCGTCGCCGTCGCATTTATCACCCGTGCAATTGCCGCTGCCATTGCCACTACCTGTGCCACTCCCAGAACCACTGCCGGAACCAGATCCAGACCCACCAGAGCCAGGATTCTTGCCACCGTTTGCAGCCGCACAGACAGTGCTCGTAGGGTTCTTGGAGCAATAGCTGTTCTGGTCTTGAGAGGTCTTGGAAGAGTCCACGCTCTTGCTTCCGTCTGCACCGGTTTTGGTGGTGGTTTTCGTGGTCTCACAAACGCCGTTTTCGCACTTGGTTTCTGTCTTCACCGTCTCTTTTGAGCCGTCTGCTTTTTCGGTGGTTTTCTCTTTGGTGTCGCCCTTTGCTGCCTCGGCAGGAACGCACTTTTTGACGCCGTTCATCTCGGCATAGCCGCCAGCGCAATCGGTATCTTTTTGGGCCGGCTGATCGGACTCAGGAGGCACATTGCAAGTGCCGCCCGTAACCTTCAATTCCTGCGCGCTCATCCACTGCCCAGCATTGTTTTTGTACTGCACGCCCATGCCGACTGCGGACGTCGCACACCCCTGGCTGCAGCTTTGAAAATCGGGAGCCTTCAAGCAGGAGCCGCCGGACATATCGACTTGCCCCGGCTTCTCAAACATGGCAACACTGCCCTTCAATGTGGAGCAATAGGACGAAACACCGGAGCACTGTTGAGAAGCAACACACTGCCCCGCCGTTTTATCGAAAGTCTGACCGGAAGGACAAACAGGACATGGGGCGATAGAGAAATCCACATAAAACTGGACCACCTCAATAGTGGATCCATCGCCCTGCTTTGACGGGCCGTAGCAGGCAATTTGAGAACCAGAGATTTTCGCTCTAGTCACACTCACAGGCGGCTTATAGCGCCCGCCAGCAACAGTGCAAATGGACATTTCGCCGTAGTAATACTGACCGCCGATTTGAGAGCGTGGAATTTCACAAGTCTGCGCCAAGGCTGAACAACCCAGCAGAGCCAATGTCAACGAAATAAGAAACCTGAATGTGCGCGTCATGGCCGCACCACCAAGCAAAAGACAAGGGCACTGATTGCCCCAATCAAGGCCACAACGACCTTTATGAAAACAATCAGTGCCCCTGTAAGCATGACCTACCCCTTAGGCCTTCTTCACGCCACGCTTACCCAGGTCGATACCCTTGAAGGCCATGTGAACGCCGATCACAGTCACGCCAATGCCAATAACGGCAGCGGCCACGGTGGTCAGGTCGATTGCAGCAAAGATTTCTGCCATGATTTTTCCTTTACGAAAAGACGGTGCAACAGCGCACCCGGAGTGAGCCTTGTCAAGCCCCTACCGGCTATGCTTTTGACAGTGCCTTGATGGCAGCGGCCAGTCCAAAGGACAGACCCCACCAAGTCATGACCGAGCCAGCACCGAACGCATACGCCTGTGCGATAGATGCGGCATCAATCTGGGCGACTGCTTCTGCCACCAGCTCAGCCAGCGACACGAGCTGCTGTTGATCCAGAGGGCAAGGCAGCACATCAGCGGCGCAGGTGATGAATTTCACGAATGAATTTCCTTGGAGCCACACTCAGGACATTGACCTTCGATGTCATCACCATCGCCCTCCATGTCCCAATCAATGTCTTCGGCATCAAACTCAGCGCCGCAGCTTTCGCAGTTCATCGGATCACCTCATCCAGCGTGCAACGAACACCTGCGCAGATGGCACGCCAATAGCACCAGCACAGGGGGAGAAACCAAAGCAGGTTGAGCGCGCTCATATCTCGGAGAGGTCTACGACCTGGGCGCGGTGGAAAGGCTCGGTGTGGTCTTCAATGAGCTGTGCAACAGACTCAAGGTCATCGACCGCACCGGCTTCACTCAGCAACATGACCCACTCCGGTTCCCCGTGCTCGAAAGACGGGGCCAGGAACTGGCCTGTAGTGCCGGACTGGATCACGTAGCGCGGCATCAGGCGGCCTTTTGCGTGGGAGCAGGCTTGATGGACAGCAGAACCAGCTTGGAGGCTTGCTCAGCACCGGCAACGATGTCGAATTCGCACACCACAGGCACACCGGTTGCAGGCCATGTGTTTTTGTAGTTCTGCCACTTCTTGTATTCCTCGGAAGTGCCCAGCTTGAAGGGGCGCGTCACGACGCCCATGGCTTCGCCGCTGTTGCTGTCAGCAATGTCCACGGACAGGTGGAAGGTGGTGGAGTCAAAGCCACGGCCTTCGATTTCGCCCTTAGACGACTTGATGCCATGCAGAACAGCGTTGGATTGAAACTTCATTGGATTTCCTCTGTGATGGCCTGATCAGCCTTGAAACCGGTACGGCCCGAACCGGAGGCAGAAACTTGTTTGAACGCTTGCGCGTAGGCTTTCTCCACCTCTTCTTTGCTGAACTTGGAGAGGCGGTTAGGCATCTCGGCGCAGTTGTCAACGAAGCCCAGCAAGGTTTCGTAGTCGAGGTGTTTGAGGGCGAGAGCGAGGCTCTTTCCTGCGGTGCTCATGGCCCAGCGGGCATTGCGGACGCACTCGGCCAGGATGGTTTGTTCTGGCAGGCGAGGCTCTGTCTTGATCGGTAGCGGAGCTGCCATTGCGCCGGCTTCACCGAGCATGGTTGAGTGCCATGTAGAAGCACCGGCAAAACACCCGTCCGGGTTGCGCAGCAGGTCAGTGGGCAGAACGCGTTTTTGGTTGCCGTAGCGCAGTTCTATGCGTGTCCAGTCGGTGGCATCCTTGGCCCCAAAAAGCTGCTTTCCTTTTTCGTAGATGTTGGTGAGCTTTCCCGCTTGGCGGGAGCCGAGATATATGGAGCGGCCCTCCCCTAGCCCATCCCATTCGTCCCATGCCTTAGCCTTCGGGCGACGGCCCATGTGATCCATCAAGCCGGCGTCATATTCCGGTTTAAAGCGAGACCAGCCTCCGGCCACGCCTTGGAAGAAGTCCAGAGCCAAATCGCAGCGGGTAATCAAGCCGCGGTGTTCGTCTATGTAGTCGGCCAGTTCCTCACGCCAGCCTGCTTTCGCAAATGTGCAGGCCATGCCCTCAAGGTTCACATGGATGGTTTTGGCCTGAGCTTCGCTCCGTGCACCCTTGGCGACGGAGAGGAATCCGACCCAGCCGACTGTGCGGCCGCAGCGCTCAATGTTGTAGCGGTGCTTGTAGAAATTCAGGCCACGACAGAGGTCTGAATTGGCGATGAAATCAGGGCCGAGGATGGCCGCAACGTCTTCTGCCATCTGAAAGGCTTGCGTATGCGCTGTGTAGTCTTCATCCTCCAGCTCGCGAAGCATGTTGACCAGCTTGACGCGGTGATACAGGGCCATGCGCCTGCCCTCTTCGCGCTCATGCACGGAACGTGAATCCAGCGGGCCACCGTCTTGCCAGATGGTTTCATCAAAGGTCGGGAACAGAGTTTCAACAGTGGGCACAGGTGCATGACGCATCTGCACTGTGAAAGCGATCCAATCGACATGAACGAGGTTGCTGGAGGCCTGACGTTCAACCTGCAGACGCAGCTTGATTTCGTTGTTGACCAGGACGAGATCATTCTTAGAAGCGTTCATTGCTGCACCTCAGCTCGCTTGAGTGATTCACGCGATCGCAGCGCTTCGACAATCAGAAGCCTCATTGCAGATTCGAATGAGCGAGACTCAAAACGAGCCACGGCGTTGACACGCTTTGCAACCGAGGGAGTAAGGCCAACAGAGCGACGAAAGGTAAAGCGCTTTTTCATACGCCCCGCCCTGTAGAAGTTGTCCCCGTGTTACTAACGGGGACGGGTGATGTTTCAGCGCCTTCGTACCCCCCAAAATTGATAGCAGCGCCATCGGCGCAGGCCCCCCCCGCAAGCGGGGGCCCCCCTGCGCTCTCATGCGCTGCAAACCAATTGAGAGCAGCACGAACCTGCGGTGTGAGGCTTCCGCCGCGTGCGAAACGATTGAGGACAGCACAGCGGTCTTTGTAGTCACGAGAAGCGACCACGCCGCCGGATTGAACGGATGCAGGAGGCTTTGCCGAAATGGCTCGCATGGCCTGTGCGCGAAGAACCTGAATGCGATCACCGCCCGCGTTGCTCGGACGGCGCGATGGTGGGCAATCGCAGGTGATGCACTGGCAACCTTGAGGGTGAACTCTCATGCGGCCACCCGGAAGAAATGCACCGCGAAAACGACGACCACCGCAATGGTCACGATGGGAATGCCAACAAAGATGAGCACTTCAAGGAAATCCAGGAGCAGACCCAAAAGAGCGGCGCCTATGAATGGGCCTACCTCTGCCCACTCTCTTTTCCACCTAGCCTTAATTCTGCTGATGGTGCCCCTAGCGCCGGCGCGATGGGGAGTCGTTCTAAGATCAGCAGCTTCTAAAGAGGGAGAAGCCGCCGTGGGATTTATCGGGTTAGGACTGCTATTGCCATTCATAGCAGCAGCCATAGGAATGCTGCTTACATACTGGGTGCTGTATTCCGCGATCAAAGCCGGAGTCAGAGATGGAATCTCAGAAGCCCGGTTCAAGCTGCCTGCTGCACCGTCACCCCAAGCGCCACCTGCGCCGCCTGGGTTCCGGTGGACGCTGATGCCAGACAAGTCGCCAGCAAGCAATGCGCGAATAGATGACTTGAGGATCGACTGAGAAATGGTGCCCTCCACCTGATCGACCTGGACGGAAGCCGCCAGGCGAGCACCCAGGTCTTTTTGAACAGGCGGAGGACTTATCGAAGATGCGCAAACGGTTTTAGACATGCTGGCGGCTCCTGCAACATCTGATAGGGCAAACTATCAAATGAGATAACGATATCAAACGTGATAACAATATCACATTTGATAACACCAGCCAACCGCAATTTTTGTTAGGAACCGAATGCTATGAGCACCGCATCTCTGATCGAAGAGGCAGCAAAGAAGGCCGGAAGCCTGCGAAAGCTAGGCCTCATGCTAGAGATACCCGCAGGGAATCTCACCCAGATGAAGCAAGGGAAAAGGCACTGCAATGCGCGAACCAGAGCACGCCTCGCGGAAATAGCCGGACAGGACCCTACGCGGGCGATACTTGAAGCATTCAGCGAAGACTTAGACGATCAAGACGAGATCCAAAAAGGCGCAAAGCAGATGCTTCAAGCTATGCTCGATGCGTTCCCCAACCGTTCGTAATTCATTCGGAGACCTTGTATGTCCATGTTGAAAGGCAAAACCGCTCTCGTGACGGGATCGACCAGCGGAATCGGCCTAGGTATCGCAATCGCTCTGGCACGCCAGGGTGCCAATATCGTGCTCAACGGCTTTGGCGATGTCGAAGCACCACGCACCCAGGTGCTTGATGCCGGCAAAGCAGCCGGTATCGAAGTCGGCTACCACGGTGCGGACATGAGCAAGGCCGCCGACATTGAAGCCATGATGAAATACGCCGCCGCCGAATTCGGCCACGTCGACATCCTGGTCAACAACGCCGGCATTCAGCATGTGGCCAAGATGCAGGACTTCCCCGTGGAGAAGTGGGATGCCATCCTCGCCATCAACCTGAGCAGCGCCTTCCACACCACGCGCCTGGCCCTGCCCGCCATGCAGCAGGCCAACTGGGGCCGCATCATCAATGTGGCCTCGGTACACGGGCTGGTCGGCTCGGCCGAAAAGTCGGCTTATGTCGCCGCCAAGCACGGCATCGTCGGCCTGACCAAGGTGACGGCGCTGGAAAACGCCACCACCGGCGTGACCTGCAATGCAATCTGCCCCGGCTGGGTGCTGACGCCGCTGGTACAAAAGCAGGTGGATGCCAAGGCTGCCGCCCAAGGCATCAGCAATGAAGACGCCACCAGGCAGCTGCTGGGAGAGAAAGAGCCTTCGATGCAGTTCACCACACCCGAAGAGCTGGGCGAGTTGGCCGTCTTCTTCTGCTCGGCCGCAGCCAACAATGTGCGCGGCGTGGCATGGAATATGGACGGCGGCTGGGCCGCACAATAAAAGCCGCTCGGCTCCAACGCATGCGCTTATCAATTAGATAGCATCTAGCGCTTGCCAGAAAACATATTCAGCATCAAATCATGATGAAAATCAAAAAGGAGCAGCGCAAGCTGCTCCTTTTTTATATGCGTCGCGCAAATCCGATCACTGCATCTGAATCGAGCCACCGACGCTGACCGTCACCTCGGTGCGATCCGCCTCCACCGGCACGGGCGCGGCATCCGCATAGCTGGCCTTGGCCATGCTCATCATGCGCGGGCGAGGCATGGGATGCCCGCCGCCGCCGCTGCTGCTCACATTGACCTCGCGCAGACTGTAGCCCGCAAAACCGAAGCTCTTGGAGATGGCCGCAGCACGCTGGCGGAAGCTCTCGATCGCCTTGGCCTGGGCTTCGCCCTCCACCTTTTCCCGCGCTTCGCGCGAGAGGCCGAAGCTCATGCTGGCCAGCGTCATGTCCTGCACCTTGGCCGCTGCCTGAGTGATGCGCACGAAGTCGCGCCCCTGCAGCACGATCTCTGCCTGGCCCTGCCAGCCTTCGATCTTGCCGTTGTTGCCATAACGCGGCGAGATGGAGAAATTACCGGTGCTCAGCTCCATCTGCCGGCCTTGCGCTTCGTTACGCAGCGTGGTCATGGCGGACTCCACGATCTTTTGCAGCTGGGTCTGAACGGACGCTGCATCGCGGCCATCCTTGCTGGCCGACAGCGTTGCCGTCATCCAGTCCTGCTTGACCTCCACCGTTCCCTGAGCCGACAGCTGCACCACATTGGCAGGTCTTTGCATGTCGCGAGCGGCGCCCTGGGCCCATACATTGCCGCCAGCGCAGGCCGCAGCCAGCGCAAGTGCGGCAGCCGCGGCGCGAGAGGAAGAGGAAGACTTGGAAAATTGATTCATGCGGTTCACCCTTGTAAGTAAATCAGGCCATGCAGATACACATGCATTTCACCATTGCGCAAAGTCGCTGCAGCGCAGCATGTCAGCCCAGAGTGTGACTTTATGTACGAATACTCCACATTCGACACACCAACAGAACAAACACTGAAACAATAGTGCAAAATACTCTTGAAAAGTTCCTCATGAAACATTTATTGTTCCATTAATAAACGCAACAATCGTAACAAGTAGCAAGACTTGAGCTTGTTTTGCTGGATTTTTTTTGATCTAGCGATAACAATGGGCCAGTTACAAATAAATCGACAAGGACGATCATGGCAACGACGAACAACCGTACTGACAAGATCCTCGTGGTGGATGACGATGCACGCATCCGCGACCTGCTGCGCCGCTATCTGACGCAGGAAGGCTTCGAGATCATGATTGCCGAGGACGGCAAGGCGCTCAACCGCATCCTGCTGCGCGAGACTGTCGACCTGATCGTGCTGGATCTGATGATGCCCGGCGAGGATGGCCTGTCCATCTGCCGCCGCCTGCGCTCCGCCAATGACCGCACGCCCATCATCATGCTGACCGCCAAGGGCGAGGATGTGGACCGCATCGTGGGTCTGGAAGTGGGCGCCGACGACTATCTGGGCAAGCCCTTCAACCCCCGCGAACTGCTGGCCCGCATTCATGCCGTGCTGCGCCGCCGCCCGCCTCAGGAAGCACCGGGCGCGCCTTCTGGCGACAACGAGGTGGTGACCTTTGGCCCCTTCACCTTCGACCTGGGCACTCGCGTGCTGCAAAAGAATGGCGAGGAGTTGCCACTCACCACCGGCGAATTCGCCATGCTCAAGGCCCTGGTGCGCCACCCGCGCCAGCCTCTGTCTCGCGAAAAGCTGGCCCTGCTGGCCCGTGGCCGCGAATTCGAGCCGTTCGACCGCAGCCTGGACGTGCAGGTTTCCCGCCTGCGCAAGCTGATCGAGGAAGACGCTGCCGCACCGCGCTATATCCAGACCGTCTGGGGCGTGGGCTATGTGTTCGTACCCGATGGCATGAACTGATTCTGCCCGCCTCCATCGCAACAAGCCGCCCGCTGCGCGGCTTGTTGCGCTTGGGTACCGGCCCATAGGGCCCATAAGTCAAGCTCTTTCAACAACCACCAGTAGATAGACACTTTTTGGACAAACCGTAACCCGCGTCGCCCATATTGGGCGTACCCTCGGGTCCAGTTATTTCCGCATTGCTGTTCATGAGCGCTTTTCACCATCCGCCGCCCGACGCCACCAGCCCCGTACCTCTGGAGTACGAGCGGCGCAGCACAGCTCGCTCCCCTGTGGGGCTGAACCTGTTCTGGCGAACTTTCTGCCTGCTGGCCCTGCTGCTGGTGGGCAGCATTCTGGCCTGGCTGCAGACATTGCGGGCACTGGATTTCGAGCCACGCACGCTGCAGACGGCCAAGCAAGTGGCCTCTTTGGTCAATCTGAGCCGCGCTGCCCTCGAGCATTCGGATGCGATCAACCGCGTCTCCCTGATCAAGACCATGGCCGACCAGGAAGGCGTGCGCATTCTGCCCCGCGAGCCCGGCGACTCCTTCGAACTGCTGGAGCAAAACGCCCTTGGCCAGAAGCTGACCGAGGAGCTGACCACCCGCCTGGGCTACGGCACCGTGGTGGCGCGCAGCGTCAACGGAGAGCCCGGCCTGTGGGTTGGCTTCACCATCAACGGCGATCGCAACTGGATGCTGATGGACCAGTCGCGCTTCACTCCCGCCAGCGGCCAGACCTGGCTGATCTGGCTGATCACGGCCGCCCTGCTCTCGCTCATCGGCGCGGCCGCCATCGCCCGCCTGATCAACCGGCCGCTCAAACAACTGTCCTATGCAGCCAATCGCGTGCGGGAGGGGGACTTCGACGCCAGCCAGCTTGACGAGGAGGCTGTGACCAGCGAAATCCGCGAAGTCAATATCGGCTTCAACCGCATGGCGCAGAAGCTGGCCAAGCTGGAGCAGGACCGCGCCGTGATGCTGGCCGGCATCTCCCACGACCTGCGCACGCCGCTGGCGCGGCTGCGTCTGGAAACCGAGATGAGCGTCTATGACGATGTGGCGCGCGAGCATATGGTGGCCGACATCGTGCAGCTGGACGCCACCATCGACAAGTTCCTGGATTACGCCCGCCCCGATCATCGCGTCATGCTCAGCCCCGTGGATCTGCACGCCGTGGTTGCCTCCTGCGTCTATGCCGTGCAGGACCACCGTGAGCTGCAGATCACCATGAACGTGCCCGAAGACCTCTACGTCATGGCCGACGAGGTGGAGCTGGCACGCGTGATCTCCAACCTCTTCGAGAACGCACGCCGCTATGGCAAGACCCCGTCCACCGACACCACCGAGGTGGACGTGGTTGCCAAGGAAAGCGAGAAATGGGTGGTTATCCGCATCCGCGACCATGGCAAGGGGGTGCCGGCCGAGCAGCTGGCCAACCTGACCCAGCCCTTCTTCCGCGGCGACACGGCGCGCACGGCAGCCGCAGGTGCAGGCCTGGGTCTGTCCATCGTGGACAAGACAGTGCAGCGCATGGGCGGCATGTTTGCCCTTTCCAACTCATCGACGGGCGGCCTGGTCGCCCATCTGCAGCTGCAGCGCGCCATGGGTGTGACGGCCGGTGCGGCGCCCGAACAGCGCCTGCAGCGCCCCCAGGTCAAGCGCAATCTGCCGCGCGACAAGAAAGACGATGAGACCATGGAAGACTGAATCTGCCCGCCTCATTGCACAATCGGCATCGCCTTTCAACCATCTGCCGGAGAGCTCACCATGCAAGCCCGATGCCTGTGCAAATCCGTTCTCGTCACCGCGCCCGACACCCACGAAGTTCATGTCTGCCACTGCAGCATGTGCCGGCGCTGGGGAGAAGGCCCGGCCTTCACCCTGCATGGCGGCACGGCGGTGCAGACCAGCGGCCCGATCACGCGCTATGCATCCTCGCCCTGGGCCGAGCGTGTCTTCTGCAGCAACTGCGGCACCCACCTCTTCTACCGCCTGCTGGCAAGCAACGAGCATTTTCTGTCTGCCGGGCTGTTCCAGGATGCACAGGGGCTGACACTGGCACAGCAGATCTATATCGACGAGAAGCCCGACTATTACGCGCTGGCCAATGACACCCCGACCCTGACCGGGGCCGAGGTGCAAGCCCTCTACGGCGATTCATGACCGGCTTTCGCAGCGGCCATTGCGCCAAACGTGGCTAGGCAGTCCGTACCAGCAAGGCCACGGCGCGAGCCTCCATGGCCTGCTGCTGACCCACAGGCCCCAGCTTCTCGGCCGTCTTGGCCTTGACGTTGACCTGCTCCACATCCAGCTCCAGCACCTGGGCAATGCGCTCGCGCATCTTCTCGATATGGGGTGCCAGCTTGGGCGCCTGAGCCACGATGGTGCTGTCGATATTGCCGATTTCGAAGCCCTTGGCGCGCACGCGCCTGGCAGCCTCGGCCAGCAGCACGGCGGAATCCGCCCCCTTGAACTGCGCGTCGGTATCCGAGAAATGGCGGCCGATATCGCCCAGTGCCGCTGCGCCGAACAAGGCATCGGTGATCGCGTGCAGCAGCACGTCGGCATCCGAATGACCGAGCAAGCCCAGGCTGTGAGGCACTTCGACACCGCCGAGAATCAGCTTGCGTCCGGGAACCAGGGCATGGACATCCCAGCCTTCACCAATACGAAAATTCATAAAAATCCTTATCAAACCCTTGCTCATGAAGCGCAAGCAGCTATCAAATTAAATGCTATCTGTGCCAATCCGGGTCGGGCACGGCGTTGCCCGTCGTCAAGCCCTGTCGATGGCGAATCCGTCTAGCCACGCGCCTTGCGCTGCAGCAGCACGGCCTCGGCCAGCGCGAAGTCGTCGGGGTAGGTCACCTTGAAGTTCTGCGCACCGCCCGGCACCAGTCTCGGTGAGTGACCGGCCAGTTCCATGGCGCTGGCTTCATCGGTCACGGCAGCGCCCGCCGCCTGCAGCGCAGCCAGCAAGGCTGCGATACGGAACATCTGCGGCGTCTGAGCCAGCCATTTGTCGCTACGCTCCACCGTCTGCGCCACACGTGCCGGGCCTGCACCAGCAGCCTGCTGCTTGAGGGTGTCGGGCAGCTTCAGCGCCAGCAGCCCACCCACCGCATCCGGCAGGCAGGCATCGATCAAGGCATTGACCTGCGCCGATGCGACCAGACAGCGCGCCGCGTCATGCACCAGCACCCAGTCCTCGGCGCTGGCTCCCATGCGCAGCAACTCCTGCAGGCCGTTGCTCACGGTCTCGGCACGGGTGGCTCCGCCACAGGCAGCAATGCTGAGCCGGGCGTCCGTGGCGCGCTCCTGCCAGAAGCTATCGGAAGCAGAGACCACCAGCAGCACACGGTGCATGCGCTGCACCGCCAACATGGCGGCCAGCGTGTGCATGACCATGGGCTGGCCCGCAACACTCTGGTATTGCTTGGGCAGCTCGGGGGCCGGGGAGTCTGCGGCAATGGCGCGCAGACCGACGCCCGCGCAGGGAATCAGCCCCCAGCAACGGGGCGCAGATGCTGGCGATGAAGCCGCCGCAGCGTTTGCCTTGTCGTCCGTCATGGACTCAGGCGAGAAAAACCGATCTGTCATGCACAGTATTTTAAAATCACCATTTCGTCCGAAAGCCCCTGAGATCCATCGACGACCTGCTTTCGGCTTGCATCGCCTTGAGGTGTCCCCATTTTGAGTGAATGCGCCGCCAACCATCAGCTCCGCGCTGATTGGGCTGTGAGCCCTGCCTTTGATGGCCGGACTCGCCCGCATTCAATCTGTCCCCGTTTTTTCGCATCCAGCCCGCTCCTGTGCGTCGCTGCCTGCGTTCGTCTGTGAAAAACCATGCAACTGCCCAAGCTCACTCCCGGTAAACGCTTTCACCTGCCCCGTCCAGTTGGCAGCGCCGACGCGCTGCTGCTGGCCAGGCTGGGCGAGCGCGAAAAGCAAGACAGCCGGGTCACTGCCATCGTCACGGCCGATGCCGCCGACGCCCACCGTCTCATGGAAGAGATGGCCTTCTTCGCCCCCGAGCTGCGCTGCGCATTGTTTCCCGACTGGGAAACCCTGCCCTACGACAGCTTCTCGCCGCACCAGGATCTGATCAGCGAGCGCCTGGCCACGCTGTGGCGCATCAACCAGCGCGACAAGCAGCATGGCGCCGATGTGGTCATCGTGCCCGCCACCACGGCCCTTTATCGCCTGGCTCCGCCTTCGTTTCTGGCCGGCTATACCTTTGAATTCAAGCAGGGCCAGAAGCTGGACGAGGCCAAGCTCAAGGCCCAGCTCACGCTGGCGGGCTACCAGCATGTGTCCCAGGTGGTCAGCCATGGCGAATACGCGGTGCGCGGCGGCCTGATCGATCTGTTTCCCATGGGCTCGCTCCAGCCCTACCGCGTGGACCTGTTCGACGACGAGATCGACTCCATCCGCACCTTCGACCCCGACACGCAACGCAGCCTCTACCCCGTGCCCGAGGTGCGCCTGCTGCCAGGCCGCGAATTCCCTATGGACGAGGAGGCGCGCGCCAAGTTCCGCAGCCGCTGGCGCGAGCTGCTCGAAGGCGACCCCACGCGCAGCCGCATCTACAAGGACATGGGTGTCGGTATTGCCACGGCCGGCATCGAGTACTACCTGCCTTTGTTCTTTGACGAGACGGCCACCGTCTTTGACTACCTGGGCGATGAGGCCACTGTGGTGCTGCATGGAGATCTGGAGCCGGCCTTCCAGCGCTTCTGGCAGGATACCAAGGACCGCTACCGCCTGGTGCAAGGCGACCCCGACCACCCGGCGCTGCCGCCCGAGACGCTGTTTCTCAGTGCCGACCAGTTCTATACCCGCAGCAAGGAACATGCCCAGCTGGCCTTGCGCCCGGGCACCGAAGATGTGGCCGACAGCGCCATCTTCCAGAAGCTCGAAGACCTTTCCGTGCTGCGCGGAGCCGATGACCCGCTGGCCAAGCTGCAAAAACATATAGCATCCAGCGCAAGTCGGGTCTTGCTTCTGGCCGAATCCGATGGCAGGCGCGAGAGTCTGCTCGACTTTTTCCGCGCCTCGGGCGTCAACCCGCCCGTGTTCGATTCTCTGGCCGAGTTCCAGGCCGATGCCACGGAAAAGGTCGGCATCGCCACCTCCAGCCTGATGACGGGCTTTGCCTGGGTCGAGGAAGGCCTGGACTTCGTCACCGAAACCGAGCTGTTCGCCAGCAGCCCCACGGGCCGCCGTCGCCGCCGCCAGGAGCAGGTCAGCGATGTGGAGGCCCTGATCAAGGACCTGTCCGAGCTCAAGGTGGGAGACCCCATCGTTCATGCCGACCACGGCATAGGCCGCTATCGCGGGCTGATCAATATGGACATGGGCCAGAAGAACCCGGACGGCACGCCAGCACTGCAGGAGTTTCTGCATCTGGAATATGCGGCCGATGCCGTGCTCTATGTGCCCGTCAGCCAGTTGCACCTGATCAGCCGCTACACCGGCGTCTCGCCCGACGATGCGCCGCTGCACAAGCTGGGCGGCACGCAATGGGAAAAAGCCAAGCGCAAGGCCGCCGAACAGGTGCGCGACTCGGCTGCCGAGCTGCTCAATATCTACGCCCGCCGCGCCGCGCGCCAGGGCCATGCCTTCCGCTTCCCCACGGCCGACTACGAGCAGTTTGTGGCCGACTTCGGCTTCGAGGAAACGGCCGACCAGCGTGCCGCCATCCACGCCGTGGTGCAGGACATGATCAGCCCCCAGCCCATGGACCGCCTGGTCTGTGGCGATGTGGGCTTCGGCAAGACCGAGGTCGCGCTGCGTGCAGCCTTTGTGGCAGCCATGGGCGGCAAGCAAGTCGCCTTCCTCGCCCCCACCACGCTGCTGGCCGAGCAGCATTACCAGACCCTGGTGGACCGCTTCTCCAAGTGGCCGATCAAGGTGGCCGAGGTGTCGCGCTTCCGCTCGGGCAAGGAGATCACTGCGGCCATCAAGGGCATCTCGGACGGCACGGTGGATATCGTGGTCGGCACGCACAAGCTGCTGTCCGAGTCCACGCAGTTCAAGAACCTGGGCCTGCTCATCATCGACGAAGAACACCGCTTTGGCGTGCGCCACAAGGAGGCCATGAAGGCCATGCGTGCCGAGGTCGATGTGCTGACACTGACGGCCACCCCGATTCCGCGCACCATGGGCATGGCGCTGGAGGGGCTGCGCGATCTGTCGGTGATTGCCACGGCGCCGCAGCGGCGTCTGGCCATCAAGACCTTTGTGCGCAACGAGGGCACGGGCGTGATTCGCGAAGCCGTGCTGCGCGAGCTCAAGCGCGGTGGACAGATCTACTTCCTGCACAACGAGGTCGAGACCATAGAGAACCGCAAGCAAAAGCTGGAGGAAATCCTGCCAGAGGCCCGCATCGCCGTGGCCCACGGCCAGATGCCCGAGCGCGAGCTGGAGCGTGTGATGCGCGATTTCGTGGCCCAGCGCTACAACATCCTGCTGTGCTCGACCATCATCGAGACCGGCATCGACGTGCCATCGGCCAACACCATTCTCATCAGCCGCGCCGACAAGTTCGGCCTGGCGCAGCTGCACCAGCTGCGTGGCCGCGTGGGACGCAGCCACCATCAGGCCTATGCCTATCTGATGGTGCCGGACCTGGACGGCCTGACCAAGCAGGCCCAGCAGCGGCTGGAGGCCATACAGCAGATGGAGGAGCTGGGCTCTGGCTTCTATCTGGCCATGCACGACCTGGAAATCCGTGGCGCTGGCGAGGTGCTGGGCGAAAACCAGAGCGGCAATATGATGGAAGTGGGCTTTCAGCTCTATAACGAGATGCTGTCCGAGGCCGTGCGCAGCCTCAAGGCCGGCAAGGAACCCGATCTGCTCTCGCCGCTGTCGGCCTCCACCGATATCAATCTGCATGCCCCGGCCCTGCTGCCCAACGACTACTGCGGCGACGTGCATCTGCGCCTGTCGTTCTACAAGAAGCTGGCCACGGCCAAGACGGCCGATCAGATCGATACCCTGCTCGAGGAGATCGTGGATCGTTTCGGCAAGCTGCCGCCCCAGGCCCAGACCCTGATCGACGTGCACCGCCTGCGCGTGCTGAGCCAGCCCTATGGTGTTGTGAAGGTCGATGCAGCTCCTGGCGTGATCAACATCAGCTTCAAGCCCCAGCCGCCGATCGATCCCATGAACATCATTCACCTGATCCAGAAGAACAAGCACATCAAGCTGGCAGGCAACGAGAAGCTGCGCATCGAAAAAGAACTGGAGAACCCCAAGGACCGTGCGCAGATGGTGCGCGATGTGCTGCGCAGCCTGGGCCAGCCGCTCAAGAACGAAACTGCCGTTCATGCCTGACAGGGCTGCTGACAAAGCCAGCAGGGCTATTGAGGCCCTACCGATGCAGACGGTGCAAGATGGCGTCAGAACCTGATCTGCCTAGCCCCCATGTTTCTTGAAGCCGCCATTGCCCTGCTGGCCCTGTTGCTGGCCCTGCTCTGCCGCCCCTGGCGCATGCTGGGCAGCCGGGCCGGCCCCGGCGGCATGCATGACCCGATATTGTCGCCGCTGATCACACCGCTGCTGGCCGTTCTGGTGCTGCTGCCCTGGGTCTGGGCGCTGCCTGCGCTGCACCAGATGCCGCTGCAGCTGCGCTGGTCTGGTGCACCGCTGGTCGTTCTTTTGATAGGCTGGCCGCTTGCAGTACCCGTGCTGCTCTCGGTGGGCGCCATAGCTTTTGCACTGGCTCCTGGCTTGGGACTGGAGGAAGCCCTTGGCATGGTGGTCTGGCAAGGTCTGGTGCCGGCCACGCTGGCCATGCTCTGGGGTGTGGCAGTGCGCCGCTGGTGCTGGCACAACATTTTTGTATTCATTCTTTTGCGCGGCTTTTTGGGCACAGTTCTGTGTCTGTTTGTCGCGTCTCTGGTCGGCCAATGGGCAGGCCATGTGCTGCCCAATGTCAACGAAGACCTCTCGCGCATGGCCCGCTGGCTCATGGCCTGGGCCGATGGCGTAACCACCGGCATGCTGACGGCGGTGTTCGTAGTCTTTCGCCCGCACTGGGTGGCTACCTGGTCGGATGCCATATATCTGCAGCCGCCTGGCAATTCTGAAAGCTGAAGCCGTCGAGGCGCATCAGCTCTGCCACTTCAGCTCTGCCACTTTCCCGTCCACTGCGCAAACCGCATCTTTCCCATCCGGCAAAACGCCAAGGCAACTGGCACAGGGCTTGCTCATCATCGGGCTATCGCACTGCTGCCATCACCAAGCTGGTGCATATCTTGAGAAAAAGAGGGATCGCATGCTGCTCCAACCCGTCCGCAATATCGCTAACCGCAAAATTCGCCATGCCGCTCATGCCATGGCTCGCCCCGCACTGGCCTGCGCTGTGGCGGCAGGCTTTGCCGCCACAGCGCAGGCACAGGACGCCTATCCCGAGCGCGCGGTCAAGGTCATAGTTGCCCTGCCCGCCGGAGGCAGCGCCGACATGATTGCCCGAGTCGTGAGTCAAAAGCTGGCCAGCGAACTCAAGCAGCCTTTTGTGGTGGACAACCGCGCCGGCGCCTCCGGCCAGATCGGCACGCCGGCCGTGGCACGCTCCGCCCCGGACGGCTATACGCTGATGGTCTCGCCGGCCTCATTCCTGACCACCAACAAGAGCATTTTCAAATCCCTGCCCTATGACCCCGAGACCGACTTCGCACCCATCAGCAAGCTGGTGAACCAGCCCATGGTGCTGGTGGTCAAGGACAGGCAGAAATTCCCCAGTGTGGCTGCCGTGGTGGCGGCAGCCAAGGCCGCACCGGGCAAGCTGACCTTTGCCTCATCCGGCGACGGCAGCCCCCAGCACCTGGCCGCGCTGATGTTCGAGACGCGCACCCTGGCCAAGATGCTGCACGTGCCCTACAAAGGCGGCGCGCCAGCCGTCAACGATACGCTGGCGGGCAATGTGGACATGCTGTTTGCCGTGCTGCCTGAAGCCCTGCCCCATATCCAGGCCGGCAAGCTGCATGCCCTGGCGCTGATGGCACCCAGGCGCGCGGCCATGCTGCCCAACACCCCGACCATGGCCGAAGGCGGTTTTGCCGACCTCAGCCTCTCGGCCTGGGTCGGCCTATTCGCACCGGCCAAGACGCCGCAGCCCGTGATCGACAAGCTCAACCGCGCAGTGCGCGTTGCACTGGACAGCGAGATCAAGACCAAGCTGGGTGAAAACGGCATGGAAGTCGCGCCATCGACGCCCGAGCAGCTCAGGCAGACCGTGGCCCAGGACATCAGACTGCATGCAGAACTGGTCAAGGCCGCCGGCATTCAGCCGCAGTAGGCGCCGCCCCAAGCAGCACCAGGGGGCAGACTCCTGAGTGAATGGCCAGCCGAAGCCCGCCACAACAGCGGATAATGGCGGCCATCTTGAGGAATGGCGCAGACCCGATCTCTGCCATTCCCCTTTCTGCTACCTCCTCATTCGCACGACTCGCAATGACCGACGCCACCGAATTCGCCCCCGGCCTGATGATCCGCGGCTTTACCGCTCCCCAGAAGCTGGCGGACTACAAGCTCATCGCCTTTGATATGGACTCGACGCTGATCACCATCGAGTGCATCGACGAGATCGCCGACGCCACAGGCAAGAAGGCCGAAGTGGCGGCGATTACCGAAGCCACCATGCGCGGCGAAATCACCGACTTCAAGGACAGCCTGCGCCAGCGCGTAGGCAAGCTGGTCGGAGTGACCGAGGCCGACATGGCCCGCGTTCTGGCCGAACGCCTGAAACTCTCGCCGGGCGCTGAAATCCTGGTCAAGGCCGCCAAGGCCGCCGGCCTGAAGGTACTGCTGGTCTCGGGCGGTTTCACCTACTTTGCCGAGCATGTGCGCGGCCTGCTGGACATCGACTTTGTGCGCGCCAATGTGCTGGAGATCAAGGACGGAGCACTGACCGGCGGCCTGGTCGAGCAGGCCTGGGGCGATATCTGCGACGGTGCGGAAAAGCGTCGTACCCTGCTGGAAGTGGCCTCGCTGATCGGCATCGATGCCAGCCAGTGCATTGCCGTGGGCGATGGCAGCAACGACATTCCCATGATGCAGGCGGCCGGCCTGTCCGTGGCCTTCCACGCCAAGCCACGCGTGCGCAACGAGGCCAAGGTCGCCATCAACGAGGGCGGTCTGGATCGCCTGCTGGAAGTGCTCCGATAGGCTGAAACAGACCAGCCCAGCACCAAGCCGCTGTCCCAGCTCCCGGGGACCGCGGCTTTTTTGCGCCCGCTGCGGCGCGGCAATCCCCGGCAGCTTTGCTACAGTGCCATGCATCTCCCCCAACCCGGTCGAAAGGTCAGAGCATGAGCCAACTCAGAATCGCCGTCATCGTGGGCAGTCTCAGCAAGCAGTCCATCAACCGCCAGCTCGGCCAGGGCCTGGCCGCACTCATGCAGGACAAGGCCGACTTCGAATTCATCGATATCAGCCGCCTGCCGGTCTACAACCGCGACTTCGACAACACCCCCGATTTCAAGCCTTTCGACGAGCTCAAACCCCTGATTCGCGGCTGCAACGGCGTTCTGTTCGTGACGCCCGAATACAACCGCTCCATCCCCGCATCGCTCAAGAACGTGCTCGACGGCCTGAGCCGCCCCTATGGCCAATCCGTCTGGGCAGGACTGCCGGCCGCCGTGATCGGCAGCTCGCCCGGCGCGGCTGCCACGGCCATGGCCCAGCAGCACCTGCGCAATGTGCTGGTGTCGCTGGACATGCCCACCCTGCCCCAGCCCGAGGGCTTTGTGCGCTGGTCCGACACGCTGCTCGACGCCGACGGCAAGATCGGCCAGGGCAGTCATGACTTCCTCGTCAAGTACATGACACGCTTTCTGGACTGGGTGCAGTTGCACCAGAAGCGCTAAAGCAATTCCCCTCTGATTCGCTAGCATGCCCCGCTTACGCTTCAGGCGCTGCGGAGCACTTCATGACTATTTCCCTGCATTGAAGACTGCTGGAACTTTTGCGCATGCAGAGTGTTCCTACAATAGCGTGCGGCCTCATACATCACACAACATCCGGCCGCCAGGGTCTGAGCCCTGTCCTTTTACGGACAGTTTCAGTTCAGCACCTTGAAAATCCAACCATTGACTTTAAATACCATAGCAAGCAAACCTGATGCGACAAGCGTCGCAAGGCTCGCTGGTTGTCTGCACCCTTGAAAAGCAGGCGGCCATCTATGACAACCATGACTGGAAACCAATTCGTGAAGACTTCGTACCGTGCTGCTGCCTCCGTGATTGCCATCGCCATCGCATCGCTGACCGTGCCTTCCCTGGCTCAGGCCAAGCGCATGGGCAGCAGCAAGTCCGTTCGCCCTGCCAGCATCGGCAGCAAGGCGCCCGCTCAGCCCGCCCCCGTGGCTCCTGCCGCCGCCGCACCCAAGGCTGCTGCACCTGCCACACCCGCAGCCCCCGCCGCTGCGGCAGCTCCTGCGGCTGCTCCCGCAGCAGCAGCGGCTCCTGCCGCTCGTGGCTCCGGCATGATGGGCACCATGGCAGGTGCTGCCGTTGGCGCCGTGGCCGGCACCATGGCTGGCAATGCCATTGCCGGCGCCATGGGTGGCGGCGACAAGGAAGCCGAAGCCAAGAAGGCCAAGGAAGAAGAGGCCAAGAAGGCTGAAGCGGAAGCCGCCGCTCTGCAAAAGAAGCTGGACGAGGCCAAGGCCAAGGCGGAAGCCGCACGCGCAGCCGCCAAGTAATCATCAGCCCGCAACCGGGCCTCAATACAGGCCGGCCAGGAATTCAGACCTACCGGTCTCATTCGAAAAGGGATGCGCTCTGCATCCCTTTTTTCATTCTTTTTTGCGTGCCTCCGGGTGTTGCCAGCCACCGCAAGCTGCCAGCTACGGTGCATTCCTGGCAGCAGACAAGGTCTGCAACGCAGACCATACACGACAGCAGGGCATGCCCAGGCCTGTGGACCCATGAGGCTGGCACACGGCGCCTGCCGATTACGCGAAGCTCGGCAAGACACCGAAGGACATGCACGCATCAAGCGTCATCCGCTCGGCACCTGGCGATGATGAGCCGCCAGATCCTTGTCACACGCGCCAGACCCAAGCCAGAGCCGCCGCAGCAACAATGCAGCCAGCAGCAGCGGCCCAGCGGGCGGCGGCGCTGATCAGGGCGACGGCGAGCAGCGCTCCTATCGACAGCCAACCCAGCCAGGCCACGAATCCCACCGAGAAGCCCCAGGCACACAGACAGGGCATGACGGCCACCGCCAGCAGCAATGCTCCCGCGCAGCGCAGCAGCCGTGATCGAGCCCGAGAAATCTCCATGGCTCCCGTGAGCTGTTCATGATGGCGCTCCATGGCAAAAGCCAGCGCCACCATGCCCGCAAAGGCCAGCGCAAAAGCCAGCACCGATGCTTGCAGTGCATTCATGCACCCACCTCCATCTTGACTGCAGGAACACGCCGCGCTGCATCGGCGCCGCGGCGCCTCAGATAAGCCCAGGCCCAGGCGGCAAGCAATCCCAGCGCCACGGCACACAACTCCACACCCGCACTCTCCCAGTCGCCGCGAGCAATCTGGGCCGGCAGGCTGTCCGCTACCGTGATCCAGTTCAGCAGCGGCAGCAGCAGACACAACAGGGCCAGCAGGCCTAGTTGCTCTTGCCATGCCGCGGCGGGCGCACGCACCAGGGCATGCAGCAGCGCCAGACTCCAAAGCCCGAAAAACACCGCCAGCTCCCAACCCGCTCTATGGGACAGCCCGACGGGAACCAGGCGGTTGGCCCACAGATAGCCTATGCAGCCCAGACTCAGACCTGCGATGGCCGCAACATTGAGTCCTTCGACGAGCCGGTACACGCGCGCCGTGGCGCTACCGAACTCGCCAGCCTGCCTGCCCAGATGCTTGCTGCGACGCTTGACCATGAACAGGATGGCCCCGGTTGCCATCATGGCGCTACCGGCCAGCCCGCAGAGGAAATACAGCCATTTGAGCGGCTGCCCGCCGAACTCCACCTGGTGCAAACTGCCCATCACCGACTTGGTCATGGAGGCGCCAGCACCGTCCACATCGCCAGGCTGGCGCAGCTTCAGCACTTCTGCGGTTGCTGCCGAGAACATCACCATGCCAGTCGTGGGGCTCAGGCGCTGCTGCATTTCCTCGTCGCTGTTCCAGCCATAGACACCGATGCGCGCCGCCGCGTCACCGGGGCTGTCCACGACCACAGCCCGTACAGGCTGGCCCATCAGCGCCTGACCGCGCAGAGCAAACGGCTCCAGGCCCGGAACAGCCATCGCCCGGCCCGAACGCTCAGGCCTGTCCGACTCGTTGAGCGCCACCACATAGGAGTGCAGCCCCTGGCTGCCCGTACCGAAATAGGCCGCAATGCCGGCCGGCATGAATGTTGACGCGGAGATGGCAATGCCCGTGTAGGCAATCATGATCTGGAACGGCAGCGTCAGCACAGCCACCGCATTGTGGGCATCCAGCCAGCTGCGCTGACCTTTGTGGGCACGAAAGGTGAAGAAATCCTTGAAGATGCGCCTGTGCGTGATGACGCCGCTGACCAACGCCACCAGCATGGCTATGCCAGCAATGCCGACCACCCAAAGTCCCGCCTGCCCCGCATGCAGCCGATAGTGGAAATCCACAAAATGGTGGCCGCCCTGGGTGGCGCGCACGACGCCATGAGCTGGCAGCGGCTGTCCGGTAGCGGAATCCAGCTGTGCCGAGGCGTACTGGCGCTTTTCATCGAACCAGTACACACGCAGGTCGCCGGCTCCCTGGGCATCCGAGGGCCATAGTTCCCACATTTCTGCGCCCGGATGGTGTTTTTCCATATAGGCCACGCCCCATGCCAGCCGCTGCGCGAGGTCGCCCCCCTGCTGGCCGGCGGCTGCCGCCTGCTCGGCCTCCTCTGCATGGTGCTCGGGCGTCATCCAGTGCGAAATAGGCTCCGCAAAGACAGCCAGCGTACCCGTCAGGAACACCGCGAACAGCAGCCATGAGAACCACAGTCCGCACCAGGTGTGCAGCCAGGCCTGGGCCTGGCGAAAGCCGCCCTGGCCTGCTCCGGAGGTTTTTTTCTGCTCGGCCATGCTCAGCCTCCCCCTGCCAGCCACGCCGATGCCGCTGCCATGACGGCAGCCGGCAGCAGCAGGCCCAGCCAGACGCGGCCGGGCGACACCGGCGAGAACGCCCAGATCACGGCCAGCACGTGCAGCGCAAAACTCCACAGCATGCCGGCGAGCACGGCCTCGGCACGCGATGCAGGCAAGACCGTGGCAAGGAATACGGCCAGGGCACTGGCCAGCAGATAGCCGCCGGCAACGGCCGCCAGCAGCCGGGAAAGAAGGTGAGCGCCCGCAGGGGCAGCGTTGGATGGAATCATGGGAGGAAGATCGGGATGGTGGCCTGGGTAGTTATCGGTTTTTCCTGGGATGGAGCGGGCGCGTGCGCCCTCTCTTCCTGTATGACAAACGAAAACCCCAAAAGGGTCACCCCGCGATGCAGCATGCGCCCGGCGCCATGCGCCAGGGCAGCCGGCCCCATGGCTCAGAACTTGTAGGTCATGCTCACGCTCACGCTGCGCGGAGTCCCCCATGTGTAGGTGTTGTACCAGTTGAAGATTGTGTAGTAGCGCTTGTCCAGCAGGTTCTTGACCGACAGCGACGCCGACAGCTGCTTGCTGAACTCGTAGCGCGCCATGGCATCCACGATCCAGTAGCCCTTGACGGTATGCGTGACGGTGCCGCCGGCGGGCGTGGAGATGTCGCCCCAGGTCTTGTCCTGCCAGCGCGCGCCGCCGCCCAGGGTCAGACCGCTGAGGCTGCCGCCCAGCCGGTAGCTGCTGTAGAAGCTGAACTGGTTGGCCGGCGTGAGCGTGGACACGCGTTCGCCCTGCTGTCGCGCCACGCCATGCGAAAAGCCCGCCTGCAGCTGCCAGGCCGGGGTGAGCTGGCCCGAGACCTCGAACTCGTAGCCGCGCGTCTCCACGCCCTGAACCGCGCGGTAGGCCGTGGCGCCCGTGGGGGTCACGCCGCCGGTCTCCAGGGCGTAGTTGTCCTGCTCCAGCTGGAACACCGCGGCCGAGGCATTGACCCTGCCGTCCAGGAAGGCTGCCTTGACGCCTAGCTCGTAGTTCTTGCCCTGCAACGGCTCCAGCGTGCGCCCCTGCTCGTCCTGGGCGGACTGAGGCTTGAAGATGCCCGAATAGCTGGCATAGGCCGAGTAGGTGTCGTCGATGTCGTACACAGCCCCCACATAGGGCACGAAGACGCCCGACTCCCTGAGCTGCTGAGCGCGGTTGGTGTAATTGGACCAGCGCCCGCCGGTGATCAGCTTCAGGTCGTCGCGCAGATTCCAGCGTGCGGTCGCATACAGGCCGCGCTCGCGCGTGGTCTCGTCGTTGGTGAAGTCCGGCATAGCTCCCCAGGCCGGGGCGGCCACATCGCCTCTCCAGAGATAGTAGTTGTCCACCGTCTTGTCATAGCTGCCGGTATCCCACCAGCCGCGGTTCTTCCAGTGCCGGTTGGTCAGACTGCCTCCCAGCACCAGTTCGTGCTCGCGCCCGCCCAGCCGGAACGGGCCGCTGGCATAGAAGTCGGCCGCATTGCTGGTGGTGCGGCCTATGTACTGCCCCGCCCACATACTGACGCCCGAGCCGTCGGCGGGATTGGGAAAGCCCGCGGCCGCCGACCCCAGGTTGGCGTCGTAGCCGTTGATCTGCCGGTTCAGCTGCAGCTTGGCCACCCAGCCGCTGTCGAAACTATGCTCCAGCGTGGCGAACGCGGTGCGGGTGTACTGCTCCCAGCGGCTCCAGCGGGCGCCGTTGTTGAACGAACGCGGCATATCGTTGAAGTCCCCGTTGGCGTTGAGCAGCGGTATACCGCCCCAGGTCGAGCCCCTGGGTTTGTTGTTCTGGAAGTCCGCGCCCAGGGTCAGCAGCGTGCGCGGCCCCAGGTCGGCTTCGAGGATGCCGTAGAACACCGAGGCATCGCGACTGTAATGGTCCAGCTGCGTGTGCCGGTCCTGACGCGCCGCCATGACCCGGCCGCGCACGCTGCCCGCCTCGTTGAGCGCGCCGCTCAGGTCCAGCTCGCCTCGGTAGCTGCCCCAGCTTCCCGCGCCTAGAGTCGCATGACCCTGGAACTCGCGCGTGGGCTTCTTGCGCACCAGATTGATGGTGGCACCCGGGTCGCCACTGCCCGTGAGCAGACCGGTGGCGCCCTTGAGCACCTCGATGCGGTCGTAGATGGAGGTATCGCTAAGCGTGTTGCCCGCCGAATAGCCCGAGTCGCGCAGCATGGGAATGCCGTCGTACTGGAAATTGTTGATGGCAAAACCGCGCGCGTAATAGACCGTGCGCTCGCTGTCGTAGGTAACCACGCTCACCCCTGGCGTGTGCTCCATCACCTCGTCAATAGAGTTGAGCTGGAAGTCGTCCATCTTCTGGCGCGTGACCACGCTCACCGACTGCGGCGTCTCCCGCGGCGTCAGCACCAGCCGCGTGGCCGTGGCAATGGCCCCCGGCGTGTACAGGCCCGAGCCTTCTGTGATCTCGCCAAGCTGGTTGGCCACCACCTTCACCTCAGCCAGCGTGGACGGCTCCGTGCCCGTGGCCGCAGGCACGGGCTGTACGGTGAGCATGCCCTGCTCCACATGCCCTTGCAGGCCACTGCCGCGCAGCAGCGACTCCAGTGCCGCGCCCACATCGCGGTGGCCCTGCACCGCGGGCGCCTGCCGGCCCCGCACCAGCGCCAGATCGAGAGCCAGCTGCAGGCCGGCCTGGCGCGCCAGCTCGTGCAGCGCACCGCCCAGCGGCTGGGCAGCGATGTCAAAAGGCACGGCCTGCGCTGGCGCCTGGGCCCAGGCGGCCTGCAGCGGCATGGCCAGACCCAGGCAGACGGCGCCCGGGCCAATGGATGGAAACGGAAATGGGGAAGAAGCGGATGCATGCAAGTCGTCCTTGAATCAGTGATGAGGTCAATACCCGGAGATCACTGTCTTGACGTATGGCACGGCAACAACCCTGAAAAAAACTGGTCCGCTCACCGCGCCGGTTGCGGGGCCACTCACGGAGCCAGTGCCAACAGCAGGCCGCCACCGGGTTGCTGGCGCACCTGCACCGGCAAAGCCCGCGGCAGGGCCCTGACCCAGGCATGGGCCTGGGCGATGCGCACGCGCCCGCTCAAAGGAAGGCGCGCGGCCTCGGGGGTAGCCTGCAGCTCAAAAGGCGCATAGCGCCCCAGCCGCTGCAGCGCCTCGCCCAACGTGGTGTCGGCAAACACCAGCTCGCCATGGCGCCAGGCCGCCGCATCCCCGGATGCAGCCTGCGTGCGCACCACCGCGCCTCTCTCCAGGCGCAGCCCCTGGCCCGCGCCCAGCTCATGCGTCTGCCAGGACCGGGCATCCGCGCCAAGCGTCTGCACCCGCACCCGGCCGGAAGCCACCTGCACGGAAACCCGCTGTCCGCCCTGGCCCCCCTCCTCGATGTCCACGCCGAAGCGCGTGCCCAGCACCGTCACCCGCACGCCCGCCGCATCGACCGTGAAAGGCCGCTCCTCGTCGCGAGCCACCTCGAAGAAGGCCGCCCCCTGGACGAGCGTGACCGCGCGCCGCGCCACGAAGTACTGCACCCGGGCACTGCTGGCCGCATCCAGCAGCAGGTTCGAGCCGTCGGGCAGGCCGTGGCGCACCTGCTGGCCGCGTGCGCTGCTCCAGCTGGCCTGCCACTGCATATGGGTCTGGCGATACAGCAGCCACTGCTGCCAGGCGGCAGCCCCGCCCAGCCCCACGCCCGCCAGTCCCAGCAAGGCGCCCAGGCTGCGGCGCCGCCCCGCATGGCCCGCGCGCTGTGCACCGGCCGGGCTGCTGCCGCGCCAGCGGTGCAGCGCATCCTCGATGCAGGCATTGGCCTGGATAAGGTCACGCTCCACCGTGTTCAGCGACACGCCCAGGCGCGCCGCGATCTCGGGCTGGCGCACGCCATGCACGCGGTGAGCAACAAAGGCCTTGCGGCTGCGCTCGGGCAGCGCGACCAGCGCGGCTTCCAGCGCAGCCAGCGCCTGCCGGTACATGACGGACTCGGCCACGTCGGGCGCATGGCTGGGAGCCATCTGCTCGCGCACGGCCTCGGCGTCCAGGTAACGCCCATGGCGCCTGCGGCGGCGTTGTGCATCCAGGGCCATGTTCTGTGCCATGACGACCAGATAGGCGGTCGCATCGCGCGGCCCTGGGGCCGCACCGCTGCTGTCGGCAGGCCCGGCCTGTTCAGCCTGAGCCGCTTGCGCATGCTCTGCCAGCCTCAACCAGGTGTCGTGCACGGCATCACCGGCCTCCTCGCGGCAGCCCGTGCTGCGCGTGGCAGCGCGCAAAAGGTCCGCATAGGCCCGGTCGAAGCCCGAGAGCAGCGCGCGGGTGAAAGAGGCTGTCATTTCCATGGAAGTGGATCATATCCCAATAAATAGGAATCATTCTCAACAACATCATTTCACCCAGGACTTTGCGCTCAGAATGAGCCGCGCATATGGAACGCAAGAGATTGCAGGCTCTAGCACTGGAGCAATAAAACAATAGCTATCTTCACCATCATCTATATGATTTCAGATATAAAAATACCCGAAATGTAATAGCATCAATCGATGATAGCTATGGTTATTGATAGCCCCTTGCCTCCGCTCAGAAGTCGTAGCGCATGCCCACATTCACGCTGCGCGGCGCACCCCAGGTGTAGTACAGGCCGCCCAGGCTGCTAACGCCGGCAAAGTACTTCTTGTCCAGCAGGTTGTTCACGTTCAGGCTCAGCGACAGATGCTTGTCGACCTGGTAGCGGGCCATCAGATCCAGCACTGCATAGGACTGCTGCGCCAGAGTGTTGCGGCTGTCGCTGGTCGAGGTCTTGCTTTGCCAGCGAGTGGCTGCTCCCACCGTCAGGCCGCGCAGCGAGCCGCCGTCGAAGCGGTAGGTGCTGCCGAGCTTGAGCTGGTATTTGGGATACTGGCTGGAGCTGGTCAGCGAACTGTTTTGCTGCACCAGGCTGCCCTGCACCTGCCAGCCGCGTGCCAGCTCACCCGACAGTTCCAGCTCCCAGCCACGCCGCGTGGCACCGCTGACAGCTCGGTAGGCCATATCGCCGCCAGGGGTGAAACCGCCTGTCTCCTCGGCCGAGTTATCGGTCTTCATCCAGAAGTGGGCGATGCTGGCGTTGAGCCGCTTGTCGAAGAACTCGCCTTTGGCCCCGACCTCATAGGTCTTGCCTTGCTCGGGATCGAGGGTACGCCCCTGCTCGTCCTGGGCGCTTTGCGGCTTGAAGATGGTCGCGTAGCTGCCATACAGCGAGACCTGGGGGTGCACTTCATAGACCAGGCCCGCATAAGGCGTGGTGACGGTTTCGCGCATATCGTAATTCCACCAGGTGGGCGTCACATCATGCTGGCGGTACTGCGTCACACGCATGCCGGCTATCAGCTGCAACGGCTCTGCCAGGCGGAAGCGCCCTGCCGTATAGGCATACTGCTGACGCTGGTTGAAGACATGGCGGTCATAGTTCCAGTTGCCGAAATCGGGCTGGGCCAGCGCACCGCCGCCCTGGGCATAGCTCAGGCCCAGATTGGCCAGCGGGACGTTCTTGGAGCTGCCGTAGAGCAAGCCGCTGTGGTAGCGCGACATGCCCACGCCGGCCAGCAGCTCGTGCGTGCGGCCCAGCAGGGTGAAAGGGCCTTTGACATCGAGATTGACCGACCAGTTGCGGTTTTCCACGTCCTGCCATGGCAGATAGGCAGCGGTGGTGCTGTTCCAGAGATAGCCCAGCTTCATGTCGTCCATCTTCACGCTCTGATGGAAGAACTTCAGGCTTGCCGTCCAGTCATGAGCCAGACGTTGCTCCACGCTGCCGAAGAGCTCGGTGCTTTCCTGTTCATAGCCCGACCAGGGTGCACCGTTGTTGAACGAGCGTGGCATCAGTCCCACTTCGGCACCCGCTGCGGTGTAGCGCTGGATGGGTCGGGTCGTGCCGAAGCCGCGTGCCTCACGCTGGCGCAGCGTGATGCCCAGGTTCAGCAAGGTATCGGGGGTGAGGTCGGCCTCCAGCGTGCCGAACAGCATCTTGCTGTTGCTCTTTTCGTTGTCGCGAAAGCTGCCCGCATCTGTCATGGACGCAACCACGCGGCCGCGCAGCGTCCCCGCCTCGTTGAGCGAGCCGCCAATATCGGCCTGCGCACGGTAGGTATCCCAGCTGCCGGCATTGGCGCGCACGCTGGCCTGGAACTCGCGCGTGGGACGCTTGCGGATCAGATTGACGGTGGCACCATAGCCGCCCTTGCCGACAACCAGTCCCGACGAGCCTTTGAGCACCTCGACGCGGTCCATCTCCGCCATATCGTCCAGTGCATACATGGTGCTGGTGACGAAGTACCAGCCGTTGCTGAGCTGGGACATGCCGTCGACCTGCAGATTCACCTCCGAGCCGCGGGCCTGAAAGTCCGTCGCGTTGTTCTGGCGATAGACGCCAATGCCCGGCGTCTGCTCCAGCACATCGGCCAGCGTCTCCAGCTTGAAGTCATCCATGCGCTGGCGTGTCATCACGCTTACCGACTGCGGCGTCTCGCGCAGAGTCAGGCCCAGACCCGTTGCCGTGCGGCTGGGACCGGTCTGGGTGTAGCTGCCCGTGCCTTCCGTGGTGCCGCTGCGTTCGGCTTGAGCCGTGACGCGCACTTCGGACAGCGTGCTGCCCTCCTCACTCGAGACGGGCGCCACGGACTGCCTTTGCAGGGTGTAGCTGCCGCCGTGACGCGACACCAGCTCCAGCCCGCTGCCAGCCAGCAGGCGCTGCAGTGCCTCGCGCGGCGTATAGCTGCCGGAAAGCACCGGGCTTTGCCGACCTTGTGTGAGCGCAGGATCGAACGACAGTGCCATGCCGGCCGTAGCTGCCACCTCGGACAACACCCGGCCCAGCGGCCCTGCTTCTATCCGGTAAGCCTGAGCCTGCCCGGCTGCGGGTGGCTCGGCAGCCTGCACGGTGGTCGCCGCCAGCGCCCAGCCCAGCAAGGCAAGCTGCGCGGCGCGCGCAACCGGGCTGATTACAGGATTCGATAGGGAACGGGAGGCCATGGAAGCAGGCATGAAAGACAGTCCTTTGGAAGCAAAAATGAGTGGTTCACCTTGCTTGCCAAACAACTTCCCGGAAAGTCTCACCTTCGTGCATTTTTTTTTGAAGATGCCTTGCTTGTAAACTCAGCGGGCCGCCACCGTGACCCAGTAACCCTGCCAGCGCCGGTGCACCGTCACGGCGTAGGTTTCGGCCAGCATGGCCAAGGCCCGGTCGGTATCGGCCAAAGGGTACGCGCCCGACACTTTGATGGACACCACATCCGGGGCACAGTGCAGCAGGCCGGGCCGGTAACGCGACAGCTGGGCGCAGACTTCTGCCATGGGCATGGCGTCCGCCACCAGCATGCCGTGCACCCAGGCCAGTTGCTGCGGTCGTACCGCCTGCAGCTCCCCTGCTCCCAGCGCAGTCAACCTCGCCCAGTTGCCCGCGGGCACCACCAGCGCTGGCCGGGAGGCTCCGAGTAATGTGACTTCGACCGCACCCTGGGTTACGGCCAGATCCACGAATTTGCCCTCGCTGTTCTGCTGCACCGAAAAGCGTGTGCCCAGCGCCCTCAGGCGCCCCACGGCCGTCGCCACCAGCAACGGCCGGTCCACACCACTGGGATCGGCAGCAGTTTCCAGCAAGATCGAGCCCCGGTGCAGATGTATCAGGCGCTGATGAGCATCAAACCGGACATCGACGGCCGTTCCTGTATCCAGCAGCAAACGGCTGCCGTCGGCCAATGTCACGAGGCGCTGCTCGCCCGCGACAGTACGCAGGTCGGCTGCCCACCCCTGCTGCTGTGCCAAACGCCAGCTCATCCAGCCACCAGGCACGGCGGCCAGCAAAACAGCCAGCCTGGCCACAGCGGCCCGTCGGCTGCGACGCTGTGATCGGCCCAGCGCCGGCATGGCCAGCGCCGGCGGCAACCCGCCCAGCTTGTCCATCAGCCGCTCGGCCCGCATCCAGGCACCTTCATGGGCCGGACTGGCCTGGCGCCAGCGCTCGAAGGCAACGCGTTCGGCAGCCGTCAGGCCTTCATCGTTCAGACGGACCAGCCAATCCGCAGCCTCGTCCAGCAAACGTGCATCCATTGCAGTCATTCCATCAACGCCAGACACTGCCTGAAAGCCTGGGCCATGTAGCGCTTGACGCTGGTCAGCGATACGCCCAGCTGCGAGGCGATATCGTCGTACTTCATGTCCTCCAGCTGCGAAAGCAGAAAAGTGCGCCGTACCAGCGGCGGCAAGGCATCAAGCATGGCATCTATCTCATGCAGGGCCTCCAGCACCAGGGCCCGGTGCTCCGGCGACGGTGCTTCAGGTTCCGGCAACAGGGCCAAAGCCTCCAGATAGGCACGCTCCAGCGCCTGCCGCCGGCACCAGTTGACAAGCACCCCTTTGGCCACGGTGGTCAGATAAGCACGCGGCGACTCTAGACGCGGCGGCTCACGCACGCCCAGGATACGGACAAAAGTGTCTTGCGTCAGATCTGCTGCGTCAAAGGCATTGCCGACCTTTCGGCGCAACCAGCCCTGCAACCAACCGTGATGATCTGTGTAAAGCGCTGCGACTTCACGATGGGAGGCTGTTTCGACAACGGGCATGGTGCAATGGGAATAGATCTCAAAAAGACCTTAAATGATATCAATTCTCATTTCAGATTTTCTCAAGGCCTTCACTATTTCCGCATATGCTTCAGAGCCCTCATCTGCCGGAACGCATCGCCTTGTGCCCGCGACAAGCATGGAGAAAGGGCTCGCCCCTGCACAATCACGCACCAGGAACACATCGATGCCTGGAGCCCCACTTCTGGCCATTCGCGCAGGCGGCGCCCCTCTCGGGAGCATGCTCGCAGCAAGCTCCCGACACCTGCTGGATGATTGCAAGACTATTGCGCTGTTGAGCTCTGCGATGCTTTACTCGGCAGGTGGTTGATGCAAGTGTCCGGAACCGAGCCGTTTCCGACCCAGGTTGGTATTCAAGGACCTCAAGAATCAAGATGACAAGCTTTCGCTCTCACAAGCTTTTGCATCGCATCGTGCTCGGCAACCTGCTGGTAGCGGCCTTGCTGTGCTTTGCCACCTGGCTTGGCGTGCATGCCAATTACCGCGCGGACATGGACCTGGGAGTAGCCGTCACCAGGCACCAAGCGCGCAGCCTGAGCTTGGAGCTGGCTGCAGAGGTGCGACTGGTGGACAACGCTCTGTCATCGATTGCCAGTCGTTACCGCGCACGCAGCCTTGACGGACTTTCCGCGGCCAACTTTGCCTTGTACGAAATGCTTCAGGAACAGCGTGCCCTGATTCCTTTTGTCACCGCCCTGCGCATCACAGACAGTGCTGGCGAGGTACTCATCACTCCCAGCGAAATTGATGTGCCGTTTTCAGTGGCGGAACGCGCCTATTTCGCTCAAGCCCGCGCAACGGACCGAATGGTGGTGTCCGAGCCTCTGATCAGCCACTCCTTCGGAAAATGGTCTATCGTGCTGGCAAGGCGTCTTCAGGCCGAGGGCGGCCAGTTTCAGGGCATCGTCTATGCCATTGTCGCGGCCGAACATTTTCACCAGCTATTCCAGCGCCAGTCGTTCGGCACCAGCAGCGCCATGGCATTGCGCACCGATCAGGCACTGCTGGTCGCGCGCTATCCGGCTGCAAGCCAGGATGCCGACGCAGGTATCGGCAAGGCCGCTGTCTCGTCCGAATATCACCAGGCCATCAGCCGCAACAGCGAGGAAGGCTGGTACATCACACCGACCCTGATCGATGGCGTGGAGCGCATCACGGCCTACCATCGGCTGCCCGGATATCCTCTGACGGTGTTTACCGGGCTGGGTACGGAAGCCTATATGGCCATGTGGCGCGCCTCCGCCTGGCGTGCATGGGGTCTCGCCGGCTTGTGCATTGCCCTGATTGCTTTGGGTTCGGTAGCCCTGTACCGGCTGCAGCAGCGTGAACGCCGCATCCGCAAAGAGCAGGAACTGGTCATCAACAATGACCTGATCGGCATGGCTCGCCTGCGCGAGCGCAAGATCGTCTGGACCAACCCCGCCATGCGCCGTCTGCTCAAGCAGCCAGCAGCTGCACTGCAGGGTGCATCCACGCGCATGCTTTACCCCGACGAAGCCTCTTACAGGCGTATCGGCGAAAAAGCCTATGGCTCTTTGCTGGCTCGGGGCAAATTTCACGCTCAGTTCCAGGTGCAGAATGCCGAGGGCAAGCTTTTGTGGGTGGATGCATCCGGCACACTGCTGAATGCCGAAGAGTCGCTGTGGATTCTGGTGGACATTGACGCCCTCAAGCGAGGCGAACAAGCCGCCAATCACCTTGCCAACCACGACGCTCTGACGGGTCTGGCGAACCGCCGAGCACTTGAGGAAACGCTGAACCAGGAGCTGGCAGACGGCCAGATGCTTGCAGTGTGCTTCATGGATCTGGATGGTTTCAAACAGGTCAACGACACCCAGGGTCACGACGCAGGCGATGAGGTTTTACGTGTGGTGGCTGCCCGACTGACGGCCCAGGCTCGTGCCGGCGACTGCGTTGCCCGCCTGGGCGGCGATGAGTTCGTGGTGCTGCTATCGGGCTTGCACACTCCCGGTGAGGCCATGTCTGTCATGAAGCGCTGCATGGAAGCCGTGCGCCAGCCCATTGCACTGAATGGTGGAGTGATGGTGCAAGTCGGCAGCAGCATCGGTATCTCCATCAGCACCGCAGATAGTTCCTCGGCCAACCTGATGCAGAGTGCGGACGAGGCCATGTACTCGGCCAAACATGCAGGCAAGGGACGCATTGTTCAGCATTCGGACCTCTCGCAAGACTCCGAGGCTTGAGGCCATACCCTGCGACCAGCTGCATCTGTATATGTCCAGAGCCTATGATTGACAACGCCGTCAAGGCCAAAGCAGGTCATTTTGGAGACTCGCGGCCTGGCCGCGGCCGCAGTCGGCCAAGCCCAAGGGCCAGTCACCTGCTTCCGGCCAAAGGCAAACTGCCAGGGCTTTTGCAGGCCCGCCTGCCGCATATTCATCTGGCCGACCGCAGCCAGCCCTCTCTTGCCTATTCCTGTGCTCTTGGCGGCAGCCCTGCAGCCTTGCGAATGGGCTCCAGCAAGGCGCTGAGTCCGTTGTGGTCAAGCTCCTGCATCAAGGCCAGCAACTGACCGATCTCGCCCTTGGGAAAGCCCTCGCGGGCAAACCAGTTGAGGTAGTTGCCGGGCAGATCGGCAATCAAACGGCCCTTGTACTTGCCATAAGGCATAGGCACGCGCACCAGGCGCTCCAGCATTTCGGGATTCATGGCAGTCAATCGAAATCAGATTTTGTATAAAAAACGACGCTCTTATAACCAAATAAGAAAAATGTCCTGCAGACGTCGGTACACGGCACTAGACTATGCACCTTAGTTCGCTGCGGTCCAGATGAGGCCCGGAATTTATTGCAACTTGCTGAAGAAGGTCAGAACCAATGTTGAAGAAAGCTCTCTCTGCTATCGCTATTGCCACTCTGGCGCTGTCGGCCCAGGCTGCTGACGTGCTCAAGGTGGGCGCCACGGCCGTTCCTCACGCCGAAATCCTCAATCACATCAAGCCCGCACTGAAGGCTCAGGGCATCGATCTGGAAATCAAGGAGTTCAGCGACTACGTGCAGCCCAATGCTGCCGTGGAAGACAAGCAGCTGGATGCCAACTTCTTCCAGCACCAGCCCTATCTGGACAGCTACAACAAGGACCGCAAGACCTCGCTGGTGGCCGTACCCAACGGCAAGGTTCATGTGGAGCCCTTCGGTGCCTACTCCAGCAAGATCAAGAACATCAAGGATCTGAAGAATGGCGCTACCGTGGCCATTCCCAACGACCCCTCCAACGGCGGCCGTGCACTGATTCTGCTGGCCAAGCATGGTCTGATCGAGCTCAAGGATCCCAAGAGCCTGACCCCCACTGCTCTGGACGTCGTCAAGAACCCCAAGAAGCTGAAGTTCAAGGAACTGGAAGCGCCTTTGCTGCCCCGCGCACTGGCTGATGTCGACCTGGCCCTGATCAACACCAACTACGCAATCGAAGCCAAGCTCAACCCCACCAAGGATGCCCTGTTCATCGAAGGTGCCGATTCGCCCTACACCAATATCGTGGTGGCCCGCAAGGATCGCGCCAACGGCGCCGACATTGCCAAGCTGATGAGCGCTCTGCACTCTGCAGACACCAAGAAGTTCATTCAGGAAAAGTACAAGGGCGCCGTGGTTCCCGCGTTCTGATTCGCAAAGGCCTTAGAAACGTTGGTGCCCCCCATCCTCTACAGGGGATGACGGTCGCGCTGCGAAGAGCACGGTGGGCACAGGCACCTGCTGTGGCCCCGGGGCCGGACAGAACCGGCCACCGGCCACACTTGACGACCTGAGCCAGAAAAAAGCGCTGCTTCTGCAGCGCTTTTTCTTTTGATTTGATCGCTTATAGCGCTCTACAGGCAAGGGCTTAAAGCAACTTCCACTTGAGATTTCTCAATGCGAGGGTGCAGGCACCGAGTGCAGCAAAACCGGTGTCTCGCCATCGCCGTTGACGCTTTCCAGATGCACGCCAAATCCCCACAGGCGAGCCACATGCTTGAGAACCTCCTGTGCATCTTCTGCCAGCGGCCTGCCCTGGTACTGGGTATGCCGCAGAGTAAGACTGCGGTCGCCGCGCAGATTCACACTCCAGGCCTGAATATTGGGTTCGCGCGTCCCCAGGTCGTATTGCTGAGACAGCAACTGGCGCAGTGTGCGGTAGCCATCTTCATCGTGAATGGCACTGACCAGAACATCACGTTCCTCAGGGTCATCGTGCAGAGAGAACAAACGCATGTCGCGTATCAGGTGCGGGCTCAGAAACTGGCCGACAAAGCTCTCGTCCTTGTAATTGCGCATGGCGTGGTGCAGCGCCGGCAGCCAGGGCGTACCAGCCATGTCGGGAAACCAGCGGCGATCTTCCTCGGTCGGCTTTTCGCAGATCCGCCGAATATCACGGTACATGGCAAAGCCCAGCGCATAAGGATTGATGCCGCTGAAGGCCCGGTGGCCAGCGGGCGGCTGGTAGATCACATTGGTATGCGATGACAGCCACTCCAGCATCACGCCATCGGTCAGCCAACCCTCGTCATACAGAGTGTTGAGCAATGTGTAATGCCAGAAGGTGGCCCAGCCCTCGTTCATCACCTGAGTCTGGCGCTGCGGATAGAAATACTGGGCGATCTTGCGCACGATGCGCACGATCTCTCGTTGCCAGGGTTCGAGCAAGGGAGCGTTCTTCTCGATGAAATAGAGGATGTTCTCTTCGGGCTCTCTGGGAAAGCGCTCGCTGCCTTGCGTCGTGCTGTCCTTGTCCTTGTCCCTTCGGGCAGGAAGCGTGCGCCACAGCACATTGACCTGTTGCTGCACATAGGCTTCACGTGCCTCTCTCTCGGCGCGCTCGCGCGACAGGCTTTTATGCGAGGGACGGCAATAGCGGTCCACACCAAAGTTCGACAACGCATGGCAGGAATCCAGCAACTGCTCCACGGTGTCGAAGCCATAGCGTTCCTCGCATTGCGCCACATAGTCGCGCGCATAGACGAGATAGTCGATGATGCTGCCCGCGTCGGACCACATGCGAAACAGATAATTGTTCTTGAAAAAGCTGTTGTGTCCATAGGCCGCATGCGCAATCACCAGGGCCTGCATGGCCGTGCTGTTCTCCTCCATCAGATAGCTGATGCAGGGGTTGGCATTGATGACGATCTCATAGGCCAATCCCATATGGCCTCGTCGGTAGCGGCGCTCCGTGGCCAGAAACTCCTTGCCATAGCTCCAGTGCCGGTAATTGACCGGCATGCCCACGCTGGAATAGGCATCCATCATCTGCTCGGCCGTGATGATCTCCAGCTGATTCGGATAGGTATCCAGGCCGTAGCGCTCAGCCGTGGCAGCAATCGCCGCGTGATACTGTTCGATCAGCTCGAAAGTCCAGTCGCTGGGGTCGGGCAAGGGAGACGCCGGTCGCTGGGATGCCATCAAAGGTGCCTGCGGCACATCGCGAAAGCGCGGCTCCCCCTGGGCATGCGAATTTCCGGCCTTTCTGCTGGCGCTGAGATCCAGCACGGGATAGAGATTGAGGTTCATATCGATACCCCATCCTTCTTGAAGAGATCGCGGAACACCGGGTAGATCTCGTTGGCTGCCGATACCTTGCGCATGGCGAAATGGGGGAACAGCGGTAGCAGGCGGCTGTACTCTTCCCAGAGACTCTGCTCCTCGAGCACCACTTGCAGGTAAGCGTAGTAGCGCACCAGCGGCAATATTCTTTCGGCCAGAAGGCTGTGGCATTTGCCGCCGTCGTCGCTGAAGTTGTCGCCATCGCTGGCCTGGGCGACATAGATATTCCAGTCGTTGACCGGGTAGCGGGCCCTGATGATCTGTTCGAGCAGGACCAGCGCGCTGCTGACTACCGTGCCGCCGCTTTCCGTGGAGTGAAAGAACTCGTCTTCGGTGACTTCCGCCGCCTGGGTGTGGTGGCGGATGAAAACAATCTCGATCTTGTCGTAATGCCTTGTGAGAAACAGATACAGCAGGATGAAAAAGCGCTTGGCCAGCTCCTTGCGCTCCTGATCCATGGAGCCGGACACGTCCATCACGCAGAACATCACGGCCTGGCTGCTGGGCACGGGCACCTTGCTGCGATTGCGAAAGCGCAGATCCAGTTGTTCAAGGAAAGGCACTGCGCCGATACGCTCACGCAAGGTATCGATACGGCGTTGCAGCTCGGCTACTGACTCACTGGTGCCGTCATCCTGCGCCAGCAGAGCTTCAAGCTGTTCTTCCAGTACCTTGAGCTCACGGTGCGGAGCTTTGGTCAGCGCAATGCGCCGCCCCAGGGCGCCGCGCATCGTGCGCACCAGCGCCAGATTGCTGGGCGTGCCGTCATGGCTGTAGCCGGCGCGCCTTGTCTTGTATTGCAAGGTATTGCCGATGTGGTTGCGCAGCAGGCGCGGCAGCGCCAGATCTTCAAAGAAAAGCTCCATGAACTCTTCCTTGGTCAAGGTGAAAGTGAAGTCATCCTGCCCCTCACCGCTATCGCTGGCCTGCGACCCCGAACCGCCGCCCCCACCAGGCGGCCGGGCAATGCGGTCACCGCGCACATGCTCGCGATTGCCAGGCAGCACCATATCGCGGATACCGCCCTGACCATGCCTGAAGACCGGCTCCTGAATGTCTTTTTTCGGAATGGTGATGCTTTCCGCCTGATCGATATGGCGGATGTCGCGCGCAGACACGGCTTTGCGCACCGCCTCCGCGATCTGCTCTTTGAAACGCCGCACAAACCGCTCGCGGTTGCCCACCGATTTATTCTTGCCTGCGAGCCTGCGGTCGATGATATGCAGTGCCATCTGTGCTCCCATCTCCAGGGGCTGTTCTCAACTCAACCGTCCTGTCGGTGGCCGTGCCGGGCCACCGACACCGCTGTCAGCTGCTCTTGCGCACGCGCAGATACCACTCGCAAAGCAGACGCACTTGCTTGGGCGTATAGCCCTTGGCTTCCATGCGAGTGACGAAGTCCTCATGCTTGCGCGCATCTTCGGCACTGGCCTTGGCGTTGAAGCTGATCACCGGCAGCAACTCCTCGGTGTTGGAGAACATCTTCTTCTCGATCACCACGCGCAGCTTCTCGTAACTGGTCCAGCTGGGGTTCTTGCCTTGGTTGTTGGCCCTGGCCCGCAGCACGAAGTTGACGATCTCGTTGCGGAAGTCCTTGGGGTTCGCAATGCCGGCCGGCTTTTCCACCTTCTCCAGCTCGGCATTGAGCGCATTGCGATCGAACACCTCGCCGGTATCGGTGTCGCGGTATTCGCTGTCCTGAATCCAGTAATCGGCGTAGGTGACGTAGCGGTCAAAGATATTCTGACCGTACTCGCTATAGCTCTCCAGATAGGCAGTCTGGATTTCCTTGCCGATGAACTCGGCATAGCGCTGGGACAGATATTCCTTGATGAAACCTATGTACTTGGTCTCCAGCTCGGCCGGAAATTGCTCGCGCTCGATCTGCCGCTCCAGCACATACATCAGGTGCACGGGATTGGCCGCCACTTCGGTGCTGTCGTAATTGAAGACCTTGGCCAGTATCTTGAAGGCAAAGCGGGTGGAGATGCCCTCCATGCCCTCGTCCACGCCCGCGTAGTCACGGTATTCCTGATAGCTTTTGGCGCGCGGATCAGTGTCCTTGAGACTTTCGCCGTCATAGACCTGCATCTTGCTGAAGATGCTGGAGTTCTCTGGCTCCTTGAGGCGCGTGAGCACGGAGAACTGCGCCATCATCTTGAGCGTGCCAGGCGCGCAGATGGCGTTGGCCAGCGAAGACTCCCGGATCAGCTTCTCGTAGATGCGGACTTCCTCGCTCACGCGCAGGCAGTAAGGCACCTTGACAATGTAGATACGATCGAGAAACGCCTCGTTGTTGCGGTTGTTGCGGAAGGCCTTCCATTCGCTTTCATTGCTGTGCGCCAGCACCACGCCGTCAAACGGAATCGCGCCAAAGCCTTCCGTGCCCTTGTAATTGCCTTCCTGCGTGGCCGTCAGCAGGGGGTGCAGCACCTTGATCGGAGCCTTGAACATTTCCACGAACTCCAGCAGGCCCTGATTGGCCAGGCACAAGCCGCCGGAGTAGCTGTAGGCGTCGGTGTCGTCCTGCGAAAAGTTCTCCAGCTTGCGGATGTCCACCTTGCCCACCAGGCTGGAAATATCCTGGTTGTTCTCATCGCCGGGCTCGGTCTTGGCAATGCCTATCTGCTTGAGAATGCTGGGGTAGCGTTTGACCACTCGGAACTGGCGAATGTCTCCGCCGAATTCCTCCAGCCGCTTCACGGCCCAGGGCGAGAGTACATGCTGCAGACTGCGGCGCGGAATGCCGAACTCGTCTTCCAGCACCGGGCCGTCTTCCACGGGGTCGAACAAACCCAGTGGCGACTCGTTCACAGGCGATCCCTTGAGCGCGTAGAACGGTGCCTTTTGCATCAGGTATTTGAGACGCTCTGCAATCGAACTTTTACCGCCGCCCACAGGTCCCAGCAGATAGAGAATCTGTTTGCGTTCCTCCAGGCCCTGGGCCGCATGGCGAAAGAAGCTCACCACCTGCTCGATGGCATCTTCCATGCCGTAGAACTCAGAGAATGCGGGATAGCGGCGGATGACCTTGTTGGCAAACAGACGCGACAGCACGGGATCGTTGCGGGTATCCACCATTTCGGGCTCACCGATGACGGACAGCATGCGCTGCGAGGCTCCGGCGTAGGCCATGGGATCACGCTGGCAAAGGCTAAGGTACTCGTCCAGCGACATTTCTTCTTCACGCAGGCGAACGTAGCGTGCTGCGGAATTGCTGATGACATCCATATGACCTCCCGTGGCGGCACCAGGGCTCGAATCAGTGCCGCAAAGTTGCAAGGCATTCGTTACCGTGTGCGTCCGTTGTAGCACCTCGCTCCTAATTTGAATAGACCGAGATTCCTACAAATACGCAGTAGCCACGACAGCCAAAACCGCAAACCGGATAGCGCAAAAATCGGTCAAAAAAATATGACTCGAAATGAGCATAGAAGTCTGTCCTCATGGAAGCAATAAAGCCCCCTATCTATCTGCCATCATTCAAGATTTCGACGACTAGCAAAACTGATCGGAACATCGCTTTATAGGCAATCTGGGCGGCAACAAAAAACGCTGCACAAGCAGCGTTTCGAACCATTGCAGCTACAGAAAACAGAGCTTGCCGCTTAAATTCCAAGGGTTATTCACTAGAAATATTTCGGCAAAGCATTGATGAGCAAGCGCTAGCAGCATCTCTTTTCATAGCATGGGTATTCATCCGGAAGTGGCTGCCGAAGCATCCACTGCGGGCGATTTGGTACCTGCGCGCGTCACGGCACTGCCCATGGCCGCTGCCATGATGCAGGCAATGGCGGTCCACTGCGTGGCCGTCAGGTTCTCGCTGAGCAGCAGCATGCCCATCAGTGCTGCAATGGCCGGTTCGGTCGCCAGCGCGATGCCGAAAGTGGCAGGCGGCAGACGGCGCAGAGCCAGCATTTCCAGTGAGTAAGGCAAGGCACTGGAGATGGCCGCCACCATCAACCCGAACAGCAGAATCGACGGCGTCAGCAACTTGACTCCAGCCTCTGCCACACCAAACGGCACCACCACCAACGCCGCGCACAGCAAGCCCAGGGAGACGGCCTGGCCGCTGGGGATATGGCCCAGCCTGCGCCCCAGCACGATGTAGGAGGCCCAGCAGATGGCGGCTCCGAGCGCGCAGGCAATACCCACCGGGGACAGGTTGAGGCCCGAAGCACTGCCACCCAGAGGAAGAATCAGTGCCAGGCCGACAACCGCCAGCGCCAGCCAGACAAAGTCCAAAGCGCGTCGTGAGTAGTAGATGGCCACGGCCAGCGGTCCCGAAAACTCGATGGCCACGGCCAGGCCAAACGGAATATCGCGCAGCGCCATGTAGAACATCAGATTCATGCCGCCCAGTGCCATGCCGAAAATCAGCAGAGCCTGTGCCTGCTGACGGTTGAGCGACCAGCGCCAAGGCCGCCAGACACACACCAGAATCAACGCTGCAAAGCCCACTCGCAGTGCCGATGTGCCCTGGGCACCGATCAGGGGAAACAGCTGCTTGGCCAGCGAAGTCCCCAGCCCGAGTGCAGTGACCGAGCCCAACACGGCCAACACGGGCCACCAATGATTCCAGCTGTTCTTTGACATAGGTGAGTACGATATTGCATGTCACCCGCGAAATTTGCTCGTTTTCAGCCCTGAATCTGCAAGATTCGCTCTCAACCCATCCAACACCATGCCTGCTGCCGACCTGGACTCCTTTGACCACGCGATTCTTGCCCTGCTCCAGCGTGACAACCTCATGCCGCAGCGTCTGATTGCTGAGCACATCAACCTCTCGGCCCCAGCCGTGCAGCGGCGCATCAAACGATTGCAGGAAACCGGGGTGATTGCCGCCAATGTGGCCGTGCTGGAGCCCGTCAAGGTGGGCCGCACGCTGACTGCGGTCATCACCGTGCAGCTGGTCAATGACAGGCCGGATCTGTCGCGCGGCTTCAGGGCGCGTATCGCCGACGAAGCGGCTGTGCAGCAGTGCTTCTATGTGACGGGCGAAACCGACTACATCCTGGTCGTCACGGCAACCGACATGGATGATTACCAGGCCATCTGCAAACGCCTGTTCGAAGGGGACGAAAACATTCGCCGCTACAGCACCTCGATCGCGCTGGAGCGCATCAAGACAGGTCTGCAGCTGCCGTTGTCTGCGCCATAAGGCGGTTCCGCCGTGCGACCGCCCGGCCGGAGTTGATGCAGGACGAGGTCTGCCTTTTGTCATGGAGGTTGGCACTGGCGCCACTGGAAACAAAATGCAACAATTACGTCATAAACCGGCTCAGATTCCGCACACAAACAAGAGTCCACTCTTGAGGAGACACGATGAACGCTTCTTCCGCCACCTCGCCCGATATGGCCACGCTGGTTGCCGATCGCACTCTGGACAAATATGCCAAGGACTACTTCCCCCGGCGCGAGCAAGTGACGATTGCCTTTCGTGGCGACATTGCCGAGAGGCACAACTATGACAAGATCCGCCCGCTCTCCGAAGCCCAGCGCCATGGCAGGCATATTGTGGTGATCGAGGGCCAGAGCCAGAAGACCGGAGCCACAGGCCACTACCGCATTGAATGCAATAGCTGGAACCTCATCGAAGCCGTGGGTCTGTGGGAACAAGCCGCAGAGGCTTGAAACCCGATGTGGGGGTGTGAAAGAGCCTGCAATGAATGGCGCTGGCGCAACTTGAGACTCAAATCTCCATTCCCAAAGCGCTGTTTGCCACCCACCAGGCCAGACACAGCATCATCACACCGGTGATACCGTCCATGACGCGCCAGGCACCGGGGTTGGCAAACAAGTGCTTGAGACGGCGCCCCGCCATCGCCAGCAGCACAAACCAGAGGCAGCTGGCCGAGGCTGCCCCCATCACGTAGGACCAGCGGCCCGCACCCTCCTGCTGGGCGCCAATCGAGCCCATCAGCAACACCGTATCCAGGTACACATGAGGATTGAGCAAAGTGATGGCTGCCAGCGCAGCCAGCACGCTCATCATTCCGCGTGGTGCAGCCCTGCGCTCGCCGGCCTCCATGGCGGCATCCGGGGCCAGCCACATGCGCCGCAAGGCGAAAAGGCCATAGGCCAGCAAGAATGCGGCGCCACCCAGCGTCAGATACTGGGCCAATGCCGGATAGCTGGCCAGCATCTGCGCCATGCCGGCCACCCCCAGCGCAACCAGCAGCCCGTCGCTGAGCACACACAGAGCCACGCAGGCCTTCACATGTTCGCCATGCACTGCCTGTCGCAGCACATACAGGTTCTGGGCACCTATGGAAACGATGAGCGAAGCACACACCGTAAAGCCTGCAATCCAGGCGGAATAGAAATTAGTTGTCATGTCCATGAGTCGCTGACTCCTCCAAACCGGCCCGGATTCTTGCTCTGCGAAGCAATTAAGTAAAATTACATTTACTCAATTCAATGAAGAATTTCTAATGTTGGACTACGCGGGACTGGAAGCGCTTGCCGCTGTATTGCGCGAGGGAAGCTTCGAGCGTGCGGCGCGCAAGCTGCATGTCACCCCCTCCGCCATCTCCCAGCGCATCAAGCTGCTCGAGGAACGCGTGGGGCAGGTGTTGGTGCTGCGCGGCACGCCTTGCACCGGCACGGAGGCCGGCCGACGCCTGTGCCTGCATGTGGAGCAGGTGGCGCTGCTGGAAAACGATTTGCGACGCAAGAACCCCGAGCTGGTCCCCGAAGGACAGACCGCCCTGCCCACGCTGAAGCTGGCGGTCAATGCCGACTCCCTGTCGACCTGGTTCATAGATGCCATGGCGGCCTTCACGCAGGATGGCAACGAGCTGCTGGACATCAGCATTGACGACCAGGACCACACGGCCAAACGCATCAAGGAAGGCGAAGTCATGGCCGCCGTCACGGCCACGGGCTCGGCGATTGCAGGCTGCAACACCTGGCCGCTGGGCCGCATGCGCTATATCGCCGTGGCCAGCCCGGAGTTTGTGCAGCGCCACCTGGCCCAGGCCGAGTCGGATCGGGAGCTGGCCCAGATGCTGGCCAAGGCGCCAATGATGTACTACGGCCGCAAGGACAGCCTGCAGGACCAATGGCTGCACGGCCTGGGGCTGGACGGACGGCGCAACAATGCGCGTCACTTTCTGCCCTCCAACCAGGGCTACACACGTGCCGTGGAACTGGGCATGGGCTGGGGCATGCACCCGGCCCAGCTGATCACCCCGCAGCTGGCCAGTGGCGATTTGACGGAACTGCTCCCGGGCAGAGATCTCCACATCCCCATGTACTGGGCCCATACCCGCAATGCCCAGGCCAGCCTGCAACGCCTGACCGACTGCATCATCCATGCCGCAGCTGCCTGGCTGGAGCCCATGAAGGACTAGCTCAGTCTGCTGAAGACTTTTTCAGGCCGTAATAGAACACCCAGGCAGCCGCCAGGTAGAGAAAGGGATAAAGCGCCAGATAAGGCACCAGATGCAGATAGGCCGACCATCGGTCGGCCGCGAAAAAGCTTGCATACACCAAGGCCGCAAGCAATGCCCCGCTACCTGCCAGCAGGCCGGCATAGGCCAGCAAGGTGGTCAGACGCAAGACCGGCCTGCCGCGCTCGACCAGCAGCAACCGGCCCGAACACAGCTGCACGGGAATCTGATAGAGGCGAGCAAGTGCCATCAGAAAGACGATGGGCACCAGGATCAGAGGCAGGAAAAACATGTCTCGCAGCGCAATCAGGGGCGATGCTCGGACTCCACATGGCGCACGGCCGCCCTGGCCTGGGTGAGCATATGAAAGTCCAGAATGCGTGTCGCCATGATGGTCTCCCAGAGGAAGCAGCACAGCGCCAGCACAAAGGCCAGCACCCCCAGCAGAAAGCTGAAAACGGCATAGCCGTGGCCGCTGACGCCGTAGGCCTGGCCCACGAACAGCAGCACGATGGTCAGCCCTATGCACATGCCGCACAGCGTCAGCAGCGCGATGGAGACGTTGGCCAGCCGCCCGCGCTCGCGCAGAAAATGCAGCTCCTTGAGATGGCGGGCGATCAGGTCGTGATCGTCCAGGGTGCGCAGGCTTTCCTCCAGCTTGCGGGCCCGGTCAATGATGCGGGCCAGCCGCCCCGCTACGGAGCCAATCATGCCGGCCACGGCAGTCAGAAAAAAAAACCGGCGCAACAGCGAGCTGAATGCTGTGGGTGACGGTCTGTGCGTCGATGGACCAGATGCTCATGGTGTCCTCAAAATCAGGGGGCTGTCTCAGCCTCTATTTTTATGCACAAATATCAGCTCAGTTTTGACTGCGGCCACTCAAAAGCAGTCGCCACCGACATTTCAGGCGGCTGCAGCCTGTTTGGGCATCGGATATCGATCGCAGACGGTGTCGACACAGGGCATGAACTCTGTGCCTTGCAGCACCGGCGTCGCGCTGAACGCGATGGCCACCCCGTCTCTGCGCCTCGACGCCTCAAAGGAATCACCCAGATCTCCCAGACGATGTCTGGATGCGCTGCTATATAATTTTTCAGCGAAACAAGTCACGGCATTGCGATGCCGCAGGCTTTTTTCCCCATGCAACAGGTGCCCGGTACTTCATCGGGTTAAACGGGAACAAGGTTCAAAGCCTTGGCTGCCCCCGCAACGGTAAGCAGATCGAATCACTTCATGGCTTTTGCGCTTGCACAAGCCCGCCACTGATGTTCTACGTGGCCTCTTCGGAGGTGCGCGGGAACGCCGGGAAGGCGAAGTGACATGCCTCGCGCAATCTGCCAGCCCGGATACCGGCCTGTTGAGCGCTGACCGCCCGGGCCCAGTTCCGGCAGTCGGCATGTGCAACGAGCGTCTGCGGGGAGCAGCGTGACGGCAACAGGCTGCGAGGCCCGCCCTCCGCCCGATCTCGTCACCAGCATGCAGACCCTCTGCCCTGGCTGATGACAATGAGACACCTCGCACAGGCTTTCGCCTCCCGCTTTGGGCCTGCCGGCACCATGCCCGCCTGGCTTCAGCCATGACCCAGCCGTTGACACAGATGTTCGTCCAGCAACGCCATCAGCTGAAGCTGTGGCTGGCCGTGTTGACGGCAGTGCTGCTGCTGTCTCTGACTCTGGCCATCACCCTGGGGCCGGTACGGATCGCCCCCGGGCAAGCCTGGCAAATCACGGCTTACGAGCTGGGTCAGCGCCTGGGCCTGGACTGGCCTTCCGGCAGCTGGAGCAGCGCCCAGTACCAGATTGTCTGGCGCGTGCGCCTGCCGCGCGTATTGCTAGCAGCCCTGACCGGCGCAGGCCTTGCGCTGGTGGGCGTTGCCATGCAGGCCATGGTGCGCAATCCGCTGGCCGACCCCTATCTGCTGGGCGTTTCATCCGGTGCGTCGGTGGGGGCAGTGAGCGTGCTGGCCTTCGGCGCACTGGCATTTGCCGGCGAACTGGCCTTACCGCTGGGCGCTTTCAGCGGTGCGCTGCTGGCCTGTGTGGCCGTGTATTTCCTGGCCCATGCCAATGGACGACTGCAGGCATCGCGACTCATTCTGGGCGGCGTGGCCATTGCCTACTGCCTGGGCGGCGTCACCAGTCTGATTGTGCTGACGGCCGATCAGCGCGAGCTGGCCAATTCCGTGCTCACCTGGACCTTGGGCAGCCTGGCTGGAACCCGCTGGCAGGAGCTGGGCCTGCCGGCCGCCCTGCTGGCTGCGGGCGTGGCCCTGCTGCTGGCACAGGCCCGCTCGCTCAATGCGCTGCTGGCAGGCGAAGAAACCGCGACCACGCTGGGGGTGGATACCACCCGCACCAGGCGCTGGCTATTCGTTCTGGTCTCGATGGTAACGGGCGTGCTGGTGGCACTGACGGGTCCGATCGGCTTTGTCGGCCTCATCGTGCCCCATGTCGCCCGCATGCTGGTCGGCTCCGAGCACCGGTGCGTGCTGCCTGTGGCCGCGCTCACAGGCGCCATCTTTCTGATCTGGGTCGATGTGTTCTCGCGCATCAGCTTTGCCCCCGCCGAAGTACCCGTGGGTGTCATCACCTCGTTGCTGGGTGGCCCCTTCTTTGTCTGGATGCTTTGCCGCAAGAGCGTGCGGGAAAAGGGTAATCCGTGAGTTCCGCACCCAGCTCTTCCTGCCTGCTGGAGGCCAGCGGCCTGCATTGGCAGACGGCTGCCGCATCCATAGTCAAGGACATCAGCCTGCATATCCGGCATGGCGAACTGGTCGGCTTGCTCGGCCCCAACGGCAGCGGCAAGTCCACCCTGCTGCGCATGATCTACCGCATGCTCAGGCCTGCCAGCGGCGCGGTCTGCATAGACGGACAGGACATCTGGCAGCGCAGCGCCCGCGACAATGCCCGCGCCATGGCAGTGCTGACCCAGGAAAACGCTAGCGAGTTCGATCTGCGCGTCTGCGATGTGGTGCTCATGGGCCGCACGCCGCACCAGAGCTCTTTCGCCCGGGACAGCGAGCAGGACTTCCGCATCGTCGCCCAGTCCCTGGCTCAGGTCCATGCCCAGTCGCTGGCACAGCGCATGTTCTCCACCCTGTCAGGGGGCGAAAAGCAGCGCGTGCTCATGGCCAGGGCACTGGCCCAGCAGACCAGGCTGCTGGTGCTGGACGAGCCCACCAACCACCTGGATGTACGCCACCAGTTCGAGCTGATGAACCTGATCCGCAGCCTGGACCTGACCACGCTGGCCGCGCTGCACGAGCTGCCACTGGCTGCCCATTACTGCGACCGCCTGTACCTGCTCAAGGCAGGAGAGCTGGTGGCACAGGGCACACCGGCCCAGGTGCTGACCGCTCAGACCATTGCCGAAGTCTACGGCGTACGTGCCCAGGTACGCCTGAGCGAGCGCAGCGGCAGACCGCTGATCGAGTTCATGCCGGACGAGTTGCTCTAAATCCCTGCGCGTTTCGCCCGGGGACTGATAAACTCTCGCGGCGCCTTGATGGCGCTTCGTTTCGGAAGGTGCTCGCTTGAACGCGAGTGAAACGGGAACAAGGTCTGATCGCAAGCTCAGGAAGCCTTGGCTGCCCCCGCAACGGTAAACAGGTCAACACACTCATGCGAGCGCATCGGCGCTCGCAGCCACTGGACATGATCCGGCCCCTCGCCTCGCGACGGTCTGCATCTTTCGGGAAGGCGAGTCGTGAATTCAGCGATGAATTGCCTGTGAGCCCGGAGACCGGCCTGCCGATGACTCAACTCCGCCCCTCGGGGCGGTATTTACGAAAACTGTCTGCGGGGTGCGGATAGCGGCCAGAAAGTGGATTGCGTCATGCCTGAAAAAGGCGGACCTGTCTGCGGCACAGCTATCCCTTCAGGCAGTTTCGGCCTCGTGATATGTGCTCTCATCCACAAACCTCTGCTGCTTTTCATTCCGTCCTCAACTCCAAGTCTCACCTGCGCCATCTAGGCAGCACCGCACTCAAGCTGCTCTTGCTCTGCCCGGTCGTAGGCATGGCCCAGCAGTCCCTGCCCGAAGTCACGGTGCGGGAAAACCGTCTGCACTCGCATGAGTTGCAGACCAGCCAGCCGGCAACCACAGCGTCCCATGTGGACGTACCCGTGCTGGACCTTCCGGCCAGTGTCAGCGGCGTGTCTTCGCTGCAGATCGACGAGCGTGCTGACTACCGGGTCTCCGACGCCGTCACTCGCACCGTGGGCCTGAGCGCCTCGGGCGCCCCTGGCAACGGCGGGCTGTCTTTTTCAAGTCGCGGTTTCAGTGGAGTGAACTCCATCGGCATTGCAGAGGACGGCATCATGCTGGGCGTGGCCTCGGGCACCGTCAACTATCCGGGCGACAGCTGGGGCTATGAGCGCATCGAAGTGCTGCGCGGCCCCGCATCGCTGATGTATGGCAGCGGCACCACAGGTGCCACCATGAATGCCATCCGCAAGCAGCCCAGCCGCGAACGCTCCACCGAAGTGCTGCTGGGAGCAGGCAGCCACGGCAAGGCCTATGCCGGCATCGGCGCCAGTGGCGCACTGGGCGAGACCCTGAGTTACCGACTCGATGCCTATGGCGACCGCACCGACGGCGAGCGCGAGCTGGGCAAGGCCAGCAGCGGCAAGCTGATGAGCGCGCTGCGCTGGACTCCGCGCAATGATCTGACCGTGGACCTCAGTGCCGACATCAGCCAGCAAAAGCCCGAGCGCTATTTCGGCTCGCCCGTGATCGACGGGCAGATCGTCAAGGAACTGCGCAACAAGAACTACAACGTGCTCGATGCCATCGACCAGTTCAAGGACCAGCGCTTCCGTGCCAAGGCCCAGTGGCGTGCCAGCGACACGCTGACGGTGCGCAACGAGCTCTATCACTTCAAGTCCGATCGCCACTGGAAGAATATCGAGGCCTACGACTACCAGCCTGCCACCGGTCAGGTGGGGCGATCCGACTATCTGGAAATCGGCCACGATGTGCAGCAGACGGGCAATCGCATGGGGCTGGACCTCAAGGCCGCCAGCCACCAGATCGCCATGGGCTGGGACATCTCCAACGCCCAGTTCACCAGCAGCAGCAACTCGCCCTACACCGGTCAGTCCACGGTTTCGGCCTTCAACCCGCAGCATGGCTACTGGGACAGCCCTGACGCCTATCTGCCGCGCATGAACTCCAGCATCCGCCAAAATGCGCTGTATCTCGAAGATGCCTGGAAGATCAGCGAGCAATGGCTGCTGATGGCCGGCATGCGCCGCGACTGGTATGCCTTCTCTCGCAACAATATTCAGGACGGATCGGGCTTTGACAAGCCGCTGAACGGCACCTCCTGGCGCCTGGGCCTTACCCACAAGTTCGATGCGCTCAACAGCGCATATGTGCAGACCAGCACCGGCCATGACCCCGTCACCAGCCTGCTGTCGATTGCCCAATCGCAATCGGGCTTCAGCCTGAGCCAGGGCCGCCAGGTCGAAGTCGGCTACAAGCAGCAACTGGCCGATGGACGTGGCGAATGGACCGTGGCGGCCTATCGTATCGTCAAGGACGACATCATCACCCGCGACCCCGATCGTCCGGCACTATCGGTTCAGGGCGGCAAGCAGTCGTCCAGGGGGCTGGAGCTGACCGGCCTCATCCATGCCAGCAAGACACTGCGCTTCGAAGGCAATCTGTCCTATGTGGATGCAAAGTTCGATCGTCTGCTCGAAGGCGGCAAGGGTGTGGACCGTGCAGGCAACCGCCCCAGCAACGTTCCGCGCGTGACGGCCAACCTATGGGGCCACTACCGCACCGGCCCATGGCAGGCTTCGCTGGGCCTGCGCCACGTGGGCGACCGCTTTTCCGACAACGCCAACACCACCCGCCTGCCCTCTTATGTAGTGACCGATGCCGTGCTGAGCTGGGATATGAACCCGCGCACCACGCTGCGTCTGGTGGGCCGCAACCTGACCAACCGCCTCTACGCCACATCGGCCCAAAGCAGCAATCAATGGCTGCTGGGACGCGGACGCAGCGTGGAGCTGTCGGCTCTGATGCGCTTCTGATGTTGCCCAGGCCTGTTGCCATGCAAGCTATTTGCTTGAATCGCCCCTGTGCCTCGGCGCTGCTGGCCGCATCACTGCTGCTGGCCGCTTGCGACAAAGCACCCGAGCCGCAGGCGGTTGCGGCGCCGACGCGCCAGCATCAACCGGCGCTGGAGTTGCCGGTGTGCGGGCAGACCGTGCGCTATGACAAGGTTCCCCAGCGCGCCGTCACCCACGACGTCAACATCACCGAGAGCTTTCTCTATCTGGGTCTGGGCCGGCGCCTGGTCGGCTACTCGGGCATTCCCTCCAGCAAGGAGATCAGCCCCCAGCTCAAGCCCTGGCTGCAGCGCCTGCCCGATCTTTCATCCCAGGGCATGAACCTGGAGGTATTGCTGGGCGCCGAAGCCGACTTTGTCTTTGGCGGCTGGAGCTATGGCTTTCGCCAAGGTGCCGTGACCCCGGAGCGCCTGGCCAGCCACGGCATCGCCTCCTATGTGCTGTCCGAGTCCTGCATCCGCGTGCAAAAGCGCGAGCGCATCGCGCTGGACGATGCATTGCTGGACATGGAGAACATCAGCCGCATCTTTGGCGTCCTCCAGCAGACCCAGCCACGCATCGACAAACTGCGGGCCTCCCAGGCCCAGCTGCGCCAGCAGATGCAAGGCAATCGCGCACTGCCGCGCGTCTTTGTCTACGACAGCGGCCAGGAGATTCCCGTCACCGTCGGCCACTTCGGCATGCCGCAAGCCATGCTGGACGAAGCCGGTGCCAGCAATATCTTTGCAGACCTGAGCCAGAACTGGCAGCGCGGCAACTGGGAAGACGTGATAGAGCGCGACCCCGAGTGGATCGTGATCATTGACTATGGCCAGCCCGACGCCCAGGGCAAGATCGAGTTCTTGCTGCAAAAAAAGGAGCTTGAAGCGGTTTCCGCCGTTCGCAATCGCCGGTTCTTCGTGATGAGCTATGCCGAGGCCACGCCCGGCCCGCGCAATATCGAAGCCGCGCAGCGCCTGGCCGCCGCCTTGCACCCCGAGCGCAAGATCAGCGTTCAGCCCGTCGAATTCGCGGCCGGAGAACTGCCGTGAACAAGCATCCCCCCACCACCCAACCTGCCGACCTCAAACAAGCCGCAGCGCCTTCGCTGGCCATCATCCTGCTCAGCCGGGGTGGCGCCTATACCGCAGGCCTGACGGAGCTCGGGGACCTGGCCACACGACTTGAGACGGCCATGACTGCTGCGGGCAGGCCTGTGCAGCAGGTGAGCACCGCCTATGTGGACCGAGCCCAGCCCACACTGAACGAGGCGCTGGACCTGTGTTCCGCCGCCCGGACCATTCTGATCCTGCCCGTGATGGTGCCAGACGAGGCGTCGCTGCGCCGCTGGCTGCACAAGCTCATCATGCGCTGGCGTGCAGAACGTGATTCCTCACAGCCCTCTCCGCGTCTGGTGTTTGGTCAACCGCTGCTGCAGCTGCCCGGCCTGACCGAGCTGCTGGCCCGGTCCGTGGAAGAGGCACTGCGCCAGCCCGATGTGCCCGAGGTGCTGGGCGACGATCCATGGGAGCACGACCCCAAGGGCTGGTCGCTGGTGCCCGAGCATCGCCATCATGTGCTGTGGTGCGTTGGCCCGCGCTGCGCAGCCAAGGGAGCGCTGCAGCTATGGCCCACGCTGACACGAACGATACGCGAAACCCCGGGACTGAAAAGCCAGCTGCAGCCGCTGCAGACCGGCTGCCAGTACCCCTGCAACCATGGCCCGCTGATGATCGTCTACCCCGACGGCGTCTGGTACGGTCCCATGGATGCCGACAACATGGTGACCACCCTCAAGGGCCATGTGCTGCATGACCGCGTCAACGCGGAGCGCCATGTCCACGGACCAGTCACCTTGAAGCGCCCCTGATTTCTCTTGCTTTCCTCTACCGGAGATAGATCCATGCAAACCACCAAGATCCCCGCCACCATCGTCACCGGCTTTCTCGGCAGCGGCAAGACCACGCTGATGCGCCATATCCTCGAGCAGGCCAAGGGTCTGCGCGTAGCGGTCATCGTCAACGAGTTCGGCGAACTGGGCATTGACGGCGAAATCCTCAAGACCTGTGCCATAGGCTGCAAGGAAGAAGGTGGTGCCGACGGCCAGATCTACGAGCTGGCCAACGGCTGCATGTGCTGCACCGTGCAGGAAGAGTTCTTCCCCGTCATGAAGGCCCTGGCCGAGCGCCGCGCCGACATCGATGTACTGCTGATCGAAACCAGCGGCCTGGCCTTGCCCAAGCCCCTGGTCCAGGCCTTCCAGTGGCCCGATATTGCCAATGTCTTCACCGTCGATTCCGTGGTCACCGTGGTCGACACGCCCGCTGCGGCTGCCGGCCAGTTTGCCCATAACCCGCATGCCGTCGATGAACAGCGTCAGGCCGACCCTAATCTGGACCACGACGCCAGCCTGCACGAGCTGTTCGAGGATCAGCTCTCGGCCGCCGACCTGGTGGTGCTGTCCAAGGCCGATCTGGTCACGGCCGAACAACTCGGCCAGGTGCGTGCCCTGGTGGCCGAAGAGGTGCCAGCCAGTGTGAAGATGATCGAAGCCGTGCAGGGCCAGGTGCCCCTGAACGTGCTGCTGGGCCAGCATTGCGCCGCCGAGCTGTCGATCGACGACAAGCACAGCCACCACGACCATGACGAAGACCATGACCACGATGCCTTCGACTCCCTGCACCTGGACCTGGGTGCCGTGGACCGTGATCGCCTGATGCTGGCCCTGCAGTCCATCGTGGAGCAGCATGGCGTGCTGCGCGTCAAGGGCTTTGCCGCGCTGCCGGGCAAGAAGATGCGTCTGCTGGTACAGGGCGTGGGCCGCCGCTTCGATGCCTATTTCGACCGTGCCTGGGCCGACGGCGAAGCTGCGGCCACGCGTCTGGTGTTCATCGGCAAGCAGCTGGACGCCGCCGTGCTGCGCCAGGCCTTGCTGGGCGCCCAGGCATAAAATCCAAGCAAATCGGCCTCTATCGCTTTACTGGCAAGCGGATAAAGCTATCTTTTTGAATCATGCACCTGCTCAGCTCCCGCCCTGGCGGCTTTGTCGAAGACGACAGCATCATCACCCGTCTGGACCAGACGCCTGCAGACATGGTGGTGCTCAGTTCCGCAGACACCACGCTGTCGCTGCTGGCCGATGCCTACCGGATGTGGCTGCAGGCCGAGCCCCGGGCCGCGAGTTCCACGCCCACGCTGCGCCTGGCCAACCTGCTGCATCTGCGCCAGAGCGCCTCGCTCGATCTGTATATCGACGAGGTGCTACAGCATGCCAGGCTGGTCATCGTTGATCATCTGGGAGCCGAGTCCACCTGGCCCTACGGCATCGAGCAGCTGCAAAAGCTGGCGCGCCGCAAGGGCCAGAAGCTGGCCATGTTCTCTGGCGACAACCAGGAAGATCCGGAGCTGCTGGCCAAGGGCACGCTGGAGCCCGAGCAAAGCCGTGCTCTATGGCAATACCTGCGCGCCGGCGGCCTGGGCAATGCACGCGAGTTCCTGCACATGGCGGCAGCCTGGGGCCTGAACCAGGGCCGCGAGGGAGCGCCCGTGCGGGTGCTGCCCCCCGTGGCCGTGCATGTGCCTCAAGCCTGGCTGGCTGACGATGCAGGGCATCTTCCGGGCCTGGACGACCTGCAGGCACGCTGGACGCCCGGCGCCCCCGTGGCCATGCTGGTCTTCTACCGCTCGCATCTGCTGGCGGCCAATACCGAGGCCTTCGACCTCATGGCCGACGCCCTGCTCGCACGCGGCCTGAACCCGCTGCCGCTGGCCCTGGAGTCGCTCAAGGACGGGCTGTGCCTGCAGACGCTGCGCTCCCTGTGCATCACCCACCAGGTGCAGATCATTCTCAACACCACGGCGTTTGCCGCACTGGGAGAACATGCGCGCACTGGTGAAGCGGCCGATGCGCTGGCGGGCGACATCCCTGTGCTGCAGGTGATTGCCAGCGGCAGCAACCGCGAGGACTGGCTGGCCGACAGCCAGGGCCTGCGCCCGCGCGACATTGCCATGCAGGTGGTGTTGCCCGAGATGGACGGTCGCATCATGACGCGCGCCATGAGCTTCAAAGGCCTGGCCCATCGCTGCGAGCTGACGCAAACCGATGTGATCAGCTACCAGGCCGAGCCCGACCGCGTCGCCTGGATTGCCGAGCTGGCCTGGCGCTGGTGTCGGCTGCGCAGCAAGCCTGCAACGCAGAAGAAAGCCGCGCTGATACTGGCCAACTACCCAGGCAGCGAGGCACGCATGGGCAGCGGCGTGGGTCTCGATACGCCGGAATCCGTGATCGCCCTGCTGGATCAGCTGGCAAGTGACGGCTGGCAGCTGGGCGATGCTGCTGCGCGGCCCGACTCCGGTCTGGCTCTGATGGGCCTGCTGCAGCAAGGCATTGCCAATGACCCGAAAAAATGGCCTCTGCGTCCCGCGAGCCAGGGCTATTCGCTGCAGGCCTATCAACAGCGCCTGGCAAAGCTGCCCGGCGATATGGCCCAGGCCATAGCCGAGCGCTGGGGTGCGCCCGAACAGGACCCCATGCTGCGCGACGGCTGGTTCATGATTGCGGGCCTGCAGCTGGGCCATGTCTTTGTCGGCATACAGCCCGCGCGCTCGCTCGATGGGCGCAATGACTACGCGAGCTACCACGACGCCGAGCTGGTGCCTCCCCATCACTATCTGGCGTTCTACTTCTGGCTGCGCGATGTATTCGGCGTGGACGCCATGGTCCATGTGGGCAAGCATGGCAATCTGGAATGGCTGCCGGGCAAGAGCCTGGCGCTTTCGCAGCAATGCTGGCCCGATGCCATTCTCGGCCCGCTGCCGCATGTCTACCCCTTCATCGTCAACGACCCCGGCGAAGGGGCTCAGGCCAAGCGCCGCAGCCAGGCTGTCATCATCGACCATCTGATGCCGCCACTCACGCGCGCCGAAAACCACGGCCCCATGCAGGAGCTAGAGCGCCTGGTGGACGAATACTACGAAGCCCTGCTGGTCGATCTGCGCCGCTCCGGCATGCTGCGCAAGCAGATTCTGGACTGCGCCAGGCAGCAGGATCTGCTGCGCGAACTCGGCCTCGAAGCGGCGGGCGCGCAGCCCGGCGCCGACGAGCTGCTGCTGGAACGCATCGATGCCTATCTGTGCGAACTCAAGGAAACCCAGATCCGCGATGGCCTGCATATCTTCGGCAGCTCGCCACAGGGCCAACTGCGCGAATCCACCCTGCTCTCGCTGGCACGCTATCCCGGCAATGCCGGCAGCGAGCAAGGCCTGCTCAACGCGCTGACAGCCGACCTGCTGCCGGCCATGGACTGGAACCCGCTGGACATGGATGCCGCCGCGCCCTGGAACGGCCCGCGTCCGGCCGCGCTGCAGCAGCAGGATGCCGGCACCTGGCGCCATGGCGGCGACACGCGCGAGCGGCTCGAGCTGCTGGCCCTGCAGGTCATTGCCAATCCCGCGCTGGCCCGCGACTGGCCGCACACACTCCAAGTGCTGACGCGCATAGAGCAGCAGATTGCACCGTCACTGGATGCCTGCGGCCCGCAGGAGCTGCTGCAGTTCTCGCAAGCACTGCAAGGACGCTTTGTGCCGCCGGGCCCCAGCGGCTCACCCTCGCGCGGGCGCTGCGACACCTTGCCTACAGGGCGCAACTTCTACACCGTGGACACCCGTGCCATCCCCACCCAGACTGCCTGGACACTGGGGCAGCAGTCCGCGCAGCGCGTGCTGGAGCGTTATCTGCAGGAGCATGGCGAATATCCACAGGCCATAGGTCTTTCCGTCTGGGGAACAGCCACCATGCGCACCGGCGGTGACGATATCGCCCAGGCCTTTGCCCTGATCGGTGTGCGTCCCAAATGGGCGGCCGGCAGCCAGCGCGTGACCGACTTCGAAATCATTCCCGCCGTGGGCCTGCGCCGCCCGCGCGTTGACGTGACCTTGCGCATCAGTGGCTTTTTCCGTGATGCCTTTCCCAATGTGGTGCAGATGTTCAATGCCGCGGTACGTGCCGTGGCCGAGCTCGATGAGGACGCCGAGGACAACCCTATCCGCGCCCGCATGCTGCGCGACACGCAAACCGCCATGGACCAGGGCCTGAGCGCCGACGCGGCCCGCGAACAGGCGCTATGGCGCGTCTTCGGAGCGCCCACCGGCAGCTATGGTGCCAGCATGCATGAGATGCTGCGTACCGGTCAGTGGACCGATGCGGGCGACTTTGCACGCCACTATCTGCACTGGGGTGCCTATGCCTACGGCCAGCAGGCCGATGGCGTGCCGGCCCGCGCCGCGCTGGAGCAGCGTCTGCAGGCACTCGATGTGGTTCTACAGAACCAGGACAGCCGCGAGCATGACCTGCTGGACTCCAGCGAGTACTACCAGCATCAGGGCGGCATGGTGGCGGCCGTGCGGCACCTGGGCGGCAGCGACCCTGCCATCTATCATGGCGACCACGGCAATCCTCAGTCTGCCAGGATTCGCTCCCTGGCCGAGGAGATAGGCCGCGTGGTGCGCGCCCGCGTCACCAACCCCAAATGGATTGCGGGCGCCATGCGCCACGGCTACAAGGGCGGCTTCGAGATAGCGGCGACGGTGGATTATCTGTTCGGCTTCGATGCCACCACCGCGCTGGTCTCGGACCAGCATTACGCCATGGTCACCCAGGCCTATGTGGAAGACGAGAACGTGCGACAGTTTCTGCGCCAGCACAATCCACAAGCACTGGGCGATATCGTCTCGCGCCTGCTGGAAGCCATAGACCGCGGCATGTGGGAACAGCCCGGCGCGCACCGCCAGAACCTGCTGGCCCAGATGCTGGAGCACGAAGAATTCATGGAAGGACAGGTTTCCCAATGAGCCCCAACCACGATCCGGCACCCGTATTCCCACTCTCGGCGATACAGGGGCAGCCCACCCTGGTACAGGCCCTGCTGCTCGCCGCGATAGAGCCGCAGCTGGGCGGCGTGCTGATTCGAGGCCCGCGCGGCACGGCCAAGTCCACGGCGGCCCGCGCGCTGGCGGACCTGCTGACCCCTGCGCCCTTTGTCACCCTGCCGCTAGGCGCTTCCATCGAGCATGTGACCGGCAGTCTGGACCTGTCCAAGGCGCTCTCAGGCCACGAAGTGGGCTTCGCTCCGGGTCTGATTGCCAAGGCGCACGACGGCGTGCTCTATGTCGATGAAATCAATCTGCTGCCCGATGCCATCGTCGATGTGCTGCTTGACGTGGCGGCCTCCGGCATCAATCGCATAGAGCGCGACGGCATCTCGCACAGCCATGCCGCGCGCTTTGTGCTGATCGGCACCATGAACCCCGAAGAAGGCATGCTGCGGCCACAGTTGCTGGACCGACTGGGCCTTTGTGTGCAATTGGACAATGCTCAGGACCCGCAGCTGCGCAGCAGCATCGTCAAGGCAAGGCTGCGCTTTGATCAGGATCCCCAGGGCTTCGCCCGATCTCATGCAACCGGGCAGCAGGAGATTCGCCAAAGGCTGACGCTGGCCCGCAGCCGTTGCCGCAATGCCTCGGAGCTGACATGGAGCGATGCCGTCCACGAGGCCGTGGCCCTGCAGTGCATTGCCGCCCAGGTGGACGGACTGCGTGCCGACCTGGTCATGCTGCGTGCTGCACGCGCTCTGGCGGCCTGGCAAGGCAGTCAGAGCATCACGCCCGCACATGTGTCCGAAGTCGCGCCACTGGTGCTGCAGCATCGCGCCAGCCAGCCAGATCCGGGCAGCTCCAGCCAGCTGCGGCAGCCCCCTGCAGCCACGCCTTCCGCCCAGCCGCCGGCAACGCCCGCCACACCGTCAGGCGCGGGCAGCGCAGCCCGCACAGAGCCTGATACCCAGGCACCAGCATCTCATTCACCGGCTACCCGCGAGCCCGGCGCCACCAGCTCCTTGCCTCAAGAGGCAGGCCCGAGCCTCGAACAGCCGCCTGCCGGCTGGGGACAGGCTCAAGCCGTGAGCAGCACCGCCTTCGATGCACAACAGGCCGATGCCATGGCACAGGCAGCCCTGGAGGCCCTGGCCGCAAAAAAAAGCCCGAGCCTCCGGTCCGCTGCGCTGAGCGCCGGCCGGGGGCAAATCGGCTCCGAAAACCATGGCCTGGCCTTGGCCAGCCATGCCGTACCCAGCGTCCACAAGATGCCAGGGGCATCGATTGACTGGACAGCCACCCTGCGGCAACGCCAGGACCAGCCACTGGTACACGCACATCTGCGCTGGCGCCAGCCCGAGGGAGCTGTACGCAGGCAACACCTGTTCCTGCTGGACTGCTCGGCCTCCATGGTGGAGAGCGGCGCATTCGCCCAGGCCAAGGGCCTGCTGCTGCAGTGGCTGCGCCGGGCCTATCTGCAGCGCGAATCCGTGGCCCTGCTCTGCTTCGGCGCAGGCCGGCTGCACTGGCTGCTGGAGCCCACGCGGGCGCCACGCTGGAATGCCGATCTGATCGAGCCGCTACGCGGCGGAGGCGGCACGCCGTTGGCCCAGGCCCTGCAGGCGGGCTGGCAGATGACTGCCAGATACTCCCGGCAATCATCCTGCCTGTGGCTGATCAGCGACTTCCGCAGCCCCGATGTGCTGCAGCTGGAGCGCTGGCCTGCTCCTGCCGTGGCACAGGTTCTGGTGGACTGTGAAACCGCTGCGGTCCAGAGCAAGCGTCTGTTTGGCGGTGCCGAGCGGTTGGTAAAGGTCTGGCCGGATACCTTGCGACTGCCGCTGAAATTTAGCTAAGAAAAGGCATCTACCGCTTAACAGGAAAGCGTTAATAGCTATCTATTTTGATAATCATCTAACAGGACATCACGCCGCCCCCTGCCCGCCCTATCGATATCCGGTCGCCGCACAGGCGGCAGGAAAGCTGCTGCCAGGCCGATGAGTTCGGCCGTGTGCACCAGGTTATCGCGTAAGATCGCGCCACCACAGGTGCCTCATAGCGTGCTTTGGCACGCGGAGGTGAAACGAGAAGCAGGTGAATGGAGTTCCCACCAATCCTGCACTGCACCCGCAACGGTAATCAGAGATATGGAGATGCATGCTCTGGCCCACGGCCATGGCCGCCACTGCGAAAGCGGGAAGGCGCATCGACATGCCACCCTCAGGTGGGCTCTGTAAGTCCGGAGACCGGCCTGGTGTGTACAAGGCGCAGCGGGGTTGCATGTGGCTTGTGATATGCCAACGCCTGCGTGCGGCTTATCACCTCTTCATTTCCCTCTGCACATTTTGTTTGTCTGGCCCGGGTATCGGCCAAACCGACCGTGGATGACCTATGTTGCATGGAATTTGCCAGTCCGATTTGTCCCAGTGGGCCGGCCGTGCCCTGGCCTCGTCGCCTGGAGCAAAGCTTGTCCAGCCCTGAGCCCATCCAGATTCGTGGCTGGTGTCCCAGCACCTGGAAACCCATGCAGGCACAGGACGGCTGGATTGTGCGCGTACGCCCTCGCTGCGCATCTCTAACCGCCGTTCAGTGGCTGGTACTGGCCGACCTCGCACGAACCCATGCCTCGGGCCAGATCGAGTTGACCCGCCTCGGCAATCTGCAATTGCGCGGCGTGCACGAATCGGCCCTGCCTGCCTTGCGCACGGCGCTCGTTGTCTCGAGACTGGCCCCAGCCGATGAACAGGCAGATCTGGCGCCTGCCGTGCATTGCACTCCGTTCTATACAAGAGGAGATCGCACCCATGCACTGGCTCTGGCGCTTTCCGTGGCAACGGCGCGTGATCTCAGTCCCCTGGCCCTGCAACAGCAGAACATGCCGGCCCTGCCCGGCAAATTCGACATGCTGGTCGACGATCCGCAGTGTCATCTCCGAAGCCTGAGCTCCGACCTTCAGCTATGGGCCTGCGCCGATGGAGGCTATGGGCTTGCCCTGGGCCAATCGGAAGACTGGTATGGCTTTGAGACTGCACCGGCTGCTGTGCAGGCAGCCATACAGATTGCCCTGTGGTTTGCCCGTGAGCGCAGCTCGCAGACGGCAGGCCGATTGCGCGGCCTTGTCAAGCCCATCGACCGTCAGGTCTGCGGACTCGCCAAGGCAAGTCATCACCTTGAGCCCCGGACTCTGGACAGGAACGCTGCCAGGTCGTTGCGGCCCGGAGCGCCCAACCCTCACGGCCTGCTGCTCGGCGCCCCGTTGGGACGCCTGGACGCATGGGCCATACAGAAGCTGGCAGCTCTCATGCCCGAACAAGCGGAGATCCGGGTCACGCCCTGGAAATCCTTGCTTCTGCCGAACAAGCACCTGGATTCACTGCCTGCCCGGCTCGATGCCAGGGACTGGATCAGCCAGTCCACGGATGTGCGCCTGCGGGTCTCGGCCTGCACCGGAGCACCCAACTGCCCTCAGGCCCATATCCCGGCCCAGCCCATGGCCTTGCAATTCGCCAGCTCACAGGCAGCGGACCGGCATCTTCATATCAGCGGCTGCGCCAAGCTCTGTGCCCTGCCTGCCGATGCGACAAGTGTGGTGTTTGCCAGCCAGGACACAACGGGCCAGATATGGCTGCACGCCAGCCCCGCCGAAGCGCAACCGTCAGCCAGGGCATCCATTCCCTATCGGCCTCTGAACTCCGATCCTCACGATATACAGCAACAACTCAATGACCTACAACTATGAAAAGTGCGGTGAAGAGATTTACCGGCAATCCTTCAGCATCATCCGCCGAGAGGCCGATCTCAAGCGCTTCAACCCCGTGGAAGAGCGGGTCGCCTGCCGCATGATTCACGCAGCCGGCATGGTGGAGCTGGCCGCACGTATCCATTTCTCCCCGACCTTTGCCGAAGCGGCGGAAGCCGCACTGCGGCGCGGAGCACCCGTGCTCTGCGATGCACGCATGGTCAGCGAGGGCATCACGCGCAAGCGCCTGTCGGCCCAGAACCCCATCATCTGCACCCTGCAGGACCCGCGTGTGCCAGCGCTGGCAGCCGACATGGGCAACACCCGCAGCGCCGCAGCACTGGAGCTGTGGCGCGAGCATCTGGACGGCGCCGTGGTCGCCATCGGCAATGCGCCGACGGCCCTGTTTCATCTGCTCCATATGCTGCAGGACCCGGGCTGTCCGCGCCCGGCGGCCATCGTCGGCTGCCCGGTCGGCTTTGTGGGAGCTGCGGAGTCCAAGGACGCTCTGCGCGAATGGGGACAGATTCCGTTTGCCATCGTGCAAGGACGCCTCGGTGGCTCCGCCATCACGGTTGCCGCCATCAACGCGCTGGCAACCACGGTGGAGTAGGAAGAGTCACCATGAATCACGGAAAAATCTTCTGCGTGGGACTGGGTCCCGGCGATCCCGACATGATGAGCGTGAAGGCCGACCGCCTGCTGAGGAACGCCCGCCATGTGGCCTACTTCCGCAAACGCGGTCACCCGGGCAAGGCGCGGCAACTGGTCAACGGCCTGCTGCATGCCGAGGTCACGGAGTACCCGATGGAGTACCCGCTGACCACGGAGATCCCGCACGACGACCCGCGCTATATCGCCCAGCTGTCCAGCTTCTATCAGGACTGGCAGTCCCGGCTGACACAGCTGACGCGCAGCGAGGATGTGATCGTGCTTTGCGAAGGCGATCCATTCTTCTACGGCTCCTTCATGCACCTCTATGTGCGTCTGCGCCAGGCGGCGCAGGTGACGGTCGAGGTGCTGCCCGGCATACCCGGCATGGTGGGCTGCTGGCATGCCACCGGCATTCCCATGACCTGGGGTGACGATGTGATGAGCGTGCTGCCCGCGACCCTGCCCGATACACCGCTGCGCGAGCATATGGCGCGCTCGGACGCGCTGGTCATCATGAAGGTGGGACGGCATCTGGGCCGCATCCGTGCGCTGCTGAGCGAGCAAGGCAAGCTGGACCGCGCCTGGCTGGTCATCAACGGCACCATGAGCGATCAGCAGGTCATGCCGCTGAGCGACGCACCCGAGCGCTGCCCTTATTTCGCCATCATCGTCGTGCACGGCCAGGGCCGCCGCCCGGCAAACGACATGTGAATGCGCTGTCATGAGCACGACCACAATGCCTCCACAACTCCTGGTGCTGGGCCTGGGCCCGGGCGATGATGCTCTGCTGACGCAGCAGGTGCGCGACAGCATCGCCAGCGCAAGCGATGCATTCGGCTACTTTCCCTATGTGGAGCGGCTGCAGGGTCTGGAACATCTGCAGCTGCACGCCAGCGACAACCGCGAGGAGCTGGAGCGTGCGCGCAATGCCTTGGATCTTGCAGCCCAGGGCCGCAAGGTGCTGATGCTCTCGTCGGGCGACCCGGGCGTGTTCGCCATGGCCAGTGCCGTGTTCGAGACGCTGGAGCAGGCCAGCCCCGAGGAGCAAGCCCGCTGGCAGGGTGTGGACGTGCAGGTGCAGCCGGGTATCACCGCCATGCTGGCAGCGGCAGCCCGCCTGGGCGCCCCCTTGGGGCATGACTTCTGCACCATCAATCTGTCCGACAACCTCAAACCCGCCAGCATCATCGAGCGCCGCATCCGTCTGGCCGCCCAGGCCGATTTCGCCATGGCGTTCTACAACCCCTGCTCCCGATCGCGCCCGCAAGGCTTTTCCCGGGCACTGCAGGTGCTGCAGCAGGAATGCGAGCCCGAGCGCCTGATCTGCTTTGCTCGCAACGTCAGCCGCCCCGATGAGACGCTGCGGGTCGTGCAGTTGCTGGACGCACGAGCCGACATGGCCGATATGCGCACGGTGGTGATTGTGGGTAACAGCCAGACCAGGCGGGTTGGCAGGCATGTCTACACCCCGCGCAGCTATGAGGCCGGCAGCAGCACTGCCTCTGCCGTGACAGACCATGCCTGAGTGCGCGCAAGGTCTTGCCAGGCGCGGTTGCTCAGCAGCGCTGGCGGCGCAGCCACTCCATGGCCTGCTGAGGGCTTTGGCACTGGGTGCGCGGCGCCAGCACCGGTCTGTCGACCATGATGACCGGAATGCCCAGCTGCCGCGCAGCCTCGATCTTGGCATAGGTATCTGCGCCACCGGCATTCTTGCTGACGATGCAATCGATGCGGTACTGCCCGAGCAGCGCCAGCTCATCGGCGAGCCGGAACGGGCCGCGCGCCACGATCAGCTCATAGCTGGATGCCGGCAAAGGCAAGGCGCCGCCCTCCTGGTCGATGACGCGCAGCACAAACTGGTGCTCGTCGTCCAGACCCGCAAACGCCGCCAGCTGCTTGCGTCCTATGGCCAGAAACACTCGCTTCAAAGACCGACTCAAGACCTGTGCGGCAGCCGCCATATCCGGCACATGCTGCCATTGGTCGCCAGGCTGCGCCTGCCAGGCTGGCCGCTCCATGGACAGCAAGGGCAGATCCAGTTGGGCGCAGGCCGCAATGGCATTGGCACTCATCTGTGCGGCGAATGGGTGGGTGGCGTCGATGACATGGGTGATGTGATGCGCACTCAGGTAATCGACCAGCCCCTGCACGCCGCCAAAACCGCCCACACGCACGGGCAAGGCCGGAGTACGACGCGTCTGGGTGGCCCCGGCATAGGAATAGATGGCTTGCACCCCGGCCTCATGCAGCAGCGTGGACAAGATATAGGCATCGAAAGTGCCGCCTAACAGGAGAACTTGGGTCATGGCCAATCCGTGGCTTTCAATTATCGGAATTCATCCGTCAGGGCTGGAAGGCCTAAGCCCTGCAGCGCGACAAGCCCTGGATGATGCCAGTGTTGTGTTCGGCAGTCCGCGTCATCTGGCGCTGGCGCAAGCAGGAGCGCGTGGCAGAGCCTGGCCGATCCCCTTCAGCGTCGAGCCCGTGCTGCAGCTGCGTGGACAGCAAGGCGTGGCCGTGCTGGTGTCCGGCGATCCGTTTCACTTCGGTGCCGGGGCATCGCTGGCCAGGCACCTGGAGTTGGGCGAGTGGCGCAATTACCCTCAACCCTCGACATTTTCCTGGGTTGCAGGCGAGCTGGGCTGGTCCCAGGAGCGCACCCACTGCCTGGGCCTGCATGCCCGCAGCCTGAGCAGCCTGACGCCTCTGCTGGCGCCTCAAGAGCGCTTTATCTGCCTGTTGCGCGATGGCCCGGCCGCTCACACTCTGGCTCAATGGCTGCTGCAGCAGGGCTGGGGCGACAGCCCTCTGTGGCTGGTGGAGCAGGCAGGCAGCGATCAGCAGGACATACGCAGCGGCACGGTGCGCGAGCTGGCCGCCCTGCTGGCAACCCAGCCGGCCAAGGCCCCTGTGACTGCGGCTTTCGAAGCGCGCGGCGATAAAGGTCTGTCCCGGGTACCAGGCAGACCCATCGGTGAGTTTGCACACGACGGGCAGATCACCAAAAGCCCGGTGCGCGCCATGACGCTGGCTGCGCTGGCTCCGCGCCAGGGCGAGTGGCTCTGGGATCTGGGTGCGGGTTCGGGCTCGGTCGCCGTCGAGTGGTGTCTGGCTGGCGGACAGGCCATCTGCGTGGAGCAGCATGCCGCGCGTACGGCCAATATTGCGCAGAATGCGCAGCGCTATGCGGCAGCGCTCGAAGTGGTTCATGACCATGCCCTGGCAGCCCTGCCCCGTCTGCAGCCAGAGCCGCAGGCCGTCTTTGTCGGCGGCGGCTTCAGCGCGGAGCTGTTCAATGCCCTGTGCATGCGTCTTTCCGGGCCTTGGCGCCTCGTGGTGAATGCCGTGGCGCTGCACACCCAGGCACTGCTGCTGGAGCTGCACCGTACGCATGGCGGCCAGCTGTATCAGTTGCAATGGAGCGAAGCTCAGAGCCTGGGCAGCATGCATTCCTGGTCCCCAGCCCGCCCCCTGGTGCAGTGGGTCTGGAGCAGCCAATGAGATATCTGTTCGCAGGCTGGGGCTTTCAAGCCGGTGCTCTGCCTCAATCATTCGAAAGCTGCTGGACCCAGGCCTGCCAGAGCCTCGAGAGCGCGGATTCAGCGCCCTGCCGCTGGACCTTTGCCCTGCTGGCCACCAGGAGCCAGACCTCAGCAGCGCGCGCCTTGCAGGATTGGGCCAGCCAGATTCCTGGCCATATCGACTGGAAGACCTGTGCCGAAAGCGCGATTGCGCATATAGCCACGCCGTCGCATTCGGCAAGATTGCAGCAGCGCTTTGCCACGGGCAGCGTTGCAGAAGCCCTGGCCCTGCATGCCGGCGCCGCCCTGGCCCATAGCCGGCTGCTGGTGCTGCGCACCGTTTCGGCAGACCGACGTGCGACGCTGGCGATTGCCGGCTTGCCTCTGCCCACACCATTTATCCCTGGAGTTTTGCCTTGACCGTTCATTTCATCGGAGCCGGCCCCGGTGCGGCCGACCTCATCACCGTTCGCGGGCGTGATCTGCTGGCCGCCTCACCTGTGTGCCTGTACGCAGGCTCGCTGGTACCCAGCGAGCTGCTGGCGCACTGCCCTGCCGGAGCCCGTCTCGTCAACACCGCCCCCATGTCGCTGGAAGACATCGTGGCCGAAATCCAGACTGCACACGAACAAGGGCTGGATGTCGCCCGCCTGCATTCCGGCGACCTGAGCATCTGGTCTGCCATGGGTGAGCAGTTGCGCGCCCTGCGCGAGCTGAACATCCCCTACACCGTCACTCCCGGCGTCCCCGCCTTCAGTGCCGCAGCCGCTGCGCTGGAGGCCGAGCTGACACTGCCCGGCTCCTGCCAATCGGTGGTGCTGACACGTACCTCGGGCCGGGCGTCGAGCATGCCCGACGGCGAAACCCTGGCCGCCTTCGCGGCGACCGGCGCCGTGCTGGCGATTCATCTGTCGGTCCATGTGGCCGAGCAGGTGCAGCAGGAACTCACCAGCCATTACGGCCCGGATTGCCCTGCAGCCATTGTCTGGCGCGCCTCATGGCCGGACGAGCAACTGCTGCGCACCCGCGTGGGAGATATCGCCAGCGCCGCCCAATCCAATCCGCTGCAGCGCAGCGCACTGATTCTGGTCGGGGCCACACTGAGCCAGCAGGATTTCGGCAACAGCCGACTCTATGCCAATGACTACGATCGCCGCTACCGGCCGCGCGGAGACGAACCGCGCTTCCCTCGCGGAACCGAGGACGCCTGATGCTGGAGCTGTTCCTGATCGGCATCGGCACGGGCAACCCCGATCACCTCACCCGGGAAGCAGAGAAAGCGATCCGCAGCGCCGACCTGGTTCTGTTGCCGCACAAGGAGGATAGCAAGGCCGAGCTGGCCCAGGTCCGCCTGTCGCTGCTGCAAAGCCTGGCCGTGGAAGAGAGCCGAATTGCTCACTTCGACATGCCGCAACGCCGTCAGCAGGGATCGGACTACGACCAGCAGGTGGACGAATGGCATGAGGCCATTGCCCGGCGCTGGCAAGCCAGTCTTCAGGACCGCCTGCCTGCCCGTTCGGGACGCGTGGCCCTGCTTGTCTGGGGCGACCCGGCCCTCTACGACAGCACGTTGCGCATTGCCTCGCGTCTGGGCCTGGCCCGCGAACAGGTATGCGTCGTGCCTGGCATCACTTCCATGCAGGTGCTGTGCAGTGCCCACGGCATTGCCCTCAATGAGATCGGCGAACCCTTTCTGATCACCACCGGTCGCCAGCTGCGCGAAAACGGCTGGCCATCCGGGGTGAACACCCTGATCGTGATGCTGGATGGTCAACGCAGCTATGAACAGTTGAAAGACACCGATGTCGACATCTACTGGGGCGCCTATCTGGGCATGCCCCAGCAATTGCTCATGCATGGCCGGCTTTGCGACATCGCGCCAGACATCACCAGCAGGCGCGCCCAGGCCCGCGCGCAAAATGGCTGGATCATGGACATCTACCTGCTGCGCAGGGTCGCGGCCCCCTGACCCAAGGTCGCCCAGGCGCATCCGTCGCCTGGCGGACACACCGGATCACCGTGCGGTGTGCGTCACTTCATCAAGGACTCGATGGCCTAGGGTGTTCAGCTTGCTTGCCGATGCCAGCCTATGCGGACGCAGGTACTGATGCATGAGGCAGCTCGAGCCGATGCCAGAGCCTGAGCATCTCCTGCAGCAGCGCTGGCGCATGGTCTGTGCGATACACCGCGCCCAACGGCGGCAAACCGCCCTCCATACGCACATCCAGCGCACGCACACGCCCCTGGGAACGCAGTCCCGGCAGAATGCTGCGGGGCACCAGTGATACGGCCCCAGGCTGGGTGAGCAGGCCCTCGAGCACGGGCAGGGACACCGTGGAGGCCGGAAACCAGGAGGCATCCTCCAGCACGGGCAGCACCTCGGTCTCCACGATATTGCGCACCGCGATGCCAAAGCTCGGCAGCACCCAGCGTGCGCCCCTCAAGGCAGGCAGCGGCACATCGCGCCGCCCGACCAGCGGATGATCAGCATCCGCAATCACCACGGCGGCATCCAGCAGCAGCGGCTCGAAGGAAAACTCCACCGGCAAAAGCTGGGGCTGGCGACAGAACACCACATCGAGACCGGAGGCCATGAGCTGCGACAGCAAAGGGGCGCTGGCATCCTCATGCACATCCACATAGACCTGCGGGTGTGCCTCGTAAAAGCGTGGCAGCAGCTGTGAGAGCACCGAAAGCGCAGCTGCCGGAATGGCCCCGAGGCGTAACGCTGCCGAAGCCCCGCGACGGATGGAGGCCAGCGATTCGGACACTTCCTGCAATCCCACCAGCATGCCGCGTGCCGCATCGATCAAGGCCTGGCCTGCCACTGTGGGCCGCATGCCGCGTGCATGGCGCTCGAACAGCTTGATATCCAGCACCCGCTCCAGCTCGGCCAGGGCTTGGGTAGCCGCTGACTGGCTCATGCTCAGCTCCACTGCCGCCTGCATGACCGAGCCGCATTGCTGCAAAGCCAGCAAAAGCTGCAACTGACGCAGCCGCACCTGCTTGACCATACGGGAAAAGAGCAAGCGGCCCTCGGGGCTTGCAGCCCCTGCTCCGGCCTGTATCTGAGAAAAAGACGAGTCAGCAGCCATGATTTCAACGGATGTCGATCGCTTCCACAAAGTTCGTTGCAGCATCTCGCCAACGCCGGCACCGAACACAGCCCGTGTTCGAGAGCGAGCCGCTCGCATCGAGCACCGAAGTGAGCATGATTCGGATGGTTTGCACGCATCCGACTATGCATTCACTCCCGCTTGAACGGTCGGAGGAAACGCCGCGACACCGCATTGTCATGCAATTGCCCCGTCTGCGGATGACAGAGCGCCGTACCAGCCGCCCGCGAACCACCCGAGAGCGGTCAATGCATGGGCCTACCTAGTCGCTGGCTCGCCTTTGAAATCGCATAGTTCACAAGGCAGTAAAGCGCCGCCACAACCAGGTACACAGGCACCAGCGAGTGGTAGTTCGCTATCAGCACCTTGGCGTTCTGCATGAGCTCACCATAGGTAACGACATAGCCGAAGGTGGTGTCCTTGACCACAATGACCAGTTGCGCAACCAGTGCCGGAACGATGTAGCGAAGGGCCTGAGGAAAAACGACGAAGAAAAAGACCTGGACTTCGGTCAAACCCAGGCTTCGCGCGGCGTCGGTCTGGCCGCGCGGAACGGCTAGCACGCCCGCGCGGTATACCTCGGCAACCACGGCTGCGGTACTCAGGCCTATGGGCAAGGTCAGCATCCAATAGGTGCTCAGCTTGATCCCGACCGATGGCAGCACCAGAAAGCAAACATAGATGAGCAGCAGCGTCGGCGTGCCGCGCAGGAACTCGATGACAGCAATGCTGGGCCAACGCATCAGCCTCAGCCGCGACAGCCGCCCCAGCAGCAGCACCAGCCCGAGGGCCAGAGCAATGACGGCGGCCATCGCCGACGATGCCAGCGTGCCGAGCAGACCTTTGGCAAGAAAGCTCCAGGTCGTCGGCCAGGCAAAGAATTCCCAATACGGGGCATCGAGCTGCCCTGCCGAATGGAAGCGGAACACGATGGCCACCGCCAGCAAAAGCAGCACGGCTGCGGCGATCACGCTCACCGCGTTGGCGACGGCCCGGGCCTGGGGGCCCGGCGCAGCAAACAGAATGTCCTCCAGAGAGCGGCTCATCGCAGTATCCGCACTTTCTTTTCCAGAGCTGCGCCGGCCCAGGCGATGAGCAGGCCTGTCACCACATACATGGTGGCGGCCACTGCGAACGCGGCAATGCCGAGCGCCGAGTCGTTGGCGATCTTGGATACGAGCGCAGTGAGCTCCCGGCCTGGAAACGGCAACTGCGACGCCAGAGATGTCGACAGCATCAATGCAATCAGCAACGAAGTCATCGGCTGCACCACCGAACGCAGCGCCTGCGGCAAGACCACGGCAGAAACAATCTGCAGCGGCCGCATGCCCAGGCTGAGTGCTGCCTCAATCTGGCTGCCGGGAATGGTGTTGATACCCGAGCGCAGGTAATCCGCCGTGAATGCGGAGCAGACCAGCGTCAGCGTCAGTATCACGCTGGGCTCATAGTCGATCACGATGTTGAGATCGGGTAGCGCGAAAACGATGAAGATCAGCAGCGCTACGCTGGGAATATTGCGGAAGATCTCGACGTAGACGGTCAGAGCCAAGCGCAACGGCGGCAATGGCATAAGCCTAAGCACCGCGACGACCGTACCCAGCATGACCCCGGGCACAAAGGACACCATCGTGAGCTTCCATGTCAGCAAGAGGGCCTGCCAGAAGGCAGGCCCATAATCGGCCAGGAGCCTGGAAACCTCACCCATTGTTCAAGGCAGAGCAGGCGGCGTCGGAACAGTCGTGCTACCGGTACGCTGCCCTATGGAGATAGTCCAAAGTTTGGCCCAGGTACCATCAGCCTCCAGCTTCTTCAGGAAGGCATTGATGAATGCTACGCCGTCCGAGCCCTTGGGCAGTCCAACTCCATAGGGGTCCTGCGCGCCGAATGGCGCACCCGCCAGCCGCGCGTTGCTGGTGCCAAGGCTCAGGGCGTTGAGCAGCAGCGTGTAATCAGTCACGTAGGCATCCACGCGCCCCTGACGCAGTGCATCGAGGGCTTCCTGATGTGTCTGAAACTCTTGCACGACAGCCTTGGGAGCATATTGGGCCAATATCGCAGGCCCCGTGGAGCCCGCTTGCGTGGCCACCTTCTTGCCGCCCAGGTCGTTGTAAGACTGAACCGTCTTGTTGTTCGACTTGACCAGCACGCCGGACTGCGATGTGTAGTAAGGGCCGGCAAACGAGATCTTCTCGGCGCGAGCAGGAGTGATGGAGTAGGTGGCGAAGACCATGTCCACCTGATTATTGATAAGCACCTGCTCGCGCGTGGACGAGGTCACCTGCGTGAACTGGTACTTGGCGGCGTCGCCCAGAATGTAGCGAGTGATGAGCTGGGCCAGACCCAGGTCAAAGCCGCGGATCTTGCCGTCTTTCTCATTGAGCAGCGAGAAAAGATTCGAGGTTTGCGTGCTGCCGAGGCGCAGCGTGCCAGCCTGTTTGATCTTGCTGGCCCAGGTGCTCGATGCGATGGTCGCCGCATCGGCCACAGGCCCTTGCACAACCAGTGCGTCATAGGCCGCTGCATTGATGGGAGTGCCCTGTGCGAAAAGCGACCCACCGGTCACGATCGTCAGTGCCACCACGGTGGATTTCAGAATGGATTTGATCGACATGCGGTCTTCTTGGATGGTCTGCGACGCGAATCAATATAAAGCAGCATTTGTAATGCGCGAGCCGCTCGTCCGAGCGTAGCCACCATTGTGCACACAATACAGCCCTTGTGCCCCAACAGGCCACGACGCCGCCAACAGTCCCAGGCCTTGCCTAGCACTCATTCGAGAGTCTGACCCGGCCGGCGTCCAGCTATGAATCCTGGCAAGCAGTCTGAACTCAAGCTCGATGCAATTTCTGGCGTCCATGCCGGCCAAGCAGCACCTGCCGCGGGCAAGGCAATATTGCAGCCGCTCGATCACACCGCCAAGGCAACCTGCTGATAGAACCTCGACGGCAGCTTTCAAGTCATCAACTTGAGAAGTCGAAACCACCGCTGTCGCCGAGCGTGAGCAAATACACACAACCCCTAAACAGATCCAGCGATATTGAGCGGCATCTCTGTCCCAGGCACTGTCCATGGCAAACATGATCAATGATCGCGAGAAATACAAGGGTTTTTACTAGAAGCCATCCAGCCCCACAGAGAGAGGCGCACCCGAGGTATCGACAAAGCTTATAGCTAACCGCAAATAACATGTACTGCCCAGGCTCCGGAATTTCTATATTTCATTCCCATGACGGCAGAAGTTCGTGAACAGCACTGATGGTGCAGGCACGCATCGGCCGATATCTTTCAGGAGCCCTCCATGCCCATCTCTTCACGCACTCGCGGCTGCACAAATGGCCTCAATCGCAGCGTCGGCCTGCTCTCGCTGGCGATTGCCAGCTCCTTGTGGACCCTGGCTGCGCCGCAGGCGCTGGCTGCTGACGCCTATCCAAGCAAGCCTGTCAAGCTCATCGTGCCTTTTGCCGCCGGCGGCTCCACCGACATCGTGGCCCGCGTGATTGCCGAAGGCATGCGCACCACGCTGGGGCAACCGGTGATCGTGGACAACAAGGGCGGCGCAGGAGGACTGATCGGCAGCGAGGCCATCGCCCAGGCAGCTCCGGACGGCTACAGCATTGGCATGGCTACCGTGAGCACAGCCACCATCAACCCCCTGCTCTACAAACGCGCCAGCAAGATTGAAGGCAAGCTGCTGCCGGTTGCCAATCTGGTGACCATGCCTTCGGTCTATATGGCCCACCCCAAGATGGGCGTGAACAACTTCAAGGACTTTCTCGCCAAGGTCAAGGCCCAGCCCGGCACCTACAGTGCCGGAGTGCCAGGCCTGGGAACGCTGGGACATCTGATGGTTGCCTCGTTCAACGAAACCATGAAGACCCAGATCCAGATCGTGCCCTATCGCGGCAACGGCCCTGCACTCAATGACGCCTTGGCCGGCATGGTTCAGATCATGACCGACCAGTTGCCCTCGGCAATGCCACAGATCAAGGGCGGCAAGCTGCTGCCTGTGGTGGTGGCCTCACATGGCCGCTCACCCGACCTGCCCAATGTGCCGACCTTCAAGGAACTGGGCTACGACGAACTCAACGAACTGGGCATCAGCTGGTTCGGTCTGGTCGTCCCCAGCAACACACCGGCCCCCATCGTGAAGCAGTTGCAGGATGCGGCTGTCAAGGCAGTACACCTGCCCGAGGTGCAAAAGCACCTGAAGAATCTGGGCGCGACGGCGACCGAGGCAGCGCCCTCCCAGTTCCCGGCCCAGATCGCCGCCGAACTCAAGCGCAACAAGGCCCTGCTCGACAAGGCCGGCGTCAAGCCCGAATAAGAGCCCGCCCTGCAGCCGGCACTCGCTGCAGCCGGCCGGTTGCTTCTTCATGCCCTATCTTCTTCACCACAGCTCAAGGACCCTTTTGCCATGCAAGCGATGAGCGCCCTGCAGGATTTTTTTTCAACGCGAGACACCACGCATGACGGCATTGGCCGACCAGATCTGGTCTCTGGCCGAGCTGCGCTATGCCGAGAACGCTTCGGCCCAGCTTCACATCGATGCGCTGCAGCAGGCTGGTTTCCGCATCACGCGCGATGTGGCAGACATCCCCACCGCCTTCATGGCCGAATGGGGCGATGCAGGCCCGGTCATTGCCTTGCTCGGTGAATACGACGCCCTGTCAGGCCTGAACCAGCAAAGCGGTGCTCTGGTTTGCACCCCGTCCACCGACAGCCCTGGTCTGGCCGGCCACGGCTGCGGCCACCATCTACTGGGAACTTCTGCGCACTTTGCCGCTATTGCGCTGCAGCAGCACCTGAAAAGCACCGGCACGAGCGGACGCGTGCGCTATTACGGCTGTCCAGCCGAGGAAGGCGGCTCCGGCAAGACCTTCATGGCCCGCGCCGGCGTGTTCGATGATGTGGATGCAGCACTGACCTGGCACCCAGCCAGCTACACCGGTCTGTTCAGCCAGAGCACGCTGGCCAATATTCAGGCAAAGTTTGTCTTCCATGGCAAGGCATCGCATGCCGCGCACTCGCCCCACCTGGGCCGCAGCGCCTTGGATGCAGTGGAGCTCATGAACGTGGGGGTGAACTATTTGCGCGAGCACATGCCCTCGGACGCCCGCGTGCACTACGCCGTCACCGATAGCGGTGGTCTGTCGCCCAATGTCGTGCAGGCGCGCGCCGAAGTGCTGTATCTGGTGCGGGCAGCACGCAACCACGAAGCCGCCGAACTCTATGAGCGCGTTCAGAACGTGGCGCGTGGCGCCGCACTGATGACGGACTGCAAGCTCGAAATCATCTTCGACAAGGCCTGTTCCAATCTGCTGCAAAACAGCACGCTGAACAGCGTGATGCATGCGCAGATGCAGGCACTGGGACAGTTGCAAGCCAATGCACAGGCGCATGCTGTTGCCGGCCAGTTCCAGGCCACGCTGGACAAAAACGATGTCGATGCCGTCAGCCGCCCTTTGGCCAGCGTGCTGCGCGGCAAGGTGCCGGCCATTTTTGAAGGTCTGACGCCCTACGACCCGAACGCCAAAGACATCATGTTCGGCTCCACCGACGTGGCCGATGTGAGCTGGATCACGCCCACGGTTCAGGCCTGGGTGGCCTGCTATGCTTTTGGCACACCGCTGCACTCCTGGCAGATGGTGTCGCAGGGGCAGTCCGGCCTGGCTCACACCGGCATGGTGCACGCCGCAAAAATTCTGACCGCCACCGCTGTGGAACTGTTCGCCCAGCCCGAGTTGCTGGAACGCGCCAAGGAAGAACTAGTGCAACGCCGTGAGGGCAAGCCCTATGTCTGCCCTATTCCAGAAGAGGTAGCCCTGCCCTTTTTGCGAAAGTAAGTTGGCAACGCCTCCCTCCTCTGAAAGGAATTTCGGCAACCTCAAAGCAAAAGCCCCTGAAAACGCTCGCCAGGATTGAGGATTCGCCATGCTTGCTCTGCCTCAAAGCGGCTGCGGTCAAAGCTTGATGCAGCACAAGCCCCCGGCCAGGCCGAGCGGCCATAGTGAGACATGCCGCAAGACTGCGGAAACTCAACAGGGAGGCACCATGAAGCTGATGATCGATCTCTTTTCAACCGACTACGGACTGATGAGCCTGGCCGTGATTTTGCTGATCATCGTCATGGCCGCTTTCTTTACCCGCCTCTTTCTTGGCAAGATGAAGAACGTTGCCAGCGCCCCATTGGAGTAAATCCAAACTTCATAGCACGCTGCGCATGTACTGCCTTGGGTTGCTGGCGATATGGTGCGGTTCGAGTGCAAAAAAGGCCGGAGCTTTCACTCCGGCCTTTTTCTTGACCGCATCGCCCAGCGTGCTCAGTAATGCGGCGGCAACTCGTCGCGCAGATTGCGCACCATCGCGCCCCCGCCTTCTGGCGCTTGGCGCTTGAGTTCCCTCACCTCGTTGATCAACAGATCGATCTGCTGCTGCTGGCGGTAGATCGTCATATTGAGTTGCTCAAGCAAATCCTCGGTGTAGCTGGCCTTGATCTCCAGCTCCATGATTCGCTCTTGCAAGGCTTCGTGACTGTCGCTCATGACTTCAGCGCCTTGGCAAGACGAGCAATGCCTGCGCGAATCTTGTCCTCGTCAGCCGTGGCAAACGAGAGGCGGAAGGTCGCCGTATCGGGGTTCTGTGCATAGAACGGAGCGCCCGGTACAAAGGCCACGCCCTCTTCAATAGCCTTCTTGGCCAGCACGGCCGCATCCGCCAATTGGCCACGCGCGCCCGTCAGACGCACCCACATGAACAGGCCGCCGGCAGGCTGCACGAACTCGACGGCATCGCCCAGTTGCTCGCGCAGCGCATCGCCCATGGTCTCGGCACGCTTGGCATAGACCTCGCGCACATGGGCCAGGGTCTTGGGCATGGCGCCGGACTTCAGATACTGGGCTGCAGTGGCCTGGGCAAAGGTGCTGGTATGGGCATCGCTGAACTGCTTGCACATCACGGCGCGAGCAAGCAATTCGGGATGTGCAATCAGCCAGCCGATACGCAGACCGGGGCTGAGCACCTTGGACAATGAACCGCAGTGAGCCAGCCACTCTCGGCTGCCAGGAACTTCGCGCGTCAGCGACAGCAGGCTGGCAGGAGGCGCTTCATTGAAGTACAGATCGCCGTAGGGGTCGTCTTCCACCACCAGAGTCTGGTACTTGACGGCCAGCTCCAGCACCTTTTTGCGGCGTTCCAGGCTCAGCATGGCACCACTGGGATTGCCGAAGGTCGGGATCAGATAGACCAGCTTGGGCTTGTGCTCGGCAATCAGCTTTTCCAGTTCGTCGGTCTTCACACCATGCTCGTCCACAGGGGCGGAGATCACCTCTGCGCCATAGAGGCGGAAACACTGAATCGTGGCCAGGAAAGTGGGGCCTTCGACGATGACCTTGTCACCCTCTCCCACCATGGTCTTGCCCAGCAAGTCCAGTGCCTGCTGGCTGCCGGTGGTGACGATGAGTTGATCGGGCGCCACATCGGGCACGCCCTTGCCAGCCATAAAGGACGACAGTTGCTCGCGCAGCGGCTGGTAACCCTCTGTCGCACCGTACTGCAATGCGGCTCCCGCCTCCTGCTGCAGGGCTGCCGCGGAGGCAGCGCTGATGCCCGCTACGTCAAACATGGCACTGTCCGGAAAGCCGCCCGCAAAGCTGATGATGCCTGGCTTGCCCAGCAGCTTGAAGAGTTCGCGGATCGCAGAGGTTTCTACGTTATCGAGTCGTTTGGCAAATTGCATACGTTTTCTTGGTTAAAGCGCTACGGGAATCTCGTCGCTGCTTGAGCGGCAGATGCCCATTGTGGCGTGCGAATCGCCCCAGAGACAGGAAGTGGCTTTTATGTAGGCGCTATTCCATGCTGCAAGTAATCAAACTCCTACCAAACTACAAAAGTTGATAGCAATTGTTAATTGCGCATAACTTCGTGTCTCAAACTTTGAATTGGACAGCGCCAAGGCTCTGACAAGAACATACGCCTACCGATCAACGGACCGCGTATTTGACGGATTTTTTCACTTGTTTTTGGGATGGAGGATTTATGCGTACTACTACTTTTACCGGCAAGGCACTGTCTGTTGCCATTGACGGCAAAACCCCGTTGAGCCTACGCAGCCTGTGTGCCGTAGCCTTGGTTGCCAGTCTGGCTGCCTGTGGCTCTAGCGGCTCTCTGCGCAGCGACCTCGGACCCGACGGCACCGGCGGTGGAGATGTTGTTGCCGGAGGCGGCACTGGTGGTGGCACCGGCGGCGGCACTGGTGGCGGTACCGGAGGTGGAACTGGCGGTGGAACAGGTGGAGGCACAGGCGGCGGTACTGGTGGTGGCAACACCGGTGGCGGTGATGGCGGCACGGGCAACCCGCCTGTGGCAAGCACTCCGCTCACGCCGGTGCGCGACACCGTGGCGGATGTCACTGGAACGCTTTCCGGAACAAGCGGCGTCATCAGCGACGTCAACAACATCGTGACCTCCACTCTGGGCACGGCCACCAACGGCACGCCTCTGAGCGGTGTGGCCCAGCCGGCCGGCGGCATTCTTGGCAATGTGAACAATGCCGTCAACAGCGTGGGTAGCGGCGTCAGCGCAGGCCTGGGCCAGATCGGCAAGACGGCCGACCCCATCGGCACCACCTTGCAAGGCGTGGCTCCTGCTGTCGGCTATCTGGGCGCTGCGGTCACTTCGGCAGGCAAGACGGTCAGTGCGCTGGACACTCCTCAGCTTGGCGTGGTCGGCGATGTGGCGGGCCTGGCGGGCGGCACGGTGCAAATCCTGGGCACCACCGTTTCCGGCGTCGAGGGCACGGTGGCAAAGCTGACCGGCAACCCGCTGGTCTCGGGTCTTACGACTCAGGTCAGCCAGGTCGCCACACCGGTATTGAGCACCGTACTCGGTACCACCCAGAATCTGGTTCAGACCACTGGCCTGGGCCAGCCGGTTAACAGCTTGCTGGGTACCGTGGGCGGAGTCGTCAATCATGTGGGAGCTTCCGTCACCAGCACCGGAGTTCCCGTTGTTGCTCCGCTCGGCGGTGTGGTCTCGGGCGTCGGCCAGACCGTGGCCGGCCTGGGCGGCGTGGTGACTGGCCCCGGCACACCTAGCGGCGGCCTGCTCGGTGGCGTGCTCGGCAATGTCACGGGCGGCGCAGGCGGCTCCGCTGGTGGAGCTGGCAATATAGTCGGCGGCGTGCTGGGCGGCGTCACGGGCCTGGTCGGTGGCGTGACCGGTGGAGCAAGCGGTGGCGGCAATGCCGGTAGCCCTGTCGCAGGAACAGGCAATCTGGTCGGAGGCGTGTTGGGCGGCGTCACAGGGCTTGTCGGCGGTGTCACGGGATCGGCAGGCGCTCCAGCAGGAGGCAGCGGCAGTGCCGGCACTGCGGTGACAGGCCTGGTCGGCAACACCGTTGGCGCAGTCACAGGCCTTGTGGGCGGTGTACTTGGCGGCGTGACCAATGTCGCTGCAGGCGCAGGAGCAGCAGGTGGTGCAAGCACCTCGGGCGGCCTGCTGGGTGGACTGCTGGGCGGCAATCTGGCGCTCGGCCTGGGCGGTGGAGCGGTAGCCACCAGCAAATAAGGCGAACGGCGGTGGTCTGTGCACCGCTTGAGCCTGGCCCGCCTGCAGGCGGGCTTTTTTACGACAACCCCATACCCAGTTCTGGGGATGTAGGGAACAATGAGAGTCATAAAAATAGAATAGGAGGGACTTTTGCAGTCAAAAGCAAAACCACAGGGCCGCATCGGCCCCAGGATTCAGGTGTTGGCACTTGCGGCCTGGGCTCCTCTGGCCTGGTCACAGCAGGGCGGCAATCCGCTCAACAGCCTGCCCCAAACGCCCGAATCGGCAAGGAATCTGCAACAGCAGCCCAGGCAGGTTCCGGTGCAGATAGACAAGCCCCAGCCAAGTCTTCAGGACCTCATCAACCTCCGGGTCGCAGTACGTGGCGTCAATGTGCAGGGAAGCACGGCGATTCCTTTCGAAGAAGTTAGCGCACTTTTCACACCCTTCATCAATGGCACGCATACGGTGGGCGAGCTCAATGCCGCGACCCAGAAGGTCAGCGAGCTGTATCAACGCCATGGCTACGCCCTGTCTTTTGCCTACCTTCCTCCGCAGGACTTTGCCAATGGCGCGGTGCAGGTCATCGTGGTCGAAGGCTATGTGCAGAGCTTGAATCTGGAGGGAAATTTCGGTCGCTCCGAGGACCAGATACGCGAAATTGCCCAGCCGCTGCTCAATGAGAGGCCTTTGACCACCAAAACCTTTCAGCACCAGACCCAGCTGATGGCACGCCTTCCAGGAGTGCAGATCACCGCGTCGGCCAATCTGCCGACCACCACCGATGGTGCAGTGCCCCTGGTCATCAAATCCAAGCACAAGCCCATTGCAGTCACCGTCGGGGGCGAGGCGCGCAAGCCAACGCCGCGCATCATTGCCTCCCTCACCCTGAACGACCCTCTGTGGTCAGGCAGCCAGCTTCAGGCTTCGGCGATGTTGCAAAACCCCGACAAGGAGCGTTTCGGCAGCATCGGTTTCACTCAGCAGCTAACGCCCGAGGGCACGCAGGCACGTGTCAGCTATTCCGACTACCGCAGCTTCAACCCGCCGGCAACGCGCATTCCCGGCATTGATGACCTGACACAGCAACGCAAGCTGGACTTCAATATCAGCCACCCATGGATCTTGAGCAATACCACCCAGCTCAGCACCACGGCGGGTCTGTATGCCATCAATTACAGCCGTGAACTGGCCGATAGCCAGGCCTCCCTGCTGCGCGAGGAAAAGGTTCGCACGCTCTATGCGCAAATGGCCTGGGCGTCCTTTGGCAAGACCACCACCCGTTCGGCGTCGGTCCTGCTGGCCCACGGCCTGGACAGCCTGGGGGCCTACAAGAATCTGGACCTCTACTATCGGCAGGGCTTGCTGCAAAAGCTTGAAAACCCTGCCAAGCTGGACTTCACGCGCATCACCGCCGACTATGCACAGCGCCATCGCTTCGCGAACAAGATGGGCGCCGCTTTTGCCGTGGGCGGGCAATACAGTGCCGACATTCTTCCCATCCCGGAGAAAATCTCCTTTGGCTCTAACCGCTTCGGCCGCGGCTATCAGGCTGGCGAGTTCTCGGGCGACTCCGGCATGGGTGCCAGTGCCGAACTCAACTACCAGTTCCTCATCAACCAGGCCTGGATCAAGTCGGCTGAGCCCTATCTGCTTTACGAATGGGCACGCACGCATCAGCAGACCAGCGGAGTCAAAGGCAATACGCTGCGCTCTGCCAGCCTGGGGCTGCGCCTGTCCGACAGCCGCCACTATGCACTGGACCTTGCCATGAGCAAGCCGCTGGGCGATCGCTCTGTCAACAATCCCGATAGGGAACTGCGCTACAGCCTTGTATTGAGCTACAACCTGGATCCCTGACTTGCTGCGATTCCGCCCGCCGAGCCGCTGTGTAACGCAGCGGCTTTTTCTTTGTTCCGCCCCCTGAACGACAAGCCACAATATCGCCCATGAAGAAAAACGATATAGCGCCGTTTTTTGCTGCGCTCAAGGCCGCCAACCCCACGCCACAAACCGAGCTGGAATACACCACGGTGTTCGAGTTACTGACCGCCGTGCTGCTGTCTGCCCAGGCCACCGACGTAGGGGTGAACAAGGCCACGCGCAAGCTTTTTCCTGTTGCCAACACTCCGCAGGCCATTCTGGATCTGGGGCTTGAGGGGCTGGAGAGCTACATCAAGACCATAGGCCTGTACCGCAGCAAGGCCAAGCATCTGATGGAGACCTGCCGCATGCTGGTTCAGCTGCATGGAGGCACAGTACCCAGAACCCGCGAAGAGCTGGAAGCCCTTCCCGGCGTAGGCCGCAAGACCGCCAATGTGGTGCTCAACGTGGCTTTCGGTCAGCCTACCATGGCCGTGGACACGCACATCTTCCGCGTCAGCAACCGCACGGGGCTGGCACCCGGCAAGAATCCGCTGGAAGTCGAAAAGCAGTTGCTCAAGCGCGTACCCGACGAATACGCGGTGGACTCCCATCACTGGCTGATCCTGCTGGGCCGCTATGTCTGCCAGGCGCGCAAGCCCCGCTGCTGGGAATGCGTGGCTTCAAAATACTGCGATTTCACACCCAAAACCCCGGCACCGGCAGCTGGAAAAAAGAGCTGAAAACGCCTCAAACGAATATCCACAAAGCGCTTGCAGCTATATTTTTTCAAGTTCCTCAGCTCTTGCCGCTGACGCCGGCCGATTCAAAACTGGCCATTTCGTTGAGCATGGTGCAGGCCGAGCGCAGCAGCGGCCAGACCAGCGCCGCGCCAGAACCCTCGCCCAGGCGCAATTGCCAGTCCAGCATGGGCTGGGCCTGGAGGTGAGCCAACATACGAGCATGACCCGGCTCACCCGATCGGTGCGCATACACGCAGCGCTGCAGCACATGGGGTTGAAGACGGCTGGCCACCAGCACGGCGGCCGTGGTGATGAAGCCATCCACCACGATCAGGCGGCGTTCTGCAGCGGCCTGCAGCACGGCTCCCGTCATGGTCGCAATCTCCAGTCCGCCCATAGCTGCCAGCACGGCCAGGGGATCTTGCACGTCGACATGCAGATCCAGCACCTGACGGAGCACGGCGATCTTGCGCGCCAGACCTTCGCTGCTCAGGCCCGTGCCCACCCCGGTCACCTCCTCTATCGGCTCGCCGCACAGACGCGCCAGCAGCAATGAAGCGCTGGATGTATTGCCTATGCCCATCTCGCCCAGCAACAGCGCATTGCCCGGCAGTTTCTTGACCAGTTCCCCGCCATTGCGAAGCGCCATCGCACATTGCGCTTCGGTCATGGCCGGACCCTGGCTGCAGTCCGCCGTGCCATAGGCCACCTTGCGCCGCCACAGGCGTGGCTCATGGGCCTTGGGAAGCTTGTGCGCAGGATCCTGCTCGCGCACCTCAAAGTCGCGGGCCACGCCGCAGTCCACGACATTCAGATCAATTCCGTTCTGCAGAGACAGCACGCTTACGGCCGCGCCGCCAGCGAGGAAGTTTTCCACCATCTGCCAAGTCACATCGACCGGATAGGCCGACACACCCTGAGCAGCCAGTCCATGATCCGCAGCGAACACCACCATCTGCGGTGCATACAGATTGGGAGTCTCGCAACCCACGATGCCGGCAATGCGCAAGGCCAGTTGTTCCAGCACGCCCAGCGATCCCTGGGGCTTGGTCTTGAAATCCAGGCGATGCTGGACGCGGGCTTGCAGCGCCGCGTCATGGATGTCCTGCACCTGCGGACAGGACCAGATGGTGGACGGTAGGAATTCGGAAAAAGAAGCGGAACTCATGCGTGCAGTCATTCCCGGTGCATCAGGCCTGAGTGCCATCCACCACCGGGATGCGGAAGGCACGTTTTTGGGATCCTGCAAGTATCGCGCTTTCATCGGCGCCGCAACGCCAAGTTCAACGATTGCTCAGAAGCTGCATGAAAAAAGGCCCCTAAGGGCCTTGGCGGAAGACGCGGCAAAGCCTCAGCGAATGACTTCCTCAACCGTGATTTCGCGCAGAATGCCTCCGTCCTTGACCGAGCCGCTGACCGCGCCATCCTTGACACGCGCCATACAGGCCTGCTGGTCGATTTCGGTCTTGAACACACCGCAACGGGCGTAGGCATTGCGCTCGTACTGGCTGATGCCCTGGCCGTCGTCGGGCTTGCCCTTCTTGGCTTCGGCACTTGCCGCCATCGCCTCGCGTGAAGACGAATTGCTCTCGCGCATGGGACGCTGGCCCTTGTGATGATGGCGATGGTGGTGCTTTTTCATCGCGGGCTTGGCCGCATCCATCGCAGCTGCTTCAGCCGCCGGCTTGGCTGCATCCACCTGTGCGCTGGCCATGCCTGCCAGCGACAAAACCGCCGCACCCAAAGCTAGTTGAAGAGTCTGAACCTTGAAAAAAGCCATACGCAACTCCATTCCAAAAAGTGAATAGCTCGGTCAGCTTGCACGCACTCTCAGGCAGGGTTTATCGGTTCAGCGGCTATGAGTCCGCAGGATCAATCCTACAAATCAGCGAGTAAGCGGGAGCGCAGTCGGCTCAAACCATTGCCCCACGCCCTGCGCCAACCGCGCAAACACCTGCTCCAGGCTGGGTGCATCGTGGCCGAACAGCGCATGGATCACCTCGGCGTTTTCAAACAGGCCGTGCAGATAGGTACCGATGACAGCGCTGTTGCCTCCCTGCCATAGCATGCCGGGCAACAGTTCCTGAGCCGGTCGCACACTGGCCATCTGCATGTCGGCACGTAGTTGGGTCTGGCCGTGGTGGATCTCGTAGCCACGTGCCGGCACGCCACTCAGGGCATTCCATGGGGCTTGCAACGCAGGCAGTTGCAGGGTCGTGGGTTGCACAGTCTTGTCCTGCGCAAACAGGGTCGCCAGCGGCAGCAGACCCAGGCCTGCGGCATTGCCGTCCACTCCATGCAGATCGATCAGCGCCTCGCCCAACATCTGCAGACCGCCGCAAATACCCAGCACCCGCTTGCCGAGTCCGGCATGAGCGACGACGGCTGCATCCAGCCCCTGTGCACGCATCCAGGCCAGGTCGGCAGCCGTGGCCTTGCTGCCCGGCAGAATGACCCAGTCCGCCTCGGCGAGTTGCGCGGGAGAGCGAGCCCAGATCACGCGCACGCCTGGCACTTGCAACAGGGGCTGAAATTCGTCGAGATTGCTGATGCGCGGATAGGCGATGATGGCAATCGTGGTGTGAACGGCCCGCCCGGCTCCCGTGCTGCCGCGATCATCGAACACGCCGTCCTCCTCGGGCAGACCATGCTGGAACTGCATGGGAATGCAAGCCACCGTGGGCACACCCGTCTTCTCTTCCAGCATCTGGGGCGCCGGTGCCAGCAGTGCTGCATCACCCCGGAACTTGTTGAGCACAAAGCCCTTGATGAGCTTTTGCTCATCCTTAGGCAGCAGTGCCCAGGTGCCGTAGAGATGGGCAAAGGCTCCGCCTCGGTCTATGTCCGAGACCAGCAGGCAGTGTGCGTTGCAATGTTTGGCCACACGCATATTGACCACATCGCTGGCATGCAGATTGATTTCGGCCGGCGAGCCCGCGCCTTCGATCACCACCACATCGTTTTCGGCACGCAGCTCGTCCAGCGCCTGCGCGATCTGCGGCCAGACCTTGAGGCTGCGACCTCGCCAGGGCATGGCGCTCAGCTCCTCATTGACCTGTCCGAACAGCACGACCTGGCTGCGCGTGTCAGCCTCGGGCTTGAGCAGCAGCGGGTTCATCCGTACATCGGGAACCGCACCCGCGGCCTGCGCCTGCAGATACTGGGCCGTGCCGATCTCGCCCCAGCGGCCCTCAGGCGTGGCCACAACACGCGCGTTGTTGCTCATGTTCTGCGCCTTGAACGGCGCAACCTTCAGGCCCTGGCTGCGGTAGTAGGCGCACAGCGCCGTGGCCACCCAGCTTTTGCCCGCGCCACTGCTGGTGCCCAGCACCATGATGCAACGTGCTGTCATGTCTTAAGTCTCGGTTGGGATCGGCAGCACCACGCGCTGCAGGATTCTGGCCAGCGCCTCGCCGGGATGGGTGCACATGCCCATATGCGAGGGCGAGGTCTGGATGATGCTGCTGCGCTTGGCCGTGAGCCAGTGGTAGCGCGCCCGTATGGGCAGCTGCGCGATCGGCCCGCCATCGATCCTGCCTTCGCAGATGGCCACGATGGAGCCCAGGTGACGGTGCACGGCCTCCAGATCCACATTCGGATCCAGCGCCAGCAGACGCTGTTCGTCAAGGGCCACGGCAGCCTGCAGATGACCGGTGCGCTGGCAGGAGAGGATCACACCCGCGTTCACAAATTCCTCACGCTCCACGCGCGGCACTACCCGCACGATGGCGTAGTCGTAGACCTCATGCGCGTGCATCGATCACTCCTTGCAACCAGCGGCCACGCTCGGCAAGCCGGGCCACGAAATAATTCACATAGGCCGCGCGATGGGCCTGCACATTCCTGAGCACATCGCCCTCTTTGTCGGCAGCGGCCTGCTCCAGAAAGCAGTCGGGCACCTCGTCCACGATGCTCTTGAGCACTTCGGGCCCAAGCTTGGCGGCCAGCTGCGCATCCAGCTGCGCCAGTTGGCTGGCCTGCGGCAGCAGCACATGCTCGGCACTGGGCGCAAAAGGCTTGGCCGGATCGGCGACGACTCCGTTCCAGGCATGGTGAAAGGTCAGACTCGCGCCATGATCGATCAGCCAGGGCTGCTTCTGGTACATCAGCATATTGGTGTTGCGCGCCGTGCGGTCCACATTGCTGACCAGGGTGTCGAACCACACGAGGCGCGATGCAAAGTCGTCGTCCACCACGTCCACCGCCGGGTCAAAGTTGATGGAGCCCGGCAGATAGTCCAGCCCCACGTTCAGCCCGTCGCTGGCGCGAATCAGGTCCTGAATCTCGGGGTCGGATTCGGTGCGGGACAGGTCGCCGTTCAAGTGCAGCAGCACGATTTCGGGCACCGGCAGGCCCAGCGCACGTGCCACGCCGCCAGAGATGATCTCGGCCATCAGCGCGCGCACGCCCTGCCCAGCGCCCCGGAACTTGAGCACATAGGTGCCCAGATCGTCAGTCTCGACAATTGCCGGCATGGAGCCGCCTTCGCGCAGCGGCGTGACATAGCGCTCCACCAGCACCGAGCGCAGCTTCAAGGTTTCAGTGTCCATGAGAAATGGTAGCGCCTTGCGCCCATCAGGTCTGATCGGCAAGGTCATTGGATGCTTTTCCAGGCCTGCTCCAGAGCGGCCTGCGACACGGGCGGCAGCACGCCCAGCCGCACATGGCCGCTCAGGCCAAAGCTTGCGCAGTCGCGCAGTTTGATGCCCTGGGCACGCAGGCCGGCAAGAGGCGCGGCCAGCTCTGCAGGCGGCAGACCTGCGACAAAGTAATTGCCCTGATGACCGGGAACGACCTGCCAGCCCAGCCTCTCGCACAGCGCCAGCTGCTGCGCCTTCCAGCGGCGCAAGGTCATGAGGCTGTGGGCCAGCCACTGCTGCACCTCGTCCGTCACCCAGGCCTGCAGCATGGCCACGCCATGCGAGCCCACCACCCAGGATGCCGCCAGCGCATTCAGCGCCTGCAGCTCTGCCGCTGCGGCCTGCATGGGCGCAATCGCATAGGCAGCGCGCACACCCGTCATTCCCAGGGCCTTGTTCGGCGTCCACAGCTGCCAGACCGTGTCGAGATCGCGCTCGGGCGGCTCGCCTTCCAGCCATAGCGGACGGTAGGCGCAATCCAGCACGCGCCATTCCTTCTGCGCCGGCGGCTGCTGCCAGGCAGGCCAGATGTCTTCCATCGCCCCCAGCGGGCTTGAAGGCTCGCAGGCCCAGCTGAGCACCGGCGCCACGGCCGCTTCTGTGCGGCGGCACAGCGCCAGCCGCCACACCCGCGCAGCCTGCAGATAGTCGCCATAGTGATGCTGGGGAAACTGCACGCTTTTGGCACCGCTGCGCACAGCGTGCAACGTGAGGCGATGAATCAGCTCGCTGCTGCTGCCGCCGATCAGGATGCGCTCGACCGCCACGCCATGAAAAGCCGCCAGCTGCGCGCGCAATGCCCCGTATTGCGGATCGGGGTATTGCGCTACATGGGCGGCCTGCAACGCCTTCACGGCCATGGGACAAGGCCCGCAGGCATTGCGATTGGTCGAAAAATCATGCGCCGGAACGCCCAGCGCATCAGTACCGCCATGCATGGCTGCCGCATTCACATCAAACATTGGCAAGCAGCCTTCCTCTCCACAAAAACATCAAAATCATAGCAATCAATGCAAGCAGCACATGCAACTTAATCACTTTTGATGCCAATTTTACAGACAGCTTCAGATCAGCCGCCTGCGGTGCCCGTCCCTGCGGGTTGAGTCGATAGACGCCGGGCTTGGAAAGCTGAACCCCTATCGCCTGCGCCATGGCGCCCATGGGCCAGCCGCCATTGGGCGACGGTGTCACGGCTGCATCGCGCCTCAAACCGGTCCAGGACAGGCCGCCGGCCAGCAGCGCCAGCCACATTGCGGTGATGCGCGCCGGAATCCAGTTCAGCACATCGTCGGCGCGGGCCGCCCATTTGCCTGCCCATTGCCAGTGGCGGCGGCGCTCGCCCTGGCCTCGCCAGCCGGGGTAGCCCCACATGGCATCGGCCGTATTGGCAAAACGATAGACGGCCGCCCCGGGCAAGCCGGCCACGGCAAACCAGAACAGCGGAGCAATCACGGAGTCGCTGAGGTTCTCGGCCAGCGTCTCGATGGCGCTTTCGCGTACGGTGGCCGCGTCCAGCTGTGTCGTGTCGCGACTCACCAGCCAGCTCAGGCGCTCCCGCCCTGCGGGCAGCGATTGCTGCAGTGCGGCCTCCACGGCCTGCACCTCATCTTTGAGCATGCGCCAGGACAACAGCGGCTTGAACAACACCCCCATCACCAGACCCCAGAGCCACCAGGGCGCAAAACCCAGCATGAACTGGGCCAGGCCATAAACCATGAAAAACAGAGCTGCCAGCGCACACCAGACAATTGCTGCCAGGCAAAAACGCAGATAGTCGCGCGGCACTTCAACACGCGGTGCAAGCGCTTGCCCCGACCAGCCCAGCAATTTGCCCATCAGCACCACGGGGTGCAGCCACACCGGCGGCTCGCCCCAAAGCCGGTCCAGCAGCAAGGCAACCAGCAAGGCCAGCAAGCCGGCCTGCACATTGGCAGCCCAGTTGGACGCCGCCAGATCACTGGCGGTAAATGTCTGATAGAGCCATGCCAGCGGACTGAGAGAAAGACCGATCAGCTCAGTCCAGCCAAAACTCGTCATGTGTCTGTTTTGCTCTTCGCGGCGCACGGCCCGCTGCCCGGCTTGCCCTTGGTCGCCGCGGCCATCACACGCGAGTCGTCCCAGACATCGTCCATCAGCATGTCTTCCAGAGGCGCACGGCAGGCCCATTTTTCCTGCTGCAGCATGGGCTCGGCATAGTAGGCATCGACTGGGCCCAGGCAGAGCACGCCCAGCGGGTGGGCACCTTCAGGCATCTGCAACAGCCTTGCCAGCGCCAGCGGATCGAAAATCGAGACCCAGCCCATGCCCAGACCTTCGGCACGCACTGCCAGCCAGAGGTTCTGGATGGCACAAGCGCTGCTGGCGATATCCATTTCGGGCAGGGTGCGGCGGCCGAAGATATGGGCCTCGCGTCCCGGCGGCATGGCGACAACCAGCACCTCGGCCGCATCGAGCACACCCTGAACCTTGAGCTTCATGAAGTCTTCTTCACGTTCGCCCAGAGCATGGGCAGTGCGCACGCGCTCCTCCTCGATCAGGCCGTGGATCTGCAAGCGCAATTCGGCACTCTTGACCCGAATAAAGCGCCAGGGCTGCATGAACCCCACGCTGGGCGCGTGATGCGCGGCGCGCAACAGGCGCAGCAAGACCTCGTCGGGGACCTTACCGCCCGCAAAATGACGCATGTCGCGGCGCTCATAGATGGCGCGGTAGACGGCAGCCCGCTCGGCCTCGGTGAAAGGCGTTGCGGCAATCGTCGCGAAAGAGCTGGTCTTGGATTCGGTCATGGAACTATTGTCGCGCCACAGACATGGCAAAAGCCATCAGTCTTCGATACCTCTTTGAGCGGGAATACCCGCCTGGAAAGCATGTTTGATCAGCGTCATCTCGGTCACGGTGTCGGCGATGTCGATGATTTCCTGCGGGCAGCGGCGGCCTGTCAGGCAGACATGCACATCCTTGGGGCGTGCCTTGAGCGTGTCCAGCACCTCCTGCAGCGGCAGCCAGCCATAGATCAGCGGATAGGTGATCTCGTCGAGCACGACCAGAAACAGCTCGCCCGAGAGAATATCGGCCTTGGCCTTTTCCCAGCCGTCACGCGCCAGTTGGGCGGAGTGATCGAGGTCCTTGCTCTTCCAGCTGAAGCCGTCGCCAAGCCCTTCGATGGGCAGACCGACCTGCTCGGCCAGGCGGTGCTCGCCAAAGCGGGCCGTAGGCACCTTCATGAACTGATAGACCTTGACGGCCTTGCCCCGGCCCGTGGCGCGAAAGGCCAGACCAAAGGCGGCCGTACTCTTGCCCTTGCCATTGCCGGTGTTGACGATGATCAGGCCGCGGCGCTCGCCCTCGGGCTTTTCGTAAGGCTTCTCGGTGGGAGGATTTTCAATATTCATAGCTACTCTCGCTTGTCTATCAAGGGCTAAAGGGCAAAAAATCAAGAATTGCGACCGAGCTCAGCTCAGGCGCGGCAGGGCCAGCCACAGGCCATCGAGTTCGCGCACCTGTATGCGCCGGTCAAACACGGACTCCAGCGCGGCATGGGTGGCGGGATCGCTGCAAGCGCCCTGGTGGGTGATACGGCCGGCCTGCATGACGACCATTTCGTCAGCCAGCAAGGCGAAGGACAACTCGTGCAGCACGCTGACCAGGGTCGCGCCTTGCTGCACCAGACTGCGGGCCGTCAGCATCCAGTCGGTCTGGTGCGGCGGGTCAAGATTGGCCAGTGGCTCATCCATCAGCAGAGTCCGTGCCTGCACGGCCAGGGCCCTTGCCAGCAGCACGCGCTGACGTTCACCTCCCGATAGCTGGCCTATGCTGCGCTGGCGCCAGTCCCAGGCATGGGTCTGGCGCAGCGCCTGCTCCACGGCCTGCCGGTCGGCGTTCGAGGCCGGAGCCAGCCAACCCTGGTAGGGCAAACGCCCCAGCATGACCACGTCATACACGGCCATATCAGCCGCAACAGGCTGATTCTGGCCCAGCCAGGCCAGGGCCTTGGCACGCTCGCGGCCATTCCAGTCGCCGAGCTCACGGCCCTGCAAAAGCACCGCGCCGCTTTGCCGCTGGTTGGCGGCACGCATGCCGGCCATGGCGCGCAGCAGCGTGGATTTACCCGCGCCATTGGGGCCAACGATGGCCGTCCAGCGACCCCGGGGAATGCGCAGGCTGATCTGGCGCAGCACTTCACGCTCGCCCAGCTGCACGCTCAGAGCCTCGGTCGCCAACGCGATTCCAGTCTCGATATTGCTGCTCATGCGCCCTCTCCAGACGGCATGGCGCCACGCTTGTGCATCAGCCACAGCAGATAGCTGCCTCCCAGCACCGCCGTCAGCACACCCACGGGAAGCTCCTGCGGTGCGATCAACCATCGCGCCAGCAGGTCGGCGGCCAGCAGCAGCACCGCCCCCATCAGACTGCTTAGCACCAGCAGCCAGCGGTGCAGCGCGCGCACCATGGAACGCACCAGATGGGGCGCAGCCAGGCCTACAAAAGCGATCAAACCGGTCTGCGCCACGGCGGTGCCCGTGGCAAGCGCCAGCAGCACGATCAGCAGCAGACGCAGCGGCGCCAGGAGCAGACCCAGACTATGAGCCGTGGCCTCGCCGAGTGCCAGCCCGTCGAGCACGCGGCTCAGACTCCATGACAGCACCAGCGTGGGCAGCAGCACCCACAGCATCAGCCTGCAGGCAGGCCAGCCCGCAAAGGCTGTGCTGCCCAGCATGAAGGACTGCATGGCCTGCAAAATATCGGGATTCATCAGCACCACCAGCGACGCCACGGCCCCCAGCACCACGCCCACCACCACGCCGGCCAGCAGCAGTCGCATGGTGTTCTGCACGCCCTTGGCCAGCACCAGGGTCAGCACCACGGCAAGCACGGCACCCGCAAAAGCCGCGCCCGTCACGCCCCAGCGCGCCAGCCCGGTCAGCGCAAAAGGCGAAACGCCCAGAGCTCCCATGGCCAGCGCCACGCCCAGCGATGCGCCCGAGGCACTGCCCAGCAAATAAGGATCGGCCAGGGGGTTGCGAAACACGCCCTGCGCCACCGCTCCGGCCAGCCCCAGCAGGCCTCCGGCCAGCAAGGCCGCCGCCGTGCGCGGCAGACGAATATCCATCACGATCTGCCAGGCTAGCGGGTCTTGGCGGGCATTGAGTACGCTCTCAAAACCCGTGCTACCAACTCCCGCGCCCAGCAGGACCAGCACAGTTGCAGCCAGCGCCAGCCAGATCAGCAGCCAGGGCGCGGCAATACCTGCCTGTATATAGGGAGCATGAGTGCTGCCTGAGGGCTTGTCGCTCATTGACTCTTGCCCTGCTTGGCGGCCAGTCCCTTCAGGCATCGGGCGATAAGCTGCGCGCCTTCGGCCATGCGGGGGCCTGGGCGCACCAAAATGTCGGATTCCTCGGGCGTAAAGGAGCAAATAGCCCCCTGCTTCACGGCTCGCATTTGCGCCCAGCCCGGATACTCGGGCATGCCATTTTTCCAGGAGCGCTCACCGGCCATCAACAGGTCTGGGTCCTGCTTGACCACATATTCGGGATTCAGGCGCGGAAACGGCCCTTGCCTGGCGTCGACCACGTTGCGCAGATGCAGCCGCGTCAGTGTCTGGCCGATAAAGGATTTTTCACCGGCGGCATACGGGCCGCGACTGGCTTCAAAGTACACGCGCTGACCGCGCATGGCTTCGGGCACGCTGGCAGCGGCCTTGTTCAGGCCGGCTTCGATAGCGGCCCAGACGCGGTCTGCGCCCTGTGTGGGAGGCAAGGCGAGCAGCTGACCTATTTTCTGCATCACGGTGTGCGCTTCCTCGTGGGTACGCGGCTCCAGCGCCACCACCTTGAGGCCCAGTGCCTCCATTCGCGCAATGGCCCGTGATGCCATGGAAACCAGCACCAGATCTGGCTTTAGTGCCACAATAGCCTCGATATTCGGATCCAGCCCGCCCCCCACCACGGGCACGGTCTTCACATGGGCGGGCCAATTGGAATAGCGATCCACCCCCACCAGACGCTCGCAACCGCCCAGCGCGCACAGGCTCTCGGTCAGCGAGGGCAGCAGGCTGACGATGCGCTGCGGCGGTTTGGCCAATTGCACCTGCGCGCCACGTGCATCGATGATCTGCACGGACTGCGCCGCCACCGACAAAGCCCCGGCCAGGCCGCAAACAAGCAGCGCAGCAGCGGCAAACTGTTTTACGGTGGCCCTCATGCCTGCGGCCCTTTCAACGCCAGAGGCAAGCCGGCGCACATCAGCGTGACGCTTTCGCAATGCGCTGCCGCCTGCTGATTGAGCAAGCCCAGCGCATCGACAAATGCGCGCACTTCGCGCCCCATGGGAATCACGCCCAGACCGATTTCGTTGCCGACCAGAATCACGGGGCCGGCAGCTTCGTCAAGCGCTTTCAGAAAGAGAGCTAGCTGTGATTGCCAGTCCGGAGCTGGAGATGGGCTGTCTTCAGAATTCCCGGTCTGCACCGGCATCAACCAGTTTGTCAGCCACAAGGTCAGGCAATCAATTACCAGCAGGCGCTGCGGGCTGCTGTGCCGGGCCAGCACCTGGGCCAGCTCGCGAGGCTCCTCTATGGTCAACATGCCTGGCACGCGCTCGGCGCGGTCGCGCTGGTGGCGCGCAATGCGCTCGCTCATTTCCGCATCCCAGGCCTGGCCGGTCGCCACCAGCGCAGCCTGATTCCCGGCATCCGTCTGCAGCCACTGGCGCGCCAGCAGCTCTGCACGACGGGATTTACCGCTTTTTTGCCCGCCCAGAATCAGCTGAGTACGCGGCATGACGAAGGAGGTGGTGCTTGCAGGGCTCATGGTGGTGATGGACAAAAGGCTCAGTCTTCGATTGTTGCGCCAAAAAGCGACGCCACCGCTGCCGGGCAGGACGGAAACCAGGCATGAAAGTAACTGGCACGCACACTGCCATATTGATAAAGTGCCTCGCCACGGTCTGCCTGTACGGCTGCGCCGGGACGGCTGCTGCGCGTGAGCACCGGCATGGCCGTCTCCAGCCTTGTGTAGTGAAAGGTATGGCCGCGCAGCAAGCCCATATCGAGCGCCAGCTGCTGCATGCCCAGACCGCCAAGCCGGCTCTGCATCACAACCTGACCTGGCAGCAGCCCCCACATGGGCTGGGTGCTGCCGTCCAGGGCAGTTACTCCATCACACAGGGCAAGCATGCCGCCGCACTCGGCCCAGACCGGCTTGCCCTGCGCCATATGCTCGGCAAGGCCGTCGCGCAACGGCCGGTTCTCATGCAAGGCCCGGGCATGCAGCTCCGGATAGCCGCCGGGCAGCCAGATCGCATCGCAGGGCGGCAGCGCATCGCCAGCCAGCGGCGAGAAAAAGCACAACTCGGCCCCCATGGCACGCAGACAGTCCAGATTGGCGGGATAAATAAAGGAAAACGCCGCGTCGCGCGCAACGGCAATGCGACGTCCGCTCAGCCAAGGCTCCACGCGAGGCTGATCGGCGCAAATGTCTGGCGCTGCAAAGTCCACGTTCCAGTCCTGCCAGCTGGGCTGACCGTCGTCCGAGCTCCAGGCCCGTTGCCCCAGGGGAGTCTGGGCCAGGGCGTCGGCCGCAGCGTCCAGGCGCTCCAAGGCATCGCCGAGCTCGTGGGCTGCGATCAGGCCCAGGTGGCGCTCGGGCAGCAGCGCTGCTGACTTGGCCTTGACCGCTGCATCGCCCAGTTGCACACCGGGCATGGCACCCAGCCACAGCGACTGGTCGCGCAGGCCTTGCCTGAGCAGATCGGCATGATGAGCCGTGGCCACGCGGTTGGCCAGCATGCCGGCCCAGCGCAGACCGCCCTGGTAATGCTGCAAGCCATAGGCCAGCGCCCCGAAAGTGCCCGCCATGGCCGAGGCATCGACCACGGCCAGCACAGGCAGACCCAGCAACTGCGCCAGATCGCCCGCGCTGAAGTTGCCGTCGAACAGGCCCATCACGCCTTCGACAAGAATCAGGTCGGCCTCCTGGGCCGCCTCATGCAGACGCTGGCGCACATCCGCCTCGCCCGTCATCCACAAATCCACCGAATGCACGGGCGAACCGCTGGCCAGCTCGTGCCAATAGGGGTCCAGAAAATCCGGCCCGCACTTGAATACGCGCACCTTGCGTCCCTGGCGCGCATGCAGGCGAGCCAGGGCAGCCGTGATGGTGGTCTTGCCCTGGCCGGAGGCCGGAGCACTGATCAGCAGCGCCGGGCAGCGCGTGATCTCAGTCATTGCAAACACCTCGATTGCACTGGTCACCTCTCATCGCGGCTGCCACTGCAAGGTCAGATAACCTGCACGGCCGCGCGTGTTGTAGCCATAGGCCGTGGTGTAGTCCTTGTCCGTAAGGTTGGATACCCTGGCAGACAGCGTCCAGTCCTTGTCCAGACGGTAGCTGGCATACAAGTCCACGGTTGTGTATTGCCCCAGTAGCTTTTCTGGTGTGTTTTTAACGTCGTCATAGCGCTTGCCCACAGACTGGGCAGAAGCGCCAAAGGTCCAGCCACCCCAATCCTTGTCCGCCGACAGCCGCGTCACATGGCGCGCACGACGTGGCAGCAGCGTGCCAGTCAGGCTGTTGCGCGGGTCAAGCTGATCGTAGTCAGCACGCAGGGTCCAGCCCATGAACTGGCCGCTATACCCCAAGGTCCAACCTTTGATACGACTGCGAGGAATGTTCTCTGGCTTGGTGGTGTTCGCGATGTAGCCACGAATACGATTATCAAAGCGGACCAGCTTCACAGAGTGACCGCCCTCGCTCCAAGTCACTCCTACATCAGTGTTGCGTCCCTGCTCCGGCTTAAGGTCCGGCGAGCCATAGTCAGGCCAGTACAACTGATTGAAAGTCGGCGCGACAAAGCTGGTTCCGTGGGACGCATGCATCCGCCATTGAGAGCTCAGCTGCAATCCATATCCAACACCCCAGGTATTCTTGCTGCCGAACTGGGAGTTGTCGTCTCTGCGCAGATTCGCCTGCCAGCTATGGCCTGCTTTTTCACCGGTCAGACCCACAAAACCGGAGTTCACTGTCCGCTCGGTCACCGAGTATTTGGTGCTGCTCTTGACCTCTTGCTCAAGACGCTCCAGACCCGCCACCACCAGACCCACAGGCGTAGCGATATCGTTTTGCCATTGGTACTGGCGCTGTGTCGTTGCAAACAGACCAGGCAAGTTGTACGACTGGGCCGACGCGATGGCATTGCTTTCATCGCGCGAATGACTAATAGTGAACTTGGACTTCCAATCCGGCAAGATCCTGCCTGTGACAGATGCCGTGCTGACTTGGGAGCGCAGAGCGCTGCGTGTATCCACGCCCGGGCCGTCATCGAAATGATTGACACCCTCGGAATAGAGCACGCTGCCATCTACGCGCCAATTGGGGTTGATCTCGTAGCCCAAGGAGGCATTGAGTGAGCTTTGACGAAAAGGATCACGGTCCGGATTAAAGTTGCCGTATGGCACTTTAGGGTTAGTAGAAGAGAAGCCATGCTCCGTCGTACGCTGGGCATTCAGCGAATAGTTCCAGCCTTGCTGCGAACCACTCAGACCTGCAGCAGCCTGTGCAAAGTGATCGCTTCCAAGCGTCACGCTGGCGTAGGGGTTGAAAGGCTTATCACCCACCCCCTTTTTGGTGAAAATCTGCACCACCCCGCCCACCGCATCGCTGCCGTACAAGGATGAAGCGGGGCCCTTGATCACTTCAATGCGCTCAATGGAAGCCAGCGGAATATTGCTCCAAGAAGGACCACCGCTAGTCGCAGAACCATAACGCACACCATCCACCAGCAAAATAGTGTGGCGACTCTCCGTGCCACGTGTGAAGACACTAGTCTCCTTCCCAAGGCCACCATTGCTGCTCATCTGCAGCCCGGCCTCACGCTGGAGTAGCTCTGGCAGGCTGCTGCCAACCGCACGCTCAATCTTCTTGGTGTCAATTACGGTCACATCTGCCGCCAGCTGGTCCACAGAAGCCTCAGCACGGCTGCCAGTGACGACTGTCTCAGCCAGCTGACGCCCCCCCCGCAGTTTGCGCATGGGTACTCAGACTAGAGAAAGAAGCAAAAAAAAAGCACAGCCGCAACTGCTACACGGGTGCGGGAAAATGGCGCCACGCTGCGCACTGGCGAGGAAACTCTAGGCATGAGGAATCTGCAAGAAAGCGCCCAACCCAGCCAACCCGCCGACATTGAGCAAACATACCTGCACAGAATGCAGGCAACCCATGTTGGCCGGTATCCGGGCTAGGCGATTCTTCCTTTTGCCAGCCTTCCCAGCACGCAAGCGCCAGTGGCTATGAATGGAAAAGGAGGAGTGCTGCGCACTCCATTCGCCGACCGTTGCGGGGGCAGCGCAGGTTCGGTGTGCCAGTGTGTCTGGCCAGCACCTCCCTGCTTCCCGTTGAACTGAGACCACAGAAAAGCGGCCTCGAGCACCAACAGACGCCCATTGTAATGAGCGCTACGCGGCGCAGATCCTTCATTCGGAGTAACCGAGCGCGGCTCAGGTGACGATTTTTTACCTTAAATATGCGTTTGAGGTACACAGAACTTGTGCAGCACGCTACGATTTTGAGAGAAATATTGCAGTTTTACGATTGCGGCAGTCAAGCAGCCTGTGCTCCTACACAAACTGCTGAATTTGCCTGCACATTTATACTCACCCACGGACTGCAAGACCTACAATGGCAGAGTCTATGACCACCCAGCCCTCTCTTGATCTCATTGCCGAGCGCGTAGAGCGTCTGCTGGTGCGCCACGAGGAACTGCAGCGCACCAACACCCTGCTCACCGATCAGGTCATCGCTCTGACGCAAGAGCGCGATTTGCTGCGTCTGCGCCTGCAGGCCGCACGTGCGCGCGTCGATGCCTTGATCGAACGCCTGCCCGCCAACCAGGGAGAGTGACAGTCGTCACCCTCCATCACCAGACCCGCCACTGACGCCCATGAAGCAGATCGATGTGCAAATCATGCAGCAAAGCTATGTGCTGACCTGCCCCGATGGTCAAGAAGAACGTGTGCAGGAAGCCGTTCGCCGCGTGGACGAAGCCATGAACCGCATCCGCGACAGCGGCAAGGTCCGCTCGCGCGAGCGCGTGGCAGTGCTGGCAGCCCTCAATATGGCTTTCGACGTGCTTGACCGCGATGCCCAGCAAGCCCTTATGGCCAACGCCCAGGCAGAAATGCAGGCGCTTGCTCAGGAGCAGTTCGCCCCCGCCGAGGTCAATGAGGCCGCCCAGGCTGAGCTGCAGCGCCAGCAGGAGCTTGCCGAGCAACTGGTGCTTAAGCTCGATCAGGCACTGGATGCTGACGCCAGGCTGCTCTGATCAGGTAACCTCAGCAGCAAAGCAGTCATGACCTCCGCGTGACTGCCAATACCCGTTAGAATAAAACCGTCTGCAAATCTGCCGGTTTTTATATTTCCTTGAACCAATGCTCAACGAGCATGGGCTTGATAAATCACCTATTGAGCGTGATCGTCTCGCGTCAGATGAACCCAACGATAGGTTGCTCTTGCCCACCTGAACCCCCGGTTCAGGATGACGAACCGGTGGCATTTGCAGACACCTTTACACACACAAGCTGTTGATTTGCTTGCTTTCCAGCCACGAAGATGGCCTGAAGAATCAAACAAAGCCGAGCAATTGCAGGCAATTGAAATCAACAACTTGTGCATCTATCTGGATTGATGATTGGCCCGCGTTGCGGGCCTTTTTCTTGCCCAATAGACTGAAGCCATGCTTGCAGCTACCCTCCTCTGCCTCGTCATCGGCATCTCATACGGTCGCACCCTGACCGTGCGCTGTGGTGAGCCTGGCGCTTATGAGCAGGTCACGGTCAGGCTGCAGGGCATCGATGCACCCGAGCGCAAGCAGCCATTCGGAGAGAGAGTCCGACAGGCATTGGCTGAGCTGATATTTCTTAAGGAGGCCGAACTGCGCTGCACCAAGGCAGATCGGTTCCAGCGACAGGTCTGCTCTGTTTGGGTGACGCCTGCGTCGGCATCCAGCGGGCCGCGCACACTCGATGCCGGCCTGGCCATGATCACCCAAGGCATGGCCCGATGGTCCCGCGCCTGTGGCCACGAACAGTCTCCCCAGGCGCGCGGACAGTATGAGTTTGCCGAGCAAGAGGCAATGGCACGCAAAGTCGCGCTGTGGCGTGATCCAGAGCCAACCGCGCCGTAGGTAGCGAGGTCCGCGAACCAGTGCTAACGGCCAGGAGCAGGCGGTCAGAAGTTCATATCAATCGGCTGTTTCAGGGGCATCATGCATCACCAATGGCTGAGGCGCAGTTGAAGCAGAACTCCTGCGCTGTAGTTGATAAACGGCTAATGCGGCACCCAAGAAGACAAGACCATAGAGCGAAAAGAGCTCGTCAGGCCTCCAACTGGCGTCAATGAGCTTGCCCGCGACCAATGGCGAGACAATCGCGCCGATACGCCCCACACCGATTGCCCACCCTAGCCCCGTGACGCGCTGTGTCGCTGTATAGATGTTTGGTGTCAAAGCATAAAGGCCAGCAACGCATCCATTGACAAACACGCCAATGGCCAAGGCGGCAGCGAATGCCATCCCCAAGTTACCAAGCAGGCTCACAAACGTGCACATCAATGCTGCGTTAATGATGAGGTAGAGCATGAGTACCCGGGACAGGCGGTACTTTGCTGCCAGGAAACCAATTAGCGAAGTACCGACAATGCCTCCCACATTGAGCAGAACGCCACCAGTGATACCTTGCTGGTTGGACAATCCCGCCGTCACCAGCAACTTCGGGGTCCAGCTCATCACAAAGTAAAAGCCGAACATAACGATAAAAAAGGCGGCCCAAATCAGCAAGGTAGACGCGGCAAGTCCAGGTGCAAGCAAGCTGGCAACACGGTTCGCTCCTGCTGTTGCCGTCGATTGATTGAAAGCGGGCATTTGCGCCAGAGGCTCCAATCCTACTTTCAATCGAATGATGTTCATCTTCCCAAGCGCATTGGAGGGACGCTTAGCAATCAGGAAATCCAACGATTCAGGCAACCACAAAAACATGACTGGCAAAGTCACCAATGTCGCCACCCCGCCATACAGGAATACTGATCGCCAGCCTAGGCTAGGGATCAGTTGTGTTGCAATCAGCCCCCCAATAGTGGCCCCCAAGGCATATGCCGTGGCTTGCAAACTGATGGCCAAACCACGCCAGCGACTAGATGCATACTCGCCAGCGATCACGTAACTGCTGGCTAGAATGCCTCCGATGCCCAACCCGGTGAACAGTCGCTGCGCTCCCAGTTGAACTGCGGACTGTGTATATGCAGATGCCAACATGCCAACGCCAGCAATCGCAATACACAGCATGATGAGCGGCCGTCGACCTATCCTGTCTGCCCAAGGGGCGATAACCAGGGAACCCAGGGCCATACCCACAAGCCCTGCACTGAGTAAATAGCCCAGCTGTACGCCACTCAACGCCCATTGACTGGCAACCGAGGCAGCTGTGAAAGCCATCACCAGCACATCAAACCCATCAAGCATATTGATGAGAAAGCATAGTGCGATGACAAACCATTGGTATGCAGACATTGGCTTGTCATCCATTTTCCCCACGACTGAAGAGTTCATGGTTGTCTCCTTTTATAAGTTGCTACGTCAGGCGTAGCTTGGCCTTGGCCTGCTCATGGCTAAAGCAGTCCACCTGGGTTTTCTGAAGCGGATTTGAGTGGCGATAAGGCGCGGGCTAGATACCGGCGATTACCGTTGATGCAGGGTGTACTTGAGAGGATTGAGCCAGAACAGCTCATGCCTTTCGCATTGGGAGTTAAGCCATTAATCTTTCAATAATCCGTCGAGCGCGATTCGCTCCCACATCGACGTGGATATCGATCATGGACTTGGGTCCGAAGCGGATCATGTTCTGATATTGCGCTTCAATCACGACCTTGTCTTCGTCAAAAGTGAGCTCGGTTTGTTCCAGCACCTTGCGTTTGACCTCCTCCACGTCCTTGGCCGGATTGGTCGCCATGGTCCAGAAGTAGTGGCAAGTCGTCTCGCTCTCTGGCGTAACCCCATGAAAGCCGCGCATGTGAAAGCCACCTCTTTGTGGATCGTCCATAGCGTCGGTTCCCTGATCGACAGCACCTGTCCAGATCAGCAGATGGGATACGCGAAATTCGATCTCCTGCCAACGGTCCACATTCCCCTTGAAAGGATAAGCTGCGGAGTATGTCGGAGGCGGTACCGAGTCGGGCATATACCGCACCACTCTGACAAAGTCTCCTTCGCTTTCGACCTTCATTTCTGCATTCATATGCAGCTTGGCATTGCCCCCGATGGTGTGCAAATGCACATAACCAAGGTGACTGAGATCCAACAGGTTGTCGTGGATGAGCTGGTACGGTGCGTTGTAGTGGTAAACGTCGCCTCCATAGACATACTCTGGCGAGCTGTGAACCGAATACGAGGGTGCGTCGCACATAGGCTCGGGATTCTCTGGCTTACCAAACCAGATCCAAATGAGTCCGTCCCGCTCTTGTACGTGATAGGCCGAAACTTTGGCCTTGGTAGGAATTTTCTCCTGGCCGGGGATCTCCACGCACTTGCCCTCATGGTTGTAGAGCAGACCGTGGTAGCCGCAGCGCAATCCGCAGCTCTCCACAGTTCCAGCGGACAACGGCAAAGCACGATGGCAGCAACGATCTTCAAGTGCCGCCACTGTGCCGTCACCGATACGGAACAGCACTACAGCCTCTCCCAGTAACTTACGCCCAACCGGCTTGTCGGCCAGCTCTGGTGAATGTGCTGCGACATACCACTGATTGAGAGGAAATTTGCTCCTTTGCGGCACAGCGCTCTCTCGAGCAGGATGAATCGAAATAGTGGTCATCGTAGGTCTCCTTGGAAAATCGTTGAGGGAAAGCTGAAATCAAAGATCGAGCACCAGCAGCTTGCTGCGAGCTCGTGAGCAACAAGGCGTGAAGCACTTGTTCGCAGCCTTCTCTGCGTCCGTCAGGTATTGGTCACGGTGATCTGGAACACCCTCCAGCACACGGGTCACGCAAGTTCCGCATATGCCTTGCTCGCAAGACACGGGGATATCCACGCCGGCTTGATCAAGCACTTCGAACACCGATGCACCCACCGGTATCTCGTATCGGTATCCTGTACTGGCAATCTGCACTTCAAACAGCTGGTCGCCTTCCTGCGGCGATGAGCCAGCGGCGAAGAACTCCTTGTGCACATTGCCTAATGGCCAATTACGCTCCGATGCAATGCCAAGCACACAGTCCATGAAGCCACTTGGACCACACACGTAGATATGAGTGTCTGGATCAGGCCTTTTCAGAAGTTCTGCCAAGTGGGCGCTGGTATTGCCATCCAGATACAAATGCACTGACTGCGCCAAGGAGTCCGATCTCAGCAGATCGCCAAAGGCTGCGCGGGCCTGAGATCGACAGAAGTAATGAAGCTCAAAGTCATGTTGCCGGAGGGCGAGTGCTTGCGCCATGCAGATCAGCGGCGTAATCCCGATACCTCCAGCTAGAAGCAGATGCTTTCTCGCTGCGGGTGCCAGTTCAAATAGATTTCTGGGTTCGCTGGCATGAACCCTAGAGCCAACCGTGAGCTGTTCATGCACGGAAATCGAGCCACCGCGTGACTCTTTCTCGCGCTGAACTGCGATCGTGTACTTGGCTGAAGATCGGGATTCGCTTGGATGGCACAAGGAATATTGCCGGATCAGACCATTCGGCAAATGAACATCAATGTGGGCTCCTGGTTCAAATGCGGGAAGAACCGTTCCTTGCGCAGATATGAAGTCAAGGCTGATGATGTCTTCAGCTTCCTGCACTCTTCGTTGAACAACAAGCTCTAGCATGTGGGACTCTCTATTGAAAAAGCCAACGCCTCTCCCTGACACAGAGCGTCATGGACTTTGGCTGTAATTGGGTTGCCTGTTCTAAGTTGCCGCTACCGGGTAGTTGGACTCGCGGAGCAAGGCTTAGCGTTTGATCGATTGATGGCTCATGTTCAAGATCCCGTTCACAGTTGACTAGTTGGCCTCGAAATTTTGTTGAGATATCAACCAATAAAACGCAGCTATAGTGCAAGCAAAGATGCGTCAGTGTAGAAAAATCTGTTGAGATCTCAACTAATATTTACCCTAAGTTGGCATAGATTGCATGAAGAAAAAAAAAGAAACTCGACCTTGAGCGCTACGCGCCGGCGTTACTGGCCTTCATCGCGAACAAGCTGTCCTCCGGGGCATCACAGGTCTATCGAGAGAACTTCGATGTAGGCATCGTCGAGTGGCGTGTGTTGTCCATGCTGGCGGTGGAGAACCACATTCCTGCGCAGCGGATATGCCAGGTAGTCGGACTGGACAAGAGTGCAGTGAGCAAATCTGTTCAAGTTCTGCAAAACGCAGGTTATGTGCAGTCGCAAGTTGATGCGGTAGACGCGAGGCGATACACCCTCAGCCTCACCGCAGAGGGCCAACATTTGCATGATCAGATCTTCGATGTGGCAAAAGAAAGAGAGCGTCGCCTTCTGCAAACGCTGACACATGAAGAAGTGGAGTTGCTGATCGATATGCTCAACCGTCTCCACAAGCAAGTTGATCACGTCAACGCGTACAGGCCCTAGGGATACAAAGCCACGTCGCTTCGCTGCGCGGCTTAATTCAGGTGCTATAGCTGTCTGCTCTGGGCAAGCATCACCCTGTCGCTGAACGCAGAAGCGGTAGTTCGATTCGGTTCGTGCCTAGTCGCACAGCCGAGCGACTGGCTCCGAAGATAGAGCAGCACGTTGCAGGTGCTGCCGACCCTCTGCAGAATTTTGGATGCTGCAAATACTGCGGGATGAGAGCATCAAGCTGACAGCTCATGAGCGTGCAACTGCGGCCCCAGGGCACGCAGGCCTCCGGCAGCATGCAATGGCAGGTGATAAATCTCGTGGAAGCAATTGACGTACTTCGGTAAGCGGCCATTCCAACTCTTAATCCTGGGACCTGCTTCTGCCCGATTGCGACTGTCGCCGTTCAACACAAAACAGCCGTTCCGACGTGAAATCGCCAGCAAGCGTATGACATGATTCAGCGCCACCCTCGTCGCAGGCATACCCTAGCTCGCGCGCTGCTTCTCGCAGGCTGTGCGCTTTCTTATCTGCCGCTGTCCACCAACATCCCTCCGCCATGGCCACCGCCGTTCCCCTTCAGCTCCGCCCTTTCATGACCGTGGATGTCTTCACGGCCGTTCCCTACTGCGGCAACCCCGTGACTGTGGTGCTTGATGGACGCGGCCTTGACGATGCACAGATGCAAAACTTTGCGCGCTGGACCAACTTGTCCGAGACCACCTTTGTCCTGCCCCCGACGGACGCGGGCCGCGCCCAGGGGGCCGACTATAGGGTGCGCATCTTCACCCCGGCCGCCGAGATGCCGTTTGCCGGCTACCCGACGCTGGGCACCTGCCACGCTTGGCTCGCCCAGGGCGGAGTCCCCAACCATTCCGAGCGCATCGTGCAAGAGTGCGTCAAGGGCCTGATCCCCATCCAGCGCTCGATCCACGGCCTGGCGTTCGCCACTCCGGCCCACCAGGCCCTGCCCCTGCCTGACCATTTGCACCTGATCTACGAGGCTCTGGGCATAGACGCAGCCCAGGTACAGGATGCCGCCTACCTGGACAATGGAGCACAGTGGCTGTGCCTGCTGCTGGACAATACCGACAGCGTTCTCGGCCTGGAGCCCGACTTGGCACGTATCAAGGCCCTGGGCCACAAGGTGGGGGTCGCTGCTCTGTATCAGACCGCCAATGCGATGCCACTTATCGGCGGCGCCTGCCAGGAGATACAGACACAGCTGGAGGTGCGCGCCTTTTCCAGCACCGGAGTGGAAGACCCGGTCACCGGCAGCCTGAATGGCAGCCTGGCTCAGTGGCTAATCGCCCAGGAACATGTGCAGGCGCCCTACATGGCAAGCCAAGGGACCCGCGTGGGCCGCAATGGCCGAGTGTCCGTGCAGCAGGATGCACAACAACAACTGTGGATTGGAGGCCACACAGTCACCTGCATGCAAGGCACAGTCCAACTGTAAGAGCAGCAAACACTAGCAACGGCTGGTGCCGAACTTTTTACAGAGATATCCATGTAACTTCACCAACTATGCCTGCCTGGCTGCAGTTCACTTCAGAAAGCTTTCCACCAGTCGCGCAAAATAGCTGGCACCGACAGGAATCAGCGCATCGTTGAAGTCATACGAAGGGTTGTGCACTTGGCAAGGTCCAGGTCCATGGCCGGGCAAACGGTGCTCGCCCTCTCCATTGCCCAGCAATACGTAGCAACCGGGACGCTGTTGAAGCATGAAGGCAAAGTCCTCGGAGTTGGTAAGCCGGGGCGCATTGTCATCGACCTGTTCAATTCCAACGACCTCCCGCATGACGGATACCGCAAATGCAGTTTGTTCCGGGTCATTGACCAGCGCCGGATAGTTACGTTCAAAGTGCAACCGCGCTTCACAGCCATAAGCGATGGCCGAACCTTGCACGATATGCTTCATGCGCTGCTCGATCATGTCCAATGTACTGGCGCTTTGCGTGCGCACGGTGCCACCCAGCCAGGCGCCGTCCGGGATCACGTTGACGGCATCACCGCCGTGAATCTGGGTAACGGATAGCACCGCTGCGTCGTCAGGTGTGCGGTTGCGCGAAATGATGGTCTGCAAACCGATAAGGATCTGGCCTGCACACATCAGCGGATCCACACCAGTGTCAGGCTGTGAGGCATGGGCTCCCTTGCCTTGGACATCAATGCGAAAGCGATTGCTGGAGCTCATGAAAGGACCAGCTCGCACGCCAAAGCTGCCTACAGCCCGTCCTGGCGCATTGTGCAGCCCGAAGACGGCATCACAGTCAAAGCGCTCAAAGAGGCCATCTTCAATCATGGCGCGGGCACCGGCCTGCCCACCTTCTTCAGCGGGCTGGAATATACAGTGCAGCGTGCCGTCAAACTTGCCGCTTTGGGCTAGATGCCAGGCAGCCGCCAACAATGTTGCCGTGTGCCCGTCATGGCCACAGGCATGCATACGGCCTGCATGCTGCGAACGGTGTTCGAAGGTATTGAGTTCCTGCATGGGTAGAGCATCCATGTCTGCACGCAGGCCTATGCTGCGCCCTCCCGATCCGCGCCTGAGTGTGCCGACTACCCCCGTGCCGCCCACGCCGCGCGTGACTTCATAGCCCCAGTGCAACAAGTAGTCGGCTACCAGCGCGCTCGTGCGCTCCTCTTGAAAGCCCAGCTCAGGATGGGCATGCAGGTCACGACGGATCTGACGGAATTCAGGGTTGTCGGCAATGGCTTGAATAATTGGCATGGTGCGCTCTTATTGCAATTTCACGCTCAAGCTACGGGCCTTGGCCTGGTCACGCGCGATTTGATCGGCAAACTGGCTCTGCTCCGCCGCTGTCGCCACTTGCATGCCCATGGCGGTCAGTTGCTCGGGAACGCCTTTTGATGCAAGAGCAGCTTCCAACGCCGTCTTCAGACGAGCGAGACGATCTGGTGCTACGCCCTTGGGAGCCAAGAGCCCCATCCAGCCATTCATCTCCAGGCCTTTGACGACCTTGCCTTCGTTGAGCGTGGGAATATTCTTGATCATGGGTTGTCGCTGCAGACTCGCCACACCCAGAGCCTTGATGCGCCCGGCTTCGATATGCGGCAGAGCCGTAGCGGGCACCATTACGGCCAAGTCGATCTGGCCACCCAGCAAGTCCGTCAGCAGGGGGCCTGCGCCTTTGTACGGCGCATGCAGCATCCGCACATTGGCACGTTGCTGCAGATCCTCCATCACCAGATGCTGCATGGTGCCCATGCCGGGACTGCCATAGCTGATCGAATCTGGCTTGGCTCGCAATGCAGAGATCACGCCATCCAGGTCATTCGCGGGTAAATCCTTGCGGGCGACCAGCAGCGGCGAGTTCGAGCTGATAGGACCGACAGGTGCGAAGTCTTTGGTGCCATAGCGCACGTTTTTGTTGAGCATGGGCACCAGCACCACATCGTTGATGGAGCCAACCAGCAGCGTGTACCCATCCTTGGCGGCATTGGCTACCTTGGCTGCGCCCAGAGCTCCGCCAGCGCCACCCAGGTTTTCAATGACCACAGGCTGGCCCAGTTCAGCCGACAGCCTGGGCTGCACCACACGGATGGCAGCATCAATGGAGCCGCCCGAGGCGAACGGAACAACCAAGGTAATGAGCTTCTCTGGAAAGCTTTCCGCCATGGCAGAGGCAGCCAATGCCCATAAGGCGCAGGCGGTGGCCGTAGTGCGAATCAGGCTACGGGCCAATGAGTGAGGCGCAGAGGTCATGACATGTCTCCTTTTATTGATGGCGAAACTCGATAGCGGGTAGGGAGAAGTCTGGGGCAGAACATCCATCCTTTAAGTGCTAAATTGCATTGAGCTATGCAATCTATGACTACCTCGCACTTACCCAGCTCTGGGCGTTCTTCTGCCTTGCTCAATCGTCTGTTGGCACGCACGCGGCTGCGACAGCTGCAACTGCTCGTGTTGATTGCCGACCTGGGCAGCATCCAGCGCGCTGCCGAGGTTGTGGGGCAAACACAGTCGTCAGCAACCAAAGCCTTGTCGGAGCTTGAGCGGATGGTGGGTTTGCCGCTATTCGAGCGCCATGCGCGCGGAGTACGCCCCACTTTGATCTGCCGCGACCTTCTGCCGCTATTGCGCAACATGCTGGGCTCGCTCAATGGCTGCGCAGAAATGTTGGCGGCAGCCGCCGAAGGCGTGCAGGGGATACTCAGTGTCGGAGCCATCACAGGGGCTCTGTCGGGGTTCCTGGGTCGAGAACTTCCGCCATTCCTTCAGCAGCATCCGCAACTGCGTGTGGAGGTGGTGGAAGACAGTCACCATGCTCTGTTAGCTGGGCTGGCGGCGCGCACGCTCGATATGGTGCTCGTACGCGCGCCCGCGGCTGCTATCAGCGGAACGCGTTTTGTGCCGCTGCTGCAGGACGAAGTGGTTGTGGTGGCAGCCCCCACCCATCCGCTGCATCGAAAACGTAACCTGCACGCAAGCCAGCTGCTTGAGCAGCAATGGGTTCTGGCACCACTATCCACGCAGATGCATGAAGCTTTCGAGCGTCTGTTCGAGTCTTGCGAACACCTCCCAGAGCGCTCGCCTCTCATCACGCGATCTCTGCCCATGCTTTTGGAGTATTTGCGCGCCACGTATGCGGTGGCGCTAACCCCTCTGAGCGTGGTTCAGCCCTTTGTCCAGGCTGGTTGGCTGAAGGTGCTGGCTCTGCAGTTTCCCCGCACATTGGCAGCAATCGGCTTGTTGCTACCTGAAACTCCCGAAAAGCATGGAGTGGATATGCTGGCGGAGTTCTTGATGCATAGGTCGCAATAAAGGCCTGTCATCACCACTTCACTGGGGGGGCAGATCGGCGGCCAGCATTTGCCTCAATGCCTCCGTGGAGGCTGACTCCTGCCGTGGCAACCAGACCAGATGCGTGGTCACTTCTGCGTAGCGTCTGGGCAGGGAAAGCACCTGCAACTGTGGTTCAGCATGTACGACCTTCAAGATGGAGCGCGGCATGATGCCAATGCCCGTACCGGCTGCAATGCAAGCCACGATGGCGTGGTAGGACGCCATCTCCAGAATGCGGTGAGGAGCAGCTCCGGTACTGGCAAACCATTCCTCCAGGATTCGCCGGTACGAACAGCCTGCAGGGAATGCAATCACTGTGCAACGTGACAGCTGTTCCGGATCCAGCACACCGGTAGCCGAGCGTGCAGCAATGAGCACCAGTTCCTCATCGAATGCTTTCTGGGTCGCCAGCTCCGGTGCAGTGAAGGGCTCAGAAATCAGCGCTGCATCCACTTCATAACGCTGAACCATGTCCAGCAACCGTGATGTGGATCCGGTAACCAGTTCAATGAACACATCCGGGTAGCGCTCATGAAATCGGGATAGGAACGGGGGGGAGTCGCGCCGCAGCCGTGCTCTCCAGTGTGCCCAGTCGCAGCGTACCCTGCGGCGCGCGAAGCAGCATCGCGGACTCGGCCTCTGACGACAGTCGCAGTATCCGTTCGGCGTAGCCGCGCAGCACCTCGCCTTCGGCCGAGAGCTTGAGCCGGTTGCCATGCCGCAGAAAGAGTTGCACGCCCAAGCGCTCCTCCAGATTGCGGATGCGCGTGGTGACATTGGACTGCACGCGGTTCATCTGCCTGGCAGCCTGGGTGACACTACCGGTATCCACAACAGACTTGAAGAACGCCAGCGATTCCAGATCAATCTTTCTCATTTCAAGATTTTCTCATCATTGAAATTCAGTATTCATGATGGTTTTGTTTCACTAAAGTGTGAGGTCTTGCCACCTTCCCCCATTTCTCGTGGACTATCAATCTTTGCTGCTGATCCAGGCGGGCACACCGCCCGAGGACATTCGAGCCATCACAGGCGATCTTCCCCAGTGGTTTCTGACAGCCATCGGCTGCAGGCCCGAAACCATTGACATAGTGAAGGTGTATGAAGGGGAATCTCTGCCCGAGCCCGGACAGCACCGTGCGGCGATCATCACGGGCTCGTGGTCCATGGTGACCGATCAGCACCCCTGGAGCGAAGCGACAGCCAAATGGATACGGCAGGCTGTGACACAGGGGATGCCGCTCATGGGCGTTTGCTATGGGCATCAGCTTATGGCCCACGCACTGGGAGGAATCGTGGATTACCACCCTGACGGCAGAGAGATGGGATGTCTGGAAATCGAACAGCTCTCGGCTGCAGAGCCGGACGCCTGGCTCGCCGGATGCCCACCTCGCTTCCAGGCTCACCTCACACATCTTCAGACCATCCTGTGCTTACCCAATGGAGCCAGGGCACTGGCTCGCTCAGCTCACGATCCTCATCAGATCGTCCGCTACAGCCCCACCGCAGTGTCCGTGCAGTTTCATCCAGAGTTCACATCGGAAGTCATGGCGGCCTGCATCAATGCGAGAGCGCAACTGCTTCGCGCGGAAGGTCTAGATCCAGCGGCCATGCTGCAAGGCGTTAGCCCCACACCAACGCCGTTGATGCTGCTCAGGCGCTTCATCGAAACCCATGCTGGAACCGCTCCAGCAGGCAATGCAGCAGCCTCGCTGAATGCAGCCATGGGCAAGCACCCGGAATTACCTCAATGAACAGCGAAATGAAGAAACTCGGCCTCATTGGTGGCATAGGCCCGGAGTCCACCGTGGCCTATTACCGAAAGATCATTCACGGCGTTCAGACACAGGTAGGCAAGGAGAATCTGCCTCGCCTGTCCATCGAAAGCCTCAACGCTTTCAAGGTATTCAGCCTTTGTCGTGCACGCGAGTTTGACCAGCTTGCCGACTACGTGCTCGGCGCAATTCACTGCCTGGCCGCCGGTGGTGCGGACATGGTGGGGCTGACTGGCAATACGCCCAACATCGTTCTGGACCGCATACTTCCGCTGTCGCCGATTCCCATAGTGAGTGCCATTGACGCCACCTGCAATGCGGCAAAGGAGCGAGGTGCGCAAAGAGTCGGTTTGCTGGGTACTGTGTTCACCATGACGAATACATTCTTCAAGACACCTTTTGAAGATCGGGGCATACAAGTTATCGTGCCCTGTGAGCATCAGATTGCGCGCATCCAAGCCAAGATCGAGGCCGAGCTTGAACACGGCCTTGTCAAAGAGAACACCCGACAGGAGTTCGTCGCCATCATTCAGGATTTGCAGCAACGCGAAGGTATCGACCATGTAGCACTCGCTTGCACTGAACTGCCTCTGATCCTTAGTGACAGCAACAGCCCTGTTCCTTGCCTTGATACCGTCGAAATTCACGTAGAGGCTTTGATTCGTGCGGTGCTTTCTAGCTGAGCTTGCTTCAGGCCCAGCTACCCACGTTCTTGCGGTCTGCTCTGGGTCGACCAGCGACAGCCACAATCCGTCAGAAGCAGACGCCCAGAAGATTTCCTTGACCGACTGCTTTTACCTGTGGACTGCAGCAAGGTGAGCGAGAATTTCGCGTTCGTCTTTTTCTGACAGGCTCTGATTCTTGAATCACCACCACAGGCTGGACTGGTCTTCAATCCAATCGGGTCGAAGCTCAGACTAATCGACACGAGTAACAAGTATTGGCCTCTTGCGCCACTTTACTCATCCGCATGCTCGGTACTTATCAAAGTTGCAAATGTGCTGGCATTTGCGCTAGTGACGATAGTTGCGCCTCTGTCATCCATAGGCAGTTTCACTTCCGGTTGGCACTGTTGCATAAATCAGTGCCGTGCCAGACTGGTCAAGCAGAACTGGATAGCTGCATGCGAGAACTGCGGCTACGCCCACGTTTGCCGCTGATAGCGGCAAACCATGACATATCCTTGTCCAACAAGATGGTCAGGGAGCCTCGCGCCTTGAGCACTGCGTTGTACTGTTTCCAGTGGTTTGTGCGATAGCGGGGGACTGACTCACCGTCCGAGGCTACCCGACGGCAGAAAGCGATTTATGCAACAACGCTGCAAGATGTGGTTCTTCCTGCTTAATCACGACGCCAGCCAAGGCCTCCAGAAGTGTCATCCCCGCCTGCCCACAGCGGCATGCTTCCCGGACCTTGATACGCTCCACGCCCCCATTCATAGCGCATATCACTGCTTCCCATCGTCCGCTGGACACCTTGCTCTGACATGTGTCCGGCATCACGCCCTGGCATCATCGAGCAACCCGCCAGCGTACTGACTACTGCTGCAATTAAAAGTAGCGCTTTCATGACAACTCCTTGAGAAGAAGGAGTCTTCAAGGCTATTCCTGGGGCGTGTGCCCACTGTAAATTCTTGTTGAACGGCTACTTTGCTTACCTAATTCATACAACAGTCAGTATTGATGCGCTCTGTTTTTTGAAGCTTTGAAGCCATAAAACTTGGCTGTCTACCTGATGTCGAGACTGATCGGCTCTTTCTGGCAGGCTGATGAGCCCTTTGTTCCAGTGAAGGCACTGCGCGACGAATTCGTGTGCCCAGGCACGCATGCCGAGCGGCCGGACGAAAGGGCCGTGCAGTGCCTCGAAGCAAAAGCTTGACCCTGCCACTCCCCTACATGTTCTGAGCGCCATAGAAGGCACCATCACCTCCGGTCCAAGGACGCCCATTGTCGTCATGCATCCAGCGATCCCGGTCGCCGATCATATTCATGCCGCCCATCGTCTGGCTGGAACTCTCGGCAGGCATAGACCCGGAACTACGTCCCGGCATCATTGAGCATCCTGCCAGCATGCTGGCAAGTGCCGCGATTAAAAGTAGCGCTTTCATAGCAACTCCTTAAGAACGTGGAGCATTGCAGGCTAGTCTTGCCGCGCGCGCTGCATGTAAGTTCTTGTTGAACTTCCTGTTTGCCTACCCAATTCGTGCACCGTCCCGGCTCAAGCGGGCTTTATTTGTTTCTGGATCGCAATGTTCAGGAGCATGATCATTTACCGCAGTGTCGTAGGTCGGCATGTCGAGTTGAAGGCGCCAGGAAACACTTCTACCGATATAGCCTTCCGATGGCTCTGGGTCACCTTGCCGTATGCACCGTTAGCGATCAGTTCGACCCAAGCTTTGTCAGGTCACCCACCGTAATTTTCCGGGGCCGGAATTCGGGCAAACTGTTATTTGCAACAACCAATCGCACTTTGGCGACCATTAACCGGCAATGGCTCACTCCCCTGAAAAAACACGCGGACCACCTTTGTGGGGCCCTAGGTCTTCATCGCCTCTTGCCAATGAAACTCAGCATTTCGAACGCTGGCGCAAGCGCACCTGGCAGTTGCACGCTTCGGTCCTATTGAGCCATCTATATGCCTTCATGCTATTTCTCGGCCACTGCTGGGCAGGCTACGTGCCGTTGCATGCAGTGCTGCTGTATGGGCTCTGGATAGGTGCAGGGATGGCCTTCATCACCTGGGCCTACGCCAGTGGCTGGAGCCAGACTCAGAGTGACCCTGGCTTGTTCTTCTGGCACCAACTGGTCTCGGTTACAGGGGTGCTGGGCTTGCTTGTCGCAGCTCCTCAGGTTGCGTTCCAGGCGCTGGTTATGCTTCTGGTCTTCAGTACCGACGGCTTTCTTGCGCCGCGGCGTACAAGTTTCTGGATGACCTGGAGTTGCACGCTCATTGCAATTGCGCTGGCTGTTTACTGGGCAGGGCCACAGATGCGCATGACCACCGACACCCTCATCGGGCAGTTCCTCACTGTCGGCGTCATGCTCGGAGCAGTCGTCCGATGCAGCGTGCTGGTCACCTACTTTCGTGGCATGCAATATCGACTCAGTGCGAGTAATGAAAAACTGGCCCTCGCGCTGAAGCAGATTGAAAACTTGGTGCGCAACGATGACTTGACGGGACTGGCAAACCGCCGAGGGGTCATGGATCGACTGCAACAATGTATTCATGCGGCTCAACGCAGAGACGCCCCGTTTTGCATCGCATTGCTTGACATTGATTTCTTCAAACAGGTCAATGACCGTTACGGTCATGAAGGAGGAGATCAAGTGCTTCGAGCCTTTGGGCAACTTCTGTCTTCGCAGATTCGTGCAACCGATTGCGCTGGTCGTTACGGCGGAGAGGAATTTCTTCTGGTGCTCTGTGATACACCATTGGCCCAGGCAGGAGTGCTACTCGAAAGAATTCGCGAAAGCACAGAAGCACTCCCGTGGACACAGTTAGTGCACAAAGATCTGCGAGTGACATGTACGTTGGGTGTGACTCAGTATCGACAGGGAGAAACCGCAGAAGCCCTCATCTCGCGCGCTGATGCTGCTATGTATCGAGGCAAGGCCGCTGGACGCAATCGCGTAGTTCTCGCCTAGTTCAAATCTTTCGCTTGCCAAGACCCTGAGCCGTCAGATCGCTTCCTTGTGAATGGTCATTCCCGCCCACCGCCATCAAGCACTTTGCGCTTCTTGATGCGGTCATGGACGCCGAGAGCCTGGACGATGCAGCTTTCCTTGGTACAGGAGGTGCCATTGCCAGGGACAAGCCCTCGCGCCTGACTACCGATCTGATTGAGGCACAGGGAGGCGAAGGCCGCGCCCGGAGATAAAACATGCCATGCGAACAGCCGTTTTCAACATCCACTTATCGAGCCCTTCCTGCCATGCAGCGGAATTTTGTGTTTGGAAAAGCACATGCACCCGAGGTTCATGAATCGCCACTGCCTTGCTGGACTTGTTGCAAGAGCAGGTACTGAGGCCATTTGAATGTTTACGGCTTGGCATCTACGTCGCTGGAGTTCGATCAATATCTCACTACCGATGCATGTGGCATGCTTGGCACCATTCACATTTTTTAACCGTGGAGGCTCAATGAAGATGAATATGCCGTGTATCCGCCCTCGTGTGGCAGCCTTGCTGCTTGGAGTTTCAGGTCTAGCGGCCGTGTCCAGTTCCTGGGCATGCACACGGCTGGTATTTCACGGCGCCAACGGCCACGTGATCACCGCACGATCCATGGACTGGAAGAGTGACATCGTCAGCAACCTCTGGGTACTGCCGCGAGGCATGCAGCGCACTGGCGAAACCGGCCCCAATACTGTGCGCTGGACGTCCAAGTACGGCAGCGTCATCACTTCAGGCTATGACATTTCCACTACCGACGGAGTCAACGAAGCCGGTCTGAATGCCAACCTTCTATGGCTCGTCGAGTCGCAATACCCTGCATTTGGCACCAATAGCAAGCCAGGCTTGTCGATTGCCGCCTGGGCTCAATATGTACTGGACAACTTTGCAACAGTGCAGCAGGCGGTAGCTGCGCTAAGTAAGGAACCATTCACCCTCGTATCCGACACCATGCCCGGTGAAAACCGGCTGACAACCGTACACCTTTCAATCTCCGACTCCAGCGGCGATAGCGCGATCGTGGAATACATCGCAGGCAAGCAAGTCATTCATCATGGTCGCCAATACCAGGTCATGACAAACTCGCCAACCTTCGACCAGCAACTGGCGCTCAATGCATACTGGAAACAGATTGGAGGCACCACAATGCTGCCTGGCACCAACCGTGCAGCAGACCGCTTCGCCCGCGCTTCGTTCTACGTGAACGCAATACCCAAGGATCAAGGTCCGAACAAGGCACTGGCCAGCGTCTTCAGCGTGATCCGCAATGCCTCCGTGCCGTACGGCCTTAATACTCCGGAAGAGCCCAATATATCCTCCACCCGCTGGCGCACCGTGTTTGATCACGAGCGCAAGCTGTATTTCTTTGAGTCGGCACTGACACCCAACACATTCTGGGTGGACCTGAAGGCACTGGACTTCAGCAAGGAAAAAGGCAAGGTCATGAAGATCGATCTGGGACCGGACCAGAATCACACGTATTCAGGGGATGCCACTGGCCAATTCAAGGCATCCGAGCCGTTTAAATTTCAAGGCATCTGATCATTTCCCAGCCAATGATTCTGCCCTGATACAAACCCGCATCGTGCGGGTTTTTCTTTCTGGAGCGCGATGTTTCAGCCAATGCTGACGGTCCGCCAACCCCGCTTCTGAGTTACCACAGTCCTACCGCAAAAAGGCGTACCGACCTCATCCACTTGCACTCAGCGCACCCCAAAAGATCCCTGACTGACCAGCAAGCAGGAACCCTTCAATGGGCGCGTATCCCTAGTCCCATCAGACGATTTCCCTCAACTCCGCCACTTCAAGAATCCGGCTGAAGAGTTGCTCGATCTTCAACGGCTGCATCGTCCTTGATGCGCAGATTGGAGTGCAGGAGCATCAAGCCAGACCGAAGAATCTTGATGCGTCTGAATGTTCTGGGTCCCTATCGCAAGGAAGTGGCATGTCGTATACGTTGACTGGTTTTGAAGGCAAAGTGGCCGTGGTCACCGGTGCAGGCCGGATGCGCAGCATCGGTCGCCCCATTGCACTGGCATTGGCGCAGGCGGGTTGTGATGTTGTCCTGACGGGCACGGGCCGCGCCCCCGACACCTATCCGGAAGATGAGCGCAAAGCGCATTGGCGAGATATCGAATCGGTGGCGGATGAAATCCGTCAGCTCGGGCGCCGCGCCCTGCCTGTGGTCTCCGATGTCAGCAACCCAGTGTCCATCGATGCATTGCTTGCACGTACGATTGCAGAATGGGGACGTGTGGATTTTCTGATCAACAACGCGGGCGCAACCCGCGGCGACGACCGCATCCCGGTGACGGAGCTATCCATCGATACATGGCATCGGGTGATGAATGTCAACCTGAACGGAACCTTCTATATGTCTCGTGCGTTCGCAAAACAAATGGGGGCACAGGGAGAAGGCGGCGTCATCATCAATATCTCGTCGCTGGCAGCGCAGCTGCTGGCACCCGACACTGGCGCCTACGCCACCACCAAGGTGGCCATCAATGGCCTGACCACCATCATGGCGCGAGAGCTTGGCCCCAAGAAGATTCGCGTGAATGTCGTGGCTCCCGGCATCGTGGAAACAAGTCGTCTGGATGATGTGCCTCGCGGCAAAGTGTGGGACGACATGATCGCCGGCTACATCTCTCTGGGTCGGGCAGGTACCGGCGAAGATATCGCCCACTTGGTCGCATTCCTGTGCAGCGACCAAGGCGAATGGATCACCGGTCAGAGCATCTACGTCGACGGCGGCCATCTGCCAACGCCACGACGCCCAACATGAATTAACTGCACTCCAACCGTGAGCCGCATGAGTGGGCTCTGACAAGCCACCTCAACCAACAGACAGGCTCGCCATCGCGCGAGCTTTTGCTTCCTGGAGCACCATGCGCACTGCACCACTAAGCAAGCCCCATACCCTCTGCAGCCGCTTCGCAAGGTACAGAGCGAACCGCCAAGGCCGAATGGCTTGACGCCCAGATTCAGGAAGCAAGAAAGATTGCCGCCCGATTCCTTCATGAGCACAGAGAGCCTGGCACAGGTCTCACATCACTCTATCGAGCTTGAATATCACCGACGCGGATGACGACAGGCCCCTGACCTTGATTGTGCTTTGTCGCAGCCAGCCCATGAATTGCTTGCCAATGGGCTCTGTATGCAGCCAGGTTCTGCCCCGCTCCAGCAAGTTCCTTGGCTCTCGTCAGGCGCTCAAGCGCATCGCCACTGATAGCTGCTGATCGAGCCTCACCGTTGGTCCTGTACTCAAACACAACCCTGCGCGGGCTCATTTCATACGTTGCGCCGGCATCCATTCGATCCATACATGCCTCACTGAATTAATCAGCAATAGTTTACCCATAGCTCTCCACTATGTGGATTTTACTTTCTGGAGTCCTGTACTCGACACTCAATCTGGTAAGCGCTGCGGCAGCTGCCATTCATCCATCTCCTCCAGCTTTCAAGAAGGCCAGGGACGAGCACCGCCCTGCAGCCACTGTCGACAAACACCCCGGCCCGTCGCGTGCTTTTCTTATTCGAGGAGCCGAAATGGAAAGCAAGATACCCGACCATGCCGCAAAGCATTGCAAACAACTGCCACCCTGTTCCCCAGCATGCAGCCTGCGCAGGCAACCCAGCCGACAGTGCTCGATGCTCTCGCCTCTGCAGCAAGCGCACTAAGCGACTAACAGAAAGACTGCGACCGGCATTCGACAGCTCCAGACGTCGGTGGCGCATCTGCCTTCGCATTCAAAGCTGATTTCAACCTTGCAGGCAGCGTCTCCGCCGTGATAGTGCCGACCTTTAAGGCATGACCCAGCCAGTGAATGACGACTTCAAGCATCATGACTGCGACTCCAACAAGCATGAGGCGATGACGGATGCAAACCCCAGGCTGACAACAGCTTCCCGCTAGGCACAAGAAACATCCCGCAATGCGGGCCTTTTTTGCCTGCTTTCCGGGCTGGAATCAATGATTGCCCAACCAGGCCACACTGTTGAGAAAGAGTCGCACCAGTTCGGTCTGACGACGTACCCCGGTCTTGGAGAAAATGGAGCGCAAATGGGCGCGGGCGGTATTGGGTTTGATACCCAGGGCCTCGGCCGCCTCCTCCAAAGACATGCCGTTGCTCAGATGCGTGGCCACTGCTGTCTCTGCAGGAGTCAGATGGAAAAGCTGCTGCGTGAGCTTGACGGGCGGCTCTGCCTTCCCCGTCGTATCACGCAGAAAAACCGCTACGCTGGGACGCTGCTTGCCTTCGGTCCATTCATCTGGAGAGATGCTTTGCACCACCACGCCCCAGTTGAGTTGACCGGACTGGCGAGTGATGGACATGCCCTCGGTCATGGAGACGCTCTCCAGCCTGGGAGAGAGCAAGGCATCGCGGATCAGACGCTGCAGCCGGCGATTGTCATTGGCATAGACGGCCTCGAGCGCACCGTTGTTGACCCGTATTCCATCGCCCACGTTCAGAATGGTGGTGGCTGCTGGGTTGGCCTCGATCAGCTTCCCCGTCTGATCGAGAATGACCACGCCCATCATCAGCTGCGCAGTGGCACGCCCGTATAGCGAAATGACCTGCCTGTCACGATGCAGATTCAGCTGCATGTTCAACACCCGCTTGAGGTGCGGCACCAACATGCGCACCACGTCCAGATGTGTTGACTCGAATGCTCCCGCCGCCGTAGGCCGCGTGATACGCCAACCATAGGAGCAGCCGTTATCGGTCATGACATCCACGGCCAGAATGTGCTCGATGTTCACCCCCTTGCACCAGTCGGTGTAGTAGCGACAGGAATGCCATTCGGCCTCCGTCATCACATCCGACAGGGTGAGCACCTTGTCCTTGGCGATACCGAGAAACGGGCTCCATTGCGCATAGGGGTCGTAAGGAATGACTTCGGAGCGACCGCTCGATGCTGAAATCACCCAGCCCACATTCTCACCATGAGGGTCGCGCACCACGAGTGAGGCGTAGTTGCCATTGGCACTTGAGCGCAGCAGCTCCAGAAATACCTTCCAGTTCTGCGGGTCCATGGCTGACTCGTACAGCGCAGTAATCAGTTGACTCAGGGCTTCGGTACCGATGACCGAGGCCTGTTCCGGCGAAGAAGCGGCCTCAGTCTCCACGGCATACGGGACGGGAAAGCCGGTGACGGCCTGAAGAGCATCCGAGCGATAGTTGTAGAAATCAAAAGTTGCGTAATCGCTTTTGGGCATTTGCTGTCTCAAAAAATCCGGCCCATCAAATAACGCACAGTTACTCAACTCTGCGCGCGTTCTTCATTGATGCACGCACCCGGAAGTCGGCCCAAGAAATGCCTTGATTTTGCTGAGCCCCCACAAACTGCGCATCGTCAAATCAGACGATAGGAAACCTAGCAAAAAAGCATGTCCTCCAACTATTGCAGACCTGCAATATGAATGCCACTGGCATCGTCATCCGACGAATACGGCTGAACTCTCGGCTCCTGCTCGGATGCACCCAACTCCAAGCGCTTTCGAAATTGCTCCGCAGGCAAGGCTGGCGAGCACAGATAGCCCTGAAAGTAGTCACCCTGTAACTGCTCAATTGCCTGGCATTGCTCCTGCGTTTCCACGCCTTCTGCCACAAGTTCCACACCCAATGCCTGCCCCATGCTGATGATGGCGCCCACAATGGCCTTGTCTCCCGCATCGTGCGGCAGGCCGCGCACAAAACTCTGGTCGATCTTGATCTTGGAGATCGGCAGTTTTTTCAAATAAGCCAAGCTCGAATAGCCGGTACCGAAGTCGTCAATGACCAGGCCCACACCCAGTTCTGCGATCTGATGCACGCGCAAAGCCATTTCCTGCGCCTCCTGCAGCAAAATGCTCTCGGTCAGTTCCAGCTCCAGCCACTGTGCCGGCAAGCCGCTGGCTTCCAGCACATATTTGAGTCGGTCCACAAAGTCCGGCTGCCTGAACTCCAGCGCGGAGACATTCACCGATACCTTGACGGGCATGCCCATAGCCAGCCAGCGCGCCGCCTCTTGTACTGATTGCTCCAGCACCCAGGCATCCAGCGCAACCACATAGCCGGACTCCTCCGCCAAGGGAATGAAGGCTGCGGGAGAGATCACCCCCAGTTCGGGGTCCGTCCATCGAAGCAAAGCCTCTGCCGCCACGATGCGACCCGAACGGATATGTACCTGTGGCTGAAAGTGCACGGCCATATGCCCCTTGTCCAGCGCCTGGCGCATGGCATGCTCCAGCTTCATGCGCGAGAGCAGACCCGCACTCATTTGCGGCTGGTAGAAACTGAAATTGCCGCGTCCACGCTCCTTGACACGATACATGGCGATATCGGCCTGACGAATCAGCTCGTCCAGCGTCAAACCATCCGCCGGAAATTGCGCAGCCCCAATGCTGCACTGAACGGAAAAGCCCAGACCGTCAAGCATGAAGGGCTGGCGCATTTCGTCCAGAATACGGGCGGCCACGGCCGAAGCCCCTTCCCCCGTGCAATCATGCAGATAGAGAACAAATTCGTCCCCGCCCTGACGGCACAGCACATCGGCAGGGCGCAGCAGTCCGCTCAGCCGCTGAGCAACCAGCTTGAGCACCCGGTCGCCGAAGTCATGGCCCAGTGAATCGTTGATGATCTTGAAACGGTCCAGATCCAGAAACAGAATGCTGAAGGGCTGCTGTGTGAAGCGCGCCGCAGTGATGGCGGCTTGCACGTGACGGCTCAAACTCAGGCGATTGGGCAGCCCTGTCAACGCATCACTGTAAGCCAGCTGCTCAATCTGCTTTTGGGCACTGCGCTGCATGGTCATGTCGCGCATAAAGCCAATGCTTTGTACCAGACGCCCATAGCCGTCACGCAATGCCACCCAGGACAACCAGACCGCGCAGCGCTGACCTTCACTCTGCTTGAGCCAAAGATTGCCCTCCCAGAAGCTGCCCACATCCCAGCGCGCAGCGGCCAGCTCCAGCAGGTCGGACACAGGCCCTCCCTCGGACTCGAACAGAGTCCAGGCAGCGAGCCCCAGCACCGCCTTGCCATGCAGCAACTGCCCGCCAGCCGGGTTGACCTGAACGATGACACCATTGGCATCGGCAATGAAGATACCGTCCAGGCTGGACTCGAACACTCTTGCAGCCAGACGCAGTTCTGTCGCCGAGCTGGCTTCCACCGTGATGTCTCGATAGGAGTAGATACGCCCTATCGCCACACCGCGGCTGAGCTGAGGCACGGAGCGGCGCTCCAGAACCCTGCCACTGAGCAGCTGCAGTACCTCCGAGGTTTCAGGAGCCGACAGGTCCTGCGCATCCTGTAGAAGAGTGAACTGACTCTCGCTGCTGATGGTCTGCGCTTCCAAATGGGCAAAGACGGCCGCATCATCTCGCTGCACGAGCAGTGGTTCGGGTAGTTGCCACAGCTCCGCGAAACGGTGATTGAATGCCCGAATGCCGCCGCGCAGATCACAGACCAGCATGCCATCTGCAGCGGACTCAAGCGTCGCCCGCAACTCTGCAAGCAGCATGTCCAGTTCGCTCTCGTGCCGCAACTGCTCGCTGCGGTCGAGCATGGTGAGCATCAACCAGCGTGGATTCAGGGCGATGGAGCCCACCGCCATCTCCACAGCTGTCAATGAACCATTGGCTGTACAGATTTCTGTGAGAAATTTCGCCCCACCCACCCAGTTTGAGGCATCCTGCCAGAACGCCTTTTGCACCAGAGAGGCGCACAGCACATCGACATACTGCTCCTGCGCCTGCTCGGGCGTGTAGCCTGTGAGCTGCATACTGGCTGCATTGGCATGCACGACACGCAATGTCTGCGCATCCAGCAGCCAGACCGCCTCCTGCAAACCATCGAGCATGGAGGCAAGCAGAGGGTCAATCAGAAAACTCTGCTGCAAAGTCACGCGAGGTCTTTCTCGGCAGCAGGTGCTGCAGAACTGTCAAAAAAGTAGCAAAGACGCCTTTGCGGCTGTAAAGCTTCTAACGCATTTCGAGAAAGCTGATTTCGCGTCAAGCCCCGGCGAATACCCAAACCCACATATTCAAGCAAATCTACGAACCGCAGCTTCTGCGGCGCCTGCATGTCATAGGTCAGCACCTGCGGCTTGAGCGACTGGCTGGTGTTGACAGACACCACCACGCCCATCCGCCCATCGCTTAGTTCCACCAAAGAGCCCGGCGGATAGACCCCCAAGGTCTGCACGAATGCCTTGAGCACATCGGGCGCATATCGCTGGCGATACTGTCCATACAGTGCAGCCATGGCTTCATGAGGCGTCATTTCGTTGCCTTGCAATGGCAGATTGCACAAGCGCTCAAAATTATTGACCAGCGCCAGGATCTGTCCGGCAATGTCCATATCTTCGGCCAGCAAGCCAAGTGGAAAGCCTGACCCATCGGCCCATTCATGATGCTGGGCGATGGCCGTCGTGACGGAAGGAGGATAGCCCATGGATAGAGCCAATGCCACCGACTCTCCGACATGACGCGCATACACGGTCTCTCGCAGAGGCGTGCGGCCCGTGCCCTGATTCAGTGCATTGGCCGATGCGGAAATCTCAAGCCCCGGCTTGCCGATGTCATGCAACAGGGCCGCCGTGCCCAGATCCGTCAATACGTCATCGCACAGGCCCAGCGTCTTACCCAGCAACAGGCTCAGCACGGAGACGTTGACACCATGTACGCCAAAGGTGGCGCCCCCCGTATCCGCGAGCAGATGCAAACTCAGATCACGAGCCTGCGCCAGTTTGACGACTTGCTGTGCAACCAGCATATCCGTCGTTGTCCGCGCCTTCTCGGGGTTGACAGGCAACAAGGCTTGCACGTCATCAAATACGGAAACCGCGCCCAGAAACCTGGACTGCACGCCCAAAATACTGTTACGCCATGCATGCGCATCGTTCTCGGGGGGGATAGGAGCGGGTTGAGGGTCTGCGGCCGGAGGCGCTGCCGCTTCCTCCAGATCGCTTCTCGATAGATCGACCTGAACTGCCTTGAGCTTCAGGGTCCTAAGTGTCTGCAACTGCTCGTCATTGACAATCTTGAAGCTGCTGACGGGAAACGGATGGCGCAACCAGCCGGTCTCCAGATGGACATACATGCCAATACGCAGTTGTCCGATATCAATAGCAACGAAACGATTCACTTTGAGCGCTACACACAAGATAAGACATTATTCCGCAGTTCCATGACTGCTCAAGCATGACTAGGGTCTGTTGGGATGCAAACAGCATCAACAATCCCCTCTTGTGTGACTTATCGGCACCAAAGGCTGGGTTTGTAGACCAGGTCCATCCACAAAGCCCAACTCGCAACGCCAATCAGCATCAGACCTGCAACTCTGGTGCCCCACCTAGCCCGCAATGCATTGACATGCGACTGTCCCAGTTGCCACAGCCAGGGACCCGCCAGCAGCCACAGTGCACCACCAACGGCAAAGGCTACCATGGACAAAGCCCCTTGCCAGGCGCCGCCACTCAAGGCCGCCACCAACACCGCCGAATACAGCAAACCACAAGGCATCAGTGCCCAGGCAAAGCCTGCTGCCAGACTGCCGCCCGGCGCGGTGACCCAGGGCTGAACCCTGGCCCAAACGGAACGCCCCGCCCGCTCCAGCCAGGCTGGCTGCCGCGCCTGCACCACCATGGCCAGTCCCCAGGCCATGACCGCCACATGCATCAGCGTCCAAAGTCTCTGCAATGCCGTTGTCTGACTGGTCAGCCAGGCCAGACTTTCCATGGCCACGGCCGCGATCCCGCCCAGCAGGGCATAGGCAGCGATGCGCCCCAGATGAAACAGGCTGGTACGCAGCCATTGGCGTTTTTGCAGGCCGAGCACGACAACTGGCTGCCCGCCGCTGACAGGCTTCGCTGCTGTGACCACACTGCAGGGGGCAGCGCACATCACAAGACAATGGGGCCCACCCACGAGCCCCATGATCAAAGCAGTCCAGACCAGCGAAAACAACATGCGCTAGATGATGCGCGAAAAGCGGGCGCGGTTCCGGTCGGCCTGCAAATATCGGTCAAACAGCATGGCTACTCCGCGCACAAAAAACCAGCCCAGGCCAGTGACCTTGAAGCCCTCGGCGGACAGCTCGACCAAGCCGTTGCGCTGCATCTCTGCCAGCGCATCCAGCTCCGCAGCGAAGTATTCGCGGAAATTGATAAGCCAGGCCTGCTCCATGGGCTCATACAGGACGGAGCCCTGGCACATGATGGACATGATGACCGCTCTGCGCACCAGATCGTCACGTGAAAGTGCCAGTCCGCGCTGCACGGGCAACATGCCGCCATCGACGGCATCGTAATACTCTTCAAGAGTCTTGACGTTCTGGCTGTAGGTCGCGCCCACCTTGCCGATAGCCGATACGCCCAGTGCAATCAGATCGCAATCAGGCTGGGTGCTGTAGCCCTGAAAATTGCGATGCAGGCGCCCCTGGCGCTTGGCAATGGCCAAAGAGTCGTCAGGCAGCGCAAAGTGGTCCATGCCTACATAGACATAGCCGCCATCCATGAATGCATCAATTGCGCCGGAGAGCATGTTCAGCTTGTCCTGTCCCATGGGCAGGTCTGCCGATTCGATGCGCCTTTGCGGCTTGAAGCGCTCGGGCAGATGCGCATAGGCATACAGTGCAATGCGATCGGGGCGCAGCTCATTGACCTGTGCCAGCGTGCGCGCAAAAGACTCGGGCGTCTGCCTGGGCAGCCCGTAGATCAGGTCCACATTGATGGAGACAAAGCCCAGGCGGCGCGCCTCGGCCACCAGCGCAAATACTTGCTCGGCGGGCTGCTCGCGGTGCACCGCTTTCTGCACCGCGGGATCAAAGTCCTGCACGCCAAAGCTCAGGCGATTGAACCCCATGTTCTTGAGAGCTCTCAGCCGCTCGTTGCTGACGGTGCGCGGATCGACCTCGATGGAGTACTCGCCCGCGGGATCCAGCTTGAAATGTTCACGCATCAAGACCATCAGCTGCTGCAACTCGGCATCGCTGAAGAAGGTCGGTGTGCCTCCGCCCAGATGTAGCTGGCTTACGAGCTGACCTTTGCCGCAATGCTCGGTATGCATGGCCAGCTCACGGCTCAAGTAGTCCAGATACTCGGCAGCCTTCTCATGATGCTTGGTCACGATCTTGTTGCAGGCGCAGTAATAGCAAAGCGACTCACAGAACGGCACATGCACATAAACGGACAGGGGCAAAGCGCGCGAGCCAGAATGCGTCTTGCGCTGCTTGAGTGCCAGTATGTAGTCGTCTGCACCAAAAGCCTCAACAAAACGGTCGGCTGTTGGGAACGATGTGTAGCGTGGGCCGGGGATATCAAAGCGGCTCAGCAACTCAGGCGTGACTGCGGTCATAACTGGGAGTTAGGGTGCGCCCACACTCTGTATAGAGCAGATTTCAATGGAAATCAGATCCTGAAAATCATGCCCAAAATAGGCAAAAGCGCATGTTTTTGAACGAATACAGGCAATGTGCCCCAAGGCAATCACCCTGTCCTTGATGAAAATCAAGAGACCTCAAGGCAAGTGCTGCGACAATTTGATCCATCTCATCTTCAACCACGAGGTCAATGACCAGCGCGACTCTCCACTCCGTGTCTGTCTGCGCCGTTGCAAAAAGCCCATGAATCTTCAGACCATCAAAGCATCCTGCTCCAACTGCAATCTGCGTGAACTGTGCATGCCCATGGGCCTGGACGATGAACAAATGGAGCGCATTGACGAGATTGTGGCCACGCGCCGCAAGGTCAAGCGCGGCGGTCTGCTGTTTCGCAATGGCGAAGAGTTCACCTCGCTGTATGCCATTCGAACCGGCTTCTTCAAGACCAGCGTGGCCACCGAAGACGGACGCGACCAGGTCACAGGCTTTCAGATGGCTGGCGAAATCATTGGTCTGGACGGCATCGTCAACGACCACCACACTTGTGATGCCGTGGCCCTGGAAGACGCCGAGGTCTGCGTCATGCCGTTTGACAAACTGGAGCAGCTCTCGCGCGAGGTCACGGCCCTGCAGAACCATGTGCACAAGGTCATGAGCCGCGAAATCGTGCGCGAGCATGGCGTGATGCTGCTGCTGGGCAGCATGCGTGCCGAAGAGCGCCTGGCGGCCTTTGTGTTGAACCTGGTTCAGCGCCTGTCGGCACGCGGCTTTTCCAAGTCGGAACTGGTGCTGCGCATGACGCGCGAAGAAATCGGCAGTTACCTGGGCCTCAAGCTCGAGACCGTGAGCCGCACTTTCTCCAAATTTGCAGAGGAAGGCATTGTGGAAGTCAAGCAGCGCCACCTGCGCATCCTGGATACCGAGGCGCTCAAACGCATCGTCAACAGCCAGCAATGCCAGAACTGAACCGAGTCGACAGACACTCTCAAGACAAAGCCCGCGGACAGCGGGCTTTTTTGTCTGTGCGAATTAATCGGGCAGAGGCTCGGAAACGATGCCGCCATTGAGATCGCTGACGGAGCGACCCAGCATCACCGTCATCGCACCTCCGATCAGGGTCACGACCCAGAAGGCAAAAAAAGCGACCGTATAGATGGCTTGGCGCGACCAGTCCAGGGGGGAGCCCAGCCAGTGCACATCCAGCGGGTCCACAAAGGCGAAAACCACCATCTCCATGATTGCCGCCGCCAGAAAGGCCGGCCAGACAATCCACATCCAGCGTCGAGCATCCATCCTGATTCTCCTTGGGCTGTGGGCTTGGTCATATTTTGCACAACAGTGGTGACCGTTCATGCAGGACTGCGGGCATGCACCGTGGCGGGAAACCCTGAACCACTCTCTTTTCAGTAGCATCCTGCGCCATCTGGATATCAAAAAACTATTTGCTTCTACATCAACGTTAGACAGAACATGCGCAACACGCTCTGATTTTGATATCGGCAACAAAAAAGGCCGCAAAAGCGACCTTGGCGGAGCAAGCGCCGGAGCGCTCAGCGATCCAGCGGATGGTCCTTGGCTGGCGTGGCCGCATGATTGCGGCCGGTGACTGCTGGGGCCAGGCTTTTTTCACTTTCGCTCAGGCGCTGGTTGATTTCCATGCCATGGCGGTAGTAGTCAGGGTCAATCACGGGATCAGGCCTGCTCAGTGCGATGTATGCGGTGACAAAGCCGGCAATCACCACGATCACCGGGCCGGCGATGATGAGCCAGACATGGGCAAACTTCCACCAGGGCTTGCCGTCCTCGGGGTGGATGATCTTGGCCGTTTGCGAGACCTTGGCTTGTGCTGCCGACATGATGAAACCTCTTTCCAAATTCTGACCACCCAGACACACACGGCAGGGTGGCATAAATTGTTGCCGATTGGCGGTGCCCTTGTCCGGCCTCCGTGATGGCTCACGAAGACCGTCAAGACCTGGCATTAACGCGGCACCAGGAACACCGTCTTCTCGGAAATACGCCCTGCTCCGGCAGTCACTGCATCCACATTGAAGTGTACGGGGTGCGAGCCGGGAGTTGCTGAGCCGTACGGAATCTGCAGCCGCACCGCAATGCCGCGCGTCTCTGCAGGGCCAACGCTCACTTCCTGCTCGGATGCGACTTCCAGATTCTCCAGGCCCACGGCGCTGATACGGTAGCGCTGCTCGGACTCGGTGGCGTTCATGATCTGCAGACGGTAGACGTTCTCCAGCTTGCCGCCCGCCACGATGCGCGAAAGCGCAGCACGGTCGCGAATCACATCGACCTTGAGCGGCTCGCGCAGCACCAGACTGGCGATCATGGCGGCGCTGAGGGCCACCAGCACGGCCGAGTAAATCAGCACACGCGGGCGGAAAATGCGGCGAATCACCTGCACCTGCTTCCAGGCCTTGGCGACGGCATTCTGAGTGGTCAATCGGATCAGGCCACGCGGATACTCCATCTTGTCCATCACGGAGTTGCAGGCATCGATGCACAGACCGCAGCCGATGCATTCGTACTGCAACCCTTTGCGGATATCGATGCCCACGGGGCAGACCTGAACGCAAAGCTTGCAATCTATGCAGTCCCCCAGGCCCTGTGCCTTGTAGTCGACGTCTTTCTTGCGCGGGCCGCGAGCTTCACCACGTTCGGCGTCGTAGCTGACGATCATGGTGTCCTTGTCGAACATGGCACTCTGAAAGCGTGCATAGGGACACATGTACTTGCAGACCTGCTCGCGCATATAGCCGGCGTTGCCGTAGGTGGCGAAGCCGTAGAACGCCACCCAGAAAATCTGCCAGCTGCCCTGGAAGGCCATCAACTCCACACCCAACTCACGGATGGGCACGAAGTAGCCGACAAAGGTGAAACCTGTCCAAAGAGACAGAGCGATCCAGAGAAACTGCTTGAGCGACTTTTTCCAGATCTTCTCCAAAGTCCAGCCGCTCTTGTCGATACGCATGCGGGCACTGCGATCGCCTTCGACCTTGCTTTCGATCCACATGAAGATCTCGGTGTAGACCGTCTGCGGACAGGAGAAGCCACACCACAGACGCCCGGCTACGGCGGTAAACAGGAACAGCCCCAGTGCGCTGATGATCAGCAGCCCCGTCAGATAGATGAAGTCCTGCGGGTACAGCACCAGTCCGAACAGATAGAAGCGCCGAGCCCCCAGATCGAACAGCACCATCTGGCGCTCGCCCCACTGCAGCCAGGGCAGGCCGTAGAAGACGATCTGGGTCAGAAACACCATGGCCCAGCGCCACCGTGAGAACACGCCGCTAATAGAGCGTGAGTACACTTTTTGCTCGGAAGCGAACATAGGCACCAACTCAGGCCCGCCCTCATGAGGCTCAGGCGTGATCGGTATGACTTTTCGGGGCTTCCCCTGATCGCACGGCATCGCAGTTCCTTAATATTTTTGTAATTACTGAAAATTGAAACGCGAAAAAGGCGGTGCCAGGGCACCGCCTTTTAAAAACGCATTACTTCTGGTTTTGCGTATTCGAAAGACTCCAGACATAGGAAGCCAGCACGGCAATTTGCGCCTCCGTCAACTTCTCTTTCTGGGCAGGCATCTCATTGTGCTTGCCGTTGTTGACGATGTTGACGATTGCCGCCTCACCCCAGCCATGCAGCCAGATGTCATCGGTCAGGTTAGGAGCTCCCAGCGCGGGGTTGCCCTTGCCGTCCATGCCGTGACAAGCCGCACAGGCCACGAATTTGGACTTGCCCTGCGAAGCCTTGACGGCATCGTGAGGGCTGCCCGACAGGCTCAGCACATAGTGCGCCACATTGCGCACATCCTCCGCCGAGCCCACGGCTGCCGCCATGGGCGGCATCATGCCGATACGGCCGTTGGTGATGGTCTCCCTGATCTTCTCGGGAGATCCGCCATGCAACCAGTCGCCGTCCGCCAGATTCGGGAAGGACTTGCTGCCGCGAGCGTCAGAGCCGTGGCATTGCGCACAGTTGTTCATGAACAGACGCTCGCCAATGGCCATGGCCTGAGGGTCCTTGGCCATTTCTTCGGTAGGCATACTGGTGAACTTGGCATACAGAGGCTCCAGATCTGCCTTGGCCTTGGCCATTTCCTTGTCGTAGGCGCCGGTCTGGCTCCAGTCCAGCTTGCCGCCGAAGCCGCCCAGACCTGGGTAGACCACAAGATAGCCCAGGCTGAAAACCACGGTGATCACGAACAGACCCATCCACCACTTGGGCATGGGGTTGTTGAGTTCACGCAGGTCTTCGTCCCAGACATGGCCTGTGGTGTTGTCGCCCGAGGGCACGACCTTCTTGCGGGCCACCAGAATCAGCAGCAGCAAGCAGCCAAAGATGCCGATCAGCGTAATCGCCGCGACATACACCGACCAGAAATTGTTAATGAAATCGCTCATGGGATGTTCTCGTTGTGGTGATCAGACTCAGTCTTCCAGGAATGGAACCTGAGCTGCCTCGTCAAAACGGGCCTGGTTGCGGCGGGCATACGCCCACCACCAGATGCCCACGAAACACGCCAGCGATGCCAGCGTGGCCACGATACGCATGGTGGTGATATCCATTTCCAGCCCTTTCTCTCTTACTTGACGGCGCGACCAAGGACCTGCAGATAGGCAATCACTGCCTCCATCTCTGTCTTGTCCTTGACCTCGGCCTGAGCACCGGCGATTTCCGCATCGGTGTACGGCACGCCCACCTTGCGCAGCGCGCTCATGCGCGTTGCCACGGCCGTGTCATCCACCTTGTTGGCTTCCAGCCAGGGGTAAGCAGGCATGTTGGACTCGGGCACCACGTCACGCGGGTTGTTCAGGTGGATGCGATGCCATTCGTCGCTGTACTTGCCGCCCACGCGATGCAGGTCGGGGCCGGTACGTTTGGAGCCCCACTGGAAGGGGTGGTCGTAGACGAACTCGCCAGCCACCGAGTAGTGGCCGTAGCGCATGGTCTCGGCGCGGAAGGGACGGATCATCTGCGAGTGGCAGTTGTAGCAACCCTCGCGCAGATAGACGTCGCGCCCCATCAGCTGCAACGGTGTGTAGGGCTTGAGACCCGCCACGGCTTCGGTCGTGGACTTCTGGAAGAACAGCGGCACGATTTCCACCAGGCCGCCAATGGTCAGCACGAACAGCGTCAGCGCGATCAGCAAAAAGTTGCTGGTCTCGATCTTCTCGTGCGAAAAGCTCTTGGGAGCTGCGTTATTTTGATCAGACATTGCTTTTGCTCCTCAATGCTCAGGCGTGAGCCACCACGGCAGGCACTGCCACCTTGACGGAACGGCCGGCCATTGCGGTCTTCCAGGTGTTCCATGCCATCACCAGCATGCCGCCCAGATACAGCAGACCGCCAGTCACGCGAATCACATAGAAGGGATAGGTCGCCTTCACGCTTTCCACGAAGGTGTAGGTCAGCGTGCCGTCGGGGTTGACAGCGCGCCACATCAGGCCCTGCATCACACCGGCAATCCACATTGCTGCGATGTACAGCACGATGCCGATGGTCGCCATCCAGAAGTGCAGCTCGATCGCGGGCACGGAGTGCATCTTCTCGCGGCCGAACAGACGGGGGATCAGGTAGTACAGAGAGCCCATGGTGATCAGACCCACCCAGCCCAGAGCGCCGGAGTGCACGTGGCCCACGGTCCAATCGGTGTAGTGGCTCAGCGCGTTCACGGTCTTGATGGCCATCATCGGGCCTTCGAAGGTGGACATGCCGTAGAACGACAGGGACACGATCAGGAAACGCAGGATGGGATCGTCGCGCAGCTTGTGCCAGGCACCCGACAGCGTCATGATGCCGTTGATCATGCCGCCCCAGCTGGGAGCCAGCAGGATCAGCGAAAACACCATGCCCACGGACTGAGTCCAGTCAGGCAAAGCGGTGTAGTGCAGGTGGTGAGGACCCGCCCACATGTACGTGAAGATCAGCGCCCAGAAGTGCACGATCGACAGGCGATACGAATACACGGGACGGCCCGCCTGCTTGGGGATGAAGTAATACATCATGCCCAGGAAGCCGGCGGTCAGGAAGAAGCCCACGGCATTGTGCCCGTACCACCACTGAACCATCGCGTCCTGCACGCCGGCGTATGCCGAGTAGCTCTTCATCCAGCCGGCGGGGATGGAAATATTGTTGACGATGTGCAGCAGGGCCACGGCCAGAATGAAAGCACCGAAGAACCAGTTGGCCACATAGATGTGCTTGACCTTGCGGATACCGATAGTGCCGAAGAACACGATGGCATAGGACACCCAGGTCACGGCAATCAGCAAGTCCAGAGGCCATTCCAGCTCGGCGTATTCCTTGCCCTGGGTGTAACCCAGAGGCAGGCTGATGGCTGCGCCGACGATAACCAGTTGCCAGGCCCAGAAAGTCAGGCTAGCCAACTTGGGCATGAACAGCTTGGTCTGGCAGGTGCGTTGCACCACGTAGTAGCTGGTCGCGAACAGCGCCGAGCCACCAAAAGCGAAGATCACGGCATTGGTATGCAGCGGACGCAGACGTCCGTAGCTCAGCCATGGAATGCCGAAGTTGAGTTCCGGCCAGGCCAGCTGGGACGCGATAAACACGCCCACCGCCATACCTACCACCCCCCATACCACGGCCATGATAGAGAACTGTCTTACGACGGTGTCGTCGTAATAGACAGCATTGTTATTTGTTGCTTCCATCGGGCACCTCTTAGATATCTTGCAAAGTGTTCATTGGTTTCTGGTCGGACTCGTTGAGCCACATCAATCGTCGCGAAGAATGCGCTCGCCTTCTTGTTCCACGCTCTCGAACTGGCCCCGGTACACGGCCCACCACAGGGCAGCCACAATGGCCATGACCAAAACAACCGACAGCGGAATCAATACATACAAAATGTCCATCAATGGCCTCCTTGAGTCAGTGGCATGACGGTGCCCCGCGGCGCAAGGTGCGCGGCGGGGGCGGACGCGTTGCTATCGGCTGCCTGCAGCGGCAACGCACGTGCAAGACGGGCTGCGTTGGCGACGACCAGCAAGGAGCTCAGCGCCATGCCGAGCCCTGCCAGCCAGGCAGGCATCCAGCCCACGAGGGCCAGAGGAATAGAGATCGCGTTATAGGCTGCTGCCCAGCCCAGGTTCTGGCGCACCACGGACAGGGTCCGTCGGGCCAGCAACAGGCTTTGCAACACTAACTCCAGGCTGTCTCCCAGTACCACGAAGTCTGCTCGCGATTGTGCCAGCGGCACTGCTTTACCAAAAGCAAAAGAGACATGCGCTCCGGCTAAAACTGGGCCGTCATTCAGGCCGTCGCCCACCATGGCAACCTTATGCCCTGCAGCCTGTGCCGCCTGCATGGCGGCCAGCTTGTCCTGCGGTTTGCAGTCGCCCTGCGCCTGCTCTATGCCCAGCTTGGCGGCCACGGTTTGCACCGCTGCAGAGCGGTCACCCGAGAGCAGTTGCACCGTCACGCCTTGCTGCCTGAGGTCGGCAATGACCTGGGCCGCTTCGGGGCGCACGTCCTCGCTCAGATGGAACTGCGCCAGGGGCAGCCAGCCATCTTGCGATTCCTCGGCCAACACCACGCTCTGCCCTGGCTCATGCGGTGCCAACTCGGGTACGCCGCAATGCGCGGCCGAGCCCAGACGAAGATGGCGGCGCAAGGCGGTATTGCTGCGCGCCTGCACCCAGACATCGAGGCCGCTGCCAGCGATTTCCTGGACGGAATCCAGCAGCCATGCGCTGGCAGGCAATTCGGCCACCTCGGCCGCCTGCGCCAGTGCCTTGGAAGCAGGATGCATGGACTGGCGCGCCAGCAAGGCGGCCAGCGCCAGCAGCTCATCAGTATTTTGACCTTCAGCAGGTGTCAGCGCGCGCAGCACCAGGCCGTCGCGCGTCAGCGTTCCGGTCTTGTCGAACACCAGCGTATCCACGGCGGCCAGCGCCTCCAACCCCTGCAGATTGCGCACCAGCACGCCGCTGCGAGCCAAGGTGCCGGCCGCCGTCAGCATGGCCACGGGCGTGGCCAGCGAAAGCGCACAGGGACAGGTGACGATGAGCACGGCCACGGCCACCATCATGGCCTTGCCCGGGTCGGCGGGCCACCACCAGATGGCGGCGGCCAGCGCCGCCAGCAGCACCACGACGAGAAAAGGCCGGGCCACCTTGTCGGCCAACTGGGCCAGGGTTGGCTTTTGCAGCGAAGCGCTTTCCATCAGATTCACGATCTGCGCAAAGCGGGTGCCCTCACCCACGCTGTCCACTCTCACCTCGACAACACTGTCCAGGTTGTAGCTGCCGGCGGTGACTGCATCGCCTTGTGCGCGCAAAACAGGCGTGGACTCGCCAGTCAGAAGCGCCTCATCGGCATGGGTGGTGCCGCGCAGAATCCGGCCGTCTGCGGGGAAAGCCTCGCCTGTGAGCACACGCACCACATCACCCACACGCAGACGGCGCGTGGCCACACGCACGAACTCTCCCGAGTCAGGCTGCTGACGCAGCACCGAATCCGGCAGCCGGTTCATCACTGCTTCCAATGCACCGGCCGTGCGGTCGCGCAGGCGCAGCTCCAACCAGCGTCCTGTAAGCAGGAAGAAGACAAACATGGTCAGCGAGTCGAAGAAGACTTCCTGACCGAAAGGACCGGAGGGATCAAAAGTGCCCAGCGTGCTGATGACAAAGGTGATCAACATGCCCAGGGCCACGGGCAGGTCCATGCTCACGCGGCGCTGGGTGATGTCCTTGAGCGCGCTCTTGAAGAACGGGCCGCAACAAAACAGCACCACGGGCAGAGAAATCACCCAGGATGCCCAGCGCAGCAAGGTCTCCATCTCCAGCGACAGGTCGCCGGGCCGCGCCGTGTAGGCTGGCCATGCATACATCATCACCTGCATCATGCACAGGCCGGCCACCAGCCAGCGCCACAGGGCACGGCGCGTCTCGGCCTGGCGCAGCTCGCGCGCAAACGCGTCGCGCGCGGGCAAGGCGCGATAGCCGGCACGCGACACGGCCTCCATCCATTGCGATGGAAGCACCTGGGCAGGACGCCACTCGACACGGGCTCGGCGCGTTGCGGCACTGACTTCGGCTGCCTGCACTCCGGGGACAGCCCGAAGCGCCTCCTCGATGGTCAGCGCACATGCAGCACAGTGCATGCCCTCCAGAACCACAAAGGAATCCCACACCGGGGAATCGGTTGCATTCTCGGAGATTGGGGCCTTGGAGCTCTGGCCGGCGGGGCGACCAAACGAGCTCCATTCTTGCGGATCGTCCAGCAGATGACTGTGCATCTGGGACAAGTTCAGGAAACCGGTGTCAGCAACAGCATGCTCTGCCGCGGAAGGCTGGACAGTAGTGTGTTGGGACATGTTTCAAGCGTAACGACGCCAGATGATACCCACCTTGACATTAATCAACCGTTAACTGCCCAATCGACATATGCTTGTATTTACAACGCATGCAACCTAAGGAGAAAGCTATGTACAACCGCATTTTGATTGCTACCGACGGCACCGAACTCTCAGACAAGGCTGTGCATGCAGGCCTGGATCTGGCCGCTTTGTGCGGCGCCAGCGTGATTGCGCTCAAGGTTGTCTCGCACTATCCGCGCAGCTATCTGGAAGGCAGCGACTTGCTGGACATCAAGGAGGCCAAGCGCATTGAGGAGCAATGGACCAATCAGGCCCAGACCCTGCTGAACGGCGTCAAAGCCTTTGGCCATGAGCGCAAGGTCAATGTCACGACCGAAATCGCCCACTCAGACCTGGTGGCCGAGTCGATTGTGGAGATGGCCAAAAAGCATGATTGCGACCTGATCGTCATGGCTTCGCACGGTCGCAAGGGTCTGCAGCGCCTGCTGCTGGGCAGCGAAACCCAGCATGTGCTGACGCACTCACCGGTGCCGGTACTGGTGCTGCGCTGATCGGATCCCCCTGAGCCGCTTAGCGGCTTCCCTTGAGGGGACGGCATCTGTACTGGGGGACGGCCCTCGCCGGGCGCCCCTTGCTGGACTTGCCCCTGATATCCAGTGACACAGGCCGCTCAGGGGCCGCCGTTTGCCACTCACAAATTAAAAGCAGCTTGCGTACAAGCTGCTTTATTTTTGGATCGATTCAATGCTGAATCCGTCTTGCAAGCTGCGCAATCAGCTCACTTTTCAGGAGTCAAGTCAAAAGACAAGCGCCTGAAACGCAGCCAATACTGCAGCCAAAAACCAACGCCTGGCGTCCGCTTCGACCGGCTTCAGGAGAACTCTTGCTGATACTGGTCGCGCAGCAGCTTCTTCTGGACCTTGCCCATGGTGTTGCGCGGCAGGCTGTCCACCACATAGCAGCGCTTGGGCACCTTGAAATTGGCCAGCCTGGCTTTGAGCGACTCCAGAATCTTCAGCCCATCGAGCTGCGCGCCCTTGCGCGGCACGATGACGGCAACGCCGACCTCGCCAAAGTCCGGGTGAGGCACGCCCACCAGGGCGCTTTCGTCCACGCCGGGAAGATCGTTGATGAAGCCCTCCACCTCGGCCGGATAGACGTTGTAGCCGCCCGAGATGATCAAGTCCTTGCTGCGCCCCACAATGCTGAAATAGCCGCGCTCGTCCTGCATGCCCACATCGCCGGTCTTGAACCAGCCGTCGGCCGTGAACTCCTCTGCCGTCTTCTCGGGCATGCGCCAGTAGCCCTTGAAGACGTTGGGGCCCTGCACCTCGATATTGCCGATCTCGCCTGCGGGCAGGGCTTTGCCGTCATCGCCATGAATGCGCACGCCCACGCCAGGCAGGGGAAAGCCCACGGTTGCGCCGCGGCGCTCGGCCTCGTTGCCGTAGCGCGCATCGGCCTGATAAGGGTTGGAGGTCAGCATGATGGTCTCGCTCATGCCATAGCGCTCCAGGATGGTGTGACCGGTACGCGTCTTCCAGGCGCGGAAGGTCTCGATCAGCATGGGAGCCGATCCCGAGATGAACAGACGCATGTGCGCGGCCATGTCGCGGTCCAGCCTGGCATCGGCCAGCATGCGCACATAAAGGGTTGGTACCCCCATGAAGACGGTCGCATCCTTGAAGCGCGCCATGACGGCCTCGGGCTCGAAGCGGGCAAACCAGATCATGGGACTGCCGTTGAGCAGCGCCCCGTGAATGGCGACAAACAGGCCATGCACATGGAAGATGGGCAGCGCGTGAATCAGCACATCGCCTTCCTGCCAGCCCCAGTACACCTTGAGCATGGCCGCATTGCTCAGCAGATTGCCGTGGCTGAGCATGGCGCCCTTGCTGCGCCCCGTGGTGCCGCTGGTGTAGAGAATCGCCGCCAGATCGTCGGCGCGACGTGGCACGACCTGATGCTCGTCGCTGTGGTGGGCCGCACGCTCCAGCAAGCTGCCCGTGCGATCGGTTCCCAGGGTGTAGACATGGCCCACGCCGTGGTTGAAGGCAATCTTGGACACCCAGCCAAAACAGCCGGGGGCGCACACCACCACGGCCGGCTCGGCATTGGTGATGAAGTACTCCATCTCGGCGCTCTGGTAGGCGGTGTTCAGCGGCAGGAACACATGGCCGCTGCGCAGCGTGGCCAGGTAGAGCATCATGGCTTCGACCGACTTTTCCACCTGCACCGCAATGCGGCTGCCTTCGGGCAGATCCAGCGAGGCCAGCAGATTGGCCATGCGTGCACTGCCCTGCTCCAGATCGGCCCAGGTGTAGTAGAGGCTGGAGCCATCGGGCTCGATGGCCTCCACGGCGATTTTCGTCAGATCCGCAGGAAACGCAGCGCGCAGCGCGCTGAAAAGATTGGCTTGAGGCATGTCGGTCATCGTGATGCTGTCGAACTCGGAAACGGTGAAAGCAAAAGGTCCACGGCCATCATAGGCCCTGCCCTGGCCTGGCCGGTGGCGCCAGGCACTGAAAAAATCACTTCTTCAAAATGGGGCGCCGGCAAAGGGCGCCCCGCAAGGCAGCCAGCGGGCTCAGGAGTCAATCTTCACATTCGCCGCCTTGACCACATGGGCCCAGCGCTGGATCTCGCTTTGCACCATGGCGGCAAACTGCGGCTGGCTCAGCTGGCCGTAATCGGCGCCGTTCTTGGCCCAGGCAGCCTTGATGTCCTCGGCGGCTCCGATCTTGCGCACCTCGTCCAGCATCTGCTGCTGCACGGCGGCAGGCGTGCCCTTGGGCGCCCATAGTCCATACCAGGTGGTGACGGTGAAATCCGGCAGGCCGCACTCGGCCGCGCTGGGCACATCGGGGAAGGCGGGATTGCGCTTGGCGCCCGCCACCATCAAGGCCTTGATGCGGCCGCCCTTGATATGCTGGGCCGATGAGCCCAGGCCATCGAACAGCATGTCCACATTGCCGGCGATCAGGTCCTGCAGCGCAGGGCCCGCACCCTTGTAGGGAATATGGGTGATCTGGGTCTTGGTCTGCAGCTTGAACAACTCGCCCGCCAGATGGTGCGAGGAACCCGGCCCTGCCGAGGCATAGTTGTACTTGCCGGGGTTGGCACGCAGATCCTGTACAAGAGCCTGCAAGCTGGCATGCGTCACCTTCTTGGGATTGACCACCACGACTTGCGGCACGCTGGCCAGCAGCGCCAGCGGGATGAAGTCGCGCTCCAGATCGTATTCGAGCTTGGGGTAGACCGATGGCGCAATCACATGGTGGGTGCCGCCCATGAAGAAGTTGTAGCCGTCGGGTGCGGCCTTGGCCGCAATGCTGGCGCCCAGCGTGCCGCCCGCGCCACCGCGGTTGTCTATCACCAGGGTCTTGCCCGAGGTCTTGGCGAACTGGGCAGAAAAAGGCCTGGCAAAGGTGTCGGTGCCGCCGCCGGCAGGAAAAGGCACGATCAGATTGACAGGCCTGCTCGGCCACTCCGATGCCTGGGCCATGCCCGTCCAGCCCGATGCCCCAGCCGCCAGCAGCGCCCCCGTCGCCCCCAGCAGTGTGCGCCGCTGCAAACCCACGCTCTTTTCCCAAGAATCCTGCATCTATGTCTCCTCTGCGCGCCTGGTCAGCAGGCATCGCTGCAGCCAGGCTTGTGGTTGGAAGACGCAGCAGCAAAAGCCGGCTCAGGCCGGGCGCAGCGCGAGTCGCGATGCACTCAACCCTTGCACAGCGATTCGATCTCCGAGGAAACGGGAATCTTGCTCTGCGCCAACAGGCTTCGGTGCTTGTCCAGGCGCTTGAGGTCATACAGATAGTTGACCATCAGCCCCATGGATTGCTTGAGCCCCTTGGACGACAGGTCTGCCGCCCAGTTCAGGCGCTCCACGCGCGCACCGTTGCCAAGGTGAAAGCGTGCCACGGCATCCAGCGGACGCCCCTTGGCAGTTTCCCGACCCAGATAGCGCGCGGCGCAAAACATGGCGGCCTGACGCACCACCGATTTCTCCGGCAGCGAGCCCGGATCGTCCAGCGCGGCCAGCAATTGCGCAGCGCTCACTCCGCCGGCGACTTTTTCCAGGGCTGCCTTTTGCTTGTCGTCGAGCTCCGCCAGCGCCGCATCGCCGTTCTTGCTCAGCCAGCTGCGCAGTCCCGGAATCGGCGACAGCGTGGCGAACTGCTTGAGCTTGGGAAACTCCTGGGTGAGCGTCTCCACCACATGCTTGATGAGCGAATCGCCGAAGCTCACGCCCTTGAGTCCGGTCTGGGTGTTGCTGATGGAATAGAAGATGGCGGTGTTGGCCTTGGCCAGATCGGCAGCCGCCGCGGCCTCGTCCAGCAACGGAGCCATGCTGCCTGCCATCTTGTCCAGCAGTGCCACCTCCACAAAGATCAGCGGCACATTGGGCATGCGCGGGTGAAAGAACCCATAGCAGCGGCGGTCGCTGTCGAGGCGATTCTTCAGATCGGCCCAGCTGCGGATGTCGTGCACAGCCTCGTACTTGATCAGCTTTTCGAGCAGCGATGCGGGCGAATCCCAGTTCAGGCTTCTGAGCTCCAGCAAGGCCACATCGAACCAGCTGGAAAACAGATGCTCCAGCTCGGCGTCCAGCGCCACATAGTGCTGCTCCGCCTTGGGCAAGGCCAGCAACTCGGCGCGCATGTCGACCAGAAAGCCCATGCCGCCCTTGGGCTGGGCAAAACGCTGCAGCAGCCGCGTGCGCGACGAAACCAGGGCACGGCGCAGGCTCATCTCGGCCTCGCTGCGCTCCACATCGCTGCCCGCCTTGTCGTAGCGCTCGCGGGCCGCCTGCAGGGCCTTGGCATCGGGGCCGAACTTTTCGATCGCCAGCAGCCAGAAGTCCTTGCGTGCGGCCAGATCGGCCTTGGCATACCAATCCATCAGCAGCTGCGCGTGACGGCCGCCCTCCACGTCGCTGAGCGCGGTATCCGCCACCTGCTGCATGTCCAGCAGCAAGCGGCGCAGCTCGCGCGGCGACAGCGCCTCCTCCCCACGACGCAAGGTGGCCTCCAGACGTTGCGCCAGCGGACGATGCTGGGCGTCGCCCTTCTCGCCCTCGGCACCGCGCACCCACAGCTTGGTTTGCTCAATCCACTCGGCTGCCCACCCCATATGCATCTCCTTGTTCCAGCACCATCATGCTCTCATTGAAGAAGCAGATACCGCAATTGCAGTAACGCTTTCAGCCATTATGTGCAGTTTTTCAGCCTCGTACACCACACCATGAAAAACGCAGACCGAAGTCTGCGTTTTTCAGGATTCGGCCTTCAGGCCGTAGTCCGCTGAACTGCGTAGGCCTGGCGCTTGCCGCACCACACCCACATGAGCACACCGGCCACGATCATGGGAATGCACAGCCACTGCCCCATGCTCATGCCCAGCGAGAGAATGCCCAGAAAGTCGTCGGGCTCGCGGAAGTACTCTGCGATGAAGCGGAAGGCCCCATAGCCGATCAGAAAAACCGCCGCGACCTGGCCGGGCTTGCGCTCCTTGCGCGCGTAAAGCCACAGGATGATGAACAGCAGCAGCCCTTCCATCAGGAACTGATAGATCTGCGAGGGATGACGCGGCAGCATGGAGCCGCTTTGCGGAAACACCATGGCCCAGGGCAGATCCGCACTCGCAAAACGCCCCCAGAGCTCGCCGTTGATGAAGTTGCCGATGCGGCCCGCAGCCAGCCCTGTGGGCACGCAGGGCGCCACAAAATCTGCGACTTCCAACCAGTTGCGCTTGCGCGAGCGCGCAAACCAGATCATGGAGCCGATGACGCCCAGCAGGCCGCCGTGAAAGCTCATGCCACCCTGCCAGACGGCAAGAATCTCCAGCGGATGCGAGAGGTAGTAACCGGGCTTGTAGAACAGACAGTAGCCGATGCGCCCGCCCACGACCACGCCCAGCACGCCGAGAAAGAGAATGTCCTCCACATCCTTGCGCGCCCAGGCACGCTCGCCCGTCATGTATTTGAATGGAGGGTGGTGCAGTCGGCGCGTGCCCAGAAACAGGAACAGACCAAAGGCCACCAGATAGGTAATGCCATACCAGTGCACGGCCAGCGGGCCAATCTGCACGGCTACAGGATCAATGTGCGGATACATCAGCATGTCAGGCATTGTGCCGCAGGCCGATGACGTTTCTGCAAAACTGCATGCTCCGAGAACGTTGCAGAGCCTCATTCACCGGCTCAAAGCCCCCTGATGCGAAAAACCTCGACCTGGCATCCTGCTGCATCCGGCGTCAACGGCGCTCTTTCAAGTGTCAATGCGGCTTGTCCACCGCCAGGCCCTGCTCGCGCACGGTCTGACGCACGACCTTGGCGGTCTCATCCATCATGGTGCTCAATCGCTGCGGTGTGCCGCCCAATACCTGCACGCCCATGGTCTGCAACCGCTCCTGCACGGCAGGATCCTGCAAGGCCGCGTTGGCAGCGCCGTTGAGCCTGGTCACGACGGCCTGCGGCGTTCCTGCCGGAGCAACGATGCCGAACCAGGTGATGGCCAGATCGTTGAGCGCAGGGTGGCCCAACTCCCTGAACGTGGGCACCTGCGGCAGGGTCGGCAAGCGCTCCTGCGCGGCCACGGCGAACGGAACCAGGCGGCCCGCAGCCACATGCGGAGCCGACGAAGGGTATTGATCGCTGAGCACCTGGGTCTCGCCCGACAGCGCGCCGCTGATCACCGGCCCCTGCCCCTTGTAGGGAATATGGTGCAGCTTGAGCTTGAGATCGGCATTGAGGCGCTCGGCAATCAGATGCCCGATGGAGCCGATTCCGGCCGATCCGATATTGAACTGACCCGGCTTGCTGCGCGCAAGAGTGAGGAACTGGGCATAGTTCTGCACACCCATATTGGGATGCACGGAAAACACCGACGGAATGGACGCCAGTGCAACCACCGGTACAAAGGCCTTGGCAGGATCTATGCGTGCCGACTGGGGCAGCATGACGGGATTGACCACCAGCGTGCTGATGGTGCCCAGGCCTATGGTGTAGCCGTCAGGCGCCGCATTGGCCACGGCCTCGGCCCCGATGAAGCCGCTGGCGCCGGACCGGTTGTCGACCACCACGGGCTGACCCAGGGTTGTGTGCATGGCATCGGCAACCAGGCGCGCCACGATATCGGTGGAGCCTCCGGGCGTGAAAGGGACCACCAGACGCACGGGACGCTGCGGGTAACGCCCTTCTGCAGCCTGCGCCGTCAATGCCCCCAGCAAGGCCAGCAGCCCTGCTGTCTTCAACAAGAAGGAGGGGCGAACAGCGAAAGACATGGAGATCACTTTCTGGCAAGACAATAAAAACAGCCGCGCGACTTGCATCGAGCGGCTGTGGGATTGTCCGTCAGCAGGCAAAGTCCGCGCTGACGAAATGACGAAACAAACGTAACTTAATCGTCGAGCAGCGACAGATCTCGCACGGCGCCGGTATCGGCGCTGGTCACCAGCTTGGCATAGGCCTTGAGGGCCGCAGAGATCTTGCGGGGACGGGCCTGGGCAGGCTTCCAGCCCTTGGCATTCTGCGCTTCACGGCGGCGGGCCAGCTCTTCGTCGCTGACCAGCATATTGATGCTGCGGTTGGGAATGTCGATGCGGATGATGTCGCCGTTCTGCACCAGGCCAATCGCGCCGCCGGCTGCCGCTTCGGGAGAGCAGTGACCGATGGACAGGCCGGAGGTACCGCCCGAGAAGCGGCCGTCCGTCAGCAGCGCACAGGCCTTGCCCAGGCCCTTGGACTTGATGTAGCTGGTGGGGTAGAGCATTTCCTGCATGCCGGGGCCGCCCTTGGGGCCTTCGTAGCGCACGATGACCACATCGCCTGCCTTGACCTTGTCGGCCAGGATGTTGGCCACGGCCTCGTCCTGCGACTCGACCACATGGGCAGGGCCTTCGAAGACCAGGATCGACTCGTCCACGCCTGCGGACTTCACCACGCAGCCGTCCAGCGCGATGTTGCCGCGCAGCACGGCCAAGCCGCCCTCCTTGCTGAAAGCGTGCTCGTAGCTGCGGATGCAGCCTTCGGCACGGTCCAGGTCCAGGCTGGGCCAGCGGGTGTTCTGGCTGAACGCCACCTGCGTGGGAATGCCAGCGGGGCCGGCCATGTAGAAGTGGCGCACGGCCTCGTCCTGCGTGCGCATGATGTCCCACTGCTCCAGCGCATCCTTCATGGTCTTGGCATGCACCGTGGGCACATCGGTGTGCAGCTTGCCGGCGCGGTCCAGCTCGCCCAGGATGGCCATGATGCCGCCAGCGCGGTGCACGTCTTCGATGTGGTACTTGGGCGTGTTGGGTGCCACCTTGCACAGCTGGGGCACGACGCGCGAGAGGCGGTCGATGTCGGCCATGGTGAAGTCGATACCCGCTTCCTGGGCGATGGCCAGCAGGTGCAGGATGGTATTGGTGGAGCCGCCCATGGCGATGTCCAGCGTGATGCAGTTCTCGAAGGCCTTGAAGCCCACGGAGCGCGGCAGCACGCTGTCGTTGTCGTTGTCGTAGTAGTCGCGGGCCAGCTCGACGATGCGGCGGCCAGCGCGCAGGAACAGCTCTTCGCGGTCGGCATGCGTGGCCACCACGGTGCCATTGCCGGGCAGGGACAGGCCCAGCGCTTCGGTCAGGCAGTTCATCGAATTGGCGGTGAACATGCCCGAGCAGGAACCGCAGGTCGGGCAGGCGGAGCGCTCCACCTCGGCCACTTCGGCATCGGAATAGCGCTGATCGGCCGCGATCACCATGGCGTCCACCAGGTCCAGCTTCTTGAACTCTATGGTCTTGGTTTCGGGGTTGGCCAGCTTGGTCTTGCCGGCTTCCATGGGGCCGCCGGAAACAAAGATCACCGGAATGTTCAGGCGCATCGCGGCCATCAGCATGCCGGGGGTGATCTTGTCGCAGTTGGAGATGCACACCAGCGCATCGGCGCAATGGGCATTGACCATGTACTCGACCGAGTCCGCGATCAGGTCGCGGCTGGGCAGCGAATACAGCATGCCGTCATGGCCCATGGCGATGCCATCGTCCACGGCGATGGTGTTGAACTCCTTGGCCACGCCGCCGGCCTTTTCGATCTCGCGCGCGACCAGTTGCCCCAGATCCTTCAGATGCACATGACCGGGCACGAACTGGGTGAAGGAGTTGGCAATCGCAATGATGGGCTTGTCGAAATCGCCATCTTTCATGCCGGTGGCACGCCACAGGGCGCGCGCACCGGCCATGTTGCGGCCGCCAGTGGAGGTTTTGGAACGGTATGCGGGCATGGGGTTCGCTATAAGACGTTATCGGGAAATGATTCTTTGGATTATGGCCCAGCACTGCAAGGCAGCGATGCCTAGCCCATGGCGGGCTGTCAGGCAAAACAATCACAAGACATCGTCAATCACGATGCCTGATTCACTGCTCAACGACGTCGCTGGCCCGGTGCCATGGCCTGCTTCTGACGTTCGATACGCTCTTTCTTGCGCTGGTCCATCTTCTCCATGGCCTTGCGCTTGGTATAGCCCGAAGCATCGGCCCAGGCCCACCAGGCGGCAGCCGCCCCATAAACGCCCAGAATCGGCCACCAACTCCAGCCTGCGACAGGCCCGATCTGAGCCAGCTTGAGCAGCGACAACACGATCGCCAAACCTAACAGATACATACATCCCCTTTTTTGTTGATTTTCCAGAACACAGAGTGCACTGGAGAGTACACAAGCCAAGCACTACAATGCGCTAAAAGATCAACTTTAACCCCGCACCCTGGGAACTCATGATGAAGCAATTTCTGATCGCTTTCGCCCTTTCCGCCGCTGCCGTGGCCCCTGCCATGGCCGATCAGGCCCTGGCGCAGTCCAAGAACTGCATGGCCTGCCACGCTGTTGACAAGAAGCTGGTTGGTCCCGCATTCAAGGATGTGGCCGCCAAGTATGCAGGCCAGAAGGACGCCGCCGACAAGCTGGCTGCCAAGGTCATCAAGGGCGGCTCCGGCGTGTGGGGCCCCGTGCCCATGCCCGCCAATCCCCAGGTGAACGACGCCGATGCCAAGAAGCTGGTGGCCTGGATTCTGACGCAGAAGTAAATCGACTGCTTCTCAACGGCGCGAGACAGGGCCGTTATCAAAAACCGCATGGCTCCCATGCGGTTTTTTGTTTCTGAAGCTACCGCGACTCAGCGGATCGCCCTGCTCTTCCATCAGCCCTACGGCACCAGGATTCCAGACTTCGCTCCGCACCCGTGAGGTCAGCATCTGCAACACTTGACTGCTGCAACTCGGCAGCAACTCGGCCCGTGGCTCGTGCAGCGACGAATCAATACCGCAGCCGTTGCAATGCAGACTGTCAGGCAGCAGCGTGCAATAAAAAAGGCCCCGAAGGGCCTTTTTGGATTCACAGCCTAGGCCTGTGAATTACGCATCACGCGAAGCACGCTTGCGGTCGTGTTCCTTCAGGTGACGCTTGCGCACGCGCAGGCTGGTGGGGGTGATTTCCAGCAGCTCGTCGTCTTCGATGAATTCCACGCCGTACTCCAGCGACAGCTCGATGGGAGGCGTGATCTTGATCGCGTCTTCCTTGCCGGAAACACGGAAGTTGGTCAGCTGCTTGGTACGCGTGGCGTTCACCACCAGGTCGTTGTCGCGGCTGTGGATGCCGATGATCATACCTTCGTACACGGGGTCGCCGGCCTTCACGAACATGCGGCCACGGTCGTCCAGCTTGCCCAGGGCGTAGGTGAAGATTTCACCATCGTCCATGGAGATCAGCACGCCGTTCTTGCGGCCGCCGATGTCGCCCTTATGGGGTTCGTAGCTGTCGAAGATGTTGGCGATCAGGCCGGAACCACGTGTCAGGTTCAGGAATTCGTTGGTGAAACCGATCAGGCCACGGGCAGGAATACGGTATTCCAGACGGACGCGACCGCGGCCATCGGGTTCCATGTTCACCAGCTCGCCCTTGCGCTCGCCCAGTGCCTGCATCACGCCGCCCTGGTGGCCTTCTTCGATGTCGGCAGTCACCAGCTCGATGGGCTCGTGCTTTTCACCGTCGATCATCTGCATCACGACGCGGGGCTTGGACACTGCCAGCTCGTAGCCTTCGCGGCGCATTTCTTCCAGCAAGATGGTCAGGTGCAGTTCACCACGGCCGGAGACTTCAAAGATACCGTCTTCGTCGGTTTCCTTGACGCGCAGAGCCACGTTGGAGCGCAGTTCCTTTTGCAGACGGTCCCAGATCTGGCGGCTGGTCACGAACTTGCCTTCACGACCTGCCAGGGGCGAGGTGTTCACGCAGAAGTTCATGGTCAGCGTGGGCTCGTCAATCTTCAGCATGGGCAGAGGCTGAGGATTGGCGGGATCGGTGACGGTCTCGCCGATACCGATGTTTTCGATACCGCTGATCAGCACGATCTCGGAAGGACCAGCTTCGGTGGCCTGCACGCGATCGATACCCTGGAAGGTATGCACCTGGTTGATCTTGCCGCTGTAGCTCTTGCCGTCAGGACCGGCCATCACGGCCACTTGCTGACCGGGCTTGAGCGTACCCTGGGTGATGCGGCCCACGCCGATACGACCCACGAAGGTGGAATAGTCCAGAGCGGAGACCTGCAGTTGCAGGGGAGCGCTGGCATCGCCCTGCACGGAAGGCACATGGTCGAGGATGGTATCGAACAGGGCGGACATGTCCTCACCCCACTTGGCACCGGGCTCGCCCTCTTCCTTGGACGACCAGCCGTTGATGCCGGAGGCGTAGACCACGGGGAAGTCCAGTTGCTCGTCGGTGGCGCCCAGCTTGTCGAACAGGTCGAAAGCGGCGTTGATCACCTTGTCGGGGTTGGCACCGGGCTTGTCCACCTTGTTCACCACCACGATGGGGCGCAGACCCAGGGCCAGAGCCTTCTTGGTCACGAAGCGCGTCTGGGGCATGGGGCCTTCCTGCGCATCGATCAGCAGCACCACGCCGTCGACCATGGACAGGGCACGTTCCACTTCGCCGCCGAAGTCCGCGTGACCGGGCGTGTCGAGAATGTTGATGTGGGTGTCCTTCCAGGACACGGCACAGTTCTTGGCCAGAATGGTGATGCCGCGCTCACGTTCGATGGCATGGTTGTCCATCACGGTGTCGACGACTTTTTCGTGCTCGGCAAAAGTGCCGGACTGGCGCAGCAGCTGGTCCACCATGGTGGTCTTACCGTGGTCAACGTGCGCGATGATCGCAATGTTGCGGATTTGTTTGCTCATAATGTTTCCAAAATGCCGCTTGCTTGTGGACGCGGCGTTCCTTCCAAAATTTGTTGAATTTCTAGCGGACTGAGCAGGCGCTCGGGAATCAATTCCCCGCTCGCCACACGGCCTACCCCTAAAAGGGCATGCGGGCGCTCACCATACACCGCCACGGCCGGGGCATCCGCCCAAGACCCTCGACGGCGCAAGCCTGATAGAAAGCGACCTGCATCCTGTTCACCCAAGGTGACGACGGCATGACGATGCAGCAGGGTATCCACAGGCTGGACCTGCGCGATGCGCTCTTCATCGTTCATGGCTTCCAGCGCCTCCAGCGTCACGCAGCGCGACACCTCAAGACCGCCGGTTTCCACACGGCGCAGAAAACGCAAGTGGGCGCCACAGCCCAAGGCCTCGCCCACGTCTTCGCCCAATGTGCGGATGTAAGTGCCCTTGCTGCAGCTCACTCTCATCTTGACGGCCGGATGCCCCTGATCGTCCTGCACCAGCGTCAGCTCCAATGCATGAATGGTGACATCTCGTGCGGGGCGCTCCACTTCCACGCCCGCACGGGCATATTCATAGAGTGCCTTGCCGTCCTTCTTCAGCGCACTGTGCATGGGCGGCACCTGCTTGATATCGCCCGTGAACTGGGCTTGCACCTGCGCCAGGCGCTCGGGCGTGATGGCGGCCAGATCCACGGCACGCTCCAGCACCACATCGCCCTCGGCATCGGCCGTGGTTGTGGTCTGGCCCAGGCGGGCAATGGCTTCGTAGGTTTTCTCGGCTTCGAGCTGAAGCTGACTGAATTTGGTGGCAGCGCCGAAACACAGCGGCAGCACGCCACTGGCCAGCGGATCAAGCGTGCCTGTATGCCCGGCCTTTTCGGCACGTAGCAGCCACTTGACCTTCTGCAAGATATCGTTGCTGGACCAGCCCAGCGGTTTATCGAGCAGCAACACCCCATGCACAGGGCGCCGCTGCACCCGGGTGCGAGGGGCGTTCATGTGCTTATTCCTGTTCGGGTCCGCGCGACGCCACAGCCTTGGCGATCAAGGCGTTCATGTCGGCAGCGCGCTCTGTAGTGCGGTCGTAGACGAAATGCAGCGTGGGCACGGTATGAATGTGCAGACGCTTGAACAGGCCGTTGCGCAGAAAGCCTGCGGCCTGATTGAGTGCTGCCAGCGTCACTTCGGGATCGCCGACGAGCACGCTGAAGAACACCTTGGCGTGGGCATAGTCAGGAGTCACCTCCACGCCTTGCAGCGTGACCATGCCGACGCGCGGGTCCTTCAACTCGCGGGCGATCAGCTCCGACAGATCACGCTGGATCTGGTCGGAAACTTTGAAGCTGCGGTTGGGAGCAGCAGATTTGCGTTTGGTTGCCATGAATAAAAAAGGAGCTATTTGCGCTTGCTTCACAAGGAGTTCAAGGCATTTTCAGCCTCAAACCCTTGCAGAGCAGGCGCTAGCAGCTATTGCTTTTACAGCGTACGAGCGATTTCCTTGATCTCGAAGACTTCCAGCACGTCGCCTTCCTTGATGTCGTTGTAGTTGCGCAGCTTGATACCGCACTCGAAGCCTTCCTTGACTTCCTTGACATCGTCCTTCATGCGGCGCAGCGACTCGATCTCGCCCGTGTAGATGACCACGTTGTCGCGCAGCAGACGGAAGTGTGCATTGCGGGTGACGTGACCTTGCGTGATGTACGAGCCGGCAATGGTGCCGATCTTCGTTGCCACGAACACGGTACGGATCTCGGCCATACCGATGATCTCTTCGCGCTTCTCGGGAGCCAGCATGCCGGACATCGCAGCCTTCACTTCATCCACGGCATCGTAGATGATGTTGTAGTAGCGAACGTCGACATCGTTGCCTTCAGCGGTCTTGCGGGCCTGAGCATCCGCACGCACGTTGAAGCCGATGATGATGGCCTTGGAAGCCAGCGCCAGGTTGACGTCGGACTCGGAGATACCGCCCACGCCGGAGTACACCAGCTGAACCTTGATCTCGTCGGTGGACAGCTTGAGCAGCGAGGCTGCCAGAGCTTCCTGCGAGCCTTGCATGTCGGCCTTGATGATGATGGGCAGGGTCTGCACATCGCCAGCGGACATTTCGGCGAACATGTTTTCCAGCTTCGCAGCCTGCTGCTTGGCCAGCTTGGTGTTGCGGAACTTGCCGGCGCGGTAGGTCGCGATTTCACGGGCACGGCGTTCGTCGCTCAGCACCATGAAGTCGTCACCCGCCTGGGGCACTTCGTTCAGACCCTGAATCTCTACAGGGATGGAAGGACCGGCTTCCTTGGTCTGCTTGCCGTCTTCGTCGAGCATGGCTCGCACGCGACCATAGGTCTGGCCCGCCAGCACCACGTCGCCGACCTTCAGCGTACCGGACTGCACCAGCACCGTAGCCACGGTACCGCGACCCTTGTCCAGCTGGGCTTCGATCACGATACCCTTGGCTGCGGCGTCCACGGGCGCCTTGAGTTCCAGCACTTCGGCCTGCAGCAGCACTTGCTCCAGCAGCTCGTCGATGCCCTGGCCGGTCTTGGAGGACACGGCCACGAAGGGAGAGTCGCCGCCGTATTCTTCGGGCAGCACCTCTTCCACGACCAGCTCCTGCTTGACGCGATCGGGGTTGGCTTCGGGCTTGTCGGCCTTGGTGATGGCCACCACGATGGGAACACCAGCCGCCTTGGCGTGCTTGATGGCTTCCTTGGTCTGGGGCATGACGCCGTCGTCGGCAGCGGCCACCAGAATCACGATGTCGGTGGACTTGGCACCGCGAGCACGCATGGCCGTGAAGGCCTCGTGACCGGGAGTGTCCAGGAAGGTGATGATGCCGCGAGGCGTCTTCACATGGTAGGCACCGATGTGCTGAGTGATGCCGCCGGCTTCGCCCGACGCCACCTTGGTGCGACGGATGTAGTCCAGCAGCGAGGTCTTGCCGTGGTCCACGTGACCCATGACGGTCACCACGGGAGCGCGCGGCAGTTGCTCGGCTTCGGAGTTGGAGACTTCCTCGGCGGTGAAGGCCTCGGGATCGTCCAGTGCTGCCACCTTGGCGGTGTGACCCATTTCTTCCACCACGATCATGGCGGTGTCCTGGTCCAGCGGCTGGTTGATGGTGACCATCTGGCCCATCTTCATCAGAACCTTGATGACCTCGGATGCCTTGATGGCCATCTTGTGAGCCAGTTCGGCCACGGTGATGGTCTCGGGCACCGAAATCTCCAGCTGACGGAACTCGGGAGCCTGCTGCTGTTGCTGCTCGTGACGATCATTGCCACGACGGCCGCCCTTGGGACCACCGCGCCAGTTGGAACGGCCAGCCACGCCGCCGGAGCTGTCGCCACGGGTCTTGATTTCCTTCTTCTTGCCGGCGTCGTTGGACCAGCTCGAAGACAGCTTGGCGGACTTAACTTCCTTGCCTGGACGGGCGCCGCCGCCGGCATTGGCCGCGCCAGCGCTGCCTGCAGGCTTGTTGCCATCCTTGGCGGCAACAGGCTTCTTGGCATCGGCGGCAACCGGAGCAGCCTTCTTGGGCTCCTCGGGCTTCTTGGCGACCAGCACCTTCTTGGGTGCAGCCATCATGGCGCGGATGGCTTCCGCTTCGGCCAGGGCCTTGCGGCGGCGCTCATCCAGATCCTTGGCGCGGCTGGCTTCTTCAGCAGCCTTGGCCTGGGATTCGGCTTCCGCCTTGGCGCGTGCCTCGGCCTGGGCCGCAGCACGTGCGGCAGCGCCTGCGGCGTGCTCGCGCTTTTCTTCTTCCTTTGCCGCCTTGGCTTCAGCCACCTTGGCGACTTCTGCGGCTGCATAGGCTGCAGCACGTTCCTCGGCTTCGCGCTCGCGGCGCTCGCGCTCTTCGCGCTCTTGACGTTCCTTGGCCAATTGTTCTTCCTGATGGCTCAACAGCTCGGCCTCGCGGCGAGCATCTTCTTCACGGCGTACCAGCTCTTGACTAGCGGCACGCTCCTGCACAGCCTTAGCCATGCTTTCCGCATTGGCCTGAGCCTCGGCGGGAGTGTCTTCCCGCTTCACGAAAGTGCGCTTCTTGCGCACTTCCACCTGAATCGTACGGGCACGGCCCGATGAATCCGCCTGCTTGATTTCGCTGGTGGACTTCTTGGTCAGCGTGATCTTCTTGGCACCGCTGCCATGGCTTGCCTGCAGGTGAGACAGCAAGCGCTGCTTGTCACCTTCGGTCAGCGCGTCAGCCGCATTGGCCTTGTCAACCCCAGCGGCCTTGAGCTGCTGCAGCAAGGTATCAGGGGTCGTGTTGCGCTCTTTCGCAAATTCTGCAACCGTATTACTCGACATAAATGCTCTGTACCTCCCTGACCTTACTCTTGCCCATCGGTAAACCAGTGCTCACGCGCCTTCATGATCAAGGCCTTGGCTTCTTCGGCAGTCTGACCGGTGATTTCGGTCAGCTCGTCGATCGCCAGGTCGGCCAGATCGTCACGGGTGTGCACATCAGCTTGCGCCAGCTTGTCCAGCAGCTCGGCAGTCATGCCGTCCAGAGACACCAGATCCTCGGATGCCTTGCTCACATTTTCTTCGCGAGCAATTTCCTGACTCAGCAGTGCATCCTTGGCGCGGCTACGCAGCTCGTTCACCGTCTCTTCGTCGAAGGATTCGATTTCGAGCATTTCCTGCAGCGGCACATAGGCCACTTCTTCCAGGGTCTCGAAACCTTCTTCGATCAGGATGTTGGCGATTTCCTCGTCCACATCCAGCTTTTCCATGAACAGCTTGCGCGAGACAGCCGACTCGTCGGCCTGCTTCTGGGCAGACTCTGCAGCGTCCATGATGTTGATCTTCCAGCCTGTCAGCTCGGAGGCCAGACGCACGTTCTGACCGCCGCGACCGATGGCGATGGCCAGATTTTCCTCGTCCACCACCACGTCCATGGCGTGCTTTTCCTCATCCACAACGATGGAAGAGACATTGGCAGGAGCCAGGGCACCGATCACGAACTGGGCGGGGTCTTCGGACCACAGCACGATATCCACACGCTCGCCGGCCAGTTCGTTGGTCACGGCATTCACGCGGGTGCCGCGCACGCCGACGCAGGTGCCGATGGGGTCCACGCGCTTGTCGTGGCTGAGCACGGCGATCTTGGCACGAGAGCCGGCGTCACGGGCGCAGCTCTTGATCTCCAGCAGGCCTTGCTCGATCTCGGGCACTTCATTGCGGAACAATTCCACCATGAATTCGGGAGCCGAGCGCGACAGCAGGATGGGAGCGCCGCGCAGGGTGGCATCGACTTCCATGATCATGGCGCGCACACGGTCGCCATTGCGCAGATTTTCCTTGGGGATCATCTCGCCGCGCTTGAGTCGGCCTTCCACACGGCCGGATTCGACAATGATGTCGCCCTTGTCCATGCGCTTGACGGTACCGGTGAAAATCTTCTCGCCACGGGCCAGGAATTCGTTGAGCAGCATTTCGCGCTCGGCGTCGCGAATCTTCTGCAGGATGACCTGCTTGGCAGCCATGGCACCGATACGGCCGATGGGCAGCGACTCGATCTGCTCTTCAATGAACTCACCAATTTGAATGCCGGGCACGCGGTCTTCCGCATCCATCAGCATTTCTTCGGCGTCGGGGTTCTGCAGACCGGCATCGTCAGACACCACCACCCAGCGGCGGAAGGTGTCGTAGTCGCCGCTTTCGCGATCGATGGACACGCGGATGTCTACTTCACCTTGGTACAGCTTCTTGGTGGCCTGTGCCAGTGCGGATTCCACGGCACCAAAAACCACATCGCGTTCCACGTTCTTTTCACGCGAAATGGCTTCAACCAACATCAACAGTTCGCGATTCATGCGACGACTCTCCTATTTCAATCACACAAAGAGGATTTGCATGCGACCTCTTTGCCCCAAAAGATTCAAACGCTTCAGCTGCCTCATTCGGGCTTGGCTGCGCGTCCTTTGAAATTCACAATCGGTGCCAGACGAGCTTCGCGCAACTCGTCAAGCGTAAAGCCCATCGCGTTCAACGGCGCTGGCTCACGCTTCTTGCTGACGCGCACGCCCGGCTTGGGAGGCGGCTCATCGCTCCAGACGATCTGCCAGCCACCTTCTTCAGTCCGCTCCAGCGTGCCACGAAATTTTTTGCGGTTTGCATTGATCTTGTCGCCACCCGCAGCCCCGATGGGAGCCTTGAGCGTCAGATCCACCTCCGAGCCTTCAAAGCGGATGAAGTCCTGCTCATGGCGCAGCAAACGATCAATGCCTGGAGAAGAGACCTCCAGGCGGGCGTAGTCCGCACCATCGACTTCCAGCGCAAACTGAAGCTGGCGCGTGACCTTTTCGCAGTCTTCCACTGTCACGAACTGCTCGGGCAGCTCAGGCGCACCTTCCTCCGGCGCCTGCCAAGGCAAATCAATCGTGATGCGCAGCAGGCCGCCGGCCGAGCGCTCGATTTCAACCAGGTCATAGCCCAGACCTGTGACGGTTTGTTCAACGATTTGCTGTAGTGCCACGTGTATTCAGTTCAATCCCGAAAAATCTGTCAAATCATGGACTTAGCTCTGCCAAAAACAGGTTTCGCCATGAATTGCCCAAAAAAAACGGGCGGTATGTACCCGCCCGTTTGGTCGTGAAGCCGTGATTGTAGCCGCAAACCACTGTTTTCGCAAAAAGTGTCTCGCATAAAACAGCGATCAACGCAAGACTTCCTGCAGGTCATCAGCGCGCAACAATCGCTGCAGCAAATCCTGGGCCTCCTGCACATCGGCGGGCCTCGCCGCCGCATCTGCGGGCAGGGATTGCAGCATCCGCGCCAGCACCCCCGTCTGCGGAAGCACAGGCCCCAGAAATCTGGCCTGCTCGCCCTGCGCCACCAAAATGGACGGAAAGGTTTCTATGTCCAGATCGCCAGCGACATCCTCACGGTCTTCCACATCGAGCCAGACAAAACGCATCTGTGGAAACTGGGCAGCAAGAGCCTCGAAGGGCTGCCGGTACTGTTTACAGGTACCACACCAGTCAGCACAGAGGCAGACAACCAGCCATGCGTCTGCTTTTGTAATTTCTTGTTTCATTTCACGAACTCTGGGCAGGCCTTCGCACACGCCCCTGCATTGATCCTGGCAATGGTAGCGCCAGATGCCCCCAAGGACTCAAACCCCGGTCATCACCCCACCAGCGCGCATTGAGACCCTTGAAGCTGCCGCACTCTATCCCTATTATTTTCCTGAATGCGGGCGCAGCAATGGCAGCAGCCAAGGCAACAGTCTTGCGCCCATCTTTTGACAAGAAGATTGGTGACTCCATGGATTACAAGGACTATTACAAGATACTTGGCGTGGACAAAAAGGCCTCCACCGAGGACATCAAAAAGGCCTATCGCAAACTCGCCCGCAAATACCACCCCGACATCAGCAAGGAAAAAGACGCGGCTGCTCGCATGGCCGAGGTCAACGAAGCCAACACCGTGCTCTCCGACCCCGAAAAGCGCGCCGCCTACGACGCCATGGGCGACGAAATGCAGTTTGCTCAAAATGCCAGAGCTCAGGGCAAGGGAGGCTTTCGCCCGCCGCCCGACTGGGATCAGCAGGACTTTCACTTCAGCAGCCAGGGCGATGCCGGCAGCGACGCCGATTTCAGCGACTTTTTCTCGCAGATGTTCGGCCAGGCCGCTCGTGCACGGCGCCATCAGGGCCAGCAAGGCGCGCGCAGCACCCCAGACATGCGCGGCCAGGACCAGCATGCCAGCATAGAGCTGGATCTGCAGGACAGCTATAGCGGCGCCGTGCGCTCGCTGCATCTGCGCAGCACCGTGCTCGACGACCAGGGCATCCCCACCCACAAGGACAAGGAGCTGCAGGTCACCATTCCCAAGGGCGTGCGCGAGGGCCAGATGATTCGCCTTGCCGGTCAGGGCAACCCGGGTCTGGGCAAGGGTGCGCCAGGCGATCTGCTGCTGGAGGTGCACTTCCGTAGCGACCCGCGCTGGTGGTCCGAGGGCAAGGATGTCTACCAGCGAGTGCCGCTCGCGCCCTGGGAAGCCGAGCTCGGTGGCCCCGTCCCCTTCAAGACGCTGGCCGGGGAACTGGAAGTCACCGTGCCCGCCGGCTATCGCTCGGGTCGCAAGCTGCGCCTCAAGGGCAAGGGCCTGCCCGCCGCCACGCCGGGTGATCTGTACCTGGTGCTGGATGTGGTCTTCCCACCCGCGGCGACACCCGCGCAAAAGCAGGCTTATGCCGACTTTGCCAGGGCCTTCCCGCAGTTCGATGCCCGCAGCCTGAGTTGAAAGGTTTTCCCATGAGCCCCTCCCACTACCCTTTCTACGAGCCTGCCGAGTTGCTGGAACAGGCCGTGCTCGATCTGCACGAGCTGGCGCGCCATTGCTGCACCAGCCCGCAATGGGTGATCGAGCATGTGCAGACAGGCGTCATCAGCTACGACAACGAAGGTCAGCTGCGCGAGATCAGCCACGAGCAATGGCGCTTCAGCAGCCAGACGCTGGTGCGTGCACGCCGCATTGCCCAGCTGGAACACAGCTTCGACGCCGACCCTCAGCTCGCCGCCCTGACCACCGATCTCATCGAGGAAGTGCAGCAGCTGCGCCGCAAGCTGAAAAATCTTCAGGGATGAGCAAACCAACGCTCTGAAGCCGTGAAAAGCAAAAAGCCCTCGCACCGAAGTGACGAGGGCTTTTTTGCGGGCCGCACACCAGGGCGCAGCCTGCCGCAGGAATTAGCCGTGGCGCTTGCCGGGCTGCTTCTTGCTGCGAGTGTGCGAACCACGCTCCAGGCTCACGCGCTGGCCACGGCCGGGAGTGGGCAGGGTCACGCCATTGGGTGCCTGGGGACGGGGAGTGGCCTTGCGGTCTGCTTCGGTAACGATCTTATTGCCCATGTCGAATTCTCAATTGGGAGGTTGAAAAGGATCAATTAGGCCACAGCCAGAGAATTCGCGCCAAATAAATACAGACTTTCGAGTGCGGATTCAGTGTTTTTCAGCGAATGCCTGCCTCGCGAATCAGTGAACCGACAGCAATTGCAGGCATTCAAAGCCTCAAACCTTTGAAGGGAAGGCACTGCTCGCCATCACATTCAGACCGCCGGAGGCTCGGCAACGACCCCGGCGGCCTCGACCAACTGGCGCGTGTATGCCTGCCTCGGCGCAGTCAGCACCGCCTGCACATCGCCCCGCTCCACGATCTGCCCGTCCTTCATGACCAGCACCTCATGGGCCATGGCGCGAATCACATCCACATCGTGGGTGATGAGCAGATAGGCCAGACCACGCTCCTTCTGCAGCCGCTGCAACAGGGCCAGCACCTGCTGCTGAATGGTGACGTCGAGTGCACTCGTGGGCTCGTCCAGCACCAGGACCTCGGGCTCCATGATGAGCGCGCGTGAAATCGCCAGGCGCTGCCGCTGCCCGCCCGAGAATTCATGCGGATAGCGCTGCAGCAGGCCGGGAAACTGGGCCTCGGTCAAGCCCACCTCTTCGAGCATCTTGAGCACGCGCTCGCGCCGCGGCCCGGCAGCGAGCTCAGGGGCATGGATCTGCAGGCCTTCGCCGACGATCTCCTCCACCGTCATGCGCGGCGACAGCGAGGAAAACGGATCCTGGAACACCACCTGGATCTTGCGCCGCAGCGCCAGATTGGCGGCGCTGTTGCGGATTGCCGGCTGCTGCCATTGCCTGCCGGCCACCTGCAGCCCCCCGGCCGCAGGCAACAACCCCAGCACGGCCTGGGCCAACGTGGATTTACCGGAGCCCGATTCACCGATCACGCCCAGGGTACGGCCGGGCCGCAGCAGCATATCCGCGCCCTTGACCGCGACGAACGCGCCCTTTTTGAACCAGCCGCGAATGCCGGGCAAGGGCGTGGCATAGCTCACCTGCAAGGCCTGGGTCTGCACCACGGCAGCCTCACCGGCCGGCACGGTCTCATCCGCCACATTGCGCACCGGCCGGCTGGCCAGCAGCTTGCGGGTATAGGCATGCTGCGGGTTCCGCATGAGATCGGCCACCGCGCCCTGCTCCACGAGACGGCCTTTTTCCATGACGGCCACGCGGTCGGCAAAGCGGCGCACCAGGTTCAGGTCATGCGTGATCATCAGCACGGCCATGCCGGTCTGCCGCTGCAGATCGGCCAGCAAATCCAGGATCTGGCCACGCAGCGTCACATCCAGCGCCGTTGTCGGCTCGTCGGCCAGCAGCAGCCGGGGACGGCTGGCCAGGGCCATGGCGATCATGGCGCGCTGACGCTGGCCACCGCTGAGCTGGTGCGGAAAGCTCTGCGCGCGACGCTCTGGCTCAGGGATGCCGGTAGTGGCCAGCAGCTCGACGGCCTGCTTCAAGGCCTGCGCCCGGCTCAAGGCCTGCTTGAGCTGCAGCACCTCCGCCACCTGCGCGCCGACGGTCATCAGCGGGTTCAGCGCCGTCATCGGCTCCTGAAAGATCATGGCGATATCGCCGCCGCGTATGCCCTGCATCTCGCGCTCCGAAAGCCCCAGCAGATCGCGCCCGTCCAGCAGGGCCCGGCCACCCAGCTGTGCATCGCCCACCAGACGCAGCAGCGACAGCGCCGTGACCGACTTGCCCGAGCCGGACTCCCCCACCAGCGCCAGCTTTTCACCGGCAGCCATCTCGAAGCTCACGCCCTGCACCACGGGCTTGCCCGCAAAAGACACACTCAGATCGTGCACGCTCAGCAACTGGCTGCGGCTCTCAATCCCATACTTTTCCTGGCTCATGGCTTGCCTCCTGCGCGCTTTGCAGCCTCGGTACGTGCCTGCTTGCGCGGGTCCAGCGCATCGCGCAGGGCGTCGCCCATAAAGGTCAGCAGCAGCAGCGTGATGACCAGCACGCCAAAGGTGGACAGGGAAATCCACCAGGCATCGATATTGTTCTTGCCCTGGCTCAGCAGCTCGCCCAGGCTTGGCGTGCCTGGCGGGACGCCCAGACCCAGAAAATCGAGCGAGGTCAGCGCCAGGATGGCCCCGCTCATGCGAAACGGCAAAAAGGTGATCACCGGCGTCATGCTGTTGGGCAGAATGTGGCGAAAGATGATGGAACGATTGCTGGCACCCAGGGCCTGGGCGGATTTCACATAGTCGAGCTGGCGATTGCGCAGAAACTCGGCTCTCACATAGTCGGCCAGACCCATCCAGCCGAACAGGCTCAGCAGGATCAGCAGCAGCGAGACACTGGGCGCAAACAGCGCGCTGAAGATGATGAGCAGGTAGAGCTCGGGCATGGAGCCCCAGATTTCCGTCAGGCGCTGGAAGGCCAGATCCGTCTTGCCGCCAAAAAAGCCCTGCACCGCCCCCGCCAGCACGCCCAGCAGCACGCCCACGGCCGTCAGCGCCAGGCCGAACAGCACGCTGACACGAAAACCGTAGATGAGCTGCGCCAGCAGATCGCGCCCCCGGTCGTCGGTGCCCAGCCAGTTGTCGGCCGACGGCGCAGAAGGATTGGGCGACTTGGCAAAGTAGTTGATGGTGGACTTGCCATAGCGGTTGATTGGGAAGATCGCCCAGTTGTCGCCCTCGCCGAGCCTTTGCCGGATGAAGGGATCGAGGTAATCGGTCGGCGTATGGAAATCGCCGCCAAACGTGGTTTCCGGGTAATCGTGCAGCAGCGGCAGATAGGTCTGCCCCTCGTAGCGCACGATGAGCGGTTTGTCGTTGGACAGCAGTTCGGCAAACAGGCTGAGCAACACCAGCACCGAGAAGATCAGCAGGCTGACAAAGCCCAGTCGATTGCCTTTGAAGCGCCGCCAGGCCCGGCGCCCCGGGGATTCGGACTTGGCAGCAGGCGTCGCTGGCACACGCTCCACTCCTGTATTCATAGCTTCTTGCGCTTGCAGGGCAATGGTTTGAGGCTTATCTTGCATAAATCAGTCAAACTTGACCCGGGGGTCCACCCAGACATAGCAAAGATCGCTGATGAGCTTGGTCACCAGGCCGATCAGCGTGAACAGATACAGCGTGCCCAGCACCACGGGAAAGTCGCGCCGGATCACGCTTTCATAGCTGAGCAGACCCAGGCCGTCGAGCGAGAACAGGGTCTCGATCAGCAGCGCGCCGGCAAAGAAGGCACCGATGAAAGCCGAGGGAAAGCCCGTGACGATGGGAATCAGCGCATTGCGAAACACATGCTTGTAGAGCACCTGGCGCTCGGACAGGCCCTTGGCGCGGGCCGTCAGCACATACTGCTTGCGGATCTCTTCGAGAAACGAGTTCTTGGTCAGCATGGCCGTCACGGCAAAGCTGCCGGCCACCATGGCGGTCACGGGCAGCGCGATATGCCAGAGATAGTCCGCCACCTTGCCCATGGTGCTGAGTTCGTCGAAATTGGCCGATGTCAGCCCGCGCAGCGGAAACCACTGCAGCTGCCCGCCAAAGACGACCAGCAGCGCCACGCCCAGCACAAAGCCCGGGATGGCATAGCCGATGAGAATCACGATTGTGGTCGCCAGATCGAAGCGCGAGCCGGCCCGCACGGCCTTGGCCACGCCAAGGGGCACAGCCACCAGATAGCTGATGAAAAACGTCCACAGCCCCAGGCTGATGGAGACCGGCAGTTTTTCCTTGACCAGCGCCCAGACGCTTTTGTTCTGAAAAAAGCTGGTGCCCAGATCGAAGCGCGCGAACTGACCCAGCATCTGCACAAAGCGTTCTACCGGCGGCTTGTCAAAGCCGTACAGCGCCTTGATCTCTTCAAGCCGCTTGGGGTCCACGCCCTGGCCGCCCCGGTAGCTCATGGCAGCACCTTCGGCGCCGTGTCCGGCACCGGCCTTGGCCTCGGCCAGATACTGCTCCACCGGGCCACCGGGCACGAACTGGATGACCACAAAGGTCAGCAGCAGCACGCCCAGCAGCGTGGGGATCATCAGCAAAATGCGTTTGAGAATATAGGCAAACATCTTCGATCAACCCTTGTTTTCAGCCGCGGCGGCGATGGCCACAGCGCCGGGCCGCCCCAAGCAGGGCCAGCCCCCTCGGGGGCAGCAACCCGTGCAACGGTGGAGCGCGGGGGCCACTTTACCTGGGCCGCAGCGCCGGGCCGCCCCAAGCAAGGCCAGCCCCCTTGGGGGGCAGCGACCCGTGCAACGGTGGAGCGTGGGGGCCACTTTACCTGGGCCGCCGCGCCGGGCCGCCCCAAGCAAGGCCAGCCCCCTCGGGGGGCAGCGACCCGTGCAACGGCGGAGCGTGGGGGCCACCTTACTTGGCCCACCAGGCATAGACGGCCCATAGCTCGCCTGGAGAATAGGCCGGAATCTGCCCCGGCAGCGCCAACTTCCAGGCGTCATAGACCATGCGATGCGTGCCCGAGTAATACTGGGGGATCAGGTAATGGCCTTGGACGATGATGCGCTCCAGCGCGTGGCAGGCGGGCAGCATCTGCTGCTCGGACTTGGCCGCAGCCATCTGGGCGATGATGGCATCCACGGCCTTGCTCTTGAGACCGACATAGTTCGAGGCCCCCTCCACATCGGCGGCAGCGCTGCCGAACAGCTCGGCATATTCCTGGCCCGGATTGTGCGTGCCGGGCACGTTGAGCGTCACGATGTCGAAATCGTATTTGTCCATGCGCTGCTGATAGAGCGCGTAGTCCACATTGCGCACCTTGAGCGTGATGCCCAGCTTTTCCAGATTGCGCATCCAGCTGCTGACGATCTTGACACCGCTCTCGCTGCTGTCCAGATATTCCAGCACCATGGGCTCGCCCCCGGCATTGCGCAAGGCTCCATCCCTGACCGTCCAGCCGGCATCGGCCAGCAGCTTCTGCGCACGCCGCAGATTGCCGCGCAGGCCGTCAGGCCCATCGGTGCGTGGCGGCTGGGCCATCTGCCCCAGCGTGCCTGGCGGCAGACTGCTCTCATAGGGCTTGAGCAGGGCCAACTCGGCATCGCTGGGATCGCCCGTGGTTTCGCAAGCGGTGTTGCCAAACAATCCATGCACGCGCTGATATGCGCCATAGAACATCTGACGGCTCATCCACTCAAAGTCATAAGCCAGGCCCAAGGCCTCGCGCACACGCACATCCTTGAGCAGCTCACGCCGCGTATTCAGGAAAAAACTCTGAAAGCCCGAGGGCAGCTTGTTCTCGAACGCGCCCTTGACCAGTTCGCCCGAGGCGAAGCGACGCCCCGTCAGACGCCTGGCCCAGTCGCCCGCGCTGTTGATGCGCATGAGATCGAACTCACCGGCCTTGAGTGCCTCCAGCCGCGCCGTGTTGTCCTTGTAGATCTTGATGGTGATTCGGTCAAAATTGGCCAAACCGACACGCACCGGCAAGGCTGCCCCCCAATACTTAGGGTCGCGAACATAGCTGATGTCCTTGCCAAACTTGACCGGCCCTATCTTGTAGGGCCCGCTGCCGATGGGCGTGTCCATCACCACCTGATCGAAGGCCTTGGGCTTGCCATCCGCGCCCAGCCCCCAGTCACGGCTGAACACCGGCAACAGAGCGCCCACGGTCAGCGGCAGGTCGCGGTTGGGCTTTTTGAAGCGAAAGCGCACCGTGCGCTCGTCGAGCACATCACAGGCAGCCACCTCGGCAAACAGCGTCTTGTAGCCGGGCGAGACATATTTGCTCAGCAGTGTCTCGTAGCTGTGCTTCACATCCTGGGCCAGCACGGGCTTTCCGTTGTGAAAGCGCGCCTGCTTGCGCAATTTGAATGTCGCGGACAGGCCGTCGGCCGCCACCTCCACATCCTCGGCCAGCAGGCCGTAGCCCGTGGCCGTCTCGTCGAGACTGGGGGTCAACAGGGTCTCGAACAGCATGTCCGCCAGGTAGGCAGGCGGCGAGCCCTTGATGGTGAAGGGGTTGTACTTGTCGAAGGTCGAATAGCGCAGATTGCTGACCATGCGCAACTCGCCGCCCTTGGGCGCTTGAGGATTCACATAGTCAAAGTGCCTGAAGTCGGCCGCGTACCTGGGCTGACCCCAGAGCGCATAGCCATGTGCTGCCAGGGCAGGTGTGGCAACTTGGCTGCTGACAATCAGGGCTGAGCAAATCATCCAATGGCGCATGCGACAATTCTGCCCTACCCCGACTGATTCGCACCCAGTTCGAACAGATACGTTTTCAAAGATGGCGCGTCTGCCACAGATGCAGCCATCGTCTCTTTCAATTTTCTTTGGAGAACAACAATGGGTTTTCTCGCCGGTAAAAAGCTGCTGATCACGGGCGTTCTGTCCAACCGTTCCATTGCCTACGGCATTGCCAAGGCCTGCCATGAGCAAGGCGCAGAACTGGCTTTCAGCTATGTGGGCGAACGCTTCAAGGACCGCATCACCGAATTTGCTGCCGACTTCGACTCCAAGCTGGTGTTCGACTGCGACGTGGGCGACGACGCCCAGATCGAAAAGCTGTTCGCCGACCTGGGTGCCACCTGGGGCAAGTTCGACGGCTTTGTGCACTCCATCGGTTTTGCCCCCCGTGAAGCCATTGCCGGCAACTTCCTCGACGGCCTGAGCCGCGAGAACTTCAAGATCGCCCACGATATCAGCGCCTACAGCTTCCCTGCCATGGCCAAGGCAGCCCTGCCTTACCTGAACGACAAGTCCTCGCTGCTGACCCTGTCCTACCTGGGTGCTCTGCGCTCCATCCCCAACTACAACACCATGGGCCTGGCCAAGGCATCGCTGGAAGCATCCGTGCGTTACCTGGCAGAAGCCGTGGGCCGCACTGCCGACGGCCGCGCCATTCGTGCCAACGGCATCTCCGCCGGCCCCATCAAGACTCTGGCAGCCTCCGGCATCAAGGACTTCGGCAAGCTGCTGGGCCGCGTGGCCGACGCCGCTCCTCTGCGCCGCAACGTGACCATTGAAGACGTGGGCAATGTCGCGGCTTTCCTGCTGTCCGACCTGGCCTCCGGCGTGACCGCCGAGATCACCTATGTGGACGGCGGCTTCAGCCAGACTGCAGGCCTGTCTGCCGATCAGGTCTGAGCCCCAGGCTTTTGACGACACCAGCCCCGCAGGCCTCAGCAGCCTGCGGGGCTTTGTTTTTTGGGGCCGTGCCCGACATCTTGGCCCTTGCCCTACAAGCGCGGCAAAGCACTGACGCTATGGTTCACAGTGTTTTCTCTATGGTTCTGACGAATATTCAAGAGGAGCTTACATGCCATATCGTTTTCTCGTCCTGGCCGCATCCGCTGCTGCCCTGACGGCCTGCAGCACTCCCGAGCCCCAGCCCGCCCAGGCCATCGCCAGGCTGCAGGCCACTTCGGGCAGCAAGGTCGGCGGCGATGTGAAATTCACCCAGAAGACCGGCCAGCAGGTGGTGGTCAATGCCGTGATTCACGGCCTCAAGCCCAATTCCGAGCATGGCTTTCACATCCACGACAAGGGCGACTGCGGCGACAACGGCAATGCCGCTGCCGGCCACTTCAACCCGCTGGGCAATCCGCATGGCAAATATGACTCGACCCAGCACCATATGGGCGACCTGCCCAGCCTGAAGGCCGACTCCAACGGCGTGGCCACCGTCAACGTACAGTCGGCGGACATCACCTTGCTGGCCGGCCCTGGCAATGTCATAGGCCGGGCGGTCATCGTCCATGCACAGCCCGACGACTACACCACCCAGCCCACGGGCAATGCCGGCGCGCGCATCGCCTGCGCCGTTATCAGCCGCGACTGAAGGTCTTGCCCCTTTGACAAAAGCCGCTGCCTGGCTGCAGCGGCTTTTTCATTGAAATCGCCGTAATTACTGATGGATAAGCCGCTGATAGCCATGTTTTTTGATATGGGTTCGTACCCGCATCGACAGCATAGGCTCCGCGCTCTAGCATGAGCTGCCTCTTTACCGGGAGATAGCCATGCCTGAGCCACGGCATCGCCCCCTGCGGGAATGCATTCTCTGGCTGGTCTGTGCCTGCCTCTGCATGGGCTTTGTTGCCGTGCGGGCCCAGACCACGACACAGCCGCCTTCGCTGATGCTGGCCCAGGTCTGGCGCAGCGGCCTACCGCTGCAGGACTATTGGGTCAGCGAGAAACTGGATGGCGTACGCGGCTACTGGAACGGCCATCAGCTCGTCAGCCGTGGCGGGCAGCGGATCGCGACGCCAGAGTGGTTTGTCCGGGACTGGCCGGCCACCCCCATGGATGGCGAGCTCTGGGCCGGACGCGGCCGGTTTGCCCATGCCCAGTCCACCACGGCACAGGCCATCCCGGACGATCGGGCCTGGCGCCAGATGAGATTCATGGTGTTTGATCTGCCCGCGGCTCCGGGCAGCTTTGACCAGCGCCTGCCGCTGCTGCAGCGCACCGTCAGGGCCATTGCCCAGGACTGGGTGCAGATGGTGGAGCAGCGCAAGCTGAGCTCGGAAGCCGAATTGCGGCAATGGCTGCACACAGTCGTCAAAGGCGGCGGCGAGGGCTTGATGCTGCACAAAGGCAGCGCCCCCTATCGCCCGGGCCGCAGCGACGATCTGCTCAAGCTCAAGCCTTTCGATGATGCCGAAGCCCGGGTCATAGGCTACAAAAGCGGACGCGGACAGTGGCAGGGCATGACGGGTGCGCTGCTGGTGCAGACCCCGGACGGCAAGCAGTTTTCACTGGGCTCCGGACTGACGACACAAATGCGCAAAAGCCCGCCCGCGCTCGGCAGCTGGGTCACCTACCGCTACCAGGGCCTGCACGAAAAAAGCGGGCTGCCGCGCTTTGCCCGCTTTTTGCGCGTGCGCAGCGAGCCGGGCTTTCAGCCCGAGCAGGCAGGCCCGTGACTCGGGCTTCATCGCTGCCTGCGACTGCCGGCCCTGCGCCTCAAGCCCAGGGCGCCCAAACCTACGGCAGTTGCGCCCCCAGGTCGCGTGCAGCCTGCAACACGTTTTTGACATAGCGTTCGTCATAGCGATGCGCGGGCATGGTCAGCGTCAGGGCAGCGGCCAGCTCCCCGCTGCGGCGAAAAACCGGGGCCGAGATGCCGGCGATCTCGCTATGCCTGTCGCCCACCAGGGCTTCGTAGCCATCGGCCCGTACACGCGCATAGTGGTTGCGATTCCTCTTCACCCAGTCGCTCAGCTCCGGATCGAAAGCGACCAGCACACGCCCGCCAGCTCCCTTATCCAGGGGGAGCAGATCGCCGGCACGCGCATGATCGCGTACCGGGTGCGGCGAATCCACGCGGTACAGACACAGGCGTTCACGCCCCTGGCGCACATGGTAGGCAGCGCTCTCGCCTGTGGCCTGAACCAGTACGCGCAGTACCGGCATGACCAGCTTGTCCAGCGAGAAGCTCTGTTCGTAAACCGCATGCAGCCTGGCCACGGCCGAGCCCACCGCATAGCGCCCGTCATCCTGGCGCTGAACCCAGCCGCCATGCTCCAAAGAGGCCAGCAATCGCAGCACCGTGCTCTTGTAAAGGCGCGTGCGCTCGGCCAGCTCGGCCAGGCTCAGCGCGGCATCGCCATCCTGGAATGCGCCCAGCACGCTGAGGGCGCGGTCCACTGCGGCCACACCGCCAGGCGCGGCATTCTCGTCGGCTACGGATTCATTCAGGGATTTACGCGGCATAAAAACTCCTGCCCCTCAGCTTGACAGGGCATCAGTACGCAAGGCAATATTTCAATAGAAAGAATTAAGTTCTATTAGATAGAACAACATTAAAGCATTGTGCCAGCTGCAATGCAAGTATGAAATCCAAGTGAGGCAACCATGTCATTCCCCCAGCGTTTCGATCTCCTGATCAGCGAAGTCGGCCCCCGCGACGGCCTGCAGTCGGTCTCGGCCACCATGAGCACGGCCCATAAATACGCCTGGATCGATGCTCTGGTGGCAGCGGGCGTGCAGGAGATCGAGGTCGGCTCCTTTGTCTCGCCCAAACTGCTGCCGCAGATGGCCGATGCCGCCGAGGTCGTGCGCCACGCCGTCACCCATCCCGGCGTCACCATCATGGCCCTGGTGCCCAATCTCAAGGGCGCCGAAGCCGCCATGCGCGCCGGCGCGCACAAGATCACGCTGCCCGTATCGGCCAGCCCCGCGCACTCCATGGCCAATGTGCGCAAGACCCCGGCGCAGATGGTGGAAGAAGTGCGTGCCATCGCCAGGCTGCGCGACGAAATGGCCCCAGCCGTACATATAGAAGCCGGCATCTCCACCGCCTTCGGCTGTACCTTGCAGGGCCTGGTGCCCGAAGACGAGGTGATTGCGCTGGCTGCCTCCTGCGTGGCCGCCGGCGCCGACGAATCGGGGCTGTCCGACACCACGGGCATGGCCAACCCGGCCCAGGTCAAGCGCCTGTTCACGCGCCTGCGCAGCGAACTCGGCGACAAGGCTGGCGCCGCACATATGCACAACACCCGAGGCCTGGGCCTGGCCAACTGCCTGGCCGCCTATGAAGCCGGCGTACGCACTTTCGACGCCTCCCAGGCCGGACTGGGCGGCTGCCCCTATGCCCCCGGCGCCTCGGGCAATGTGGTGACCGAAGATCTGGTCTTCATGTTCGAAGCCATGGGGCTGCGCACCGGCATTGACATTGAACGATTGCTTGCAGCGCGAGAAACGCTGGCCGCCGGCCTGCCGGGCGAGGCACTCTACGGCATGCTGCCACCCGCAGGCCTGCCCAAGGGCTTTGTGCCTCAGCGCTACTGATCACACAGCGGCTCGCCCATGAGCCGAAGACAAGAAGAGATGAATATGCACGCCTCAACCGAAACCGCCGAGACTTCCTCCCCCCCTGCCCTATAGCGGCATCCGCGTGGTGGAGTTCACCCATATGGTCATGGGCCCCAGCTGCGGCCTGATGCTGGCCGACCTGGGCGCCGAAGTCATCAAGGTCGAGCCCGTGGGCCACGGCCGCAATGGCGATGCCACGCGCAAGCTGCTGGGCTCGGGCTCGGGCTTTTTCCCGCTGTTCAACCGCAACAAGAAAAGCCTGACGCTGGATCTGCAGACCCCCGAAGGCAAGGAGGCCGCGCTCAAGCTGATCGCCACGGCCGATGTGGTGACCGAGAACTTCAAGCCCGGCACCATGAAGAAGCTGGGCCTGGACTATGAAAGTCTCAAGCAACAATTCCCACGCCTCATCTATGTGAGTCACAAGGGCTTTCTGCCCGGCCCCTACGAACACCGCACGGCCCTCGACGAGGTGGTGCAGATGATGGGCGGCCTGGCCTATATGACGGGCCGGCCCGGCGACCCGCTGCGCGCGGGCACCAGTGTCAACGACATCATGGGCGGCATGTTCGGTGCCATGGGAGCCATGGCCGCCCTGGCCCAGCGCGAGAAGACCGGCAAGGGCCAGGAAGTGCAGAGCGCTCTGTTCGAGAACAATGTGTTTCTGATCGCCCAGCACATGATGCAGTACGCGGTGACCGGCAAGCCTGCAGCACCCATGCCCGCACGCATTTCGGCCTGGGCGATCTACGACGTGTTCGAGGTTCAGGGCGGCGAGCAGATCTTTCTGGCCGTGGTCAGCGACGGAGCATGGCGCGAGTTCTGCAACGCCTTTGGCCTGGAGCAGCTGCGTGACGATCCGCACCTTGGCAGCAACAACGACCGCGTGCAGGCCCGCAGCTGGCTGATGCCGCTGCTGCGCGAAACCATGGCCGGCTACAGCGCCGCACATATCGCCAACGTCTTCGAGGACAAGGGCCTGCCGTTCGCGCCCATCGCCCGCCCGCACGATCTGCTCGAGGACCCGCACCTGAACGCCACCGGTGCGCTGGCACCCATCACCTTGCCCGACGGCCGCGACAGCAAGACCGTGCTGCTGCCGCTGACCCTGGACGGCAAGCATCTGCAGGTGCGCCTCTCGCCGCCCAAGCTCGGCGAGCACAGCCTGGAGATTCTGACAGCGCTGGGCTATAGCCAGGCCCAGGCCCAGGCGCTGGCACAGGGCCAGCCCGACTGAGTGGCCCTGCGGGGCCATCGCCCCGCACGACTCACCCACCCCAGAACAGGGCGCCCAAGCGCGCCCTGCGGGGATTCTTTCGCCCCATTTCCATCATTCAGGAGACAAAACCATGCCGCACAGCCCCTCTTCCCGACACCCGAACCGCCGCCTGGCGATGGCAGCATGCGCGCTGACGGCCATGACGCTGGCCGCCGGCAGTGCTGCGGCCCAGCCCGGCGAATGGCCTGCCAAGTCGATCCGCATGGTCGTGCCCTTCACGCCTGGCGGCGGCACCGACACGGTGACGCGCCAGATCAGCGAACGCATGGCGACCGCGAATCGCTGGGTCATCGTGGTGGACAACAAGCCCGGCGCGGGCGGCAATATCGGCCTCGATGCCGTCGCCAAGGCGCCGGCCGACGGCTATACCTTCGGCATGGGGCAGACCGCCAATCTGGCCATCAATCCCTCGCTGCTGCCCAGCATGCCGTTCAACGCCAAGACCGATCTGCTTCCCGTGGCGCTGGTGGCCTCGCAGCCTGTGGTGCTGGTCGTGCCCACCGATTCGCCCTGGAAATCGCTGCAGGATCTGATCGCCGCGGCCAAGGCCCAGCCAGGAGCCATCAAGCAAGGTCTGGCTTCCACGGGCACGGTGGGCCATCTGGCGGGGGAAATGCTTTCCTACAAGGCCAAGATCGATGTGCTCAACGTGCCCTACAAAGGCGCCGCGCCGGCGGTGACCGACCTGCTGGGCAAGCAGACCCACTATATGTTCGGCACGCCTCAGGCGGTCTACCCCATGATCAAGGGCCAGCGCCTGCGCGCACTGGCCGTGACCTCGGCCAAGCGTCTTGCCATCCTGCCCCAGGTCCCCACCGTGGCCGAGTCCGGCTTTCCGGGCTTTGAAGCCGTGGACTGGAAGCTGATCGTGGCCCCCAGAAACACGCCCGCCGCGCTGGCGCAGAAGATCAACGCCGCAGTGAACACCGGCCTGCAGGACCCTGCCGTGCTCAAGCAGCTGCAGTCCGAAGGCAGCACACCCATGGGCGGCAGCCTTCAGGATGCCCAGGCCTATCTGCAAAAGGAGCAGGCCAGCTGGGCCGCGCTGATCCGCGATGCGAAGATCACGCTGGAATAGTCATCAAAAGCAGGAGCAGCTTGCGCAATAACCACCTATGTCTCAAATAGGTTCATGCCTATACAAAACTCAGGTCAAGCGCAAGCAGCTACTATTTTTGCTTCATGCAGCGCAGCCCCTGAATGAACAGCACGGCCAGGCTCGCGCCCGCGGCATTGGCCAGCGCATCCAGCCACTCGGCTGACCGCGTGGTGGAGAAGCCGGCCTGCAGCAACTCGATCACGCCGCCGTAGCCGGCACAGACCAGCACCACGGCCAGTGCTTGCCCGGCGGTCCAGCGCAAGCCCGTAGCATGCGCACGGGCCAGCCCCGCGCAGCAGAGCAAACCCGCCAGCACCGTATGCAGGCCGGCATGCACCAGCTTGTCCGTGTGCGCGAAGCCACTCAGAAACGGGAACAGCCTGAGAATCAGCCCACCGCTGCTGCCTGTCTCATTGAGGCAGCCCCAGAGCATGAACAAGGCCCAGCCCAGGCTGGCTGCCGCCAACAGCTTCCACAGAGGCACGGCGCCAGCCGGTTGCAGGAATGAATGCATGGCAGGGATATGAAAAAGCCCGAAGTGCAGGCACTCCGGGCTGATGTGCAAAAAGGCCGGGATCGCCCCGACCTTGCAAAAGCCAAGGCTTATGCAGCCTTCCTTGCCGTTTTGGCCGCAGCCTTCACCGCAGGCTTTGCGACGGACTTGGCTGCCGCCTTTTTTGCCGGCTTTGTTGCCGGCTTTTTGGCGGGTGTCTTGGCAACTGTCGTGGCTCCGGGCGCCGCAGCCGTCTTCTTGGCAGCGGGCTTCTTCACCGCAGCAGTCTTCTTCGCTGCCACAGGCTTGGCGCTTTCCTCGGCCACGCAGTCCGCGTAGTAGCGGATTTCGCCGTTTTCGTCTTCCAGCTCGACCAGACCGTGGATATCGGTCTCGAAGCCCGGGCACTCCTTGGCGAATTCGCGCGCGAACACCAGGTAGTCCACGATCTTCTTGTTGAAGACTTCACCGGGGATCAGCAGCGGAATTCCGGGTGGGTAAGGCGTGACCAGACCCACGGTGGTGCGGCCGACCAGATGGTCGATTTCCACGCGCTCGGTCTTGCGCTGCGCGATATGCGCGTAGGCATCCGAGGGCTTCATCGTGGGCTTGAGATCCGACAGATACATCTCGGTCGTCAGGCGTGCGATGTCGTACTTGGCATACAGCTCGTGCACATGCTGGCACAGATCACGCAGACCCATGCGCTCGTAGCGGCGGTGCTGCTGGCAGAACTCGGGCAGGATGCGCGCCAGCGGCTGATTGCGGTCGTAGTCGTCCTTGAACTGCTGCAGCGCAGTCAGCATGGTGTTCCAGCGGCCCTTGGTAATGCCGATGGTGAACATGATGAAGAAGGAATACAGGCCGGTCTTCTCGACCACCACGCCATGCTCGGCCAGGTACTTGGTGACGATGGACGCGGGAATGCCGGTGTCGGCAAAGTCGCCGTCCAGGTCCAGGCCGGGCGTGACGATCGTGGACTTGATCGGGTCCAGCATGTTGAAGCCGTCGGCCAGATCGCCAAAGCCGTGCCAGTTGTCGAACTCCTTGCCGTTCTTCTTGGAGCGGGTCTTGGTCGATGCGTCCGTGCCGCGGATGATCCAGTCCTGGGCCGTGCCCACGCCCTCCTCGGCCAGGGCTTCAGGCCCCCAGACCTCGAACCACCAGTCGTCGTCGCCGAACTCGTCCTCCACCTTGCGCATGGCACGGCGGAAGTCCAGCGCCTCGACAATCGACTCTTCCACCAGCGCCGTGCCGCCGGGTGGCTCCATCATGGCGGCAGCCACGTCGCAGCTGGCAATGATGCTGTACTGGGGGCTGGTCGAGGTGTGCATCAGATACGCCTCGTTGAACAGCGGGTGATCCAGCTTCTCGGTCTGGCTGTCCTGCACCAGCACATGCGAGGCCTGGCTGATGCCAGCGAGCAGCTTGTGGATGGACTGGGTGGCATAGACCACCGAGTGCATCGGGCGCTTGCGCTTCTTGCCCATGGCGTGATAGCTGCCATAGAAGGGATGGAAGGCAGCGTGGGGCAGCCAAGCTTCATCGAAGTGCAGATTGGCCACATAGCCGTCCAGCATGCCCTTGATGGTCTCGGTGTTGTAGAGCACGCCGTCGTAGGTGGACTGCGTCAGCGTCAGCACGCGGGGCTTGACGGCCTTGGCATCCACGCCCTTGAGCAGCGGGTTGGCGGCAATCTTGGCCTGAATCGACTCCACGCTGAATTCGCTTTGCGGAATCGGGCCGATGATGCCGAAGTGGTTGCGCGTGGGCTTGAGGAACACCGGAATCGCACCCGTCATGATGATGGAGTGCAGGATGGACTTGTGGCAGTTGCGATCCACCACCACCACATCGCCGGGTGCCACGGTGTGGTGCCAGACGATCTTGTTGGAGGTCGATGTGCCATTGGTCACAAAGTAGCAGTGATCGGCATTGAAGATGCGTGCCGCATTGCGCTCGGACTCGCCGATGGCGCCGTTGTGGTCCAGCAGCTGGCCCAGTTCCTCCACGGCATTGCAGACGTCGGCGCGCAGCATGTTCTCACCGTAGAACTGGTGATACATCTGGCCCACGGGGCTCTTGAGAAAGGCCACGCCACCCGAGTGACCGGGGCAGTGCCAGCTGTAGGAGCCGTCTTCGGCGTAGTCCAGCAGCGCCTTGAAGAACGGGGGCTGCACGCTCTCCAGATAGCTCTTGGCTTCGCGGATGATGTGCTTGGCCACGAACTCGGGCGTGTCCTCGAACATGTGAATGAAGCCATGCAGCTCACGCAGAATGTCGTTGGGCAGGTGACGGCTGGTCTTGGTCTCGCCGTAGATATAGATGGGCACCTCCTCATTCTTGCGGCGCACTTCACCGATGAAGTCGCGCAGGCTGTGAATGATGGGGTCCTTGTCACCGCCGAGCTGGAATTCCTCGTCGTCGATCGACAAAATAAAGGCACTGGCCCGGCTTTGCTGCTGGGCGAACTGCGACAGATCGCCATAGCTGGTCACGCCCAGGACTTCAAAGCCCTCTTCTTCAATGGCTTGAGCCAGGGCGCGAATGCCCAGTCCCGAGGTGTTCTCGGAACGATAGTCCTCGTCGATGATGACGATGGGAAAGCGAAACTTCATGAACAGCCTCCGTACCAATCAGGCCTAAAAAACGAAACAGCCGCGAAGTGTAAGGAATATCCTTATTGCGGCTTTGAAACAGGCTGTTTTTAACCCAGAATGTGGTGCACTAAATACAGGCCTTAACAGGAGCTCAGGTATGGATCACTCCACCGCGTGGTGGTTGCTTGTCGGTTTGCTGGTCATTGCGGAGCTGTTGACCGGCACTTTCTATCTCCTCATGCTGGCTCTGGGTGCCATTGCCGGAGCGCTTTGCGCTCATTTCGGCCTGGGCACCAGCAGCCAGATCGTCGCTGCCGCCCTGCTGGGCTCCGGTGCCGTCCTCGTCTGCTATCTGCTGCGCAAGCGCAGCCCGCGCAGACAGCCCGCGTCCAGCAATCGCGATGTCAACCTGGATGTGGGCGAAACCGTGGTCATCGAACAGTGGAACACCGACGGCACGGCCCAGGTCCGCTATCGCGGCGCCACCTGGACTGTCATGGGACGCCAGGGCGCGCTGCCCATTCCGGGCCCGCATCGCGTGGCCGAAGTCATTGGCAACCGCCTGCTGGTTGACAAGATCTGATCATCGACCGGCCCCGGCATGGTTATGCTGGACGCCGGAGCGCTTCGCTCTCTTTCTTCACACCAACGCCCCACAAGGGCTGGAGACAATATGGATTACGCAGTCCCTCTCGCCATCGCCATCATTGCCGTCATCTTCATCGTCCGCTCGATCAAGGTGGTTCCCCAGCAGCATGCATGGGTCAAGGAGCGTCTGGGCAAATACGCAGGCACGCTCACACCCGGCCTGAACTTTCTGATCCCGTTCGTGGACCGCATCGCCTACAAGCACAGTCTCAAGGAAATTCCCCTGGACGTGCCCAGCCAGGTCTGCATCACGCGCGACAACACGCAACTGACCGTGGACGGCATTCTCTACTTCCAGGTCACCGACCCCATGCGCGCCAGCTATGGTTCGTCCAACTACATCATGGCCGTCACCCAGCTCGCCCAGACCTCGCTGCGCAGCGTGATCGGCAAGCTGGAGCTGGACAAGACCTTTGAAGAGCGCGACATGATCAACGCCCAGGTCGTCAATGCCATCGACGAGGCCGCGCTGAACTGGGGCGTGAAGGTGCTGCGCTACGAAATCAAGGATCTGACGCCACCCGCTGAAATTCTGCGCGCCATGCAGGCCCAGATCACGGCAGAACGCGAAAAGCGCGCCTTGATTGCAGCTTCCGAAGGCCGACGCCAGGAACAGATCAACATCGCCACCGGCGAGCGCGAAGCTTTCATCGCCCGCTCCGAAGGCGAGAAGCAAGCCGCCATCAACAAGGCGCAAGGTGAAGCTGCCGCCATCACCACCGTGGCCGAAGCCACCGGACAGGCGCTGGAGCGCGTGGCCACGGCCATTCGCCAGCCCGGTGGCGAGCAGGCCGTTCAGCTCAAAGTGGCTGAGAGCGCCGTGGAGGCTTACAGCAAGGTGGCAGCGGACTCCAACACCACCCTGGTCATTCCTGCGAACATGACGGAAGTCTCCGGCCTGATTGCCTCTGCCATGAAGATGGTTCAGGTGGGCAAGAGCGCCTGAGCCTGCTCGCTTCAGGCTGCGTGCAGAAAAGAACTTTCTGCACTTTCATTTTGAGGTCGAAATTTCTGGTTAGAATAGCGGCTTCATCACACGGAGCGGTGGATGAGTGGTTTAAGTCGCACGCCTGGAAAGCGTGTGTGGGTTAATAGCCCACCGCGGGTTCGAATCCCGCCTGCTCCGCCAGATTTTAAAATCAAGTCGACCACACTTGGTTTTTTACCTCAGCAATGAAGTATTTTTGGGATCGCTGTGGAGCGGTGGATGAGTGGTTTAAGTCGCACGCCTGGAAAGCGTGTGTGGGTTAATAGCCCACCGCGGGTTCGAATCCCGCCTGCTCCGCCAAATGACAAAAGGCCTTGAAGAAATTCAAGGCCTTTTTTCTTTTTGGCGTATTCGACCGTGAATGCGATTTGAATTCACTGTACGGCAATAGCCTCTTGCATATCCTGCCCGGCACCGGCCGATGCCAGGGGCCCGAATCGTAAAAGTCGAGCCCGGCCATTTTCGGGCCGGCCTGAAAAAACGCAGCGCACGATCTGCCTGCCAGCAATGCCCCGAGCACCGGACTGCGTCCCGGGCTCTCGCGCCCGCATTGGCGGGCTTTCACGGGCCAGGGCATCTGCAGGCCGGATCCAGGGTTCGCCTTGAACCAGGCGCTCAGAACCTGCCGCGCAGCGTCAGCATCACATTGCGCGGCTCGCCATAGTAGTTGGAGCCATAAGCCGCCCAGACACGCTGGTAATACACCTTGTCAAAGACATTGTTGACGGTCAGCGTTGCATCCAGATTTTTGTTGAAGCGATAGCCGATCTGCAGTGCTGCCGTAGTCACCGGACCCTGAGAGAACTTCACGTCACCATTGAGGCGGTACATCCGGCTGACGCTGCGCAGACCACCACCCACACTGAAGCCCTCCAGAGCCCCCGAACCGAACTGGTAGCGTGTCCACAGGTTGAAGCTGTGGCGCGGAGCGATGAAGGTATAGAGCTGAGCCTTCTCGTCCGGTGTTCCTTCCAGCGTTTTGGTCTGTGTGTACGCGTATCCGACAGCGAGATTCCAGCCCGGAGCTATGCGACCGTTGATTTCCGCCTCCACACCCTGACTGCGCATCTTGCCAGCGGCAAGGGAGAACAGCGGATTGGCCGGATCGGTCATTGCACGATTGCTGTCCTCCATGCGGAAAACAGCCGCACGGGCATTGAGCTGTTTGTTCAGCCATTCACCCTTCAGGCCTGCCTCGTACTGCTGGCCCACGCGTGGACGCAATGTCATGCCCTCAGCGTCGCTGGCGGTCTGCGGCGCGAAAATGCGGGTGTAGCTGGCATAGGCAGACAACTGCTCGCTCAGGTCGAACACGACTCCCGCATAGGGAGTGAACTTGCCGCTGATGCGCGTATCGGTTTCGGAGAACTGGTTGAAATAGGCGTTGCGATTGACGGCATGGTTGTCCCACCAGGTCATGCGCCCTCCCATGCTGAGCAACACGCCGCTGGCCGGGCGCAGATTGATTCGTCCATAGAGCCCGTACTGCTCGGTTCGGTTGTCGTTGCCGTTGGAGAAGCTGTAATTCGCAGGCTTGGGAACGTTGTTGTCGGGATCGAAGATATTGATGGGAGCACCGTCTCCGCCACCGTATTTGAAGCTCTTGTGCACCTTGCGATAGTCCGCTCCCAGCGTCAGCTCATTATTGGATGAGCCCAGCGCGGCAAACGGCGTGGTGATGAAGCCGTCCAGGCCATGCGTCTTCCAGTGGCTGCGGTAAGCCCAGCTGATGAGGCAGCTGTCGCCGGTAGCAGGGTCGGCCGCGCAGTCCGACCAGCCGAACAGGCGAGAGGGTTCATCCTGCTCCCGGTAGGTCGCATTGAGCTTGATCTGCCCGCCATTGTCCAGACGATGCTGAAATTCTGCGAAGTACTCGGTGTTGCGTTCGGTGATGTGGTTCCAGATGGGATCCAGATAGCTGGAGCGCGGAATATCCAGCAGGCGGCCATCCGGATAGGCAGGCAGGCCGAAGGCGGGACGCCCCTTGTATTGCTGATGGCTGGCTCCGGCGGTAAGCGTGCTCGAGGGAGTGAGGTCGGCTTCCAGCACGCCATAGATCAACGGCTTCCTGGAGTACACATGATCCACAAAAGAGCCGTGATCCTGATAGGCGGTGACAAGACGCCCGCGTATGCGTCCATCACTGCTCAGAGGCCCGCTCATGTCCGCCTCGGCGTAATAGCGATTCCAAGAGCCGGCCGATAGTTGCGTGCTGAACTCCCGCTGCGCCTTGGGGCGCTTGCGCACAAGATTGATGGAGCCGCCAGGGTCGCCGGCCCCCTGGAACAGTCCTGCAGGGCCGCGCAGAACCTCAATACGGTCATACATGGCCATGCCGAATCCGCTGGAAAGATCATTGCCGGTGCTCGCAGGAGTGTTGACACCGTCGATCTGCACGGTATCTACCGCGTAGCCGCGCAGGTAGAAATTTCCATGATTGCCCCCTGTGCTGCCTGGCTCCACAGTGACGCCAGGCACTGTGCGCATGGCGTCATCGAGACTCTGGATATTCTGGTCCTCCAGCATTTGACGCGTCACCACCGATACTGACTGCGGAATTTCTCGCAGACTCTGTGCACTCTTGCCGATCGTGACGAGCTGTGCAGCATAGGAACCCGTGCCTTCCGAGAAGGTCGATGCTTCGGCCGCAGCAGTCACCAGCACTTCCGCCAGACTGGGGGCTGCACCCGCCGCCACAGGGGCCTGAGTGCTTTTGCGCAGAATGAAAATACCGGGCTGGGTTTGCGCGACCTCAAGCCCGGTACCACGCAGCAGCTGCGCAAAGCCCTCAGCGACGGCAAATCTGCCATTCAAACCAGCCGTCTGGAGCTCCCCGGTCAGCGCAGAGTCCGCGGATAGCGTCACTCCCGACTCCCCTGCAAAGCGCGCCAGCGCCTGGCTCAATAGTCCCCTGGGGAGGCTGTACTCTCTCGCTTGCGGGCTGCTGGCGGAGCCCTGACTCGACTGGGCTTGGACGCTGCCGGCACCTGCCATCCCGAGCAGCAGGATCAGCGCAGCTTGAACTGCGTTCTGTTTGAGGCCCAGGCTCCCGACGGACACAGAGGAGGATGGGGGCACTGAAATTTGCCCGGAAATATGCTGCGCCAAGACCATGGAGTAACCCTTTTTGAAAAAGCCGATAAATGTGTTGCCTTTCTTGTATGACCGGCGTCCTGGCAAAAAGGGGACATGGAAGGTGAAGAAATCGAGCGTTTCAGCGCGACACGATAGTCACCCAGTAACGCGAGCGCTGCAAGATTCTGATGGGCAGGGAGGCAGCCAGCGCCGCCAGGGCCTGATCCGTATCGCGCAGTTGAAAGGCTCCGCTCACAGGCAGCGCAGCAACAGCCGGATCGCATCGCACGATGCCCGGGCGATAGCGCGAAAGCTCGGCAGCAAAAATCCCCAGCGGTGTCTTTTCCGCATAGAGCACCCCGTGAGTCCAGCCATCGGAGGCCAGGCCGGCTGCTTCGGGTACGCCGACATTCCCCGCGCTCATCTGTGCCTGCTTTCCCGCATCGATGCGCACGCTTGTGTCGTCGTTGACGGGACTCAACTCCACCGCTCCTTGTTGAACCGCAATGAGACAGCTGTGTTCCGTTCGCGCAAAGGGCGGAGCGATGCGCACGGTAAAACGCGTCCCCAATGCCCGGACCGTTCCTTGCGCTGTCTGAACCAGAAAAGGCCGCAGCGCGGCATCGGCAGCGGTCTGCACCCAGATGGCGCCCGTGCGCAGGATCAGGCGACGCTCCGATGATGTGAACGCCATGTCGACGGCGCTGCCGGTATCCAGCTGGATTCTGCTGCCGTCGGCCAGCGTCGATTCACGGCTCTCGCCCGTGTCGGTACGCATGTCCGCCGACCATTCATGCCAGGGCGCAAGACGCCAGACCCCATAGCCGAGCGGCCCCGCCACAATCGCTGTCGCCAGCAGCCGCGCGACGGCACGCCGCTGCGAGCGATTCGCCTCGCGCAGCGCCGCAGCGCTCAGGCCGCCCAGCGTATTGCCTGCTTCGGCACTGTTGCCGGCCCGGGTTGCATTCAGTTTGCCAAGAACCAGTTCAGCGCGTTGCCAGGCCATTTCATGACTCGGATCCGAGTTGCGCCAGCGCATGAGTTCGGCATGCACTGTCATGTCGGCATCGCCGGCATGCAGCCGCACAAGCCACTGTGCAGCCTGCCGTGCTGCGCTCGGATCGATATCCAGAGCCGAAGGAGGTACAACGACCATGACTCAAATCACCAGCAAAATGCACTGCTCGAATGCCTGGGCCATATAGCGCTTGACGGTGCGAGACGTGACTCCCAAGCGCTCTGCCACCTGTGCATAGCTCAGACCATCGAGTTGGGATAGTAGAAACGCCTCGCGCACCTTGGGTGGCAAGCCGTTGAGCATGGCATCGACCTGATGCAATGACTCCAGCACCAGCAACTGCTGCTCGGGCGAAGGCGCCAGAGGCTCCGGCAACTGGGCCATCGCGTCCAGCCATGCCTTCTCCAGCGACAGCCGCTGCACATGATTGATGAGCAGATTGCGCGCCACCGTGGTCAGATAGGCACGCGGTTCGCGCAACACCAGCGCGCGCTGCTCCGCCTGGGCAGCCAGCACTCTCACAAAGGTATCTTGCGCAAGATCCGCGGCATGATCAGCTCCGCCGAGCTTGCGCCTCAGCCAGCCCAAAAGCCAGGGGTGATGCTCTCCATAAATCTTGGCCACGTCGGTCAAGGAGCGGAATGGGTATGACAAGATACGATGCGTTACTCATTTATGATAATGAGAATTATTATCGATTAAAGTCAAAATTGAAATAGATGTGGTTTTTTGGGAACTTTGGCTCGGCCTGCGCTTCGCCTGCCGACCATCCCCTCCTCGCCAACAAACTCACCGGCATCCGGCGAATCACATGGCTTTCGACGACCGGTTCAGTTCCTTGATTTCAGAGGTCAAGCAAGGCTCGGCCCATCTGTGCAATCTGGCTGAGTTTCATGAGCGTTGGGGCGGCCTTCATAGGCCACACCAACGCTCTTCTCATGCTGCGGACGGGTTGGGCGCACTCAACCCTGGGCACCAGGACTGGCCTGCCAGCCGCCACCCAAGGCCTTGAACAGCGTGGCCAGGGCCATCTGTCGCTGCGCGCTGACCTCGATCAGTGCCATCTGCTGCGCGTAGTCCGTGCGCTGCGCATCCAGATAGCGCAGATGACTGTCCACCCCCGCGCGATAGCGCAGCTCGGCAAGCTTGAGCGTATTCGCGCTGGTCTGCACCAGGCGCTGGCGCGCAAGCTCCTCGCGCCTCAGAGTCTCCACGGAGGCCAGTGCATCGCTGACTTCACGAAACGCCGTCTGAATGCTGCGCTCGTAGCTAGCTATCGCCATGTCCTTGCGCAGCTGCGCGATCTCCAGATTGGCGCGATTGCGGCCGCCATCGAAAATCGGCAAGCTGAGCTGCGGCATGAAGGACCAGGAGCGCTGACCGCCGGCAAACAAATCGCCAAGCTCGGCACTGGCCGAGCCGTAGGAGCCCGTGAGCGAAATGCGTGGAAAGAATGCAGCCCGCGCAGCGCCAATGCTTGCATTGCGCGCGCGCAGCTGATATTCGGCGGAGCGGATATCGGGGCGCAGCACCAGCAGATCTGAGGGCAGACCCGGGCCTATCTCCTGCACCAGGGGCGTGGCGCTCAGATCTGCTGCCGGCTGGACCCTGCCATCACCCACCAGCCAGTCCAGAGCATTGCCCGCCTGGCGCAGCTCGCGCTCGAAGCGCTCGACTTCGGCGCGCGCCTGCTCGAGCTGGCCTTGAGCCTCCTGCTCGTCAAGGCGGCTGGCCATGCCGGTCTTGCGACGCTCGCTCATCAGCTGCAATTCTTTCTCGCGCGCCTGCAGGGTGCGCAGCGCCAGGGCCTGGCGCTGCCGCGCGCTGTCCTGCGCCAGCGAGGCCTGGATCACTTCGGCAACCAGACTGATCTGCACGCTGCGCGCGGCCTCTTCGGTGGCCAGGTATTCCATCAGCGCAGCCTCGGACAGCGAGCTCACGCGGCCGAAGAGATCAAGCTCGAAAGCCATCAGCCCGGCGCCTGCCTGATAGTTGCTCTGCACCCTGGCCGCTCCTGTGCCGCTCAGGTCGGCAGGCAGGCGCTGGCGGTTACCACTGGCTTGCGCTTCCAGACCGGGCAGTTGGTCCGCACGCTGCACGCGATAGGCCGCTCGTGCTGTCTGCACATTGAGCAGCGTCTGGCGCAGATCGCGGTTGTTGGCCAGCGCCGTTTCGATACGCGAGCGCAGGCGCTCATCGATCACGAAATCCTTCCAGTGCAAGCTCTGCATCGATGCAGCCGAGGCCGATGATGCCGCGCTCCAGTTGCCGGGAATGGGCGCAGCAGGTCTTTCATAGGTCGGTGCAAAAGAGCAGCCGGCAAGCATCGCGGCAATCAGCGTCAGCGTCGCGGTACGCATGGTGTTTCGCCCGTTCATACGGGTTCTCCTTCGGAGTCTGTGTTTTTTTCCTCCGGCACTGCGGGGCGCTTGCGCCGCAGCGAGAGCACGAAGACAAAGAAGATGGGCACGAACAGCACGCCCAGCAATGTGGCGCTGAGCATGCCGCCGATCACGCCGACACCGATGGCGGCCTGGCTGGAGGCCCCCGCCCCGGTGGCCAGCGCCAGCGGCACCACCCCGAGGATGAAGGCCAGCGAAGTCATCACGATGGGGCGGAAGCGCAAACGGGCTGCCTGCAATGCAGCTTCCGCCAGCGAATGGCCGCGCTCGTGCAGGTCCTTGGCGAACTCCACGATCAGGATGGCGTTCTTGGCCGCCAGGCCGATGATGGTGATCAGGCCGACCTTGAAGTACACGTCGTTCGAGAGACCCAGCGCCGAGGTGGCCAGCACCGAGCCCAGCGCCCCTATGGGCACGATCAGCATCACGGCTGCGGGAATGCTCCAGCTTTCGTACAGGGCCACGAGCAGCAGGAACACCACCACGATGGCCAGTGCGAACAGCTTGGGAGCCTGTGCGCCAGCAGCCTTTTCCTGATAGGACAGCGCCGTCCACTCGTAACCTATGCCGCGCGGCATCTCGCCCAGAATGCGTTCGAGCTCGGCCATGGCCTCACCCGTGGTGTGGCCGGGCTTGGCATCGCCCGCGATACGGAAGGCCGGATAGCCGTTGTAGCGCGAGATCTGCACCGGCCCCTGCTCCCACTCCACGCTGGCAAACGAGGCCAGCGGCACCTGCTCGCCCTGGGCATTGGGCACATACAGCCGCAGCAGGGCCTCGGGCGTCATGCGTGCTGTCGTGTCGGCCTGCACCACCACGCGCTGCAGGCGCCCCGCATTCGGAAACTCGTTGATCACGGCCGAGCCATAGGCCGTGGACAGCACGGCGCTGATGCTCGCGAAGCTCACGCCCTGGGCCTGGGCCTTGCGCCGGTCTATGTCCAGACGCAGTTGCGGCGCGTCTTCGAGGTTCTCCATCATTGCGTAGGCGATCACCGGCGAGGCATTGGCCTTCTTCAGCAGCTCGTCGCGCGCGGCAACCAGGGCCTCACGGCCCAGATTGGCGCGGTCCTGCAGACGCAGCGCAAAGCCGCCGGAATTGCCCAGGCCGTCGATGGGTGGCGGGTCCACCGCCATGGCCGCACCGTCGGACAAGCTGCCGAAGCGCTGATTGAAGGCCTGGACCTCGTCCCACGACGCCTGACCCTTGCCGCGCAAGGACCAGTCCTTGAGCGTGACGAAGGCCATGGCCGCGTTCTGCCCCATGCCCGAAAAACTGTAGCCCATCAGGAACTCGGCCTGGGCCGTGGCGGGGCGGCTTTGCACATAGGCTTCCATGTCGCGCACCACGGCCTCGGTACGTGCTTCGGTTGCACCAGGAGGCAGTTGCACGCTGACGATGTAGTAGCCCATGTCTTCATAAGGCACAAAGGACTCGGGCATGCGCGTATAGGCAAAGCCCAGCCCGCCCACGATGGCCGCATAGATCAGCATATAGCGGCCCGTGCGCCTGACCAGACGCTGGTTGAGCAGCGAAAAGCGCTCGGTCAGCTTGGCAAAGTGGCGGTTGAACCAGCCGAAGAGGCCTTTTTTCTCCTTGTGGTGATCCTCGGCAACAGGCTTGAGCAGCGTGGCGCACAGCGCCGGCGTGAAAGTCAGCGCCAGCAGGCCCGAAAACAGGATGGAGACCGCCAGCGACAGCGAGAACTGGCGGTAGATCACGCCCACCGAGCCGCTCATGAAGGCCAGAGGCAGGAACACGGCCACCAGCACCAGCGTGATGCCGACGATGGCCCCCGAGACCTGCTGCATGGCCTTCACCGTGGCGGCCAGCGGCGAGAGCCCCTCCTCGGCCATGAGACGCTCCACGTTCTCCACCACCACGATGGCATCGTCGACCAGAATGCCGATGGCCAGCACCATGCCGAACATGGTCATCATATTGACCGAGAAGCCCAGCGCATACATCACCGCCAGGGTACCGGCCAGACACACCGGGACCACGATGGTGGGAATCAGCGTATAGCGCAGGTTCTGCAGAAACAGCCACATCACCAGGAACACCAGCACCACGGCCTCGACCAGGGTCTGAATCACCTTGCCGATGGCGACCTCAACAAAGCGCGAGGTGTCGTAAGGCACTGCGTACTGAATATCGTCGGGGAAGTTCTGCGACAGCTCGGCTAGCCTCGCCTTGACCGCCTTGGCGGTCTGCATAGCATTGGCACCAGGTGCCAGTTGCACGGCGGCCGCCACTCCTTTGTGGCCGTCCTCGCGCGAGGCAAAGCTGTAGTCGAGCTGGCCGACTTCGAGACGCGCCACATCGGCCAGGTGCACGGCCGAGCCATCGGCCCTGGCCTGCAACACGATCTGACCGAACTCCTCGGGCGAACTAAGCGTTCCCTTGACGGCAATCGTGGCGCTGAGTTCCTGCTCTGACGATCCGGGCTGGCTGCCGAAGCTGCCCGCCGGCACCTGGGCATTCTGCGCGGCAATGGCCGCATTCACGTCGGCCACCGACAGGCCGTAGCCCAGCAGCTTCTGCGGATCGACCCAGACCCGCATGGCGACATCGGCGCCGAAGTACTGCACCTTGCCCACACCGGGTACGCGCCGGATCTCGTTGTTGATGTTGCGCACCGCATAGTCGGAGAGGCGGACCTCGTTCTTGCCGCTGTCGTCACCCTTGTAGGTCAGCGAATAGATCAGCAGGAAGTTGGCGCTGGCCTGCTCTACCTGCAGACCCATCTGCATCACCGATGCGGGCAGTCTGGCCTCGGCCTTCTTGATGCGGTTCTGCACCTCGACCTGGGCCAGTGCGGGATCGGTGCCCGGCGCGAAGGTGGCCGTGATCTCGGCCAGGCCCGTGGCACCGCTGGACGAGTCGAAGTACAACAGCCCCTTGGTGCCGTTGAGCTCCTCCTCGATGACGCTGGTCACCGACTCCATCACCGTGGTGGCCGATGCCCCCGGATAGGTTGCAGAGATGGAGATCTGCGGCGGAGCCACGTTGGGAAACTGCGCCACGGGCAAGGCCGGGATCGCCAGCAGGCCGGCCAGCAGGATGAAGATCGCGACCACCCAGGCCAGCTTGGGGCGATCAATAAAAAACCGGGACATTGTCTATCCTTGAATAAGGCTTGTCTTCTTGGCATTCAGCGCTTGCAGGACCAGCGCATAGTGCTCATTTCTTTTCCGTGACTTCCGCATCTTTGACAGCGTCAGCGAGATTTGCAGCGGCAGCTCTGATCTGCACCTTGGTGCCGGGCACGGCTGCCGCAAGGCCTCCGACCAACACCCTGGCGTTTTCCTTGAGGCCCTCGGTGATATGCCAGTCGGAGCCGTACATGGCACCGGTGCTCACCTTCTGGGATTGCACAATGTCGTTCTCGTCGAGCACCAGCACATGGGCCAGTCCGTCGGCGCCGCGCTGCACCGCGCGCTGAGGCACGAGAATGGCCGCAGGATCCTCGCCCAGGCCCATGGTCACGCGCACATACATGCCGGGCAACAGCAAGCCATCTTTGTTGGGGAATTCACCGCGCAGTGCAAGCTGGCCGGTGCCGCGATCCACCGTCACATCCGAAAACAGCATGCGTCCCTGGCGCTTATCGTCCAGGCCGTCCGCCACCAGCGTCACTGGAGCACTCTTCTGCGACTGCTCTCCCTGCTGCTGTGAACGCAAGCGCGTGGCCAGCGCTGCGGTCTGGCGGAAATCGGCATAAATGGGGTCAAGCTGCTGTATCACTGCCATCGGTGTGGCCTCCCCCTGGCCGACCAGGGCACCTTCCGTCACCAAGGCACGGCCGATGCGGCCCGCAATCGGGGCCCTCACCGTCGCATAGTCCAGGTTCAGGCGTGCCGCCTCGACTTCGGCCTGGGCCGATTGGCGCATGGCCAAGGCGCTGTGCAGCGCGGCCTTGGCGCTGTCGAAATCCTGGCGACTCACAGCTTCCTGTTCCACCAGCGGCTCGTAACGACGCACCACGGACTGAGCATCGGAGAGCGCGGCCTCGGCTCGCGCCAATTCGCCCCGGGCCCGCGACAGCGCCGCGCGCAGCGGTGCCGGGTCGATATTGAACAGCACCTCTCCAGCCTTCACATCGGCACCCTCTTTGAAGTTGCGGCTCAGCACGATACCTGGCACCCGCGCACGCACCTCCGCCACACGTACGGGCTCGATGCGCCCAGGCAGTTCAGCGCTGAGGCTCAGCGCCCTGGGCTTGACGGTCACCACATCCACCAGCGGCAATTCCTGAGGCGGTCCGCCCGCTTCCGACTTGATGCAGCCGGCCAACATCATTGCGGCTGCCAATGCGGCCAGGGCCGACCAGGCACGCACATTCTGGCTTTTCTTCTTCATGGCTTTTGAGTCTTGTCAAATCTTGAAAGAAGCGCATGATGCATGAAAATATTTTTTGAATCAAATTTGATTCATTAAGGCCTATATTGATTCATGGCATTTTGATACCAAGTAAAGTTGCTATCCCAAGCTTTTAGGCCCGCCGCTTGAATCAAAATAGGTTCATCCGTATCCGCCCCAACCGGAGCCACGAATGACGACCGCCCCCCACGACAACACAGCAATCCTCCCCCCACTGGCCCTGGCCCTGGTCAACCACCCGCGCGCCACCTTGCAGGAGCTGGCCAAGGCCATAGGCATCAGCAAGGCCACGCTCTATCGCTTCTGCCCCACGCGCGATCTGCTGATCAAGCGCCTGCTGGAGCAAAGCCTGCGCACGCTGGACGATGCGCTGGACGAAGCCCGCATCGAGGAAGGCCCGGTGCTCGAGGCCCTCAAGCGCCTCAATGCCAAGCATCTTGAACACCGCGAATTCACGCTGTTCCTGACCTATTACTGGAATGAAGTCGAAAAACCCATGGAGGAAAATGCGATCTGGGAACCCAAGGTCGACGCTTTTTTCCTGCGCGGCCAACAGGAAGGCGTGTTCCGCATCGATTTCAGCGCCGCAACGCTGACCGAGCTGTGGCTGGGAACCGTGATCGCGCTCATCGATGGAGAGCGCCGCGGTCGCATCCCACGCGCCCCGCTGGCACAGCTTGCCGAGCAGGCGTTTTTGCAGGGAGTCATGCGCCAGGATGGGACGGCGACAGCCTGACAGAATCGACCCCGACTGCAGCCTTACCGGCCATGCCGGCCTCCAGCTGCACCATGGTCATGCCGTTCCCCTACAACGCGAGTTCGCGTACCTTCACACTCGCTTTCACAACCAGAGAGTAGCCTTGTCATGATCAGTCACCTCGACCACCTGGTTCTCACCACGGCCAACGAAGCCCACTGCATACGCTTTTACACCGAAGTCCTGGGCATGCGGCTGGAATCCTTCATCGGCGGCACCCCGCCCGTGGAGCGCAAGGCCTTTGTGTTCGGCCGGCAGAAGATCAATCTGCATGTGAAAGGGCGTGAGTTCGAGCCCAAGGCCCACACGCCTGTGCCCGGTGCCCTTGATCTGTGCTTTCTGGCCTCGGTGCCGCTGGACGAGGTTATCGCGCGTCTGCAGCAGTTGTCGGTTCCCATCGCCGAAGGCCCTGTGATGCGCACCGGTGCCACATCGAAGATCCGCTCCATCTATGTGCGTGACCCCGACCTGAACCTCATCGAGATCTCGGAGCCGGCCTAGTTGTGCTCGCGCTGGCAAGCCGGGGCCTCTGAAAACGGCCCCCGCTTGTCAGCTCAGAGCTGTGCCAAAGCCTTTTTTGCCGCTGCATGGCCTTGCTCTGCGGCGCGCTGCAACCACTCACGAGCCTGCTTGGCATTCTTCTTCACACCCAGACCGTCCCGGTACAAAGTTCCCAACGCGTACTGGGCCGGGGCATCCTGCTGCTCGGCGGCAAGCCGATACCACTTGAGCGCCTGAGCCAGGCTCTTGCCCACACCCTCGCCGTTTTCGTACAAGGTGCCCAGGTTGTACTGGGCCTTGGCATAGCCTTGATTGGCTGCCATGGTGAACCACTTGGCGGCCTCGGTGTAGTTGGGTTGCGCAAAGCCCTTGCCCAGATATTGAAAGACACCGACGTTGTACTGAGCCAGAACATTGCCCTTGAGAGCCGAGTTCAGGTTCTCCATGTATTCCATGGACTGCGCAAACTCTGCGGACTTTGGCGACGAAGCGGAGAGCTGCTCCAGCCGCTGCGCCGCCGCTGCATGCTGGTACTTCAGCGCCTGGGTGTAATAGGCAATCGCTTCTTTTTCGTTGCGATACTCGCCCTCTCCCTGCTCGAACAGACGGCCCAGTTCATAGTAAGCCTCGCCCGAGCCGCGGATGGCGACAGCGTGCAGCAGCAGCACGGCCCGCTTGTAGTCGGGGGCCACACCCTGGCCTTCGAAGCAAATCTTTCCCAGCAGCAATTGGGCTTTCTGCACGCCCTTGTCTGCCAGCGGGGTCAGCCATTTCGCGGCTTCGGCACGATTCTTCTCCACGCCTTCGCCAAGGTAGTACATCTCGGCCACCGTGAACTGCGCGAGCACATCGGCTTGCTGGGCCGCCTTCAGATACCAGCGAAACGAGGCCTGCAAATCCTGGGCCAGCAACTCGCCTTTGCGGTAGACAAAGCCCAGGCTATTTTGTGCCGCTGCAGAGCCCTGCTGCGCGGCGCGCTCCAGCCATGCGACACCTGTTGCGGCATCCTTCTCAACCGCTTCGCCTTTTAGATAGATAGTTCCAAGCAGGTTCTGCGCATCGAGATTTCCGGCGTTTGCAGCCTGATGAATGTGTGTCAGCCCTGCCTCAGGATCTTTTTTCACACCCTCGGCACCCAGCACATAGACCAGACCCAGCAGATACTGGGACGGCGCATGATTGTGCTCTGCGGCCAGACGCAGCCAGCGCAAGGCATCGTCAGCATTCTTTTCCACGCCCTTGCCGTAAAGATAGGCTTTTCCCAACTCGTACTGTGCCGCGACATCTCCTGTCTTCGCGGCATTGACCATTTCGCTGGGCTGAGCCTGCGCACAACCCCAAACTGACAGCCAAGCCGACAGAACCAAAGCACCAGACCATCGCGCAAGCATTGCTTCCCCTGTTCACAGAAAAAAATGGGAGTATATAGAAGCAATACCTTGTCCATAAAGCGTTGGCAGCTATCAAAACCATACTGACCCGCCTCAGCACGGAAATGACTGCCGACGAGGCTCTCCCTAGACTGTAGTCACAGAGCCGCTATACGCCCGCGAAGTCTCTCTTGTCTCGGGACAGCATTGCTGCTCGAGGCTCTCCCAGGCCAGGCAACACAGAGATCTGCCCGGTCAAACTCCGCCGGGGTGCAATTTGCGTCGCATGTTCGCGATATTGCAAACAGTGCGAAAAGCCAGGCCCGGACCTTGCGCCTTTGCGGGCAGGCATCTCTGCGGATCAGCCAGCCATGGGCGTACAAAGCTCCACCACGCAGCCGTCGGGGCAACGCAGATAAGACACCATCTGACCCCAGGGCTTGGCCCTCGGAGCGGCCATCTCGATGGCGCCGGCGCTCAGCGCGCTCCGATGAGCCTGCTCGACATCCTCCGTGACCAGCGCGATTTCAAATCCCAATGGCTTCGCAGAGCTGTGCGCTTCGACATGGCCTCCAGGAAAATTCAACGCGCCCAGCTCATGGGCGGCAAATGCCAGCGTGGTCTGCCCTGTCTCGAGCTCGCCATAGGTTCCGGACTCATGCAGAAAACGCTGTTGTATGCCGAATGCCCGGCTAAAGAATTCCAGCGATGCCGAGACATCCGGGACGTAGATGATTGTGTAACCCAATTTCATGAAGGCATCCTCTCAAAACCCAACCGAATATCTTTGCCGCTCAAGACCATTGACTGCATCATCCTACTCAGCAAAAACGGCAAAGGCCTTGAAACGCTTCAAGGCCTTCCGGGGAACGGTCAGATTCAAGCTTTCATCTATAGCCCCATGCCCAGAATCGAGTTATCAGCATGCAGCTCGCTACCACTCATGACGCTGGACTCGTCGCTGGCCAGGAACAGCACCAGTTGCGCGATGCGCTCGGGCATATAGGCGCGGCCGGCGCGGTTGAGTTTGGGGTCATGCAAGATCATTTCCTTGCTCACGCCCTTTGGCAGCGAAGCCTGCATCATGGGCGTATAAATGCCATCGGGATGAATGGAATTGACGCGAATCGCATAGCCTTGCTTGCGACAGTTCAGCGCAGCGGCGCGCGTCAGCGCGGACACTGCAGCCTTGCTGGCGCTGTAGCCGGCATATTGCTCCACGGGCAGCCAGCTGGATACCGAAGCCATATTGATGATGGAGCCACCGGCCTGCTTCATCGCCGCAATGCCCTGCTGGCAACCGATGAAGACCGACTCGGTGTTGATCTTGAGCAGGCGGCTGAAATCCTCCAGACGCCCTGTTTCCATATCACCAGGCAGCAGGATGCCGGCATTGTTGACCAGCACATCGAGCCGGCCAAGACGTTGCTGCACCGCCGCCATCACAAGCGTCCAGTCCGTCTCGCTGCTCACGTCATGGCGGACGAACATGGAGCCTTCGCCCAATTCAGCCGCCAGTTGCTGCCCCGCCGTTTCATTGATATCGCTGAATGCGACCTTGGCGCCCTCACCAAGAAGCAACTTCACCACCTCCAGACCCACACCACAGGCACCACCAGTGACCAGCGCCACCTTGCCCTGCAAACGATTTGTCATCTACGTCTCCTCTTGTTTTTCCAAGCCCTGAGCAGGGCATTGCTACTGCCACATAAAAAAGGAGGCGTAAGCGCCTCCTGGCCTGAATGGCAAAAGCCCGCAGCCACACAAAGTACGCCACAGGCTGTTTGCCGGATTCATTTTTTAGTTGCCTGCGTTACGCGCCGCTTCGGGCGTAAACATGGCTGCAGTCATATTGCCCTTGTTCAAGACGGGGCCCTGAGGACGCTCCTGGAACAGGTTGTAGGCCACATAGCCGCCAGAGTTCAGGTCGTGATAGAAGCTGGTGCCCGCATGCCAGATCCGGGCGTCGAAGGCGTAGTAATGATTGACCACCGCCTGCAGCCACAGCTGGCCGCGTGCATCGTAGTAATCGCTCATCAGTGCCTGGCCGGTATCTTCATCGAGAAACAGCACGCGCTTGCCGAACATGTGGCGGTAGCCATCCTTGAGCGAAGCCTCCAGCACCCAGACACGGCGCAGCTCGTAGCGCATGTAGTCGGGGTTTTCATGACCGGGTTTGAGCAGATCGGCATACTTCACGTTGCTGGCGTGAATCTTGTAGGCATTGGCCGGCACATAGACTTCCTTCTTGCCCAGCGACTTCCAGTTGTAGCGCTCGGGCGAGCCGTTGAACAGGCGATCGGAGTCAATCGTCAGCTTGCCGCCGGTGCCCGACAGAGGCTGATCGAAACCGTATTCAGGAATCTGGCGCACACGACGTGTGCCGGGGTCATAGCTCCAGCCCAGGCGCTTTTCCTTGCCAAATTCAACCGGCTCGGACACCACGCTGACGCCGCCCTTCTCACGCTCGGGCAGCTTGACTGCATTCATGCCCTGGGACATGGGACTGCTCAGTGGCTGTCCTGCGTTGGCCGGATCGTTGACCTGACTGAAAGCGCGATTGTCGGCACGACCCCAGACGATGCTGCCATCGGCAAGCACATTGGCGTTGTCACGCAGCGTGTGCTCGGTGAAAGCACGCGAAGGCAGCAGATTGTTGAAGGCCAGCTCAAGTCCATTTCTGGGGAACGGGAAGGGCAGCGCCCCCTTGACCGCACCCGTTGTGCCCTGACCGTCTGCGTTCATCACCGCATCCTGGGCATTCTTTCTGGCCGCCGCACAGACAGCATCCGAGAAGCGAAAGTCACGGTGGCCCTGATAGACCGGAATGCGATAGGTCCTGGGGTATTTGGCAAACATGGCCTTCTGACCCTCGCTCAGGCGCTCGGCATGCTGAGCCAGATTCTCAGCCGTGATGGTGAGCAACGGCTTTTCACCGGCATAGGGGTCTACCGGGTGCTGGCCAGCATGCGGGTTGTACTGAATGCCGGGTGGCGTACCCAGCCATTTCCCCGTGAACTCGGGCACACCACTGGCTGTACCTGCTTTTTCTCCTCCCGTGCAGGTCAACGACTTGCCCAGCCTGGCCAGTTCATCGGGCGTCGCCTTGGCCCAGACCGACCCCGCAAACAACACACCTGCAGCCAAGACCGCCAGCAAACGGGGTCCCTCTCCTAACTTCATGCCTAGTCTCCTTGGATGCATCCGCCATGCATCTACCTGTCATTGAACTTCTCTTATCGTTCTTCTTCCTTGCCGGCTCGCAATTGCGAAGCAACGGAATCATTGTTCAACCGGCGACAATCGCAAACATCGTCAATTAGGACTAGCGCAGGCAGGCGCCAGCAACAGACACAAAAAAGCGGGCCATTGGCCCGCTATGGAAAAGCAGTTTTCGTTCAGCGCTTGATGCCGAACACACCCAGCATCTGCTCCGTCTGCTTTTGCATCTGCTCCTGCATCTGCGTGAACATGCTCTGAGACTGCTCCATATAGCTGCCCATCAAACCCTGCATGGCTTGAGGCTGCATGCTCATGAACTGCTTCCAGGCCTCGGGGTTCATGCCCTGGGACTGGCCCGCAAGCTTGCTCTGGAAGTCCGTGAACATCTGCACGTTCTTTTCGATGTAGCTCCCCATGAAGCCCTGCATGGCATGACCATAGAAGCGAATGATGTTGGCCAGCATGGCCTCGGAGAACATGGGAGCCCCGCCCGCTTCTTCTTCCAGAATGATCTGCAGCAGGATGGAACGCGTCAGGTCTTCATTGGTCTTGGCATCCCTGATGACCACCGGCTCGCTGTCCATGACCAGTTGCTTGACCTCGGCCAGAGTGATGTATGAAGAGGTATTGGTGTCGTAGAGGCGGCGATTGGGATACTTCTTGATGATTCGCTGGCTCCCCACCTGGACATCACCCTCTTTGCCCTCTTTGTTTTCTTGCATCGCAAGTCCTTTATGTTCTGGGGGTCGGCCCCGTCGTCAATTGAGCTATTGCAGTGCAACAGATTTTAGGCAGTGCACAAGCCTCATCGGCAAGCAGTAACCCTGACAAACAAGCTTGTCTGCGCTGCAACAAAGTCGCACCACCGTCACAGCCAGCATCAGGTCTTTGCCATTTATTCACAAAAAACAGTTTGCCGTCTATCGAAATCAAGCTTGCAGAAGGTTTACAGTGCCTCTCGTTGTTTGACGAAAGGCTCAACGGATGATTACCACCAAAACACGCAATGCTGTTTGTCTGACCGCCCTGCTGGCTGCTGCCGGCTTCATGACCGCAGCACAGGCCCAGCCCGATGCTGCTGCGACCGATGCCGCCAAGGCTGCTGCACCGCAGGCAGCACCGGCAGCTCAGGCAGTCCCTGCCAATGTGGATGCCGCCGCCGCAGACGCCGCATTGCGCAAGCGCCTGCAGGCAGTTGTCGCAGCCATGGACGGCAAGTCCAAGCTGGCTGCCAACAATTTCAACGAGGAGTTCCTCAAGAACTCCCCCATCGACACCGTGCAGAAAGCCCTGGACTCCGTGCGCACTGGCGTCGGCAGCTGCCAGACGGTTGGCCGCATGGAAAGCTCCACACCTCTGGCCACCAGCGTGCTGCTGAGCTGCACCAAGGGCTTTGTGCCCATGGAACTGGCGGTCGAGCCCAAGGCTCCTTACCGTATTTCGGGCATTTTGCTGCGCCCGGCCTTCTGGAAATAAGCGCATTTCGCCATCAAAAATGGAGCCTACCGGCTCCATTTTTTGTTGGCACCGACAAAGTCAGATCACCACCGGCTCGGGCTCCAGGCGAATGCCAAAACGTTCGTAGACACTGGTCTGGATTGCCCCTGCAAGCGTCATCACCTCGCCGCCGGTCACGCTGGCGTCGAGGCTGTGGCGATCTCCGCGATTGACCAGCACCAGCGCCTGCCTGTCGTAGACGCCCGCCCGGCCCATGGTCTTGCCTTTCCAGCCGCAGGCATCGATCAGCCAGCCGGCCGCCAGCTTGATGGAGCCGTCATCCATGGGATAGTGAACAATCTTGGGCTCGCGCGCGATGATGTCCGCGCATTGCTCGGTCGTCACCGTGGGATTCTTGAAGAAGCTGCCCGCATTGCCGATGACCTCGGGGTCCGGCAACTTGGCCCGACGAATCTCGCAGACCCATTCAAAGATCTGCTGCGCGGTCGGCTGCTCTATGCCTTTTTCCGCCTGCTTGCGCTGCAGATCCAGGTAGCCCAGATCCGGTTGCCAACTCTTGGGCAGCGCCAGACGCACCCGGGTGATCACCGCCCGCCCTTTGAGTCCCAGGCCGCGCGGGACAGCCGTCGAGCCCGTCACGGGCCAGTACTTGGGCTGAGCCGGTGCATGTTTGAACACCGAGTCACGGTAGCCGAAGGCGCATTGCGCGGCATTGAGGCTGAACTGCTCGCCGGTGACCAGATCGATCGCGTCCAGGGAGTCGAAGCGATCCTGCAGCTCCATCCCGTAAGCGCCGATGTTCTGCACCGGGGCCGCGCCTACCGTGCCTGGAATCAGGGCCATGTTTTCAAGGCCTGTATAGCCCTGGGCCAGCGTCCATGCCACCATGTCATGCCAGCGCTCGCCCGCCCCGATCTCGACAATCCAGTGCTTGTCAGTTTCGCGCAGCAGTCGCATGCCCATGATTTCCATCTTGAGCACCACGGGGGCCACGTCGCCCGTCAGCACCACATTGCTGCCACCGCCAAGGACGAACACAGGCTGCCGTCCCCATAGCGGGTCGGCGAGAAACTGACGGATATCGTCCTGGCTACGAATGCGCACCAAGGTTTCGGCGCGCGCGGCAATGCCAAAGGTGTTGCAATGCTGCAGGGGAACATTTTTCTCGACTAACATCCATCCAATTGTCGCACTGCGCCTGCTCTGCTGCTGGCAAGCCGCACATCACGGCCCGGCGCACTGTGGCTGTTTACCGCTCTGATACTGATAGGAATTACACATGCCTTCTTTTGACACTGTTTGCGAAGCCGATTTCGTCGAAGTGAAGAACGCCGTTGACAACGCCACCAAGGAAATTGGCACCCGTTTCGACTTCAAGGGCACATCGGCCGCCGTCGAACTCAAGGACAAGGAAATCACCATTTACGGCGATGCCGAGTTCCAGCTGCAGCAAGTCGAGGACCTGCTGCGCAACAAGCTGACCAAGCGCAATGTCGATGTGCGCTTCCTGGACATCCAGAAGGCACAGAAGATTGGCGGCGACAAGGTCAAGCAGCTCATCAAGGTCAAGAACGGCATCGAGTCCGAGCTGGCCAAGAAGATCCAGAAGCTGATGAAGGAAAGCAAGCTCAAGGTGCAGGCTGCCATTCAGGAAGAGAAGGTCCGCATCACCGGAGCCAAGCGTGACGATCTGCAGGCGGCCATGGCATTGATCCGCAAGGATCTGGCCGACCACCCTCTGTCGTTCAACAACTTCCGCGATTGAATGAAGCCCCCCCCTGCGCAGCTCCGCTGCTTCCCCTTCCCTCGCCTTGCGGGAGGGGGGCGAGGCCCTTGCCACAGGGCGACGCGGCCAGCTCAGCTCCTTGCCCCGCGCCTCTCGCCTGCGTCGCATGGGGCTCATGCTTTCAGTCGCTGTGGCCTCCAGCAGTGCCTTGGGACAGTCCGTAGCCCTGACCGGCGTGCTGGGCAGCAAGGCCTTGCTGGTCATTGATGGCAGTGCCCCCAAGGCGCTGGCCGTCAACGAAAGCCACAAGGAGGTGCGCCTGCTGCAGATCAGCGGCGACTCCGCCGTGGTGGATATCAAGGGCCAGCGCCAGACCGTGCACCTGGGAGCAGCTCCGGTCAGCGTGGGCAGCCGGGGCGGCATTGGCGGCGCTGCGCGCTCGGGCCGGCTGGTCCTGATCGCCGACTCGCGCGGCCATTTTGTGGATCGCGGCTATATCAATGGAAAAACCATGCAGTACATGGTGGACACCGGCGCCAGCACCATTGCCATAGGCCGTGCCGATGCCGATCGCATGGGACTGCCCTACGAGCAGGGTGCCCCCGTCCTGATGCGCACGGCCAACGGCACTGCCCAAGGCTGGCGCATCAAGCTCGACAGCGTCAGACTGGGCGAGATGGAGGTCTACGGCATAGAGGCCGTCGTTGCCCCCCAGTCCATGCCCTATGTGCTGCTGGGCAACAGTCTGCTGACCCGGTTTCAGATGACCCGCAAGGGCAATGAGATGGTTCTGGAAAAGAACTGAACCCGCCTCTCGCCCATGCACGCACGCTACGACGACCCCTATGAAGACCTGCTGGGCCTATGGTCGGATCTGGAGGCCGCACTCGCGGTTTTGCTGACCGCGCCGCTGCGCATCCCCGGCTTTGCCATCAAGCTGCACCAGCTTGATCTATGGCTGCAAGACCTCATCACGCAGGACAGCGATGCCGCGTTGTATCTGATGTTTCAGCGTGCCAGCTCGACAACCGTGGGCTATAGCCCGTCTCACGCCGTGGTCTGCGCGGGCCTGTGCCATATCCTTGCCAAGGAGCTTGACCTGCCTCAATCCGAACGCGACACGCTGATCCAGGCCGCTCTGACCATGAACATCGGCATGACCGTGCTACAGAACCAGCTGGCCGAGCAACGTACACCGCTGAGCAGCCAGCAGGCCGAAGCCGTCAAGCAGCACCCCACAGAGGGCCGGCTGATGCTGGAGCGGCTCATGGTGCGTGACCGACTCTGGCTGGACACCGTGCAATACCACCATGTGGTGCTGCAGCCCGCGCCGCTGGCACAGTTGCAGCCGCTGGAGCGTCTGGTACGCATTCTGGGCACGGTAGACCGTTATGCTGCCCTGATCAGCCCGCGCAAGACCCGTAGCGGCCGCTCGGCTACCGAGTCGCTGCAAGTGCTGCAGCAGGGCGGCCAATACGCCGATGAGGTCAAGCAGGCCTTGATCGATGTCGTGGGCCTGTACCCGCCCGGCACCTATGTGCAGCTGGACAATGGCGAAGTGGCCGTGGTGCTGCGCCGCGGAAAAAGTCTGGAAGAACCCGAGATTGCCAGCGTGATCGACCGGGATGGCCACAGCATGTACCCGCCCATCTGGCATCTGGAGGGGCGCAGGCCGGCCATCACCTCCGCGCTGGCGCGTTCCTCGCTGACGCTGGATCTGGACCTGCGCTCCATGGCACAGCTTGGCATTCACAGTGCACGCGGCAACGCCGAGCTGTACCGCATGGTCAAGCTGCCGGGCAGCAGACGCTGACCCTTTCTAAACGCCTTGTGCAGCGATCAGGCCGGCATGGTGACCACGCGTGAACGCCTCTTCCAGCACCGAATAGCCAGCCCAGTCCGAATGCGCAAAGCTCAGCCGCGCCGTCGCAGGCGTGGGCAGGCCCTGCACTCGCTCCCCATTCAATAGCAGATTGCGCTTGCTGGCACTGAACTTGACGGCTATTGCGCTCAATATCTGCTGATCGCCAGGACGCGGAATCGCCATGGCATGGCCATAGCGGGTGATTTCCATGCGTGTGGCATGCTGCAGCAGGTCTGGGTGCGGCTCGCTCAGCGTGTTCACGATGCGCTCGCGCCAGAAGGCAAACGGCTGCTGCATCAATTGCCTGCGCCCATCGGCCCAGTCGCCCAGCGCCTGGTAGTAACTCAGCACCGTTGGCTGGCGGCGTATGCGGTCCAGCCGCTGATTGCCCGCATCCACATAGCCCAGGCCTCCTGCATTGCCGTCGCGGTACAGCACATTGTCCCAGGCGGGCTCGGCACCGGGGTAGTCGGCCAGCGGTCGGTCGATATGGATGTTCGCCACCAGCCAGGGAGCCCAGTTCAGGCGAGCCGCCACGGCACGCAGAAAATCGGGCGCATTGCGCAGCACTCTTGCAGCAATAAAGCTGGGCAGCGCCATCACGCAATGGCGCGCCAGCCAGCGTTCATGCTGCTGGCGGCCATGGTGATAAACCTCGATCTGCACACCGCCCGCGTCCTCGGTGACGGCAAGCACGCTGCAATCGGTCTGCAGCTGCGTGGCTTTCAGTCCCGCCGCCAGTTGCTGCGCCAGCCAGCCATTGCCCTGGGGCCAGGTCAGCACCTGCTCGCCATCCGCTTCGCTCTCATGCCCGGACTGCAGGCGCGGCGCGTGGAAACCATGGCGGCTGGCGAAATAATGAATCCCCGCCCAGGCCGAGACGCGGCTCAGACCGGCACCGAAATCATCGCGGCAGCTGTAGTCCAGATACCAGAGCAGACGCTCGTCATCGAGGCCCTGCACCGCCAGCCATTGGTCGAAACGCTGTGCATCGAGCACCGCATGAGAGGCAGGCAAACCCGCTTCGCGCTGCCAGACACGGATGGAAGGCATGGCAAAGGCCGCCGCCTGAGCCGCTGCCTCGACCTGCTTTTCAAACAGCGCATATTGCTCCAGCGTGCGCTGGCTCACGCCCTGCACGGGCAGCAGTCCCTCATGCCAGCCGCCCTGCCAGTACAGGCGCTCCTGCGGGCTATGGCAGAGATAGCGCTCGTCATAGCGCCAGCGGCCAGCGAAGCGCTGGCGCACGCCCAGCTCCTCCAGCCAGTCCTGCACCTCATGGGCATCGTCGCCGGGAACGGGCAGATAGTGGGCACCCAGGGGGCAGGCAATGCCCTTGACTTGCCCGCCCTGGCTGTTGCCTCCCATGGCGGCCTGGGTATCGAGCAAGGCTGCGCCCTGCACGCCAGCCAGTTCCAGCGCGCGTGCCGCCGCCAGCCCGGCCATGCCCCCGCCCGCAATCACTACTGGCGCCCGGTGTACCACCGCAGGTGCAGGTAGCTCCAGCCCCTGTGCCAGGCGCTGCCAGAAAGGGCGCAGGCCATGACCACGCTCCAGCGCCACGCCGCTGAAGCCGCCAGGCAAGTCCTCCAGTCTGGGCGCTGGCTGCTTGCAGCCGGCCAGGCCCGCTGCGCCCAAAGCGCTGGCGGCCGCCAGCCCGAGCCAGTCGCGCCGTTTCAGATCGGCCCGCATCAATGCTCCACCTTGCCCCACTCGCGCTCATAGGTGTTGACCAGCACCTGATTCGAGAGGCGATTCACCTCGGTCGGCACGCGCGCCATATCGAGAGGGAAGTCAAACATCAGGCGCAGCGTGGGCAGGGTCAGAAAACGCATGCCAGCGGGCAAAGCCTCGGGCTCGCGCCAGGGACGGTGACTGGCCAGCACAAAACCCCATTCGCCAAAACTGGGCACATGCACGTGATAGGGCCGTGCCCTCAGACCCACGGACTCCACGGTCTGCACCACGGTCCAGAAGCTCTGGCGCGCAATCAGCGGCGAGGTGGTCTGAATCACGGCATAGCCGCTGGCCGCCAGACGCTTGTCCAGCAGCGAATAAAAACTATTGGTGAACAGCTTGCCTATGGCGAAATTGGTGGGATCGGGAAAGTCCACCACGATCACATCGAAGGTGTCCGCAGTCTCCTGCAACCAGTGAAAGGCGTCGGTGTTGACGATGCTCACGCGGGCATCGTTGAGTGCATTGCCATTGAGCGCCGTCATCATGGCGTTGCTCTTGAACAGGCCGGTCATGGCCGGGTCCAGCTCCACCAGCACCACGGACTCCACGCCGGGGTACTTGAGCACCTCGCGCACGGCCATGCCGTCGCCACCACCCAGCACCGCCACCTTCCTCGGTGCACCATGTGCGGCCATGGCGGGGTGGACCAGCGCTTCGTGATAGCGGTACTCGTCGCTCTGGGCAAACTGCAGATTGCCGTTCAGGTACAGCCGCGCGCCCTGGCGTCCCTGTGTCACCACGATGCGCTGGTAGGGCGAGCTGCTGCTCAGCACGATGCGGTCCTGATAGAAATGGTCGTCGGCCAGCCGGGTCAGCTGATCCGCGCCCGCGATGCCGCCGCCCAGGGCCAGCAGCACCAGTGCACAGGCCCAGGCATGGGCACGCAGATTGCGCAGCTCATGCTTGAACAGCACCAGGGCCCACACGGCAATGGCCGCGTTCATGAAGCCGAACAGCAGACCTGTGCGCACCAGGCCCAGCTTGGGCACCAGCACGATGGGAAACGCCAGCGACACGGCCAAGGCTCCCAGATAGTCGAAGGTCAGCACCTTGGAGACCAGATCCTTGAGCGATGCATTGCGCTTGAGAATGCGCATGACAAGCGGAATCTCCAGCCCCACCAGCGTTCCCACCACCATCACCATGCCGTAGAGCAGAAAGCGGAACGCGCCCGGCGCATAGGCATTGGCGAGAAACAGCACGGCCGGCAAGGCACCACCGACCAGCGCCACCATCAGCTCCACACGCAGAAAATGCGCGGGCAGCTGATCTTCGAAATAGCGCGACAGCCACGAGCCTATGCCCATGGCAAACAGATAGGTACCTATGATGGTGGAGAACTGCAGCACCGAATCACCGAGCAGATAGGATGCCAGCGCGCCTGCCGCCAGCTCGTAGAGCAGGCCGCAGGCCGCAATCACGAAGACGCTGGCCAGCAGCGCAACATCAATGGGCCGAGGCCCCTGGCCAGCGCTATGCTCCTCGGCCACCATCGAAGTCATCTAATTCCTTTAACCGTAAAACAGGCGCGCCGTCCTCTGCCTGCCAGGGACAGCGAGCAAGGGCCTGGGCGGCCCCGCCGCCCCACAGCGAAGCTGTCGTCCCCCTCCCCTAGCGCCCAGCGCGTAGAGAGAGGGGGAAGGCGCGCTGCGCCTCAGGGGGAGCCTCAATGTATCGCCGCAGCGACGATGATGCTGATACCCAGGCACATGGCCGCCACCACCATGGCCAGTGCCTTGTTGTGCTTCTCCACGATCTCGGCCCACATGTCCACGGGCGTGATCTTGTCGATGATGATGAAGCACAGCCAGAACACCACCACGCCCACCAGGGCGTAGATGATGGAGCCGAAGAAGTTCTGGGCGCTGAACCAGTCGAAATTCATGATGTCTCTCCTGTAATGAGATGGGGGGCCTGCCTGTGAGAGCAGCGACGCTTATTTATGACTGCCACCCGAGGTGTAACCACCGTAGGAACCGCTGCTGGAGCGGCTGTACGTGCAGTTGGGATCTGTGCGCGGGTCGCAGTTGGGACTGGACATGCAGGCACGCAGGAACGGCAGGATGAACAGCAGCAGGAACAACCAGAACAGAATCGTCCCCCAGCTGAAGCCGCTGCCCGACAGAGGACTGACCTGGGAGCGATCCTTGAGCTTGGCCGTGCCGAACGCTTGGCCACCGTCTCAGCCGAAACGCGCTGGCCATGGGTCCAGGTCGTTTCCTGATTGGCGGTCTCCAGCGCCAGCGTGGACTGCTTGCCGCCATTGGCAAAGTCCACATTGCTGGACTTGGCGCCCTTGAAGACGGGCCAGTAGAACTCGCCCTCTGCATATTCCGTCTCCGCCAGGTAGGCGTAGTCGCGCTGGTATTTGCGCTGCAGATAGGTCGCAGTGGCGCCGTTCTTGCTGAGCTTGGGAGCTCCCGTGATGACGCGGGCCGTGCTCCAGCCGTCTTCCGAATCGACGATGAACGAAAAGCCCGCCTTCTTGTTGTAGAGCAGGTACTCATCCCAGGTGAAGCTGTCGTCCTCATCTTCGCCCAGGCCACGCCCGCTGCGCCTCTGAAAACCCACGACCTGCCATTTCAGGCCATCCAGCGTGCCTTCGCTGCCCAGCGGGATCAGAGGCTTGACCTTTCGGCGCTGCTCGGCATAGCTCAGCTCCGCCCCCATGCCCTTGGACATGTCGATCAGGCTGCCACAGCTGGGGCAGCTCAGGGCCTTGGTGGTGTCGAAGCGCACGGGCACCACGGCACCGCACTTGGGACAGTTGAAGTGGCGCCCCTGGGTTTTCTTCTGGGCGCTGCTGCGCAGGCCCTGCATCTGCAAAGCCTCCAGCGCCACGGCTGCCCCCAGACTGAAGGCCGGTGTCTTGTCGCTGAAGTCGATGGAGAGAATCTGGTTCTTGTCGCTGCGCAACTCCACCAGCTTGAAGCTCTTGCCGAGCTGGGGCAGCTGGGGCAGCTCGCCCTGAGCCGCCATCAGTTGCGCATCCTGAATGCTGGTGACGGTAAAGGATTCCGTGCCTGCCTTGAGCTCGCGGCCCATGCGCCATTCGCGCTGCTGGAACTCTTTCACGTTCCAGCCCGGCGGCTGCCAGTTCACGGCAAAGACAAAGCTGCCGTTGTCCTCGCTCAGCCAGGCCAGCTCGCCGTTGCTGAGCGCAGCCACCCACTCCGACCAGTTGCCGGCCGCGCTTTTGTACTGGGCGCGGCCCACGATGGTGAAGGGCTCGGGCTTGCCGTTGCGCTTGACCATGCCCGAGGCGCCCAGCTGCAGCGGGCTGTAGTCCTCGAACACCTCGGCCATGGAGCCAATGCGCTTGAGCGTCTCGCCATCGCGCAGCACGGTGCTGCGGCAAAACTCGCAGACGGCAAAACTCGATTGCGCACTGGCGAAGTGGACCGGCGCGCCACAACCAGGACAGGGAGCGCTGTAGTCGCGCTGCGATGGGCTGGAAGCCATATTTTTTGCTATTTAATCAGGAGCTTCTTGCGCTTGAATGGAAACGGCCTGAAGGCGGCCTCGGAGAAATGCAGCAGCCGCGCCCTAGCGATGCTTGCTCTTACCGCTCTTGCGGGCAGCGCCCTCTGCAAGCTTGGAGCCATCGGTCTTTTTCTGTCCCAGCCTGGATTCCTTGCCGGCGATCAAGCGCTGAATGTTTTCGCGATGACGCCAGACCAGCAGGATCGCCATCACGACAATCGCGGCAGTGATGGGGGTTTCCGCATCCCAGACAATGCCGCTGCACAGCACGTAATACACGGGCGCGAACACCGATGCCACCAGCGCGGCCAGGGAGGAATAGCGGAAGAACACGGCCACAATGACCCAGGTCAGCGCCGTCGCCAGACCCAGCCAGCCGCTGATGCCCAGCAGCACGCCCAAGGCCGTGGCCACGCCCTTGCCCCCCTTGAAGCCAAAGAACACCGGGTACAGATGGCCCAGGAAAGCAGCTAGGCCGACCAGCGCGACCGTGCTGTCGCCCAGCCCGAACTGCGCGCCGAAGGCTTTGACCAGCACCACGGGCACCAGGCCCTTGAGCGCATCCAGCAGCAGCGTGACAGCCGCTGCCGCCTTGCTGCCCGAGCGCAGCACATTGGTGGCCCCGGGGTTGCCGCTGCCATAGGTGCGCGGGTCGTTCAGGCCCATGACGCGGCTGACGATGACGGCAAAGGACAGCGAACCAATCAGATAGGCCGCGATGACGGCGATAACGGGATAGAGGGCGTTCAAAGGAATTCCTCGGCCAGAGACTGGCCCTAAGGCTCGCCAACCAAGGTCGACGGCACCGATTGTTGTCACGACTTGCGCAACCCGGATCAGGCACGGCGGTTTGTAGACCGTCATGCCCGTTGTACATCCTGGTTGGCGTAAGTCCTTGTTGTTTGCGTTTTTTGCCAGCCGGCGTCTGCCCCGGCTGGCTAGCCCCCTATTCTGCCAGCGCGCAGTGCACCGGCCGGGCATCGAGCAGACGGGTACAAACCTCAGGGGCCAGTTGCACCAGATAGCCGCGCCGCCCGCCGTTGATGGCAATGCGTGGCAGCGCGAGTATGGTTTCCTCGATATAGACCGGCATCTCGCGCCTAGTGCCGAAGGGTGAGGTACCGCCCACCAGATAGCCGCTGTGGCGGTTGGCCACGTCGGGTTTGCAAGGCTCCACGCTCTTGGCCCCGATCTGGCGCGCCAGGTTCTTGGTCGATACCTTGCAATCGCCATGCATGAGCACGATGAGCGGCTTGGCATCCTGATCCTGCATCACCAGGGTCTTGACCACTGCGTGCTCGTCCAACCCCAGTTGGCGCGCTGACTCTTCAGTGCCGCCATGCTCCACATAGTCATAGGGGTGCTCGGTGAACTCCACCTTGTGGGCCCTGAGCATCTGCGTGGCTGGAGTCTCGCTCACATGGGCGTTTTTGTCTTTTTTTGCCATGATTCAATTTTGATAGCTAGTGGCGTATGCCCGATATGGGCCATCCGCCATTTTCTCTCAATAAAGCGATCAGACAGCGGGATCGCGCATCTCCCAGCGGATGCGGTCGATCTCGGCCAGCAGCTCGGCAGACAGCTTAGTTCCCCAGGCATCGAGATCCTCGTCGAGCTGGGCTACCGAAGTCACACCGATGATGGTGCTGGCCACCTGCCACTTGGTGTAGCAGAAGGCCAATGCCAGCTGCGTGGGAGTGAGGCCGTGCTCGCGCGCCAGCGCGTTGTAGCGGCGCGCTGCGGCCAGCGCATCGGGGCGACCCCAGCGCTGTTTCTGCACGGATTCATACCTGGCAATGCGTGCCTCCTTGGGCGCACCGGCCTCGGTCGGTGCAAACTGATCGAACTTGCCCGTCAGCAGGCCGAAAGCCAGCGGCGAATAGGCCAGCAGCGACACCTCGAGGCGGTGACAGCTTTCGTCCAGCCCGTTCTCATAGCTGCGGTTGATCAGGCAGTAAGGGTTCTGGATCGCAGCCACACGCGGCAGTCCATGCTGCTCTGCCAGGCGCACGAACTCGTGCACGCCATAAGGCGTCTCGTTGGACAGGCCGATGTGGCGGATCTTGCCCTGCCTGACCAGACCGGCCAGCGCCTGCAGCTGTTCGTGGATGGGCGTGAGCGAGCTTTCCTTTTTCGGGTCGTAATACATGCCGCCGAAGGCCGGCACATGGCGCTCGGGCCAGTGGATCTGGTAGAGGTCGATCACCTCGGTCTGCAGGCGCTCAAGGCTGGCGTCGCAGGAACGCACGATGTCCTGCGCCGACATGCCCGAGCCTTCGCGGATCCAGGGCATGCCGCGCGAGGGGCCGGCCACCTTGCTGGCCAGCGTGATCTGCTCGCGCATGCCGGGGCGGGCCTTGAGCCAGCGGCCGATGATGGATTCCGTCGCGCCAAAGGTGGCCTCACGGGCGGGCACGGCATACATCTCGGCCGTGTCGAAGAAATCCACGCCGCGCTCCACGGCTCGGTCCATGATGCGCCAGGCTTGAGCCTCATCGACCTGCTCGCCGAATGTCATGGTGCCCAGACAGATGGGGCTGACGCGCAGATCGCTCTGCCCCAGAGCGACGGGATTCATGGAAAGACGGGAAGTGGATGCAGCAGAAGTCATGCTTCCAAGTTTAGAGCCTGACAGTACAAGATCAGGGCAGACTCCTTGTTTTTGCTGACACAGCTGTCCCGTGCACGACGGGCCATGCTGCAAGCGCAGCAATAATCAAAACAACGGAGACAATATGACAACGCACAACCCCACGCTGACCGGCCAGCTCACCGATATCCCGCCCTATCAGCCGCGCCGCCAGTGGCGCTCGCAGATGCTGCCCGTGCGCAATATGCACTACTACCAGCGCAGTTGGGAGCCCGAGCCAGTTTCGGGAATCGATCCCGAGTTGCCCGTGCTGGTGCTGGCCCATGGCTGGATGGATGTGGCCGCCTCCTACCAGTTTGTGGTCGACGCCTTCAGCGACGCCTTTGTGCAGGGCCGCCGTATCCTTGCTCACGACTGGCGCGGCTTCGGCCTGAGCCGCAGCGCCAAGCCCTGCGACAGCTACTACTTCACCGACTACCTGGCCGACCTGGACATGCTGCTGGAGCAGATTTCGCCCGATCGGCCCATCGACCTGGTCGGCCACAGCATGGGCGGCAATATCTCCTGCATGTATGCGGGCGCGCGGCCCGAGCGTATACGCCGCTTTGTCAATCTCGAGGGCTTCGGCATGGCGCCCACAAGGCCCGACCAGGCCCCCGGGCGTCTGGCCCAATGGATGGATCAGCTGCGCGAGCAGCGGGCGGGCGCCATGGGTCTCGCCCCCTACGACAGCGTGGAGGCCGTGGCCAATCGCCTGCAGAAAACCAATCGCCGCCTGCCCCGCGACAAAGCCCTATGGCTGGCTCATCACTGGTCGGCCCCCGATGCCCAGGGTCGCTGGCATATTCTGGGCGACGCCGCACACAAGCTCTCCAACCCCTATCTGTATCGCGTGGACGAAGCACTTGCCTGCCTGGCCGCCATCAGCGCACCTACCTTGTCGGTCGAAGCCTCGGACGACAGCCTGGGCCATTGGCACCAGGGCCGTTACACGCTGGAGCAATACCACGAACGCATTCGCCACATCCCACAATGCGAGATCGCCCGCGTGCAGGACGCAGGCCATATGCTGCACCACGACCAGCCCGAGGCCGTGGCCAGGCTGATCGAGGACTTTCTGCGCTGAAAGACTGCTACTGCTGAGACTGCGACTGCTGCTTGCTATCTCTACAGGAGCTTGTAGCGCATGTAATCATTGATTTTCAGCATTATCTATATCTGAAATCAATTTACAACATGCGCTATAAGCTCACTTATTTATAGCCGCCCACGCCCTGTCCGGTCTGCAGCTCCAGCACATGGCGCCAGCGCCTCGGCTGCATTTGCAGCTTTCGGTAGCGGCCATCGACCCACTCCGCACTCATGTCCGCATAACGGGCCGACAGCGCCAGTCCGCTCTGCCCGGTCTGGTAGATGAACTGCGAGGACTCCGGATCGCCGAGGTCGTAGATGGCGCGCAGCGAGGGCGCGTGGCGGCTGACAAAACGTCCGGCCAGCGGTCCCTTGGCATCGGAGGGCGGCGGGTTGGCGTTGTACTGCCCGACATTGATGCTATAGGTGTCGCCGCCCGAGGCCACGCTCACATTGAAGACCCCCGCCAGTGCCGCCACCGAGCCCAGAGGCTTGTGCGCGCTGAGCGCCGGGTGCGCAGCGCCCCAGCGCCATTGGCGCGGATCATTGCCGTAGGCCGACTGCAGCTTGTCCAGCGTGCGGGTCAGCGCCTGTCCGGCCTGTTGCTCGCAGCTCAGCGGCGCGCACCACCAGGCGTCATTGCGCGCCAGCATTCCCTCCAGCCCGGCACGGAAGTCCCGCTTGCCGTAGCTCATGACAAAGCGCTGCTCGCCAATACGCGGAATCACCAGGCCGCGCGTCAGCTCGTCGACCCAGACCGAGAAGATCAGCGGCTCGGGCCTGTCCCGCTCCATCAGCCCATCAAAGCCCGCCAGCAGTTGCTGTGCCTGCGCTGCCAGGGCGTGGCTCGATTGAGCCTTGCGCAGCACGGGCAGCAAGGCCCGGGTGGCCAGGGACTGCACATCGTTCTGAATCGCCGCCATGCTGGCCACGTCATGCTCGCTGCCTGCCGCCAGCAACTGCTCTATGCGCTGGTGGCGGTAGGGCAGGCTCCAGTCCTGGGTCAGAAAATGCGCATAGCCGGCTTCCGTCACGCGCTGGTTGGCCGTGGCCACAAAGCCTCGCGTGCCGCCATCGTCCTGCGGCGTCTGGTCGTACCCCAGCCAGCCCTGCCAGTCATAGCGCGCATCCCAGCCGGGCGCCGGCGCCACGCCGCGCAAGTCATTGCCGGGCGCACGCACAGGCACCCTGCCTGCGGCCTTGAAGCCGATATGTCCCTGCACATCGGCCGCCACAATGCTTTGCATGGGCGAGTGGTAGATGGAGAATGCCTCGAACAATTCGGACACAGTCTGCGCCCCGTTGGCCCTGAGGCCGGCCTCCACCGTGCGGTTGTCCGTATCCAGCGCCGCCCAGCGCAGGGCCAGCGCATAGCGATCGGTGTTGATGACCTTGCCATATTGCTGCTGCGCGTCGCTGATCACCGGGCCGTGGCGCGTGCTGCGCAGCGTCACCCTGACATCGCTCTGGCCCTTGACCTTGAAGATTTCCTCGCGCACGACAAACTTTTCCCAGCCCGTCGGCGTGCGGTATTGGCTGGCATCGGCCGGGTTGATCTGCTCCAGATACAGATCCTGCACATCGGGGTTGGTGTTGGTAAAGCCCCAGGCCACCTGCGCCGTGCGGCCCAGCACCACAAAGGGCATGCCGGGCAAGGTGGCCCCTGTCACATCCAGCTCGCTCAGGGCACTGCCGTCACCGGCCCGGCCCTCTGGCGACTGAAGACGCGCGAAGTACCAGATGGCCGGAGCGCTCAGCCCCAGATGCGGATCGTTGGCCAGCAAGGGCTTGCCGCTTCGGGTCTTGCTGCCGGCCACCACCCAGTTATTGCTGCCCAGTCCGTCATTCGTGCCCATATCCTTCGCCATGGAGGCCGCCCATTGCTGTAAGACTGATTGAATCTGCCCGGCCGGCGCCGAAGCCTTGGGCTGGGCATTCGTCTCCCGGTAAACACCGAGCTGGCGGTACAGGCTGGCGAGATCCACCGCCGTCGCGGGCTGCTCGCCCGGATAGGCCGGCATCAGCTGCCACAGCTGCTCGGTGCTCAGGACCTGCAGCAGATTCAGCCGTGCGAACTCGTTGCCCCAGTTGCCGCCCAGATCCAGCGCCATCATCAGCGCCCAGCCCACGGTGTCTTCAGGCTCCCAGGTCGATGGCCCTCCTGCTCCGGCCCTGGTGCCCAACAGCAGGAACTCCGGCGCTGCAGCCTGCGAAGGCCTGGCGTAAAAGGCGGCGATACCCTGGCTATAGGCCTGCAAGGCCTCCTGCACCGAGGGCGGCAGCGCCGCGTACTGGCGACGCGCCGCACCATGGATATCGAGAGCACGCATCAGCTTGTCCAGCTCCAGCGTGGCCGGGCCCAGAATCTCCGACAGCCGTCCCTGCATGAGACGGCGGTTGAACTCGAGCTGCCAGCCGCGCTCCTGCGCATGGACAAAGCCCAGGGCCCGCCAGACATCCTGCGGCGACTGGGCGCTGATATGCGTGACATCGGACTCGTCGCGCCTGACCCACACGCTGCGCTCAAGCCCGGCGAGGACCAGCTTGCCGTCCATGCGCGGCTGGGCCCGCACGCCATAGACCGCCAACGCGGCCCCTGCCAGCAAAACCAGCCCGGTGGCCGCAACCGCCAGATGCAATGTGCGCCTGAGCCAGAGACGGGCAGAGGACTCTGCCGCCAAAGTGATGTCTCCCATATCGCCTCTTGTCATGCGTCCGGTGCGCAACATCCACATGCTGATCGCGTCCAGCCATGGGCGACAATACCTGTTTGGGCCCCGGCCCGGTGTTAGGAAAACGACTTACGCAGATTCGGATCAGGCATGGCGCTCCATGCCTGTCGTGCTTTCCTGTTTGCGTCAGTCCCAAGGAATTCAATGCATGTGGCCCTTCAGTCTGTTCAAGAAACTCAGCCAGGACCCGGCCGTGGGTCAGCCCCGGGGCGACTATATCGGCTGCTATCTGCTGGGCACGCATACCAGCGGGCGCGACGATGACATCAGCTATATCTCGCTGGCCACCACGCGCGAGCAGCTTGAGCTGGATGCGCGCCAGTATCTGCAGGAGTTCCTGGAGCAGCATCCGCAGTTGACCGAAGCAGAGCGCCTTGCCCTGCAGGATCTGCTGGAGCACTGGAATACGCGCGCCGATGCCCACCTGGCCCAGGACGGCGGCAAGCCCGGCCAGCCCCTGGCCGTGCAGGGCGGCAGCGAGCTGTTCCTACGCACCGGCATGCGGGCGCGCAAAAAGGAAAAAGGCGTTTATCTGGAATAGGCGCCGGGGCGGCGGCTGCCCGACGCCTGCCGCTACTGAGTGAAGTTCATGTCAAAGCCGGCTTCGGTCAAGCGCACCTCGCCGCCTGCTTTTTGCAGCCAGCCCCTCGCGACGGCCCAGTCCAGCGCAGACTGACGCTCGCCGTCGAAGATGCCATGCTTTTGCAGGTCGGCAGCAAGCGCTTTCTCGCTCATTCCTTCACCGGCACGCAAGCTTTGCTCCACCACCAGGATGTAGACCATCTTGTAGGCTGCGATCTGAATGCTCTGCTCTGTCATGTTCACAAGTCCTTGTTCTTGAATGAAGGGAAAGCCGGATGCCCGCCAGGCTCCAGGCCTTGCGCCCTGGCCTGCGGCTTGTGTTTTATGCCGCGGGCCATACCCACTCTGGCAGTGAGTTTGTAGCCATCTCTCTAGTATTTCCGATGCGTTTCCTCTGCTTGCCGGCTCCGCAACCATGGCGCCGGCACTTCAGTTTCAGAACTGTGTTTCAGGGAGGTCATCATGGCTCGCCACACGCCCATAGAACGCTATCGCAATATCGGCATCTCCGCGCATATCGATGCCGGCAAGACCACCACCACCGAGCGCATACTGTTCTATACCGGGGTCAACCACAAGCTGGGCGAAGTCCATGACGGCGCTGCCACCATGGACTGGATGGAGCAGGAGCAGGAACGCGGTATCACCATCACATCGGCAGCCACCACGGCCTTCTGGTCGGGCATGGAACACAATTTCCCGGCCCATCGCATCAACATCATCGACACCCCTGGCCACGTGGACTTCACCATCGAGGTCGAGCGTTCCATGCGCGTTCTCGACGGCGCAGTCATGGTCTACGACTCCGTGGGCGGCGTGCAACCACAGTCGGAGACCGTCTGGCGCCAGGCCAACAAGTACAAGGTGCCGCGCCTGGCCTTCGTCAACAAGATGGACCGCGTGGGCGCCGATTTCTTTCGTGTGCGCCAGATGATGGTGGACCGCCTCAAGGCCCATCCGGTTCCCATCGTCATCCCCATCGGAGCCGAAGCCGATTTTCATGGTCTGGTCGACCTCATCAAGATGAAAGCCATCTTCTGGGACGACGAGTCGCAGGGGGTGAAGTTCGAGTACCAGGAGATCCCCGCTGCGCTTCTGGCCAGCGCACAGGAATGGCGCCAGAAAATGGTGGAGGCCGCTGCCGAGGCCAATGAAGTCCTGACCGAGAAATACCTGGACAGCGGCGACCTCGATGCCGAGGACATCATCACCGGCCTGCGCCTGCGCACCATCGCCACCGAAATTCAGCCCATGCTCTGCGGCTCGGCCTTCAAGAACCGGGGCGTGCAGCGCCTGCTCGATGCGATTGTCGAGCTCATGCCCTCGCCGCTCGATGTTCCTGCCATCGAAGGGCATAGCGAGGACGACAGCGCCAGCACCACGCTGATACGCCATGCCAGCGATGATGAGAGATTCGCCGCCCTGGCCTTCAAGCTCATGACCGACCCCTTCGTGGGCCAGTTGACCTTTGTACGCGTTTACTCGGGCGTATTGACCAAGGGCGATCTGGTCTACAACCCGACCCGGGGTAAAAAGGAGCGCATAGGCCGTATCGTGCAGATGCATGCCAATGCACGCCAGGAGATCGACGAAATCCGCGCCGGCGACATTGCGGCCTGCGTGGGCCTCAAGGACGTGAGCACGGGCGAGACGCTGTGCGATCCGCAAGCGCCCATCGTGCTCGAAAAAATCTCCTTCCCCGAACCCGTGATCGCCCAGGCCGTGGAACCTAGGAGCAAGGCCGACCAGGAAAAAATGGGCCTGGCACTGGCGCGCCTCGCGGCCGAAGACCCGTCCTTCAGAGTCAGCACCGACGAGGAATCGGGCCAGACCATCATTGCCGGCATGGGCGAGTTGCACCTGGAAATCATCGTTGACCGCATGAAACGGGAATTCAATGTGGCCGCCAATGTGGGCAAGCCCCAGGTGGCCTACCGCGAAACCATTCGCAAAACAGTCAACGATGTGGACGGCAAGTTCGTGCGCCAGTCCGGTGGCAAAGGCCAGTACGGCCATGTGGTGCTGAGCGTGGAGCCGCTGGAATCGGGCAAGGGCTTTGAATTTGTCGATGAAATCAAGGGCGGCGTGATTCCGCGCGAGTTCATTCCTGCCGTGGAAAAAGGCCTGCGTGAAGCCATGAACTCGGGCGTTCTGGCCGGCTACCCCGTGGTCGATGTGCGGGTGCGGCTGACCTTCGGCTCCTACCACGATGTGGACTCCTCGGAGCAGGCCTTCCGCATGGCCGCCATCCTGGGCTTCAAGGAAGCCTGCAAGAAAGCCGACCCTGTGATTCTGGAGCCCATCATGGCCGTCGAGGTGGAGACGCCCGAGGAATACGCAGGCGCCGTGATGGGCAATCTGTCCTCGCGCCGCGGCGCCGTGCAGGGCATGGACGATATCGCAGGCGACGGCAAGACCATCAGGGCCGAGGTACCGCTATCGGAAATGTTCGGCTATGCCACGCATCTGCGCTCCATGACTCAGGGCCGCGCCACCTACACCATGGAGTTCAAGCGCTACGCACAGGCCCCCCAGCAGGCAGTAGCCGCAGCGACCGCGACGACCGGTCACCGAAAACAGGGCTAGGCGGATCCAGGCAACTTTGCCGCGGCTCGGCGGCAGAGTTGCCGGGCGGGTTCAGACAGACGACTCAGGCCGCATGCAGCCACTGCATGGCCATGGCATCTTCGGTAAAGGGGAAATGCCTGACCTCGGCATGCGTGATATGCCTGCCGACAAACTCGGCCATGCCCGCCAGATGACTGTCGGTCACCAGAGCGATCTGCTCCACCTGATGGCGATGATCTCTGACAAAGCCCATATGGGCGCTGAAGCCGGCCCAGTTTTCCCAGCCGGGAAAGTCCTTGGACTGAATCATCACCCCATGCAGTTTGGGATGCTCGGCCAGGAATTCGTCCACATCCTGGCTGACGCCGTCGAAATCCTGCTCGGTCAGGGGCCCATGGGGCTCCAGCAGCAAGATGCCTTCGGGTTTCATGAGGGAGTAATTGAGCATATGCAACTCCTGCAGCGAAACTTCACTGTACGCCTGCGCTCGCGGGAATGCAGCCCTAGACAGCACCCGCAGCACAGGTTTTCCTCGGCTCTTGCCGCCGCTCTGTACGGACTTGCTGAAACGCGACTGATTCGCCTACTGGCAGCCCATGGCCCGGCTCAGGCTCTGCATCTGCTCGCCCAGCGCGGCACGCAGATCGGCGCGCATGGCATCGCGTGTCAGCAGTTCTTCGGCATAAAGTGCCGCCCAGTCAATCCCCACGCCCAGCACCACACCAGCGACCGCTCCCGCCACCGCCCCCGCGGCCGTGCCGACACCAGGAACGACAGAGCCCACGACCGCACCGGCTACCGCTGCCCCGGCCTTGCCCAGACCCTGCTTGGCAGCGGCCTTGGCCAGCACCTTGCTGGCGGCCTTCATCGAGGCCTTGGCCATGGCTTTGCCCGCGACGGCTGCGGCAAAAGCACCGCCCCCCGTGCCCACCAGGGCACTGGCCGTCAGCCGCTGGCGTGCATCGCCCAGCAGCTCCAACGCAGGCAGACTGGCAACCTCGGCACGCACCAGACATTGCTCGGGACTCAGGGCCAGATGATGACGCGTCAGGGTTTCCTCGATGCGCTGCTGGCCCTCGGCCAGAGCAGCGCCGCTGGTCAGTGCCTGCTTCTGCAGAGTCTGCACCCAGCCCTCCAGCCCTGGCGTGGCTCCCAGGGTTTCGCTCAGCTTGTTCTGCAGAAACTGGCTCACATCGCCCGTGAGCAGACTGAGGATGCGGCCCCACTCCGCCCCCAGACTGAAATACCAGTCCAGATAGCGCTCGACGGCGGCATCCAGCTGCCGGTTCATCTGCGGGATGCTCTGGCACAGGGCCTGCCCGGCCTGGGCCCGCCCCAGCAGTTGCAGGACCTGCTGACGTGTGGCGTTCAGCGTGCCGAGGCGATAGAGTTGCTGCCCGATGCGCTCGCACTCGGGCAGACGCTTGAGCGCCAGCGGGCTCTCCTGCGCACGCGCCAGACCGTCAAGGGCGGCCGTGGTCTGCACCAGAATGCCCAGCACCAGCACGGCAACCAGGGCCAGCAAAGGAGCGGCCGGCGAAGGCGCGGCATTGCGCACTGCCCCCGAAGGCCTGGCCTGCAGCAGCAGCGCCGAGGAAGCCGATGCCCCCTGCATGGCGCGCCCCAGGCACAGCAACACGCCTACCGGGCCGAACAGCGCCAGCAGCAACAGGCGCAGCACGGGCAACTGAGGCAGGTCGGCCATGGCGCCACTCGCCAGTTGCACGGCCAGCAGGGCATCCAGCCCCCAGCGCACCAGCCCCGAGGGCGCTGCGTGAATCTGGGCCAGCGCATGATTCAATGCCTCGGGCTCCATGCCTGGGGCCAGCCCCCGCCCCAGATCCTGCTGGCTGGCCATGGCACAGAGCCAGCTGCCGCCCCAAAGCACCAACAGCAGCCAGGTGGCAGCGCGCTGAGCCCAGGCCCAGGCAAAGGCCGGCGATGAAAACTCTCGCTTCAGGCCCGCCTGCATGCCACAGGCCAGCAAGACATAAAGCAAGGGTGCCAGCGCCAGCAGCGCCCATTCCCAGGGCGCCAGAAACCAGGCCTGCCAGAGTGAGCTGGTGCACAGCAGCAAGGCCAGTGCCAATGCCTTGCAGGCCGGCCACCAACCGCCGCCAAGCCAGCGGCCGATATGCCCCTGCGGCGCGAACTGCAAGCGCAGCAGCTTTTTGCGCAGCATCAGGAGCAGCCAATGCCCCCAGGCTGGCAACAGCACCAGCAACAGGACTGCGAACAGCCAGCCCCAGGGCGGCAAGCGCGTCAGCAGATGGGAAAAGCCGGCCAGGGCCGCCAGCCACAGCCAGCCCAGCAGTACCGCACGCAGCAGAGTCCGCGGCCGGGTCGGCCCAAGCTTGGTCGCTGGCGCGCCAGCACGGTTCATGGTTCGCGGCTCTTGCCCGCTGCCCCACGGCCTGCAGCAGCAATCCCCCTGGCGATGCGCGCGTTGTAGACCGTGAGGCGGCTCAGGCCCAGTTGCCCGGCAATCTTGGCGTCGGATGCGGTGCCGAGCAAAGCCACAGCCTCGTTGCTCCAGTCGAAAGCGCTGCTGGCAGCAGCTCCTGTCACCGAGTCAATACCGAGCTCGGTGCGCTTGGCCACCACGCTGGCCTTGCTGATGCCCAGCTGCTTCGCCACCTCGGCGTCCGCTTCCCGGCCCAGCAGAGCCAGCGCTGGCTGTGTCCACTGGAAATGCCCGAAGGCGGGAATGCCCAGCGCATTGCGCTTGAGGTTGACCGTCTTGGCCGATGTGCCCCAGCGCTGGGCCAGCACGGCGTCTTTTTCCTGGCCCAGCAGGGCCAGCATTTCCTCGGTCCACGGCAGTGCAGCCTTGCCCATGCGTGCGTCCTTCCAGATCTCAAAAATACAAGCCAGATTGGCATTCAGCCCATATGCAGCCTACGTTAACAGCTATTAAAACTGAATCTTCTTAGGCACATACACGAGGCGCAGGCCATGCTGGCGGCTCAACCTCAGCGGCAGTCTGTCGTCAGACATGTCCCCAGTAGATCAGCGCATCCCGGCCTTCCACAGACAGCGATACCTGTGCGCCCACGGGCAGCAGCACCTTGGTGGGCACATGGCCGAAGGGCAGGCCTTGCAGCACGGGACGCTTGAGCTGCATGCGCAGCCAGTCGACAACGGTCTGCAGCTTGAAGCCCTTGTCGTGGGTGGTGAGCTTGAAATCGGTGAACTGGCCAAAGATGATGGCTTTTTGCTTTTGCAGCACGCCCGCCAGCAGCAGCTGCGTCAGCATGCGCTCGATCTTGTAGGGGTGCTCGCCCACGTCTTCGATGAACAGAATGCCGCCGTCGACCTGCGGGAAGTAAGGCGTGCCCAGCAAGGACACCAGCACCGCCAGGTTGCCGCCCCACAAGGTGGCCCCGCCAGGAACATAGAAGTCCTTGAGTTGCGGCTTGCCATTGGGCAGCTCGCCAATCCTGGGCATCTGCCAGCCCGCGCCCTCGCCCTGGCCGCTGAGCAGGTCCTCGAAGCAGTCCAGCATGATGTCGTCCACGGGCTCGCCGGTCTTTTTGCTGTCCACACCGAAGTCGGCGTTAAGCGCGGGACCCGCCCAGGTGACCGAACCGGTCTGTGCCAGCATGGCCAGCTGAAAAGCCGTGAAGTCGCTGAGGCCGACAAACTTGGTACCGCCCGCAATCGCCTTCGCCACGGTCTTGTACTTGATGCCCGGCAGGATGCGCGTGAGACCGTAGCCGCCGCGCGAAATCAGCGCCACATCGGCTCCGCTGGCCGCTGCACGGTGGATAGCAGCCAGACGGGTAGCGTCGTCACCCGCAAAGCGCTGGCTGCTGGCCAGCGCATCGGCATCGACCTCCACCTCGTGGCCCAGGGCCTCCAGCTGCTTGATGCCGCGTTTGAAGGCTGCCTTGTCGCGCACCGCCCCCGAGGGCGAATAGATATAGACATGCTTGCCGCCATGGCTGTGATCATGGCCGCAGCAGCTGCCATCGGCGCTATGCACATGGTCGTGATGATCGTGGTGACCGTGCTCATGGCTGCAGTGCTCGTCATGCACATGAGCCTGGTGGACCAACTCCTGCCCGTGCGAGTGGGCGTGGTGGGGATCTTGCTGCTGGGGCGCTGTAGTGGATCCAGGGGATTTGCGCGAGGTTGCCAAAGCCTTTTCATGCGACCGTCGGCCGCATGCTCCGTGAAAAGTGGGTGAATCCGCAGATTCAGAAGTTCATACGACTTCCGCAAAACAGGTTCAGGCCGGGCGACTGCCTCAGAAGGCGAGCCCTTGTTGCATTCTTGTTTGCGTAAGTCCTAGTTCAGATTCTTGCTCCGCCGGTCTGACCGATCGGGCTACGGCGCAAAGTATTCCACAGCCGCTGCACCACCGCCCTGCTGTGCTGCAGGAACCGGAGCGCCAGGCCGGGTTTGCCGCCAGACCCCGGCCTGCACCGCCAGTTGCGGAACGGCCTGCAGCCAGGCTGCCTGCCATTGCGCAGCAGACACGGGCTGCTGCGTGGCTGCGGGCTGCAGCCACAGCCTGCCGGCCTGCGCCCATTGCTGCAGCAGATCGGCGGGCGGCGCAGCCAGCTCGGTCTGCAGACGCGGCCAGGCCTTGAGCGCGGCCCGATGGCCGGGCTGCGCAAACGGTGCATTCCAGGCGCGGTCCTCTTCGGCATTGCTGCACCCTTCCAATTCGGCCATGGCCCTGGCCACATCCCAGCCGGGCTTGCGCGCTGCCTGCTCAAACCATTGCCGACGCGGCTCTGGCTGCGCATTCAGCGGCCAGGTATCGATCAGCCACGCGCCGGCAAAGCGCTCTGGCAGGGCTTGCGCTGCAGCCAGACCCAGGCGGCCGCCATCGCCCTGCCCGACCAGGACCAGCCGCCGCAGGTTGAGCGCTTCGATCAGCTCGGTGATGACCTGCAAATGCCACTGCGCGCTGTGTCGTTTGTCTTTCTTGGGCTGGTCGCTGCGCCCGAACCCTGGCAGATCGGGCACCACCACACGATAACCGGCGGCCAGCAAATCGGGTAGCAGATGCCGAAAGCCATAGCCCCAGCCCGGGCTGCCATGCAGGCACAGCCAGGTCAGTGCTGCATCCTCAGGCCCTTCATCGACCACCGCCAGACGCAGGCCCTGCAGCGCCGGCAGGTCGCTGCGCCACTGCGGCCGCCAGGGCCAGGCGGGCAGGTCGGCAAACGCCTCATCGGCATTGCGCAGCGCCCAGTCCCTGAGCGGGTGCGGCTGCTGCGCTTTTTTTTTCCTGGCGTCGCTGCTGGAAGAACTCGGCCATCAGCGCCGAGCATTGCGCGGCCAGCACGCCACGCAGCACCCGCGTCTGGTGATTGATGGCGGGGTAGTCGAAGACATCGAGCACCGAACCTGCCGCACCGGTCCTGGGTTCGGCCGCACCATAGACCACGGCATCCACACGCGCATGCAGCATGGCACCGCTGCACATGGTGCAGGGCTCCAGCGTCACATACAGCGTGCAGCCCTCAAGCCGGTAATTGCCCAGAGTCCGAGCCGCTTCGCGCAGGGCCAGCACCTCGGCATGGGCCGTTGGGTCCTGGGCAGAGAGCGGGCTGTTATGACCGCGGCCTATGACCTGCCCGTCCTTGACGACCACAGCCCCCACCGGCACCTCGCCACAGGCGGCGGCGCGGCGCGCCTGCTCCAGCGCCTGGTGCATGAAGTGCTCGTGCACGGAAGCATCAAAATCCATAGCTATATGCACCTGACAGACAAAGGCTTGACGGATATTCCTTCAAGAAACACCGATACCGCTCAATGACCGCTGATCACCAGTTCCTTGCGCTCGCCGGAGTCATAGCCGTAGAGCGTGACCCGCGGGCTTTGCAACTCGCCCTGCGAATCAAAGGCAATCGTGCCCGTCACCCCCTCGTAGCGCATCTGGCGCAAGCGGGGCAGATAAGCCTCGGCCTGGGCTGAATCGGCACTCAGCATGGCCTTGGCCAGCACCATGGTCGCGTCATACGCGTAAGGGCTGTAGACCTGATACTGGCCGGGAAAATGCTGATCGTACTTCTGCTTCCAGAGCAGACCGCCGGGCATATTGCCCAGGGAGCTGCCGCTCATCACGCAAACCACGTTCTTGAGCGCCGGCACCTTGTCGGCCATGGCAGGCAGGCGCTCCGAACATTGCGCATCGCCGCCCAGGAACTTCACCTGATTCATGGCCAGCTGCGACATCTGGCGCAGCATGAGACCGGCCTGTGCATCGAGCCCGCCGAAGAAGATCGCATCGGGCTTGCGGCCTTTGATGGCGGTCAGGATGGACGAGAACTGAGTGGCCTTGTCGCTGGTGTACTGCTTGTCGACGATCTGCACATCGCGCTCGGCCGCTGCGGCTTCAAACAGCTTGACGATGCCTTGCCCATAGGCCGTGCGATCGTCCACGATCGCGATGCGTTTGACGCCCTGATGCTTGACGGCATAGTCCAGCAGGGCATTGACCATGGCCCGGTCATTGGCGATGACGCGGAAGGTGTCGTCATAGCCTGCCTCGGTAATCGCGGGGTTGGTGGCTGCGGGCGTGATATTGGGAATACCGCAGTCGTTGTAGATCTTGGCCGCCGGCAAGGTTGTGCCCGACTGAAGATGCCCCACCACCGCCGCCACCTTCTTGTCGCAGAAGCGACGTGCCAGCGCCGTGGCCTGACCGGGGTCGCCCACATCGTCGCCGGCCTCCAGCTTCCAGTGCACGGGACGGCCGCCCAGTTGCAGCTTGCGGGCGTTGAGCTCGTCAATCGCCATGCGCACGCCGTTCTCCTCATCCTTGCCCAGGGCTGCGATGGGACCGGAGACCGGGCCGCCATGGGCAATGCGCACCACCAGAGGCTTTTCCGCATCCGCAGCGTAAGCGGACGACAGGGATGCGGCGACCAGGGCCAGGCTCAGGGCAGACGAGGTGCGAACACAGCGGCGCTGGGCCGAGCGATCAGTCATGGACATGCTTTCTCCTTGATGAAGCGGAAGGCTGTGGCACGCAAGCCTACGCCAGGCCAAAGCCTCAAGCGTAGCGGCAAAGCCTGCGATACCAGCTCGATGTGCAAGCGAAGGGGCAAACCCTGGAGTCTAAGGACCAGAACTCCATTGGAGCAATTGCTAGCAAGCCCGAGCAGGCCCGACTCTTCCTGCGTTGAGCACAGACTCCGGCTGCTGGGGATATTTCGGATTTCGGCTGAAGCTGCCGACCATGCTCTTGCACCATCGCCGACTCGACTCAGCGCCTTGATTGTGCCGCGTTGACAGGGATGGTGCACGCTGCGCCGGACTTTCCTGGCTGCAGGGAAAGCCTTTTTTTTGAAGGCCGGCAAGTTCACCACGGCCACAGACACCCCCAGACCGTGCAAGCCCGACCTCCGCGACGACAACCAAGGATCTGTGACCTGCCTGCACGGTGTGAGCAGGTCCCGTGGTGGGAGCATGGCCACGCGCAATCTATCGGGCCAGCACCTGATTCAGCGCATAAATCGATTGCGCCAGCGCGCGAATATCAGCCTGCTGATACAGTCTTTCCAGCCAGTGCGCAGGAATGCCTCTGCGCCCCCAGAACGCCCCCGCGATCTGGCCGGCAATGGCCGCTGTGGTGTCGGCATCGTCACCCAGATTGGCTGCCTCCAGAACGACGGCTTCAAAGCTCTCAAGCCTGTCAAAACACCACAAAGCTGCTTCCAGACTGTGCACCACATAGCCCGAGCTCTGGATCTGCTCGCGGCTTTTGCCGCGCCAGCTGCCTTGTGCAATCTCGGCAATGCGTGGGCTGCCAAACGGCAGCGCGGCCAGATCCAGCACCTGCGCCTTGTTGGCGCCCAGCAGGGCACGGCTTAATGCCACGGCAAACAGACGGCAGGCATCCAGGCACTCCGCAGCCGCGTGCGTGGTGCGAGAGCTCAGCGCCGCCCGCTCCTGCACCTCTTGCTCGTCATGGGCATACGCCATGGCCACCGGGGCCAGCCGCATCAGCGAGCCATTGCCGGCGCTGCGCGCATCTTCGCTTCCCGCCAGCGCATTGCCGGTGCGTAGGTATTGCTGTATCGCCTCGCGTGTTGCCATGCCGATATCAAAGCAGTGCCCGGTGGAGCTCCAGTAACCCCACTGATACCAGTTGGCGTAGCGCGTCATCTGGTCCCCGGAGTCGCAACCTTCCTTGACGACCAGGCTCTCGGCCAGGCACAAAGCCATGGACGTGTCATCCGTCCATTGTCCGGCCCTCAGTGAAAACGGCCCGCCCCCCACCATATCGGTCAGCGGCGCAAAGCTGCCGCGCGTCCGAAACTCCAGCGTCGTGCCCACGGCATCGCCGCAGGCCAGGCCCAGCAGAGCGCCTTCAAAACGGTCCAGCGTGCTCATTGTCCGCCCCTCAGCTGCGCACGCGCGGCCATCAGCGCGAAACCCAGCAGGTTCTGTCCGCGCCATTTGCGCGGCTGCTCGGCGTCGGGATTGGCCGCGCCCATGCCGATGCCCCAGATGCGGTCGCGCGGACTGGCCTCGACCAGTACACGCTCACCAGTTCTCAGCAGAAACTCCCCCATGGCCGGGTTCTGCGAGAACTTGGCCACACTGGCGCGCACCACGATATCGAAGCACTCCGCCTTCCAGCGTGCCTCGTCAAAATTTCGCACGCTGCGCCCTATCTGCTTGGCACTGGCCGGAGACGGCGCAGCCAGCACCTGAGCGCGCGCCTCTTCATCCCCGAACAGCCGCGCCTTGGCTGCCATCATGAAATGCTCTGCCGTGGCAAAGCGGTCTCCTTCGACGGTGAATGGAGCAGGAAACCACTGGCTCAGGCAGCCTTTTCCCGCTGAGCCATTCTTCTCGGGCTGATGGCCCCAGAAGCAAAGGTATTTGGGGCGGTAGCCTTGGTCGAGCTGGGCCACCAGATCGGGTACGGATCGAATTTCGTAATCTCGGTTCATGTCTGTTCTTCTTGATAATGGTTCAGCCACCAACGGGAGAAGCCCGCCAGCGTGGCGTGAGTGGAGTCAATGGCCTGCAGACCCGGCCCGGTATTGGGCGACCCGCCTTGCTCGCGCAGCACCAGTGCCTTGTGAATCCTCTCGCCCACGCCTTCGAAATACGGCAGAAAGTCATCGACAAATGCCAAGGGCTGCAACTGGGCCAGGGCTTGAGCCTTGGGGCTGAGGCCCGGATCAGTACGGCTGCTGATGGCGATCACACGCGATATGGGAAAGCCCAGCTTGCGCAGATTGGTCTGCCGAGCCTCGGCGAACTGCGGCTTGATCGCCGACACACAGACCAGCTCGTAACCGGCGGCGCACAGCTGCTCGCAAGCCTGTAGCGCTCCTGCAATCGCGGGAATACCGGACCAGAACTGCGCATCAAAACTGGCGCGAAAACGGTTCAGAGCCTCGCCCTGCAAGTTGGCGACCCCCCCATCGCTCCATGGCCCAGTAGGCGTCAGGCTGCTTCAACACCGGACGCTCGCCAAACACCCGCTCCCAGGCTGAGGCATAGGCGAGGTTGTAGTCCAGCAGCACGCCATCTGCGTCGATAGCTATGATTTTTGAAACTTTCATGACGGTAGCTTCAGCAGATACCGGGCCGGGACGACATCGGTCAGCCACACGCCGTTGTCGGAGCGGTAGAACACATGGCCCTCGCCCTGCATACGCGCGGCGTCCACCTGCAGCAAGGCCAGCTTGCCGTGACGACTGCCGACCTGAGCAGCCACTGCCTGGCTTTCCGACAAGTGGACATGATGGCGTGACTGCCGGTTCAGGCCCTCATGAAAGATCGCATCCAGAAAACGCGTGGCCGTGCCGTGGTAGAGCACTGCAGGAGGGCGTCTTGCCTCAAGACCCAGTTCGACCTTGATGGAGTGGCCCTGATTGGCGCGTATGCGCTTGCCATCTGCGCTGAAGGAATAGCGTTGCTTGTTGTTATTGGCCACCATGATCTGCAAATCCTCCAGACTGGTGGGTCGGCCGGAGCGCGCCAGACAGGCCAGCAGTTCATCGGTGTGGGCCCAACCCGCATCGTCGAGTTTGAGGCCTATGGTCTCGGGACTGTGTCTCAGCACCAGGCTGAGGAACTTGCTGCGTGCGGTGGTGTTTTGATTTTTCATTTTCTTGTTCTCTATGTTTGAAGCTGTCGACCTGGCTCATGACAGGTTCTAGCGCTGCCGAGGCCCGACCTGGGCGTACTTTCCGCGGTGCCACAGCCTGGTTGCAAACCCGGACCCGGCTTTGTCGGCATTCGTCTGCATGCTTGGACTGTGCTCCAGCTACAGATATAAGTTGTATTGAACAACTTGTGCAAGTTGTACAATACAACCCAACATTCATCCAGTCAAGCCTGATTCATGACCGTTACACAGCGTCACTCCAAGCCAGCGCCGGACTTTCCCCGTCCCTACACCACGGTGGATGTGGTGATCTTCACGATTGCGCAAGCCCGCTTGAATGTATTGCTGGTGCAACGCCCAGGCCATGAAGACGATCCATTTCCCGGCCTCTGGGCTCTGCCCGGAGGGTTTGTGAATGTGGATCTCGATGCCGATCTGCAGGCCTGCGCCGCGCGCAAGCTCAAGGAGAAGACGGGTGTGGACAGCCCTTATCTGGAACAGCTTGGCAGCTGGGGCGGCGCGGCACGTGATCCGCGTGGCTGGTCGGCCACCCATGTGTACTTTGCGCTGATTCCCGCCCATGAACTGCAACTGACCAAAGGCGCCAATGCGGCCGATGTGGCCTGGTTCGAAGTGGATGAATTGCTGCGCCGGCCCGCACTGGCGTTTGACCATGGCAGCATCTTGCAGGCGGCGGTGGAGAGACTGCGCAGCAAGGTCGAATACACCTCGCTGCCCGCTTTTTTGCTGAACGAGCCCTTCACCCTGCCTCAGTTGCAGCAAGTCTATGAAACCGTGCTGGGTCGCAGCGTGGACAAAAGCGGCTTTCGCACCCGCATGCTGGCAGCGAACTTTCTGGTCGAAGCCGGCCATGTGGAAGGCGTGTCGAACCGCCCCGCCATGGGCTACCGGCTGGCGGACCGCAGCGGGCCCGTGGTATTTCCGCGCACATTCAGCCCACGCGGCCATTGATACAGGCGATTACCCGCCGCTGTGCCGAAACCGGGGCTTGCTGAGATAATCCTGCCCCTATGTCTCTCCTGCCCCACCAGCTCGAACTCCTGTCCCCGGCGCGCGACGCCGATATCGGCATCGAAGCCGTCAATCATGGCGCGGACGCCGTCTATATCGGCGGACCGGCCTTTGGCGCGCGAGCGACTGCAGGCAACGACATCCGCGATCTGGAGCGGCTCATCAAGCATGCCCACCGCTTTGGCAGCCGCATCTTCATCACGCTCAACACCATCTTGCGCGACGATGAACTGCAGGGCGCACGCGATATGGCCTGGCAGATCTACAACGCCGGCGCCGATGCGCTGATCATTCAGGACATGGGTCTGCTGGAACTCGATCTGCCACCCATCCAGCTGCACGCGTCCACCCAGACCGATATCCGCACGCCCGAGAAGGCCCGCTTTCTGCAGGACGCCGGCCTGTCGCAGATCGTGCTGGCGCGCGAGCTGGATCTGAAACAGATTGCCGCCGTGCGCGCCGCGACAGACCCGAGCCGCACCACCATCGAATACTTTGTGCATGGCGCACTGTGCGTGGCCTACTCGGGCCAGTGCTTCATCAGCCATGCCCATACCGGACGCAGCGCCAACCGTGGCGACTGCAACCAGGCCTGCCGCCTGCCTTATGAGGTGACAGACGCCAGCGGCCGCATCATCGCGCACGAAAAGCACGTGCTGTCCATGAAGGACAACAACCAGAGCGATAACCTGCGCGCGCTGATCGACGCCGGCGTGCGCAGCTTCAAGATCGAGGGCCGCTACAAGGACATGGGCTATGTGAAGAACATCACGGCCCATTACCGCAAGCTGCTCGACGAAATCATCGAGGAGCGCGAGTTCTCCGATCAGCCGCTGGCGCGCTCGTCGTCAGGCCGCACCACTTTCTCGTTCGAACCCGATCCGGATCAGAATTTCAACCGCGAGTTCACAGACTACTTCGTCAACGGCCGCAAGGATGACATCGGCGCCTTCGACACGCCCAAGACACCGGGTCGTGCCATAGGCTGGGTGACACAGGTCGGCGACAAATGGTTCGAGATCGAAACCAGCGACAAGACCGCCGAGCTGCACAACGGCGACGGTCTGTGCTACTACGATCTGCAAAAGGAACTGGTGGGCGTGCACATCAACCGTGCCGAATGCGTGAGCGCCAAAAAAGGCATCTGGCGCGTCTTCCCCAAAAACGAGATTGCCGAATTCAAGGATCTGCGCAAGGGCCTGGAAATCAACCGCAACCGCGATATGGACTGGGTGCGCACGCTGGAGAAAAAATCCAGCGAGCGCCGCATCGGTCTATGGGCCGAGTTCAAGGAAGCTGCTGCCGGCTTTGCGCTGACGCTGACCGACGAGGACGGATTTGTCGGGGCTGCCGCCATCGCGCACGAGCACCAGAGCGCCACCGACCCAGCCAAGGCAGAAGCCACGCTGCGCGAGCAACTGGGACGCTTTGGCGCGACGGTTTTCGAGGTGAACGATATTTCACTGAGCCTGAGCCAGCCCTGGTTTGTACCCGCCTCGGTGCTCAACCAGCTGCGTCGCGATGCCGTTGCCGCATTGGAGCAGGCCCGCGCCGACGGCTTTGTGCGCCTGCCCCGCGCCAAGCCCGTGGAGCCGCCCGTGCCTTTTCCTGAGGACACGCTGACCTATCTGGCCAATGTCTACAACCAGAAGGCCCATGACTTCTATGTGAAGCATGGCGTGAAGATCATCGACGCCGCCTACGAGAGCAAGGAAGAAGAAGGCGAAGTCTCGCTGATGATCACCAAGCACTGCGTGCGCTTCTCGATGAGCCTGTGTCCCAAGCAGGCCAAGGGCGTGATCGGCGTCAAGGGCACCATCAAGGCAGAGCCGCTGCAGCTGATCAACGGGAAGGAAAAGCTCACGCTGCGCTTTGACTGCAAGCCCTGCGAGATGCATGTGGTGGGCAAGATGAAGAAGTCAGTGCTCAACCAGCATGCCAAGGAAATGAAAGAGTCTCCCATGCAGTTCTACCGCACACGCCCCATGCCTCAGCAACTTTCCTGAGCACGTTTGAGCCCACAAAAAAGCCCGCTACCGGCAACGGTTGGCGGGCTTTTTTACAACCTCAGAACCACTGGTAAAAACCCTCGATTCAGTCCCTTTACTCAAATCGTCTATTTTTTAGGCAATCCGTGCAAATCACCATCTGGCGCGGGTTTCAAGGATTGAAAGCATAGTTTTCCACAAGAGCGTCCACATGATGCGGGGATAAAACTGAGGCATCCATCACACACAACTGTATACATGAACAGTTGCATGTATCAGGCTTGTCCAACAGCCGATGTCTTGCCGAAAGACAGCTTTGAACAAGCCTCTTGCAGCAACTTTGCCACTGTCGGCACCAGGGTGCTGAAGTTGGCAAACCCATGCAGCATGCCTTGCGCACGAAGGCTGGAAACGGGTACGCCGGCCTGCTGCAGGCGCAGGCCAAAGGCCTCTCCTTCGTCGCGCAATATGTCCAGCTCCGCCGTCACCAGCACTGCTGCCGGCAAACCAGCGAGATCGGGGTACTGCATGATGGAGGCCAGTGGATGTGCAGGCATGGCAGGGTGATAGTGACGCCACATCGCGGCCATGGCTTCGGTGGTGAGAAACGGCATCTGCCCATAAAGCGCATGCGATGGCGCATCCATATGCGCATCGCAGACCGGATAGAACAGCAGTTGCCGGGATATGCCTCTCCAGCCGTCTTCCTTGGCGCGCAGGCAGGTGGCGACGGCCAGATTGCCCCCCGCGCTGTCGCCCGCCACCATCAGCTGCCGCGCATCGCAATGCAGCTCGGCCGCATGCAGTGCCACCCAGCGCGTGGCAGCATAGGCGTCGTCCAGCGCGGCGGGAAAGACATGCTCGGGAGCCAGCCGGTAATCGACCGACACAATATTCATGCCGGTAATACGCGCCAGGTGGCGGCACAGATTGTCATGCGTTTCCAGCGTGCCTATGCACCAGCCGCCGCCGTGAAAATAGACCATGACCGGCGCTGCCTGCGCGGTGCCGGGACGGTACAGGCGCAGCTTGAGCGGCTGGCCATCGCCACCGGGAATGTCGATTTCGCGCACCTCATGCATGGGCAGGTCGGCAGGCGGGAAGGCCATGTGGTCCATGAGCTTGCGGATTTCGGGCACCGGAGTGGCCACAAAATCCATGGGCGGAGCATCCTTGAACTGCTCCAGCACGGCAGCCATTTCTGGGTGTATCTGCATTGGGACTCCTTGAAGTTGATGGAGCGCGCCCGACTAGGACAGGCCAGGACGGGCGCAAGACGGCACTCAGGCCACAAGCTCTTCGGTCTGGTGGTGGATATAGTCCTGCCATACCGGCGCACTCATCTCCTGCCTGAAGCGCGACTGCGACCAAGGCCATGTGTTGGGCACACCGTTTCTATCCAGGTACCAGCTGTTGCAGCCCGAGCCGAAGACCGAGCCTTTGGCGGCCTGCAAGCGCTCCTGGTCGTACTGAGCCAGGGCTTCGGGCCTGGCCGAAAGCCCTGCTACACCGGCTTGTTGACCACGCTCTATCAGTTGCGAGATGTAGCCCCACTGCATTTCCGAGGTATCGATCAGCGAGAAGTTGCCCACGGGAGAAGTCGGCCCGTTCATGAAGTAAAAGTTGGGAAAGCCCGGCACCGAGATGGACTTGTATGCCGTGGGCACATCGCTCCAGGCCTGCTCCAGCGTGGCTCCGTTCAGGCCCGTCACATTCATGGGGCGCACATAGCGGTCGGTCTTGAATCCCGTGGCCAGGACGATGATGTCCACCTCATGCAGCACGCCGTCGCTGGTACGCATTCCCTTTTTCTCGACCTTGGCAATAGCTTCGGTGATCAACTCGGAATCGGGGTGCTGGATCGCCTTGTAATAGTCGGGTGAATAAATCAGGCGCTTGCAACCAGCCCGGTAATGAGGCTGCAGTTTTTCACGCAAGGCTGCGTCTGCAACAGAGCCGTCCAGGTTATCCTGGCAGATTTTCTGAATTTCCTGAATCTGCTCCGAATTCGGGTCCAGCACACCCTCGGTAAAGCGCTCCACATTGGCTACATAAGTGGGTTCGCGCTGCAGATAAACCAGCAGATCGCGGTTGCTGCGGAATTCGGCACGCTGCTCTTCGCTGAAAGCCGGATTCTCGACCGGGAAAATCCACTGGGCCGTGCGCTGAAAATGCCGCACCCTGGCACGCGACGCCAGTGCGGAGACAATTTGCACGCCCGTTGATCCCGTGCCGATGACGGCGATCCTCTTGCCGTCCAGCGGTACAGAATGATCCCAGCGTGCACTGTGAATCGTGTCCCCCTCGAACTCCTCCAGGCCCTTGATCTGCGGATAGTTGGGGTGGTGCAGCACACCTGTGGCGGCAACCACCACCTTGCCCTGGTATTGCTTGCCATGCTGATCCTGCAGCGTCCATGCATCGCACGTCCATTCGGCACGCGTGATTTCGGTGCCGAACTGCGAAAAATCGGCAATACCGTATTTTTTGAACACGCCTTCGAAATACTGCTGAATCTCGGCTCCGGGCGGAAGTACCCGAGACCATTCGGGGTTGGGCTCGAAAGAATAGGTATAGGCGTGCGATGGCACATCGCAAGTCAGGCCTGGATAAGTATTATCCCGCCAGGTCCCCCCCAATGTCCCGGCCTTCTCCAGAATAATGAATTTCTTCCCGCTATTCTTCAGATGAATACCAGCCAGAATTCCGGACATTCCGCAACCAATCACTATGACGTCATATTTCATTGGAATTCCTTAAATATTAATTACTTTTGCTGCAGAGAATCCACCATCTACCGGAAGATTGACCCCGGTAATAAATGAAGAAATATCGGAAAGCAAAAATGCCACGGCATTACCCACCTCTTGCGACCTGCCCGCCCGCTTGAGCAAATGCATGGCCTCGAAAGCCCGGCCTACAGGCAGTTCATCAAGCATGGTGGTCATGGGTGTATGGATATAGCCGGGGCTGATGCTGTTGACCCGCACGCCGTAAGGACCGAGATCCGATGCCAGACTGCGCACCATCTGGATCACAGCCCCCTTGGAGGTGCAATAGGCCAGATTGGTCGGGTTGCCCAGCATTCCGTTGATGCTGGCGATGGTGACGATGGAGCCCTGACCACGCTGTTTCATGTGGCTGGCCACAGCACGAGCACTGAGCATGGTCCCCGTCAAATTGACCTGCAGTACCTGCTCCCACTCCTGCAAGGGCATGCTCTCCAGATCACCCACGCGGGAAATGCCAGCAGAAGTCACCAGCCCATCAATCTGCCCATAGCGGTCCAGCATGTAAGCAACCAACTCATTGGTCAGCTTCTCGCTGCTCACGTCAAGCTTGCGAAATTCGCAGCCCTGCGGCAAATCCTGGCTTTGCTGAAGATCGGCACACACAACCTTGGCTCCGCTGGCTGCCAGGGCCTGGGCGCTGGCCAGGCCTATGCCCGAGGCACCACCTGTAACCAGAACCACTTTTCCTTCCAAACCACTGATGAATGGATTCATTTTCAAACCTCAATACTGGCTGACCGCCACCAATTGGCGATGAGGATTGAGATTCTTTGTTCTTTTCAAATTCAAATCACTCTGATTTCTCCTCTTTACAAAATAAGTTTGTGTTTACAGTCCCTAGTGGAAACCATTAATTCATTCGGACGTACTGTGCCCGGATTTTTTATATGTCAAGCAGGTCTTCCCATTTAATCAATCAATAAAGACTGTAAACACCTTCAATAACTGTCAAGCGGGAATTCGTGAGAAATATAGATAAGCCGAAAATGCTTTAATCCATTCGTATTTAGCCAATGAGGAAATCATGAAAGTTGCAGTCATCACCGGTGCAGCCAGTGGAATTGGTGCAGGCCTTGCCAAAAAGGCAGTCACTCTTGGAATGAAGGTCGTGGTTGCAGACCGCGACCAGGCGGGTCTTGAGAAAGTCGCGCTGGAACTGGGAGATCAGGCATTGGCCGTGGCCACCGATGTCACCAGCCAGGCGTCGCTGGATACACTGGCCGACAAGGCCTATGCAGCTTTCGGTCAGGTCGATCTGCTGTTCAACAACGCAGGCGTTCTCAGCACCGGCAATAGCTGGGAGATCAGCGATGCCAAGTGGCAGCAGGCCTGGCAAGTCAACGTCAACGGCATTGTCAATGGCCTGCGCGCTTTTGTGCCGCGTCTGCTCAAGGCCAACCGGCCTGCCCGCATCATCAACACAGCATCGGTAGGCGGTTTTCTGCCCAGTGCCATGATGGCCCCCTACTCCGCCACCAAGTTCGCAGTGGTCGCGCTGACCGAAGGTCTGGCTGGCGAACTCGCGGCCATTGATCCGCAAATCAAGGTCTCGCTGCTGGCACCAGGCCCCGTCAGGACAGCCATCTTCCGAGAAGCACCTGACGCGGCGTCGGCAAAATTTCACGGCATGATGACCCATTTGCTCGACGAAAACGGCATGGACACCGAGGAGTTCGCCAACCGCGTCTTTGCTGCCATTGACCGTGGTGAATACTGGATCGTGCCTCAGCCGGAAATGTTGGACCCGCTGCTCAAGGCCCGCAACAAGCTCATCGAGACGCGAGCCGACCCAGTACTGTCCTGGACGCAGGAGACCGCAGAGTGAAACCAGAGCCTGCTTTTGCAGGCCCTGGCAGCATTTGCGGGGCACACCCGGATATCAGGTGCCCCAAAGCTCTCTGGCCACCTGCTCGAACTGGCGTCGCATCACGTTTTTCTGCACCTTGCCCGTCGCCGTGGACGGGAAGGCCTCCACAAAATGGACCAGTTTTGGCACTTCAAAGCCGCTGAGATGATTCCGGCAATGGGCCAGTATCGACTCCGAATCCACCTGAGCCCCCGGCTTGCGCATGACAAAGGCACAGACCGCCTCGCTCCAGTGGGGGTGCGGCAGTCCGAACACGGCGGCGGCCGCCACCTCCGGATGCGCCAGCACCACGGCTTCAACCTTCACGCTGGCCACGTTCTCGCCGCCGGTCTTGATCATGTCCTTCTTGCGATCTATGAACTCCATCCGTCCCTGTGCGTCCCACATGCCCAGGTCGCCGGTATGGTGCCAGCCGAACTTCTGTGCCTCTGCCGTCGCCTTGGGGTCCTTGAAATAACCCAGCATGACATTGGGGCCGCGATGCACGATCTCGCCGACCTGACCCGCTCCCAGCAGATTGCCATCGTCATCCATAACGGCGGTCTCACAAGTGCTCAGAGAGCGCCCCCAGAAATTGGCATCGCATTCGGCGTTGAGCAAGGGGTGGAAAGTCATGGTGGCCGGATATATCTCGGTCTGCCCCGTGGCTAGAGAGATATTGCGGCACATGCGCTGCGCAATCTGGGCGATCAAGGGTTTGGGAATGGGCGCCATGGCATAGATGCACTGCCGGATGGTGCTGGGCGCGAAACCCGGATCGGCCAGCACCGCGGCATACATCAGGGGCAGTCCGACAAAGATCGTCACACCTTCCTTCATCACTAGTTGCCCTACCTCCGCCGGCACAAACTGCCGCGTGAGCACGGTGCAAGCGCCTGCCGCCAGCGCAGTCTGCACCAGCGCATGCTGGGCGCAATGAAACAGAGGCAACCAGCCGCTGAGCACATCGGCCTCGCCATATTTCATCTCGTCGATATTGCCCTTGACCGCCGCATATACCGACAGATGGGAATGCACTACACCCTTGGGATTGCCCGTGGTGCCGCTGGTATACATGAGCAAGGCCGCCTGGTTGTCGTCAATATCAACCTCGGGCATAGCATCGGACTGGCCTGCCTCGGCCTGTATCAGCGATATGCCCGGCAGTCCTTGCTGCACTTGATGCATTTGCAGGCGCGTGATGATGAGAGGCACTTGCAATTGCTGCAGAATTTCGGCCAGTCCGGGCAGGGCCAGCAACTCCTGATCGAGCACCACTGCCGACACCTCAGCATGCCGCAGGATGTAGTCGATGCTCGATACCTCCAGCTTGATATTGACAGGTACCCACACCTGCCCCGCCTTGTGAATGGCATTGCAGGCCACCACCATGTCTATGGAATTGGCGCACAGCATGCCGATCTGCTTGCCCGTACCCAGCGTCGACAGCAAGTAATGCGCGAAGCGCGAACTTCGCGCATCCAGCTCGGCATAGCTGATGCGCTCAGCACCATCGACCAGCGCAGTGCGGCTGCCAGACTTGCGCGCACTGCGGTAGAGCAGATCACCCAGCGCAATGCGCCGGATGCCCCGTGCCTCCTTCGTCAGACTCATCTCGATCATGGTTTGTCTCCTTGATAGTGTGCAACCCGGAACCCATAACCCACGCTTTTTCTTGTTGTGTCTCTAATCCTGCTGCGGCATGGCCATCGCGGCGGCAGCAACCATGGGCGAAAGCTGGCCCTGCGCCCCGCCGTCACAGGCAATGACCGTGCCGGAGATATAGCTGGCCGCATCGCTGCCCAGAAACAGGGCCAGCTGGGCAATGTCCGCGGTCGTTCCCATGCGCCCCAGCGGCACCATGCTGCGTACCAGAGCGTCTCCTTCAGCTCCCTGCGGGGCCAGCCGGCGCATGCCTTCCGTGCCCTCGATGGGGCCGGGAGAAATGGCGTTCACACGAATGCCCTTGGCGCCCCACTCCAGCGCCAGTACCCGCGCCAGATGGTCCACTCCCGCCTTGGCGGCGCAGACATGGGCCTGGTACATCATGGGGACGGTGGACTGCGGCGCGGTGATGAAGATCAGGCTCGCCCCGGGCTGCCGCAAGTGCGCCAGTGCCTGACGCGCGACATGAAAGCTGCCCAGCAGATCAATGTCCACCACCACCCTGAAAGCGTTGGACGACATCTGCTGGGCAGGCGCGAGAAAGTTGCCTGCCGCACCAGATACCAGCACGTCGAGCGGCCCGTGGCAAGCCACGGCCTGCGCCAGCGCCGCTGCCACCGCCTGTTCATCGCGCACATCGGCTACCACGCCAAAGGCCTGCGCCCCCAGCGTCGCCAGGGCCGCGTCCACATTGGCCTGCTTGCGGCTGACGACCGAGACCCGGGCTCCTGCCATCGCGTAGTGCTGGGCAATGCCCAGGTTGATGCCTGTGGTGCCGCCAAACACCATCACATGGCGGCCCGAAAAATCAAATTGCACATTCATGAACAGCACTCCTCTGCTCGCAACAAGGCTTTCTGGATCTTTCCTGCCGGGGTCAATGGCAACTCGGTGCGAAACACCAGCTGGCGCGGCAGCTTGTAGTCAGCGAGCTGCTGGCGGCAATGCGTGAGCAGTTCCTCCTCGCTCACGCTGGCATCAGGTCTGATCACGATGTAGTAGCGCCCCACCTCGCCCAGCACGGGGTCCGGCACGCCTATGCCGGCGACCATCAGCACGCCTGCATGACTGGCAATCACGCCCTCCACCTCGCTGGGATAGACGTTGAAGCCGCCCTGTATGAACATGTCTTTTTGCCGCCCCTTGAGGTGGATCAGGCCCTGCTCATCCACAAACCCCAGATCACCCGAATGAAGCCAGCCGCCGGCAAAAGCATCTTCGTCCTGCTGCTGCCCAACATAGGCCGGAATCACCCCTGCACCACGAAACCACAGCTCCCCCACCTCGCCGCTGCGCAGCTCTTCGCCATCGGCCCCGGCCACGCGCAGCTGCGCCCCTTGCAGCGGCTTGCCTATGCTGTGCAGCAGGGCTTGCTGATCCGCCTGCCAGGGTGTCATCGCGATGGCCCCGGAAGTCTCGGACAGACCATAGAGATTCATGATGTTCACGCCCGGAAACTGCTGCTGCAGCCGCTGCAGCAACACCGGCTCCACATTCGATCCGCCCACCACAATCAGGCGCAGCCGGCTCATATCCACCTCTGCCAGAAGCGGATGCATGAGCAGCAGCGTCAGCATGGTGGGCACGCCCACCAGCCAGGTCGGCGGACGCTTTTGCGCCATCCTCAACACGGATTCGGGGCTGAACATGGGCACCAGTTCGCAGCAGCCGCCCGCCAGCAACATGGTCAGCACGCCGCAGGTAATGCCGCCCACATGGTTGAGCGGCATGGCCAGTTGCACCATATCCTCCGCCGCAGCCTTCACATGCGCATGCTGCGCCAGCGCTGAGCCCAATTGAGAGCGATGCGTCAGCCCCGCTGCCTTGGGCCTGCCCGTGGTGCCGGATGTGTAGATGATCATCAGCAGGTCATCCGATGCAGGACCGTCGCCTTCATGCAAGGCTTTCGCGCCGGACCGCAGCGCTTGCTCGAATCCTTCATCCACCCACAGCAGATGCTCCAGCGCCGCAAAACGCCGACGGGCCTGCGCCAGAGTGTTCTGGTAGTCGAAGCCGGCAAACTCGCGCGGCGCAAGCACGGCCTTGACCTGGCTGTCCTGCAGCATGAAGTCCAGCTCGGCATCGCGGTATCGGACGCTGAGGCCCACCACGACCAGCCCCGTCTTCGCCGCCGCAAGATAGCTCAGCACCCAGGGCAGACCGTTGGGCAGGATGATGCCGATGCGATCACCGGGTCGCAGGCCCAGCGAGGACAGATGGGCAGCCCAGGCGCTGGCCATGACATCCACCTGCTGCCAGCTGTAGCTGCGCCCCTGGTCGATATAGGCATTCCTGTGGGGATGGTCGGCTACGGTCTGCGCCAGTGCCTGCGCCACGGTCCGAGGAGGAGTACAAGCGTTCATCTGTGACTTCTCCCCGATTCAGGCCGCCAGGTGCAGCATCTGCCTGGCCTCCCTGGGAGTGGCGACTTCACGGCCCACATCACGCGCATAGCGAGCCAGCTGCTCTATCAGCGGAGCGTTGGATGTGACCTTGCTGCCGTCGGGCAGATAGAAAGTGTCTTCCAGTCCGCTGCGCAGATGTCCGCCGAGCTCGGCTGTGCGCAAATGGGTGGGCCAGATCTCGCTGCGCCCAATCAGCGTGGTCTGCCAGGGCGCATCCTTGATCTTGAGCCTGAGCAGTATGGGCAGCAGATCGGGGTCTGCCGGCATGCCGGACTCCACCCCCATCACGAAGTTGTATTCGGGCAGGCCTCGGTACATGCCGGTTTCCACATACATGCCCACGCAGCGCACGATGCCCACGTCAAAGCACTCGAACTCGGGCAATGTGCCGGTCTCTGCCATCACATCGAGAAAGTCCTGCACCTTGGCGGGCTGATTGTCGAACAGCATGGGCGGCCAGGCCCAGCTTCCATTGCTGCGGGTCTTGAGATAGTTGAGCGAGCCCGCATTGCAGGCCGCCATCTCTGGCCGCGTGGCACGTAAACAATCCAACGGTCCCTGGTAGTCGGGGCCGACCACGCCAGTGGTCTGATTGATGATGAGCTCGGGGCAGGCTGCACGCATGGCATCCACGCAGGCCCTGGCCACTGCCGGATCCCAGCTGGGCAGATGACCCTTGCCCTCCTCCTGGCGCCTGAAGTGGACATGAACCACCGATGCGCCTGCGTCGTAGGCTCGGCGCGCCTCTTGCGCCAGTTGCTCTGGCGTCACGGGCACATGATGCTGATTCGGATCGGTCAGTACCCCGGTAATGGAACAGGTAATAATGGCTTTGTCGGACATATCGCTCCTTGGATAGAAGCTGATAACGCTTCATTCACAAGCGTTTCAGGCTGATTTCGCTCAAATTTCCCGGCAACGGCTGAGGCCGCTGCAACAGCCGCGCTAGATACGCCACTGGCGCGCGGCCAGCTCTTTCATGATTTCCTCGGTGCCGCCGCCAATCGTCAGCACCTTGACTTCGCGGTAGATGCGCTCGCTCAGCGTGCCGCGCATAAAGCCCATGCCACCCAGAATCTGCACCGCCGTATCGGCGCAGAACTGCATGGTCTGGGTGGCGTGGTTCTTGAGCACGCAGACCTCGCCCACCCAATCCGCACCGCTGTCGCCGCCATCGGCACGTGCGCAGACGGCGTTGAGCCAGGCTTCGGTACTGCGCAGGCGCTGCTGCATGTCCACCAGCTTGTGGCGTATGACCTGATGCTGATTGAGCGTCACGCCAAAGGTCTGGCGCTGCTGGGCCCAGGCCAGCGCCTCGTCATAGCAGGCCTGGGCAAAGCCCAGTGCACCACAGGCAATGCCCAGGCGCTCGCCGTTGAAGTTCTGCATGATGGCGCGAAAACCCTCGCCCTCGGCGCCGAGCAAATTGCTGGCCGGCACGCGCACGCCATCAAACAACAGGTGGGCCGTGTCCGAGCATTGCCAGCCCATCTTGTGCAACGGGCTGCGTCTCAAACCCTCGCTGCCGCCAGGCACCAGGATCAGGGAGATGCCGGATGCACCTCTTTCCTCGCCCGTGCGCACCGCCACCGTGATCCAGTCCGCACGCATGCCCGAAGTGATGAAGGTCTTCTCGCCCTCGATCACATACTCGTGGCCATCGCGCCTGGCCCTGGTACGCAGCGCCGCTACGTCCGATCCGCCGCCTGGCTCGGTAATCGCCAGCGCCGCGATCTTGCGGCCCAAGAGCACATCGGGCACCACCTGCTGCTTGAGCGCATCACTACCCAGAGCCACCACGGGCGGCAGGCCGATGTTGTGCGACAGCAGACTGGCCAGCACGCCGCCACTGCCGCCGTAGCGGCACAGCGCCAGCCACAGAGCTGCGCGCAGGCTGTGTGTAGCCGCAGTACCACCGAGCTCCTCGGGGTAGCCAATGCCGAGCAGCCCCAGCTCGGCGGCCTGGCGATAGAGCTGGCGCGGGAACTCGCCCGCCTCGTCCCAGGCCGTGACATGGGGGGCGATTTGCTCGCGCGCAAAGCGACGCACCAGGTCATAGAGCATTTCACGTTCAGCAGCATCCGTCATGCAGGACCTCCAGACATGGGCGCCAGTTTCAGCAGCACCTGACCCGGCGCCACCTGCTGGCCGGCATTGACCAGCACGGCCTCGACCCGACAGTCGGCCTTCACGCTCAGACTGTGCTCCAGCTTCATGGATTCGATGACCACGACCACATCGCCGGCCTTGAGCGCCTGCCCGGCCACCGCCCCCAGTTGCACCACACGGCCGTTGAACGGCGCGCGCAGTTCTGCAGTCTGGCCCGCTGCTGCCGCATTCTCGGGCGGGGCATAGCTCACATCTTCGAGCCACCAGTCCACGCCGCCGGCCTGCAGATGCCAGCGCGAGCCGCCCTGCCCGGCGGGCAGTTGCACGGCCTGCACGGTTTGGGTCAGGCCCTCACATCTCGCTCGCCAGCCATCGCCCAACAACTCGTCCACCTGCAGCAGCGCAGGCTCGGCGCCATGCCACTGCAGCAGCCAGCTTTGTGCGGTCTCGGGCCTCAGGGTCAGCTCCTGTGTCCGGCCCCGGTGCTGCAGCTTGCGCAACTGGGCATAACTGCAAGCCAGCGGCCCCGGCCTTTGGCCCACGGCGCACAGCGCTCCCCAGTGCTGGTGCGCCAGAGCTTCCTTTTCTCGCAGCTGCTGCTGCAAGCGTGGCGCATCGCCCGCCAGATAGGAGATCAGAGCCTGACCGCGCCTGAACACCTCGTCGTTCAGGCATTCAATCAGAAAGGCGCGGTTGGTCGGCAAGCCCAGCACCCTGAGCCGGCCCAGCGCATGAATCAGCCGGTCGATGGCTTGCTCCCGCGTTGGCGCATGGACGATCAGCTTGCCCAGCATGGCGTCGTAATAGGGCGTGACTTCGCTGCCGATGTGCAATGCGTGGTCAAAGCGCAGCGGCGCGCGGCTGAAGATGGCAGCCTCGGGGGGCGAGAAATGCCGCACCACGCCGGCATGTGGCTGAAAGTTCTCGTCTTCGGCGCACAGCCGCACCTCGATGGCGTGGCCGTCGAGCCGAACCTGCTGCTGCGTCAACGGCAAGGCTTCGCCACGCGCCACGCGAATCTGCCACTCGACCAGATCCAGGCCCGTCAAGGCCTCGGTCACAGGATGCTCGACCTGCAGCCTGGTATTCATCTCCATCAGATAGAACTGCCGGCCTTCGACCAGGAATTCCACCGTACCCGCACCCACATAGCCTGCGGCCTTGGCCAAGGCCACGGCGCAGTTGCCCATCTGCTCTCGCAGCTCGACATTGACGGCCGGACTGGGGGATTCCTCGATGATCTTCTGGTGGCGGCGCTGAACCGAGCAGTCGCGCTCCCCCAGATGAATCACATGGCCATGCCCGTCGGCAAACACCTGCACCTCCACATGGCGCGGATGCATGACGGCACGCTCCACCAGCAAGTCACCATTGCCGAAACCAGCCAATGCTTCGGAACGTGCGCTGTTCAGAGCGGCATGCAATTGCTGGGCACTTTCCACCAGCCGCATGCCGCGTCCTCCCCCACCGGCCACGGCCTTGACCATGACGGGGTAGCCAATCATGGCGGCTTCGTCGGCAAAGCGCGCGTCACACTGGTCATCGCCTTCGTAGCCCGGCAGACAGGGCACGCCATGGGCCTTGGCCAGTTGCTTGGCGGCGGCCTTGCTGCCGAGCTGGCGAATCGCCGCCGGCGGCGGGCCAATCCATATCAGGCCCGCTTCCTGGACGGCCTGGGCAAAGCCGGCATCCTCACTGAGAAAGCCGTAGCCGGGGTGCACGGCATCGGCCCCTGTTGCCTTGGCAGCCGCCAGCAGCTTGTGCATGTCCAGATAGCTCTGTGCCGATGTCAGCCCGCCCAGTGCATAGGCCTGTGTGGACTGTTGCACATGGAGGCTTCCTGCATCCGCATCCGAGTACACCGCCACGGTATCTATGCCCATGCGCCTGGCCGTAGCCATGATGCGCAGCGCAATCTCGCCACGATTGGCAATCAGAATGCGCTTCATGATGTGCCTCCTGCAATGCAGGTCCAGGGAGCGGGCTGCTTGCTGGAAAAGGCCTTGAGCCCCGCCCCTGCCTCAGCGCTGCGCAGTGCACTGGCAAAGACCTGCGCGCCCTGGTTCAGCGATGCATCCAGACTTTGCCCGCCAATCGCTGCCAGCAATTTTTTGGTGGCAGCCACCGCCTGCGGTGCGGTCTGCACGCAGATTTCAAGCTGATGCTGCAACTGCTCGCGCCAATGGGCAGCGTCTGTGGCCTGGATCACGGTCTGCACCAGGCCAACCTCCTGCGCCTGGCTTGCGGACCAGCGCTGACCGCCCAGCAGCCATTGACGCCCAGAACCGTCGCCCAGCCTGCGCAGCACAAACGGCGCGATCTGCGCGGGCACAATGCCCAGCGTCACCTCGGGTGTGGCAAAGACGGCCTGCTGATCCGCCACCACCCAGTCGGCCACGCAGACCAGCCCCACACCGCCGCCCATGGCTGCGCCCTGCACGGCAGCGATCAGCAACTGGGGCAACTCTGCCAGTTGCTGCAGCAGATGACCAAACTCGCGGTTGACCTGAACCAGCGGGTCCTGTGCGCCCGCAGGCAGCGGCGAGCCTATGCTGCTGGCAAAGCCTCCCAGGCTCCCACCCGCGCAGAAATGCCCGCCGTTGCCGAACAGCACCACCACGCGCAGCAGTGAATCCTTCTGCGCTCTGGCGGCGTGATCGCGCAAGGCTTGCACCACCTCATCAGTCAGTGCATTGCGGGTTTGCGGCGAGTTCAGTCGCCACCATTCCACAAAGCCGCTGCCCAAGGGAAGACGTTCGATTTCAAGCACCTGGGTCATGCGCCGCTCCTCAGTGCGCCTGGCGCTTGATCAGCCCCATGGTCTTGCCGATGATGCCCAGCATGACCTCGTCGGCACCGCCGCCTATCGAGCCCAGACGCCCGTCGCGGTACAGGCGCGAGACGCGGTTGTCCCAGGTAAAGCCCATGCCACCCCAGAACTGCAGACAGGTATCGGCCACTTCACGCGTCAGCCGCCCCGACTTGAGCTTGGCCATGCTGGCCAGTTGCAGCGCATCCTGGCCCGCCATATATATCTGAGCGGCACGATAGGTCAGTGCTCGCAGCGCCTCGACTTCGGTCTGCAGCTCGGCCAGCTTGAACTGCACCCATTGCTGATCGATCAGGGTGCTGCCGAACATCTGCCGCTGCTGTGCCCACTCGATGGTCTGCTGAATGCAGTCCTCCATGGCGAGCAGGCCGCTGGCCGAGGCCCAGAGCCGCTCCTCCTGAAACTGCTGCATCTGATAGATGAAGCCCTGCCCCTCCTGCCCAACCAGATAGCGCTGCGGCACGCGCACCTCGTCAAAGAACAGCAGGCCCGTGTCCGAGGAGTTCATGCCGATCTTGCGCAGCTTCTGCGCCACTTCCACGCCTCTGGTCAGCTTGCCGCGCGGGCCCTCCCGCAGCGGCACCATGATGAGACTTTTGTTCTTGTGCACCGGTCCATCGCCGGTGTTGACCAGCATGCACATCCAGTCCGCCTGAATGCTGTTGGTGATCCACATCTTCTGGCCGCTGATGACGTAGTCGTCGCCATCCTTGCGGGCATGGCTTTTGATACCCGACACATCGCTGCCCGCACCGGGCTCGCTCACGCCTATGCAGCCCACCATATCGCCCGCGATGGCGGGCGCCAGAAACTGATCGCGCAAGGCATCGCTGCCAAAGCGTGCCAGTGCGGGCGTGCACATATCGGTCTGCACGCCAATGGCCATGGGCACGCCGCCGCAGCGGATATGGCCCAGAGTCTCGGCCATCATCAGGCTGTAAGAGTAATCCAGCCCCGAGCCGCCATAGGCTTCTGGCTTGGTCAGGCCCAGCAGGCCCAGATCGCCCAGCCCCTTGAACACCTGGTGCGCCGGGAAGATCTCCTCCTGCTCCCATTCATCGACATGAGGATTGATCTTCTCGTCGATATAGCGCTTGAGGGTCTTGCGCACTTCCAGATGTTCATGGGTCCATTGCATGGCTTGTCTCCGTCGAGTCCTGTTTGGAAGAAAAGGGAAAAGGTGCGGCACTACATGCGCGCGACCCCGAACTGCATGGGGCGCACCGTGCGCTGCTGCGCTTCGTGCAAGGTCTGCAGGCAGAACGAGAGCACTTCGCGGGTGTCGCGCGGGTCGATCACGCCGTCATCCAGCAGCAGCCCGCTGGTCACCAGCGCATCGGCCTGGGCCTCGAACATGGCCACGATCTGGTCGTACTGCTTTTGCATCAGCTCGGCATCCACAGGCAGCCCCTTGCGTGCCATGGCGGCCTCGGTGACCTGACGCATGGTGCTGGCGGCCTGCTCGCCGCCCATCACTGCCGTCTTGGCGCCGGGCCAGCTGAAAAGAAAGCGCGGCGCATAGCCGCGGCCGCACATTCCGTAGTTGCCCGCACCGAAGCTGGCCCCGCACTGGATGGTGATCTGCGGCACGGTGGCATTGGTCACGGCCTGGATCATCTTGCTGCCGTGCTTGATCATGCCGGCCTGCTCGCTGTCCTTGCCCACCATATAGCCCGTGGTGTTCTGCAGATAGATGATGGGATGACCGAGCTGGCACATCCATTGGATGAAATGCGCAGCCTTGTTGGCACCAGCCACATCGATGGGACCGTTGTTGGAGATCAGGCCCACGGCATGGCCCCCGATATGCGCCTGCGCACACAGCGTGGCCGCACCGTAGCCGGACTTGAACAGCAGCAGCTCGGAACCATCGACCAGCCGCGCCATGACTTCGTGCATATCCACTGGCTCGCGATGGTGTGCCGGCATCAGCCCCAAGAGCTCATCGGCCTGGTAAAGCGGCTCGACGATTCCTGAGCCAATAGCCTCCCGTTTGGATATATCAAGCGCTTCAGGCCTTTTCCACTGAGACAGCTGAGACACCACAGCGCGTGCCATGCCCAGGGCTTGGCGGTCGTCCTCCGCGAGATACTCGCCCAGCCCCGAGACACTGGTGTGCATCTCGGCACCACCCAGCTCTTCCTCGGTCGCAATTTCACCGGTCGCCGCCTTGAGCAAGGGCGGCCCGGCCAGAAAGGCACGCGAGCGACCGCGCACCATGATGACCACATCCGACAACCCCGGCATATAGGCACCGCCAGCCGTGCCCGAGCCATGCTGCACGGTGATGACAGGCAAACCTGCGGCCGACAACCGCGCCAGGTTGCGAAACAAGGCACCGCCCATCACAAAGCCCTCGACGCGGTAGCGCATGAGATTGGCGCCTGCACTCTCCACCAAATGAATAAAGGGCAGCTTGTTCTGCAGCGCGATCTCCTGCACGCGCAGCATCTTGTCCAGGCCTTTTTCCTGGATGGCTCCCGCCTCGATGCCCGAGTCGCTGGCCACGACCATGCAGCGCACGCCGCTGACAAAGCCGATGCCCGCCAACATGCCGCCGCCGGGCACGGATTTTTCAGGGTCTGCCCTGTCCTGCAGATAGCCTGCCAGTGAGCACAGCGGCAACCAGGGGGCACCCGGGTCCAGCAGCAAGGCCACGCGCTCGCGCGGCAGCAACTGGCCGCGCTTTTCAAACTGCGGCTTGGAGCGCTGCGATGCCTGCGCTGCGCGCTGCTCCAGCTCACGCAGCGCGGCGATGCGCGCCAGCGTGGCGGCCCGGCGCTGCTGCGCCTGCTCGCCGGCTGCATTCCATTGCGATGCAAAGACGCTCATGACTGAAACACCTTGGGAGTCTGGTAGAGAGAAAAGCCGTCAAATGCACGCACTGCGCCGCGTTGCTGCACCTCGGCACTGGCGGCCACCGGCCCCATGCCCATGCGCACCTGGGGACGGGCGCCATCGACGCGCAGCACCGTGCCGCTGATGAAACTGGCTGCGGGACTGAGCAAAAACACGATGGAGGCGGAAACCTCGGCCTCGTTGCCAAAGCGCCCCGCCGGCACAGTAGCGGGCATCTTGCGCAGCATGGCTGCCGCTTCGGGTGGGTAATGATCCATGCCGCTGGAGGCGATGTAGCCTGGAGCTATCGCATTCACACGCACGCCATGGGGCGCCCATTCCGCAGCAGCCGTCTCGGTCAAGCTGACCATGCCTGCTCGCGCCGCACCGCTGTGCCCCATGCCCGGCATGGAGCCCCACATATCGGCCACCATGTTGACGATGGAGCCACCATGCTCTGCCATGTGTTGCACAAAGCATTCGCGCGCCATGAGGAAGCCGCCTGTGAGATTGGTGTCCAGCACGGCCTGCCAGCCCTTGGCTCCGATGCTGGCCAGAGGTGCGATGTATTGCCCACCCGCGTTATTGACCAGGGCGTCGATGCGCCCGTGGCGGGCCAGAACCTCGGTCACCAGGGCTTTGACGGCAGCCTCATCCCGTATATCCGCTCTGTGCCGGCTGACTCTATCTTCCGATACTCCGGCCTGCTGCAGCTCGGCTTGAACAGCAGCCAGCTTGTCCTGATTGCGTCCCACCAAGGCAACTGTGGCGCCCAGGGATGCCAGCTCGTGCGCAACACAGCGGCCGATGCCCGAGCCGCTACCGGTCACCACAACCACCTGCCCCGCAAACAATGCGGCACGGAATACGGATCGGTACATCAGCGCTCTCCAATGAATAAGGCCAGGGCTTGCTCGGTCAACTCATCCAGCGTCAGCCCGCGGCCCTCGGTAAACCATTGAGCCGTCCAGTTCAACGCACCGAAGATCAACAGGCGCGCAATCTCGGGACTGGCCTTGAGCTTTCCCGTGTGATGCAGCGCCTGCAGTGCAGGCATCCACTGCGCCTCGTATTCGTCTTTTTGCGCCCCCACATCCACACGCTGCTCCTCGCTGAGCAGCCGCCATTCGTAAAGCATGACGGGGATAAAGTCGCTCTCTGGGCCGACCATGATCTGCAGGTGATTGCGCACCAGGGCCCGCAGGCGCTGCACACCGCTGGCACGCGCTGTCAGCCCATCGAGCGCGGCGGCCTGACTCGCTGCAGCCTGCGCCATTCCGTCACGCATGACCGCATGCAGGATGGCCTCCTTGCTCTCGAAAAAATAGAACAGGGAGCCTGGCTGCATGCCTGCGGCTGCGGCGATGTCGCGTGTGCTGGTGCCGTGAAATCCGCGCTGTCTGAACAGCTGCGCCGCGACCTTCACCAGCTCGCCACGACGCATGCTTTCATTGCGCTCATCGGCCGATTTGGGTGGCCTGCCGCGACCGCGCTTTTTTGCTATGACTGCTTCATGACTTGTTTGCATGAGACGCAGCATATCGGCCTTTGCTATTTTTACCAATCATTTGATTTGCAAAAATAACTAGGGCTTGTACGCAAGGGTTTTCAAGCAATCAGCTCTCAACCGGCCTGGCACGGTAAAGGCCTGGCGAGCTGCCCGTCCAGCCCTTGAAGGCACGCTGAAACGCCGCTGCGTCGGCAAACCCCAGGTCTGCCGCTAGCTCCGTAAAACTGACTTTGCTGGTTCCCAGACGGGAGACCGCGATGTCTCGGCGTAGCTCATCCTTGATGGCCTGAAAGGAGGTGCCCGCAGCCGCCAGCTTGCGCTGCAGCGTAGGGGCCGACATGTTCAGCTCGGCGGCCGTGGCTTCCAGCCCCGCCCACTGCGGACGCGACTGCAGCAAATGGGCATGCACACGGGCATCCACACCTTCTCCCGTACGCGGCGGCATGATGGCTGCCGCCGGCCAGCTGGCCACAAAGGTCTGCAGTGCCTGCTCGTCGCGACTGCAGACACGGGCGAGCTTGCGCGCATCAAACCAGAATGCCGAAAACGGCAGACCGAAATGCAAGGGCGCAGGAAAGGTATCGCCGTAGTCGTTGGCGTAATCAGGCTGGCCGAAGGCAAAGTCGAAGTGCTGCACCTTGAGCGTTCCGCCCATCAGCCAGGCAGTAAGCCGCCACAGCACGCGCAGGGAAAACTCATAGAGGAAATTGGGCAAGGGCTCATCGCCCACAGGGCGCAGCACAATGCCCGCCAGCGCTCCATCACGCACCAGTTGCACATCCACCTGATCCTGCAGCAGCGCATGGGCCTGGCACATGCGCTGCAACGCGGTCTCCATTCCATGCCCTGACAGGGCCTGACGCGCAATCAGCTCCAGGCTGCCGCGCTTGAGCGGTCTGGAGAACTGGCACATGGCCTCATCCCCCAGCATCTCCACCACTCGCCACATCAGCGCCACATACTGGTCTGCCGTGACTCTGGCGCCGTCCTGCGCCAGCAGCAAAGGGGCTATGCCGGCACGCAGCAGCAGCTCCTCGCAGTCATGGCCGCGTCTTCTCACCCCGGCAGCAATACCCCGCACCAACGCCATGGAGATCGTGAAAGGAATGATGGAAGCAGCAGCCATGAACAGATCACATTGAGGTCTTTTGACATACGAAAGATGCGCTCGGCAATGGGTTTGCGCATCGGTAATTCCTACGATGGCTCTCATTGCCCAACACCTGTTTGCCACTTTCCCAAGGAGCCCCCATGAGTCGCAATGTGTTTGTTGCCGGCGTAGGCATGATTCCATTTGCCAAGCCCGGAAAGAGTGATCCCTACTTCCAGATGGGCTCCAGCGCCACGTCCCTGGCGCTGGCAGATGCAGGCCTCGCGTATGACGCAGTACAGCAAGCCTATGTGGGCTATGTCTACGGTGACTCCACCGCCGGGCAGAGAGCGCTGTATGAGGTGGGCATGTCCGGCATTCCCATCATCAATGTCAACAACAACTGCTCCACCGGCTCCACCGCACTGTTCCTGGCACGTCAAGCCGTGGCCAGCGGCGCTGCCGACTGTGTGCTGGCCCTGGGGTTCGAGCAGATGACCCCTGGCGCACTGGGCTCGGTCTTCAGCGACCGGCCCAGCCCCTTTGACCGATTCGAAGCGGAAACCGATGCCCTGGTCGGCGATAACGGCGTGCCACTGGCCCTGCGCTACTTCGGCGGAGCAGGCAAGGCGCATATGGATCAGTACGGCACGCAGCTTTCCACCTTTGCCAAGATCCGCGCCAAGGCCAGCCGCCATGCAGCGCGCAATCCCCTGGCCCTGTTCCGCACCGAGGTGTCAGAGGAGGAGGTCATGGCCTCTCCCGTGATGTGGCCGGGCGTCATGACCCGGCTCATGGCCTGCCCACCGACCTGCGGCGCGGCGGCGGCCCTGCTGGTGTCGGAAGCCTATGCGCTCAAGCATGGCCTGGACCACAGCGTGCGCATCCGCGCCCAATCCATGACCACGGACAGTCCCAGAACCTTCGAGGCCCACGACATGCGCGAAGTGGTGGGCTTCAGCATGGCACAGGACGCTGCGCGCCAGGTCTATGAACAGGCCGGCATCAGCCCCCAGGACGTGGACGTAGTGGAGCTGCATGACTGCTTTGCACAGAACGAATTGCTGACCTACGAGGCCCTGGGCCTGTGCCCTGTGGGCGGCGCGGAAAAGTTTGTCTGTGACGGCGACAACACCTATGGCGGCAAGTTTGTGACCAATCCCTCGGGCGGCCTACTGTCCAAGGGCCACCCGCTGGGCGCCACCGGCCTTGCCCAGTGCACGGAGCTGGTGCAGCAACTGCGCGGCCGCGCCGATCAGCGCCAGGTTGCCAATGCCCGCCTGGCGCTGCAGCACAACCTCGGCCTCGGTGGCGCCTGCGTGGTCACCCTCTACGAGCGCGTCTGAAGGAGTGGCCAATGATTGACACCCAATGGATAGGGCATGCCCTGCCCTCTTCCGAGCTCAGCCTGGACCGCAGCCGCCTGCGCTTCTTTGCCAAGGCCATCGGTGAAAACAACGCCATCTATACCGATCTGGAAGCCGCCCGCGCAGCGGGCTACCCGGACCTGCCCGCGCCCCCCACCTTTTTGTTTGCGGCGGAGATGGACAGCGGCGCGTCCGACCTGCTCCTGCAAACCCTGAACATCCCGATCGCCAAGATCCTGCATGGCGAGCAGAGCTTCTGCTATCACCGGAGCGCCTGCGCCGGAGACCGCATCACAGTGCAGTCCAGGATCGATGACATCTACAGCAAGAAGAACGGCGCACTGGAATTTGTCGTGAAGTCATCGCGCGCTGTCAATCAGGACAACGAGTTGGTGGCCGAGATGCGCTCCGTCATCGTGGTTCGCAACTAGAAAGGGCCGGCAATGAACACCCCTCGCTACGACAAGGTCCAGGTTGGAGATGCACTGCCGACCCTCGAACTGCCCCCGATCAGCCGCACCACGCTGGCCTTGTTTGCCGGAGCCTCGGGCGACCACAACCCGATTCATATCGACACCGACTTTGCGCGCAAGGCCGGCATGCCCGATGTGTTTGCCCACGGCATGCTGGGCATGGCCTGGCTGGGGCGGCTGCTGACCAACTGGGCGCCGCAATCCAGGCTGCGCCGCTTCGACGTGCGCTTTCAGGGCATTACCCATCTGGCCAATGCGATCTCGTGCACGGGCCGCGTTATGGAAAAACGCGATGCGGACCGCAGCGTCCGCGTCGAGGTGCAAAGCAGCAACCAGCATGGCCAGACCAAGATCGCGGGCGATGCCTGGATCAGCCTGCCCTGAGAACGTATTGATTCGCCCAAGGAGACAGCAATGACAGGAAAACTCGACGGCAAGGTAGCCCTGGTTTCAGGATCGGGCCGCGGCATAGGCCGCAGCATCGCCCTCAAGCTGGCCAGCGAAGGCGCACGCCTGGTCATCAACGACCTCGATGCCGAACCCGCCAATGAGACCCTGGCCCTGATACGCGAGATGGGCGGCGAGGCCGTTGCCTGCGTGGGCAATGTCACCCACACCGACTTTGCCGAGCGCTTTGTTGGCGCCGCCGTCCAGCAATACCAGGGACTGGACATCATCGTCAACAACGCCGGCTACACCTGGGACAACGTCATCCAGAAGATGAGCGACGAGCAGTGGTACGCCATTCTCGACTGCCATCTGACGGCACCGTTTCGCATACTGCGTGCGGCCCAGCCTGTTATCAGGACCTTATCCAAGACCGAGCTGGAAGCTGGCCAGCGCGTCATGCGCAAGGTGGTCAATATCTCATCGGTAGCGGGCCTGTTCGGCAATGCGGGCCAGACCAACTACTCCGTGGCCAAGGCCGGAATCACGGGCATGACCATGACGCTGGCCAAAGAGTGGGGACGCATGAACGTCAATGTGAACTGCGTGGCATTCGGACTCATCAAGACCAGGCTGACCAACTCCGCTGCCAATGGCGAGACGGCCCACATCGAAGGCCGCGACATCAAGGTAGGCGTGAACCCCGGCCTGATGGCAGCCATGGAACAGACGATTCCCCTGGGTCGCGCCGGCACGCCCGACGAAGCGGCGGGTGCGGTCTACCTCTTTTGCCAACCCGAGTCGGACTACATCAGCGGCCAGACCTTGATGTGTACCGGCGGCCTGACAGGGGTCTGAACATGCTGCTGCCCAAACCCTTTCAACATGCCTGGATGAATGCAGATATCGATGCTTTCAGAGAGCAGGTAAGCCGCTACATAGAGCGCGAACTGGCACCCCATGTACCCGCCTGGCGCGCTCAGGGTTACGTGCCGCGCGAGATCTGGCGCGGCTTTGGCACATATGGCTTTCTGCTGCCCGAGATGGACGAGCAATGGGGTGGCGGTGGCGGCAATCTGGCCTATCAGTTGGTGGTACAGGAAGAGCTGACCAAGGCCGAGGTACATGCCATCACCAGCGTGCACACCATCGCCTCGCACTACCTGCTGGCCTATGGAACCGAGGAACAAAAGCAGCGCTGGTTGCCCAGGCTTTGCAGCGGCGAATTGCTGGCCGGCATCGCCATGACCGAACCCAGCGTGGGCTCCGACCTCAAGGCCATGCGCACACGGGCCCAGCGCGATGGCGAGCACTACGTCATCAATGGCTCCAAGACCTTCATCACCAATGGCTACACGGCCAATTTGCTGGTGGTGGCCGTGCGCACCGGAGATGCCGGAAGCGGCGGCGTATCGCTGGTGGTGCTGGAGACGGAAAACCTGCCCGGCTTTCGCGTGGGCCGCAGGCTAGGCAAGATCGGTCAACATATTTCGGACACTGCCGAGCTGTTCTTTGAAGACCTGCGCATACCCGTCAGCCACCTGCTGGGAGGCACCGAGGGGCAAGGCTTCAAGCAACTGATGAGCCAATTGCCCTATGAACGCATGCTACTGGGGGTCAGCGCCGCTGCAGCCATCGAGATGGCTGTTGCACTGACCGTGGACTACACCCAGCAACGCAAGGCATTCGGCCAGACGATTGCAGATTTCCAGAACACGCGCTTCAAGCTGGCCGAATGCGCCACCACGGCCCATGTGGTGCGCAGCTTTGTCAACGACTGCATACAGCGCCTGCTCGACGGCACTCTGGATAACGAGGCCGCCTATATGGCCAAGTGGTGGTGCAGCGAGCAGCAGTGCAAGGTGATGGATGAATGCCTGCAGCTGTTCGGCGGCTACGGCTATATGGAGGAATACCCCATCGCGCGCCTGTACACCGATGCCCGGATCCAGAAGATCTACGGCGGCGCTAACGAAATCATGAAGGACCTGATCGCCAGACGCCTTTTCGCCCAATAGCTCTCGCATTGATCGCTTTCTCTGTTTCAAGAAAGACCAGCCATGTATCTCACGCAAAGCTTGCGTCGCGCCATGCAGCAGACGCCCCATGCCACAGCCAGCATCTACAACGGTCGCAAACGCAGTTTTGCGCAACTGGGGGAGCGGGTCGCCCGCTTCGCTGGTGCGCTGCAGGCGCTGGGCGCCCAGGCCGGGGACCGGGTCGGGATTCTGAGCCTCAACTCAGACTGGTATCTGGAGTACTACATGGCCTGCTACTGGGCAGGCGTGGCCGTCAACCCCATCAATATCCGCTGGAGCGCCAACGAGATCGCCTACTCCCTCGATGATTGCGACACCCGCCTTCTGCTGGTGGATGACAGTTTTGCGCCTTTGACACCGGAGCTCCTCAAGCTGTCCCGCTCTCTGCAGACGCTGATCCATCTGGGCGATGGCCCTGCCCCGCAGAACATGCTCTCCTATGAAGCGCTGGTGGCAGACAGCAGCCCGGTTGAAGACTCCATGCGCAGCGGCGACGATCTGGCCGGCGTCTTCTATACCGGTGGCACCACTGGCTCTCCCAAGGGGGTCATGCTCTGCCATCGCAATCTCTATACCAATGCCATTTCGGGTGTGTCGTCACAGATCGTGCGCGCAGGCAGCATTGGCCTGCACGCAGCCCCCATGTTCCATCTGGCTGACGGTGCGTTCATGAATGCCCTGTTCGCCGCAGGCGGCTGCCATGTCATGGTGCCGCGCTTCGATCCTCTCGCGGTACTGCAGGCCATCGCCAGCACCGGCGTGACCGATACGCTGCTGGTGCCCACCATGATTCAAATGCTGGTGGACCACCCCGATCTGCACAAATATGATCTGAAGTCGCTGCGTCAGATGGCTTATGGAGCCTCACCCATCTCCGAGGGCCTGCTGGACCGGGCCATGCGGACCATCCCCGACGTGGATTTTGTGCAGGCCTATGGCATGACGGAGGTATCCCCCATCGCCACCATTCTTTCCCCCGAGATGCACCGCGAGCCAGGCCGAGCCAAGGGCCGCCACCGCAGCGCCGGACGCGCCACTGCCTGCACCGAGGTGCGCATCGTCGATCCCGAAGGGCGGGAGGTGCCACGTGGCGAGGTCGGTGAAATTGTGGTTCGGGGCCCCGGAGTGATGCTGGGCTACTGGAACAAGCCCGCCGAAACCGAAGCCGCCATCCGTGATGGCTGGATGCATACGGGCGATGGCGGCCGCATGGATGACGAAGGCTACGTCTTTGTCGTGGACCGCATCAAGGACATGATCGTTACCGGTGGCGAGAACGTCTACAGCATCGAGGTGGAGAGCGTTATTGCCACCCATCCTGCCGTGGCCTCGTGCGCCGTCATAGGCATTCCCCATGAGCATTGGGGCGAGCAGGTCCATGTCTTCATCGTGCTTAAGCCCGGACAGAGCCTGGAAGCCCAGGAGCTGATCCATTTCTGCAAGGAGCGCATCGCCGGCTACAAATGTCCCCGTGATGTTTCCTTTGTCGAGGCCATGCCGCTATCCGGTGCAGGCAAGATCCTCAAAACCAGCTTGCGGGCCCCGTTCTGGGCCCATCATGAAAGAAAGGTCACCTGATGTCTGATCTGGTTCTCTGGGAAGTTCGTAACGGCGTAGGTCATATGGTCCTGAACCAGCCCGAGCGGGGCAACGTGATCAGCACGGCCATGGCTCACAACCTGAAGGCAGTGGTAGAGCGGGCCTGCAACGCGGATATCGGTGCCCTGCTCATTTCCGCAAGCGGTAAGCAATTCTGCGTCGGGGGCGATATCAGCGAGTTTGGCGAACATCGCGAGCGACTGGCACCGCTGATCGGCGCCATGCTTGATCTGCTCAACCCTGTCATGCATCAGCTGGCCAGCTTGCCGCTGCCAGTCATCAGTGCCGTGCAAGGCCCTGTCGGAGGTGGCGGCATCGGGCTCGCACTGTGTGCGGACCTGGTACTGGCCAGCCGTCACATGTTTTTGCGCGGAGGGTACTCCGCCATCGGCCTGAGCCCGGATCTTGGTGTATCGGGCTATCTCACCCGCCGTGCCGGTGCTGCCAGGGCCAAATACATTCTGATGAGCAACCGCGCCGTCGCGGCCGAGGACTGTCTGCGCATGGGCCTGGTCGACGAGCTGCACGAGCCCGAACAACTGCTCACGGCGGCAACCGCGCTGGCCGAAGAGCTTGCCGGCGGTCCCACCAACTCCCTGGCGGGCATCAAAAGCCTCTGTGACTCGGCACATCGGCAAGATCTTCAGCAGCAACTGAGTGCCGAGCGCGAAGCCATGCTGGCCTGCGCCCGCTCAGGCAACAGCCTCGAAGGCGTGACTGCCTTTTTGCAAAAGCGCAAGCCCGTTTTTCAGCGTCGCTGAATCGTTTGCCTGTTTTTTAGGCGCAACAGGCAAAGCCTTGCCAGTCAAGGCTTTGCGCATTTATTCCGATATTTACCCACAGGCCAGACCACATGTTCTGGGGATAAGCACGAAGCTGGTGTGTAATCACCGACATGCCCCGATTGATTGCACCCAGCAAGGACGAAAGTGCCCTGCTCCCTCCGTTTCTGGAATTGCCCGAACATGCAATCCACATACCGCAGTCCGAAACCGAATTTGAAGCCGCCTTCAAGGCCATGAATGCCGAGCCCGTGCTCGGCTTTGACACGGAAAGCAAACCCATCTTCAATATTGGCCAGCAAGACAGCGGCCCTCATCTGGTGCAGCTTGCCACGGCCAGTCAGGTCTGGCTGCTGCAACTGCATAGGCCCATGGCTCTGGAGGTGTCGCGCATGGTGCTGGCTGCAGAACATATCTGCAAGGTCGGCTTCGGGCTCGATAACGATAAACACTCCCTGCCCCGCAGGCTGGGGGCGCCGCTGATCAATATTCAGGATCTGGACAGCCGCTTCAAGCGGCTAGGCTATGGCCCATCAGTGGGTGTGCGCGCCGCCGCAGCGCTGGTACTCCAGCAGAGCTTTCGCAAGTCCAAGCGCACCACCACCTCCAACTGGGCTGCCACAGAACTCAGCCCGGCCCAGCGGCGTTATGCCGCCAATGACGCCCATGCTCCGGTCGTGATCTATGCCCGCCTGCCCGCCTGGGAAAGCACACAACCCGTCCTTGCCCGACGCGGCCCCAGGAGTCCGAGGTCGTGAACGTTCAGCCCTCAGATCGCGAAAAGAAGCCAATCGTCAAAGCACCATAGACTCTGCGCCCGACAGCGGGATTCAGGCAAACATTTTCCATTGCAGCTCGCTCTCGTCCTGCGCAGAACTCATGACACAATCCCGCCCTGCCTTCTTGGCCTGGTATAGCAGCGCATCGGCCCGAGCCAGTGCCTGCTCGAGATCCTGTGCGGAACTGAGTGCAGCGATGCCAAAACTGGCTGTTACCCTGAGTTGCGCAGCCAATCCTCCGAGCACCTGGCTTTGCAAGCGCTCACGCACACGCTCCACAATGGCTTGCGCTTCGAACAGCTGCACTCGGGAGAGCAGCAAGACAAACTCCTCTCCGCCGAAGCGGGCAACCAGATCGCAGTCTCTGACCTGCTGAGTCAGCAACTGTGCCAGTTGCTGTAGCACCTGATCGCCGGCCGCATGGCCCCAGTTGTCGTTGATGTATTTGAAATGATCGATGTCCACGGCAACCACGGCCCAGGGCACCAGCCGCTGATCGGCCAAGCGCGACTCTGCGGCCTCCATGAAGGCGCGGCGATTGAGCAGGCGCGTCAAAGAGTCACGGTTGCGCTCTTCGCGCAATGTCGTCATCACATCCCTGACCGAGCAGGCCAGCAGTCCTACCGCAAACCACATCGCAAACAGAAGCGCTATGGCCTGGGTGAGCAACCAGTATCCAGATCGGGTCAGCTCCTGCACTTCGTGAACGGGCAACAGACTTACGGCCGCCGGCCTGAACAAGGCATAACAGACGTTGAGCCCATAGGCCCAGCGCACGCCACGCTCCAGCCAGTCCTTTGACGAATCGGCCTTGAGAAATGCCGGCATGGCCAGGGCCAGCTGCAAGGCCATGGCCAGAGCCAGGCACTGCACGCGGACCCACAAATCATTCTCGATCCGGGAAAAATAGAACAGCGCGGACAGGGCGGCGACAGCGATCAACAGGCCGCAGGGCACACTCGCCCCTGCAGCCCCCTGCCTCAGGGACACCCCTTGCGCCAGCGACCAGGTCCCCAGCAGATACAGACATGCCGTGGCGATTGCAAACTGGCTCAGCTGCGCATTGCTCATCAGGCTTTGCGCAGCCAGAGCCGTCGCAAGCAACACATAACCGCCCACCAGCCAGAGCAGGAACAGCGCACGCGGCTGTCGGCGCTGCACATACCAGCAAGCCAACAAGGCAAACCCGAACAACACCACGCAAGCCGGCGCAATCAAGGCAAAGTACAAATCTGCAGGCTGGCCCAATTTAGGTTCTCCGCGCAGGAAACTGTGAATTCAACGTCGTCCATTCTCCGGCGAGAAGTATCTCCAATATTCCAATACAGCGCTCGCTTTCACTCTGGCATAAGCACATAGCCATTAGGTCGTTCTCCTGAGTCAACGTCCTGCCCATAATCAATGACGCCAAAGCCCGGGCTGTGGCGTTCGAATAACTTGCCAAAGAGACACACACATGCGCATAGAGACACTCGCCGTACATGCCGGCTATTCCCCCGACCCCACCACCAAGGCTGTGGCCGTGCCCATCTACCAGACGGTGGCCTACGCGTTTGACAGCGCCCAGCATGGCGCCGATCTGTTTGATCTGAAGGTCCCGGGCAATATCTACACGCGCATCATGAATCCCACCACCGACGTGCTGGAAAAGCGCGTCGCGGCGCTCGAAGGCGGCATTGCCGCACTGGCCGTGGCATCGGGCATGGCTGCCATCACCGCCGCCATCCAGACCCTGGCCGAAACGGGTGACAACATCGTGTCGGCCAGCACGCTCTACGGCGGCACCTACAACCTGTTTGCCCACACCTTCCCGCAGCAAGGCATCGAGGTGCGCTTTGCCGATCCGCGCGATCCGGCCAGCTTCGGCAAGCTGATCGATGCAAGGACCAAGGCGGTATTCATCGAGTCCATCGGCAACCCGCTGGGCAATGTGACCGATATCCGCGCTCTGGCCGATGTGGCCCACCGGCACGGCGTGCCGCTGATCGTCGACAACACCGTGCCCTCTCCCTATCTGTTGCGCCCGTTCGAGCATGGCGCTGACATCGTCGTGCATTCGCTGACCAAATACCTGGGCGGCCACGGCACCAGCGTTGGCGGGGCGATCGTGGACAGCGGCAAGTTCCCCTGGGCGGAGCACAAGGCCCGCTTCAAGCGCCTGAACGAACCCGACGTCAGCTATCACGGCGTGGTCTACACTGAAGCACTGGGCCCCGCCGCCTTCATCGGCCGCGCCCGCGTCGTTCCGCTGCGCAATATGGGCGCCGCCATCTCGCCGCAGAACGCCTTCCAGATTCTGCAAGGCATCGAAACCCTGGCCCTGCGTATGGACCGCATCTGCGAAAACACGCAGAAGATTGCAGAAACGCTGCAAAAACACCCCAAGGTGGAATGGGTGCGCTATGCAGGCCTGAAAGACCACCCCGACCATGCCATCGTGCAAAAACAGTCTGGCGGCCGCGCATCGGGCATTCTGTCGTTCAGCCTCAAGGGCAGCGAAGGCCGTGCGGCCGGAGCACGCTTCCTGGACGCCTTGCAGCTGTTCACGCGCCTGGTCAATATCGGCGATGCCAAGTCGCTGGCCACCCACCCCGCTTCAACCACGCACCGTCAGCTGGATGCGGACGAACTGGCCAAGGCCGGCGTGACCGAAGGCATGGTGCGCCTGTCCGTGGGCATTGAGCATATTGACGATCTGCTGGCCGACCTGAACCAGGCGTTGAAACAGGTCTGAAGCGGGCTGAGACTCCGGCGCGCGACTTCAGGCATCGCGCGCCAGTCGCAGCCCCGTCATCTGCCAGCGAGCCATTGCGGGAAAGAAGTTGCGATAGGTCAGCCGCGCATGACCGGCAGGCGTGAGGCAGGAGCCGCCGCGCAGCACATACTGGTTGACCATGAACTTGCCGTTGTACTCCCCCACAGCCCCCTCAGCCACACGAAAGCCCGGGTAGGCGGCATAGGACGAATGCGTCCACTCCCAGACCTGGCCGATTGCGGCTCCCGCACGGGTGCCTGCAACCTCGGGGTGCAGACGGCCAGGCTCGCCGAAGCGGGACGCAGGCCAGGCCAGCCTGCCCATTGCCACCTCCCACTCCATCTCCGTCGGCAGGCGCGCACCGGCCCAGCGCGCATAGGCATCAGCCTCGAAATAGGAGATATGGCAGGCAGGCCTCAGTGCATGCAGAGCCGTCACGCCATACAGGCTGAACTCCTGCCAGCCCGCAGCATCTTCAGCTTGCCTCCAGTACCAGGGGTGGCTCAGTTGCTGGGCCTGGCACCAGTCCCAGCCTTCGGCCAACCACCATTGAGGCTGGCTGTAGCCGCCATCCAGCACAAAGCGCAGAAACTCGCCATTGTTCACGGGCCTCGATGCAATCTGCGCAGCTTGCACATAGACACTGTGCCTAGGCATTTCATTGTCAAACGCAAAGCTGCCGCCGCCATGACCCATGCTGTAGATGCCCGCCTCAAGCGGCAGCCATGTGAGATCAGCATAGGCCTGCACGCAATTCTCCTCTGCCACCCCATCTGACGCATAAGCAGGCCAGAGCGGGTGACAAGAAAGCAAATGCTTGATATCGGTGAGCATCAACTCCTGATGCTGCTGCTCGTGCTGCAAGCCCAATGCGACGAGCTGAGCAACGGCCTGCTGAGTCGTCGGACTTTTCTCTTTCATGGCGGCCATCAGCGCCAGCATCTGCTCATCCACCACAGCGCGATAGGCCATGACCTGCGCCAGAGCCGGTCTGGTCAACAAGCCCCTCTGGGCTCTGGGATGGCGTGCACCCACCTGCTGGTAATAGGAGTTGAATAGCATGCGAAAACTGCCGTCAAAAGCCTGATGCCCTGGCTGGTGCACGGCCAGTACAAAGGTTTCGAAGAACCAGCTGGTATGGGCCAGATGCCATTTGGCAGGACTGGCATCCGGCATGGATTGCACGCAGGCATCTTCTGCAGACAAGGGCGCAGCCAGCTTTTGCGTGCAGGCCCTCACCCGCTCGAACTGCTGCGCCAGCACTATCCAGTCCCCGGCAGCAGGTGTCATGAAAAATGGCAGCGCCATGGTTTCAGGCATGGGCATGAATGACGGCAAACCATTGCTGCTCATCGGTCCAGACCCTGGGCGCGGCAAATCCCGCGCAAGCCAGCATGGAGAGGAAATCGGACAGCGGGTATTTGTAGCTGTTCTCCGTATGGATGGTCTCGCCCTGAGCAAAATAGCGCAGGCCCTGAGGCCAGCACACCATGACGGGGCGACGGGCGCGCAAATGCATCTCTATCCGCGATGTCCGGCTGTCGAAGCGCGCCTCATGCGCCCAGTCCTGAAGATTGAAATCGCTGCCCAGCAGACGGTTCACATGATTGAGCACATTGAGATTGAATTCGGCTGTGACGCCCTGCTCATCGTCGTAAGCGGCTATCAGAACCGGTACCGGCTTGGGCAGATCAATGCCAATCAGCAGCCCGCCGTCGCCCCCCAGAAGTGAATGCATATGTCCGAGCATATGCAAAGCCTGCTGCGTATCGAAGTTGCCGATCGAGGAGCCAGGATAGAACAGCTCACGCCGCGTCTGTGGCACGCCTGACGGCAAATGCCAGTCCCCCGTGAAATCCGCCGCAACTGCACGAGCCGTAAGTCGCGGGAAGTCGTGCTCCAGCCTGGCCACAGCGGCCTGCAGAAACTCGACCGCAATATCCACTCCCAGAAACTGCTGCGGCCCCACGCTGCGGCACAGGCGCCGCACTTTTTCGCAATTGCCCGCTCCCAGCTCTATCAACACCTGGCAACCCGCCATGGCTTGGGCGATCTCCAGGTCATAGCGAGCCATGATGGCAGCCTCGGTTCTTGTGGGGTAGTACTCGGGCAGCTCGGTTATCTGCTCAAACAGGGCGCAGCCATGCGCGTCATATAGGAACTTGGGAGAAATCTGCGCCTGCCGCTGCATCAGCCCCTGCGCCAGCTCATAGCGCAGATGCGTCGGGGGGGGTATACGCGTCCATGAAGCTGCAACCCTCGTCCTGAAGCGGTGGAGGTCTCAACGAGGACGCCAGAGGCAATGGAATGCGCCCTGCGCGTGATGCAAACTCTATCGATGCTGCCTGCCTGTCCGGTGTCGCGCGCATGCTGATCCTCCTGATGAGCTGATCGCGCGATGCAGCCATTGCCCGCGCCATCACTGCCAAGCCTGCTTTAGACCCTCAGCCTAGCGCGGCCGGCAATCGGCAGAAGTAGGACTGAAGCCAGCGATCCTTTTACTGCATGCACATGCAGCAATGCTGACAAAGTCAATACTGGTCAAAGAATTCAGCAAAAAAAATCGGTACCCCGCGCTGGCGGAATACCGATCTAAACATACACCCTAGCCTCCGAAGTCATCAGGCCATGCCGACCTGCTGACTCCGATGCACCGCAGAGCCTGCGGTGCGTGCCTCGCCTGCGGGAAGAAGGCCGCAGACAAGAACACTCTTTGCCGTGAAGCTATCAGAAGCGATAGCCCACGCCCACGCCCACCAGCCATGGGTCAACCTTGAACTTGGTGTTTTCAAACACGCCTGCACCTGTGATCTTGGTACCCAGATACACCTTCTTGATGTCGAAGTTCAGTGACCAGTTCTTGTCCAGCGCATAGTCGAAGCCAACCTGCAGCGCGCCGCCAAAGCTGTTCTTCTTCACGGTCACGGCACCATCCAGGATGTCCACGTTCGAGAAGCGTGTGTAGTTCACGCCAGCCCCCACATAAGGCTTGAAGGCCCCAAAGTTGGTGAAGTGGTACTGCGCCAGCAAGGTGGGGGGCAGATGCTTGAGCGAACCGATCTTGCCGCCATTCAGGCGCACATCATGCTTTTGAGGATAGGTCAGCACCAGTTCTGCCGCGATGTTGGGCGTGAAGAAGTAGGACACGTCCAGCTCAGGCATCCACTTGTTGTTGATGCTCACGCCTGCGTCTCCGGCAGCGCCACCGTTGTCGCTATCCAGATGCAGAGCACGCACGCGAACCTGCCAAGGGCTGGAGCCGTCAAACGAAGATTGGGCAAAAGCGGTACCGGCCGTCAGGGCGCTGGCAACAGCAGCAATCGCGATCAGAGTCTTTTTCATGGGTTCTTTCCTTGAAGAATTGGGTGAGAGCAATGCTTTGCATCCCTTGGCATCCATTGAAACAAAGCCACTGCCACACGGGTTTGTCCCAGGTCAACCCGCACACCAACACCGCAAAGAAAAAAGCGGACGTTGCCCATCGGCCACGTCCGCCCAGGATACTGATGAAGCGCAAAAATTTGCGTCAGCAGTGATGGTAGTCGTCAATTCGGATGAGCCACCCTGGCTGGTCGCAGCTTGTGCCACAACTCCACGCACACCACAACCGCACCGCCAATGACGGCCCCAACCAGCACATGCACCAACACCGGTCCCAGCGCTGCAACAATACCGCCCGTGGGCACAATCACCTGCTCTATCCAATGTTCGACCGGCTCTATGCCGTGCGCCAGCAAGCTACCTCCCACCATGAACATGGCAGCCGTGCCCACGATGGACAGCCCGCGCATCAGCCACGGGGTAAAAGCAATCAGACCACGGCCCATGGCCTTGGCAGTGCTGCTACTCTTGGCCATCAGCCAGCCGCCCACGTCATCCATGCGCACGATCCCGGCCACCAGTCCATAGACGAACACGGTGATGGCCAGAGCTACAGCGATCAGCACCGAGGCCTGCTCCCAGATGGGTTTGGCGGACACCGTACCCAGCGCAATCGCCATGATTTCGGCCGACAAGATAAAGTCCGTGCGCACGGCCCCCTTGACCTTCTGCTTCTCGTACTCCATCGGGTCCATCTGCTTTTCACGCGCGGCACGCACCGATGAAGGCGCAACACCTTTATGGGCCGCCTCCTCGGCATCCACCACGGCATCATGCGCATCATGCTTTTGATGCTTGTGAAACAGCTCAAGGATCTTCTCCACGCCTTCAAAGCACAGAAAAGCGCCCCCCACCATCAGCAAGGGCGTGATCAACCAGGGCACAAAAGCGCTGATCAACAGCGCCGCCGGCACCAGGATGGCCTTGTTCATCAATGAACCTTTGGCCACTGCCCAGACCACGGGCAGCTCCCGGTTGGCCTTCACTCCCGTGACCTGCTCGGCATTGAGAGCCAGGTCATCGCCCAGCACGCCGGCCGTCTTCTGCACCGCAACCTTGGTCTGGGTAGCCACATCGTCCAGAATTGCCGTGCTCTTGCCTGCCGCGGTCTTGGTCATCAAGGCCACGTCGTCGAGCAAGCTAGCAATATCGTCTAGCAACATCAAAAGGCCGGCACCTGCCATCGCTTCTCCCGCTGGTTTGCAAAATCGCCATCATGCCTGCAAACCGTGCCACGATTGCGACAGGAAGTTGCCAATCGCCTACGCGATCAGCACGGCCAAGGCTTTGCAGCGACAATGAGCGCCCTCATCGAACGGAAACCCTGTGACTCAAGCCATCGCTCATGCCGAACTGATTGCCAGCTACCGCAAACTTGCCGCAGAGGCCGCCAAGAAGGCCGCGCTGGTCAAGGCCGCCGCAGGCAAAGGCCCCAAGACCATTGCAACGGTCAGCGAAACCGCTGCCAAGGCCGCGCGCCGCCGTGATGTGATGGCCGCCAGGCTGGCCAAACTCGGCGTCGTTCTGCCGGGCTGAGCCCCAACAAGCAGCCTTCTTCGGGCAGTCCTCTTATTTGCTGATCTTGAAGCCCTGTGTCGCCGCCCAGGCTGCCACATCGTCGCGACGGATGGCCGCAGCCATAAGCTGTGGAAAGGCATCGGGGGTACAGGCAAACGAGGGCACGCCCAGTGCCGCCAGCTTGGCCGCCAGTTCCGCGTCATAGGCCGGTGCGCCCTCGTCGCTGAGCGCCAGCAGCGTAATGAACTGCACGCCTGCTTCCACCAGCTCGTTGGCGCGGCGCAGCAGGCCCGACTCCACACCGCCCTCGTAGAGGTCGGAGATCAGCACCAGAATGCTGTTGCGCGGCTCGCTGATCAGTCCCTGGCAATAGCCGACCGCACCATTGATATCGGTGCCGCCGCCCAGTTGCACGCCAAACAGCACATCCACGGGGTCGTCGAGCTTTTCCGTCAGATCAACCACGGCCGTATCAAACACCACCAGCTTGGTGGCTACGGCCGGCAGGCTGGCCATCACCGCACCAAAGATGCTGGAATAGACCACCGAGTTAGCCATGGAGCCGCTCTGGTCAATGCACAGAATCACCTCGCGCTGCGGGCGGCGCGCCTTGCGCCCATAACCGATCAGCGTCTCTGGAACAATGGTCTTGTACTCGGGCTGCCAATGGCGCAGGTTGGCGCGTATGGTGCGATTCCAGTCGATTTCTGCATGCCGCGGGCGTCGGTTGCGCTGGCTGCGATCCAGCGCCCCGGCCACGGCACTGCGCATGGGCTCCTCGAGCTTTTTCATCAGCTCGTCCACCACCTTGCGCACCACCAGCCGCGCCGTGGCCTTGGTGTTCTGCGGAATCACCGAGCCCAGCGAAATCAGGTCCGCCACCAGATGCACATCGGGCTGCACGTTCTCCAGCATCTCGGGCTGCAGCAGCAGCTCGCGCAGATTCAGGCGCTCCATGGCATCGCGCTGCATGACCTGCACGACCTGGCTCGGAAAGTATTTGCGGATATCGCCCAGCCAGCGCGATACCGAAGGCGAGGAGTTGCCGCGTCCGCCCTTGCGCGATGCCAGCTTGCTGTCTTCCTCATACAAGGCGGCCAGCGCCTGGTCCATCTCCTGCAAGCGGCCCGTCACACCGCCGCAACTGGCGTCAGCGGGGCTACCCAGCACCATGCGCCAGCGCTGCAGCCGCGTAGTGGGCTGCAGCTCTTCGGACTCCTGTTGCGGCTCGGTCGCCAAGTTTGCTGTTTGCTTCATCGTCACACCTTGGCCGCGGCCGCATCAAATTCGGTAGCTGCCTGGGCTTGCCCCATCAGCGCCTGTGGCAGATTCAAGCCCAGCAACTCATTGAGCACGGGCAAGGCCAGCAAGGCACGCGACTCATCCCAGGGCGCGGCATCGTCCGCAGCACCTACGGCAGGATCGGGTGCCGCAACGCCTCCCACAGGCGTTCGCTTGACCTTGTCGCCCAGGCTTTGGCGCTCGTGATTGCTGAAGCTCGAGAAGCTACGCCGCACCAGCGGCAGAATCTGGGCAAACTGCACCTCGCCCAGACCACTGAGCCAGGCATCGACAGCACCCCAGATGGACTCGTCATGCAGCAACACCAGCGCCTGCTGGTTCAGAAAACCGTCCAGCCAGGCCGCCACATCCATGGGCGCCGCACCCAGTGAAAGATTGCGGTTGAACTGGCGCACGATCTCGGCGCTTTCCAGCAACTGCTCGTCCAGCAGCAAACGGCAAGCCATGCCGCGCAGCAGTGCCGCTGCGGCATCCCCCATGGCCAAGCTGCGCAGTGCCAGGCGCCAGGCATCCACCGCTTGCTGCGCCTCGCCGTTGCTGGTGCGCAACCGCAGTGCCTCGTGGGCCGCCAGCACCTTGGTCTTCATGGCGACCGCAGCATCCTCGTCCATGGCCATGCAGGCGACAGGCAGGCCGATGGCGGCGCGCAGCATCAGCGAATCGATCACGCCGGCCAGCAGGGCTGTATCCGTCTGGCGCACACTGCCATAGCGATAGACATTGGCCAGTGGCGGCAAGGCCTGCAGCAACTGGGCCACATCACCCGTGGTGGCTGCACGCTGGGCCAGTGTGGCAATCAGGGCCTCGACCAGCTGCGGCAAATCGGCCAGCAGCGCATCATCGATGGCCTGCGCGATTTCGGGCAGCGAGGTCTCGGGGGTCAGGCTGGAGCGCAGCCTGGCCGTGGCGGCCTGGGCCACGGTCGCTCCGTGCACGCTGGCCTCGATGATGCGCACCGCCAGCTCGGGCTCCCACTGCAGCTGCCAGCTTTCGCGGAAAGTGCCCCGGTTGCGCTGGGCATCGGTGGCGCGAACGCCCAGTCAATGCCGAGCAGTCTCAGACGGTGCAGAAAATGGCTGCGTGCCAGATCCATGTCCTTGCGCAAATCCAGCGCCAGCAGCTTGCTTGCCGCCTCGGGCTTGAGGCGCAGCGACTTCTGCTGCTGCTCGATATCGCGCTGCAGCGGCACCTGGGGTACATCGGCGGGCACCTGGCCCAGCACATGACCGACGGTCAGCTCCTCATCGATCAACCTGAGCGGTGCGTCCTCGCCCATGCAGATCACGGTGACTATGGCCTCGTTGATTTCGTCCAGGCCGGGCACGGGCTGGCCGCGCAGCGCCGCCAAGCCCTCGGCCAGACGCGTGGCCTCGATGATGTGGGCGCTGGAACAGTCCAGATCCTTGTCGCGCAGCAGATGGGCCACGCGCGTCAGCCAGCCCGCCGTGCGCAGCGTGGCTGGAGAAACGTCGTTTTTGATAGCTGCTTGCGCTTTACCATCAAGCGTTTGAGGCTGATTTGACTCAAAACCCGGGGACGATTGATAGCACTGCCACAGATGCTGGTACCAACCCGGAGAAGTCACACCCGCGCCATAGCCGCTGCTGCTGGCCAGATTGCGATAAGTCCAGGGGGCCCAGGTCGCCATCACCTTGGCCTTGGGCAGGCCCTTGAGCAGGGCGCTATCTGCCTTGGCCGTCACGCTGGCCTTGAGCGCCGGCACATGCCAGGCGCCACAAACCACGGCAATGCGCTGGTGACCGGCCTTGATCGCCTCGCGAATGCACTGGCGCATATGGGCTTCGCGCAGTGCTTCGCGCTTCATGTATTCCTCGCCACGCCAATGTTCGCCGTCCTTGGCCAGCTCTTCGCGAGCTGCCGTCATCACCTCGCCAATGCTCTCGAACAGTGCTTCGCTGTCGCCTCGCTCCTCGACCAGACGGTTCCACCAGCTCTCGCCATCGTCAAAGCCTGCGGCATGGGCCAGCCAGTCCAGCGGATCGCGGTGCAGGTGTTGAGGAGCCGGTGCCGGGAGGTCCAGCTGCAGCTCATGCTCATCGCCGTCCTGCATATCGGCAAGCGTCGCGGCCTCCCCGACATCTGGTGCATCCTGCTCCGAGTCCGGGACAGCCACCGACAGCATCGCCTCCTCGGCCTCCTGTGCGGCCTTCTTCAGTGCTTCGCGTCGTGCAAACTCGATGGCCATGCCATGGGTCTGCGGCAGGTCGATGAAGCGGGTTGCAACACCCCGGCGACTGGCCCACTGCAATGCCTGCCATTCGGGTGAGAACTCGGCAAACGGATAGAACGCAGCCTGGCTGGGCTCGTCCTGCATATAGACCAGCATGGCCACGGGCGGGCGCAGCTCGGCGCTTTGCAGCATGGGCAGCAGCGCCTCCCCCTCGGGCGGGCCTTCCACCAGCAGGCAATCGGGCTGCAAGGCCTCAAGCGCCTGCAGCAGACTGCGAGCGCAGCCCGGGCCGTGATGGCGTATGCCAAAGAAATGAACAGAATCAGCGGAAGTGGCCATGGGCTTGTCAGACGGCTCAAGAAAGGGATGGCAAGGTCTCTGGCAGTGAAGACAGCTCAGCCCATCACAGATGGGCGGTTGAGACGAGGCGTCATCACCGAAGACAGTGGCAACGCCAGGGCGAGGTGATGCAACGACGTATCAAGAGCTGTATTCACTGCAGCACAACTCACAGCTGCTCGCGGCAGGCGCGGTACAGATCCTTCCATTCGCTACGCTCCTTGACCACGGTCTCCAGATATTCCTTCCACACCACCGTGTCCTGCACCGGGTCCTTGATCACGGCTCCCAGCAGGCCCGAGGCCACATCGGCCGCACGCAGCACGCCATCGCCGAAATGACCGGCCAGCGCCATACCGCTGTTGATGACCGAGATGGCCTCCGCCGTGGACAGCGTGGAGCTGGGCGACTTCACGCGCACGGTCTTGCCGTCCTCGGTCTGGCCGTGGCGCAGCTCGCGGAAGATCTGCACCACGCGGCGCACTTCCTGCAGCGCAGGCGGCTCGGTTGGCAGCTGCAGCGCCCGCCCCTGCTCGGCCACCCGCTTGGTGACGATTTGCACCTCCTCGTCCTGCGAGGCGGGTACAGGCAGCACCACGGTATTGAAGCGGCGCTTCAATGCGCTCGACAACTCGTTGACGCCCTTGTCGCGGTTATTGGCCGTGGCGATGACAGAGAATCCCTGAACGGCCTGGAACTCCATGGACAGTTCCGGCACGGGCAGCGTCTTTTCGGACAGCACGGTGATCAGCGTGTCCTGCACATCGGCGGGAATACGTGTGAGCTCCTCGATGCGCGCGATCTTGCCCAGCTTCATGGCGTTGACCAGCGGGCTGGGAATCAACGCTTTCTCGGACGGACCGTGGGCCAGCAACTGGGCGTAGTTCCAGCCATAGCGCAGCTGCTCCTCGCTGGTGCCGGCCGTGCCCTGGATCAGCATGGTCGAATCGCCGCTCACGGCCGCAGACAGATGCTCGGACACCCAGGACTTGGCCGTGCCGGGCACGCCATACAGCAGCAAGGCACGGTCGGTGGCCAGCGTGGACACGGCAATCTCCATCAGGCGCGGATTGCCGATGTATTTGGGGCTGAGCTCAAACCCGTTGCTGAGCTTGCCACCCATCAGATACTGGAGCACGGCCCAGGGTGAGAGCTTCCAGTTGGGCGGGCGCGGACGGTCGTCCACCTTCTGCAGGGCATCGAGTTCTTCGGCAAATTGCGCCTCGGCGTGCTGACGTAGTACTTGGCTCATGATGACTTTCGGGTTGAATGCAGAAAAATTCGAAGGCTTAGGCGCTCAGCGCGGCCTGCAGGGCCAGGCGCAGATCGGCGATACGGTTGAGTTGCTCGAGCACGCGCTCGTCATCCCAGGGGCGCAGGCGGGCGCGCTCCAGCCGCGCCTGTTGTTCGGGAGTCAGGCTGCTTTGCGCAGCAACGGTAGTGGCCTCTTCGGCCGCATCGGCCACCTTGGATACCAATTTTTGCCAGAGCCCGGCCAGCCCTGACGGGGCTGCTGCCTCGGGCTGCAGCTCTGGCACGGCAGGTTCCTCAGCCTGTGGAGGCTGACGCCAGAGCCGCACAAAGCGCGGCAGAACGGCCGGATGCAGCCGGCGCGCGCAGGCCAGCACGGCCTGATCGGCCTGCCAGCTATGCCAGCTGCCCGTGGCCTGCTTGCCGCCCAGCGCCTTGTCCAGAGCGTCCATCAGTTGCTCAGACATGGATTGAGAAAATACGCCAACCACGGGCATGCTGCTCTCGATGCTGTTGATGCGGTCCACCAGGCTACCCTTGGCCTGCTGCAACTGCGCCTGCCACAGCGCCTCGCGCTCCTGCTGGCTCAGCCGGTCCAGCAGGGCCGGCAGCAGCGCTTCGGCCCGTGCATCGCGTTCCATGGTCTGCAACAGCGCAATCCAGCGCACATCGGGCTGATCGCGCAGGGCCGCCAGCCAGCCCTGACGCAAAGCGGTCTTCCAGTCGCTGCGGCGGCTCCAGTCCCAGAGCTGCTCGGGCGTCATCTCCAGGGTCTGCAGCCAGAAATCGATGGGCGCAAGCTCCACCATCTGCTGCAGCCACCAGGCTTTCACGCCCTTGATATAGGCCGGCGGTTGCAGCGCAATGCCGTCGCGCTCCCAGTCCTTGCTGCCCTCCTCGGGCGGCTCGATCTGCCATTCCCCCTTGGCATTGCGGCTCAGCATGGACTGCAGCCAGCCCGTGATGCGCAGGCTGTGCGCGCTTTGCGGCAAACGCGACAGCAGACGGGCCGCGTTCTCGCGCACCTCCTTGCTACGATCGGTCAGCAGCTTTTCCAGCAGCGGCTCGTCCGCCATGGACAGTCCCACGCCCAGAGCCAGCACCATGGGCGCACGCTCCTTGGCATTGAGCTCCTTCAAGCTGGCTTCCAGTCTGGCGCGCGCCTGGTCGGCATCGGTCTCACGTTCGCTGTGCAGCAGCGCCACGCGCTGCTCGATGGAGCCCTCCTGCCAGATCAGCTCGGCATTGGCTGTCTCCTGCACGCCGCTGGCATAGCTCCATTGCGGGTTGAGCCCGGCCAGCCAGCGTCCTCGCTCGCCCAGCACCGGCGTCAGCCAGGTACGCAGTTCCACCGAACGGCGGCCTTCGTTCAAAGCATCGACCAGAAGCGCATGAGGCAAGCGCTGTCCGGCCTGATCGAGGGCATGGAACATGGGAGCCAGCATGTTCTCTGGCCCATGCTGCAGCACATCACGCATCAGGCCATGCAAGCGCTCATCCTCGGGCGCACGGCGAGACTCGTCGGCAGGCAATGCCGGGGAGCTCAAAGGTGCGCCGAGCCTGACCTGCGCGCCGGGTTGCCAGCCCGCCCGCTCCAGGACGGCAGCGACGGCGCTGGCCCTCAGCAGCTGTGCAGCCGTTGATGCAGCCGGTTGCAGCCAGGCGGCTTGCATGGCTTGCAAACCGGTGCTGGCTGCGGCATCGACCTGCGCGGTCAACACCGCAGGTACGGCCAGCCTGTCCGCGCCGACCAGACTTGACTGCTGCAGCGCAGCCCATAAATTGGCGCTGCTCATCGCATCTCTCCTTGGTTCTGCCAGATGGGGGACAAGTCCTGGCTGTGGGCACCCTGCTGCCAGGCGCTGAGCAAGCGCCAGCGCCCCAGTTGCGGCCCACACTCCCACTCGCCGAACAGTGCCAGAGGCGTGCCGCCGCTCAGCGCCAGCAGCCGCCAGGCTTCGTCGTCAGCAATCACCGCAGGCACGGGCGCCGGCTGGCTCTGCCCTGTGGGCCAGCCCACCAGCCATTGCCCCTCTACATACAGCAGCTGGGCATTCGCACACCACAGCGGCTGCACCGGCTGCAGCGCATTGGCGGCAATGCGCTCGCCCAGTTGCAGCAACGGTTCGCCCAAAGCCTTGAGCGTCAGGGCTGCGGCATCGGAGCTGTCGAGTGCTTCAACCCCATTGACAGCAACCGCCCGCAGGCTCGCCCTGCCCGGATAAAAGCTCAAGGCTGCGCGATAAGCGCCGCCGCTCACCCAGGCCGTCTCGAACCCTCGCCCGCCCTGGGCATAGTCCAGCATCAGGGCCGCGCGGCCGGTATTGAGGCCCTGCAGCCAGACGCGGCGTTCCAGCAGGCGACCCTCGCGCTCGATCAGGCGCTGACCCAGCACCCGCCAATCGTCGCTGATGGTCTCGCCACGGGCCTGTACTTCGGCCTTGTCCATGGGCCAGCCCAGGGCAGCCATGACGTCGGCCTTCACCTCGGGGCTCAGCGAGTCACGCCGCTGCACCGCGTCCACCAGCAGCTGCCAATGGCCAAGCTGCACCAGCAGGTCACGCGGCCAGGTCGGGTGGCTGCCCACCAACTCCCAGGCTTCCCTGATACGTGCGGCCATGCCCGTGGCCTGGGCATCCACCATGCGTGCCGCCATGGTGTTCCAGTGCTGGCGCGTCTGGCTGTCGCCGGCCTGATTGGCCAGGCCGGTGCGCACCATGTCCTGCATCCATAGCGACAGCTCCTGCATGCCGCCAGCAACCTTGTCCCAGCGCTTGTCCTCGCGCTTGGCCTGCTGTCTGGCCAGAGCCTCCTGATCCGCCACTGGCGCAGCGGCAATGGCGGCCGCCTTGGCCTCCTTCTGCTCGGCTTTTTGCTGACGCCCACCCAACCAGTTGCTGACCCATTCCGGGGGCTCGCCGCCCTCCGGCACCTGGCCGCCTGCGCGCAGCAGCATCAGCGCCAGCCCGTGCTTGCAGGGGAACTTGCGGCTGGGGCAGGAGCACTTGAAGGCCGGCCCGCTCAGATCGACCTGAGTCTGATACGGCTTGCTGCCGCTGCCCTGGCATTCCCCCCAAACCGCAGCATCATTGCTGCCTGTGTTCGGCCATTTGCTCAGGGACTGCAGTCCCTTGGCCGCCTTGGATGACGCAGCATCCGGCGACAGCGCCAAAACTTCCGCTTCCGTTGCTAATACACGCGACACCAATGTCTCCCGTCCCGAATCGACGCAATATCCTGATAGTTCGAGGCGCTTACGCACCAAGGGCGAGTGCGAAACTCCCCTCGGAAAACCTCGTCCGCACTTTGCTGAAACTGTGCTTTCAGCGCGGCAAAAACTGTGGTTTGACAGACCGCGCAAACCGTTGCGCGCAATGCGTCAGCCTATCATCGCCATGGCACTGTGCCGATGAAAACGTGCAAAAAATCAGAACATAGAGAAGCCGGGTGACATGCATCAACCGGCTTCCTCGTCAAGCTGCGGTACCGCTGTTCCCGGTGAACATTCAGCCCACCGACGCTGCTGCAGATGCAAGTACCGACTCCGCCGCAGCCAAGCCACGACATTCCTGCTACTTTTGCTTACCAATGGCTCGACCCGGCTTCGGTGCTCATACCGCGCCAGCTGCCCGCAAGTGCACCTTGCTGCCTATCTGGCTGTCAAATTGCTACCGAGGGTCTGAATGCTCTGGGTCAAATCGACCAGGACACCGTCGATGCCAAACACGCCCTGTGTCACAGCCTTGGAAGTCGGCTCTGGGTCGGAGAATTAGCCACTGACGATGCTTCGGCTGGCAAGCCCGCGGCCAACAACACAGAAGACTGCAAGAGATTCTGTCTGGCAGCTAACGAACAGCGTCGAAAGTTCTCCAGCAAAAGCTGTTCGCTGGCATCCCCCGCTGGAAGATCTGACTGGCGCCGGCCTGTCAGCACAAACAGCACATCAACACCTGCTGCGGCAACCGCAACAAGGTAATCGCTATCCGGCTTTCGTTCGTCTTTCTCGTAGAGCAGCTGCGCCTGCTTGCGCACACCGCCAAGTTGGCCAAACCCTTCCTGGTTCAAGCCAAGGCGTTCTCGTTCCTCACGCAAACGCGCACCAATACCCATATGAGTAACTCAATATTGACAAATATACGCATTTGCGTACTATTGTCATACCAAAGCCAAGCTAGTGCCGCTTCACAACACTGCACTAGAGGCAAAAAAGCAGCAGCCCTTTGCACAGAGCTACTACACCTATTCACATCAATCGATAGATTCTGACATGAAGCAGCCCCCCTAAGCACAGGCCCGCACATGACTTGAGAGCCAAGGCCTACGGTCGCCCAATGGACACGGAACAGTCCAGATAGCTGCTGTCCCATCAACAGCCGGTGCAGTGTTGGCAACGGATCTTGCCTGCTACGACAACAGGCACTCTACGAATGTGTTCTGTAGCGCTCGACAATTTCAGCCTTTGTCTGAATTCGGCGTTTACGGACTTGATGCTGTCAAAGCATCAGCTATCCATGCACGACTGTCGCGGGCAAATCGGCGCAGCTGAAAGCATGTGCTATTCAACACCAACGCCAGGACCTGCAGATCAGGCCCGACTGGAGTTTTGAGTCATGAGCCAGAACATTTTCGATCAGCATGCCGATGGCAAGGCTTTTGCGGCAGCAGCTTCGTTGGTGCCGGCAACCGTGCCGCAAGCCCAGATTGCCTGCCACCAAGCGCAGTTGATCGGCTATGCGTTGAGCCACCATGTGCCGGACATGCGGCGAGGCTTCAATATCCTTACCAGCTATGGCCGCTGGCATATAGATGCGAAGCCAGCCGCGCAGATGGCCGAGTTGATGCGCCAGCATCTGATGCAGCAACTGGAGACGATCTAGACCTACGCTTCCGACAGGACGCGGAAAGCAGTTCATCCGATCCTTGAAGTCGGCCTCCGGGAAGACCATGAACCATGAAAAAAGGCTCTGCAGAATGCAGAGCCTTTTGATTGCACTAGCAGTGCCAGGGAATCAACCCAGCCACTTGCGGGCGTTGCGCCAGACGCGCATCCAGGGGCTGAATTCAGACTTGTCGCCCGAGGTCCAGCTCATCTGCACGTTGCGGAACACGCGCTCGGGGTGAGGCATCATCGCGGTGAAACGGCCATCGGCCGTCGTCACTGCTGTCAGGCCACCGGCCGAGCCGTTGGGGTTGAACGGATACTGCTCGGTAGGCTGGCCGTGGTTGTCCACATAACGCATGGCCTTGACCACTTGCTCGGCATTGCCACGGAACTGGAAGTTGGCATAACCCTCGCCATGCGCCACGGCGATGGGCAGGCGGGAGCCGGCCATGCCTTGCAGGAACAGGCTGGGCGACTCCAGCACTTCCACCATGCTCAGACGCGCCTCGAAGCGGTTGCTCTGGTTCTGCGTGAAGCGCGGCCAATCCTGCGCACCGGGAATGATATCGGCCAGCTCGGCGAACATCTGGCAGCCGTTGCACACGCCCAGACCGAAGGTGTCGCTGCGACCGAAGAAGGCCTGGAACTGCTCGGACAGACGGTCGTTGAAAGTGATGGAACGTGCCCAGCCAATGCCCGCACCCAGGGTGTCGCCGTAGCTGAAGCCGCCACAGGCCACCACACCGGCGAAGTCCTTGAGCTGCGCACGACCGGACTGCAGGTCGCTCATGTGCACGTCCACCGCATCAAAGCCGGCTTCGGTGAAGGCGTAGGCCATTTCCACATGGGAGTTCACGCCCTGCTCGCGCAGCACCGCAACGCGGGGCTTGGCAGCCACGTTGATGAAGGGCGCTGCCACGTTCTCCTGAGGGTCGAAGGTCAGATGCACATGCATGCCGGGGTCGGCAGGCTCGCCCGCCGCAGCATGCTCGCTGTCGGCACAAACGGGGTTGTCGCGTTGCTGGGTGATCTTCCAGCTCACGGCATCCCAGACCTGGTGCAGATCGGACAGGCTTGCGCCGAACACCTTGTTCGCATCGCGCCACACCTGCAGCTCGCCCTTGCCGGCGTCCACAGGGGACGAAGCAGGACGGGTCTTGCCGATGACATGGCTGCACTGGATCAGGCCATGTTCGCGCAGCACCTGCAGCACTTCGGCACGGTCCTCGGTCCTGATCTGCAGCACGGCGCCCAGCTCTTCGTTGAACAGCGCGCGCAGGGTCAGGTCTTCGCGACGGCCGGAGACCTGCTTGCCCCAGTTCTTGCCTTCGCCGCTGTCCATGCGGCTGTCGGAGATGCCATCGCCTTCGGTGATCAGCATGTCCACATTCAAGGCCACGCCCACATGGCCGGCAAAGGCCATTTCGGCGGCCGTGGCCAGCAGGCCGCCGTCGCCCCTGTCGTGGTAGGCCAGGATCAGTCCCTTGGCGCGCAGCGCATTCACTGCATCCACCATGGCGATCAGATCCTTGGGCTCGTCCAAATCCGGTACCTCGTTGCCCGACTGATTGAGCACCTGACCGATGATGGAGCCGCCCATGCGCATCTTGCCGCGGCCCAGGTCGATCAGCACCAGGGTGCTGTCTTCCACCTCGGCGTTGAGCTGGGGCGTGAGCGTGGTGCGCACATCGTCGATGGCGGCAAAGCCGGTGATGATCAGGCTCACGGGCGAGGTGACCCTCTTGGTCTGCCCGTTCTCGCTCCACTGGGTGCGCATGGACAGGGAGTCCTTGCCCACGGGAATCGAGATGTTCAGCGCGGGGCACAGTTCCATGCCCACGGCCTTGACGGTGGCGTACAGCGCAGCGTCTTCGCCGGCTTCGCCGCAGGCGGCCATCCAGTTGGCCGACATCTTCACCTTGGACAGCTCGATGGGGGCGGCCAGCATATTGGTGATGGCTTCGGCCACGGCCATGCGGCCCGAGGCGGGTGCGTCGATGGCGGCCAGCGGTGTGCGCTCGCCCATGGCCATGGCTTCACCCTTGAAGCCCTTGTAGTCGGCCAGGGTCACGGCCACGTCGGCCACCGGCACCTGCCAGGGACCGACCATCTGGTCGCGATGGGTCAGGCCACCGACGGCACGGTCACCAATGGTGATCAGGAAACGCTTGGAAGCCACCGTGGGGTGGGCCAGCACTTCGATCACAGCCTTTTCCAGCGGCACGCCGGTCAGGTCCATGGCGGGCAGCTGGCGCTCCACGCTGCTCACATCCTTGTGCACCTTGGGCGGCTTGCCCAGCAGCACGTTCATGGGCATGTCCACGGGAAACTTCTGGTCGCCGGACTCGACCGCCGTGTCCTCCAGCACCAGTTGGCGCTCTTCGGTGGCCGTGCCGATGACGGCAAACGGGCAGCGCTCGCGCTCGCAGAAGGCCGTGAACTGCTCCAGCGATTCGGGGGCAATGGCCAGTACGTAACGCTCCTGCGATTCGTTGGACCAGATTTCCTTGGGCGACAGGCCGGACTCTTCGAGCTTGACGGCTCGCAGGTCAAAGCGTGCACCGCGCCCGGCATCATTGGTCAGCTCGGGGAAGGCATTGGAGATACCACCGGCACCCACGTCGTGGATGGCCAGGATGGGGTTGCCTGCGCCCTGCTGCCAGCAATGATTGATGACTTCCTGCGCACGGCGCTCGATCTCGGGATTGCCGCGCTGCACCGAGTCGAAGTCCAGTTCTGCTGCATTGGTGCCCGAAGCCATGGAGCTTGCCGCACCGCCACCCATGCCGATGCGCATGCCGGGACCGCCCAGCTGGATCAGCAGCGTGCCCGCCGGGAACTCGATCTTCTTGGTGAGTTCGGAATCGATGACGCCCAGGCCGCCGGCGATCATGATGGGCTTGTGGTAGCCGCGTGTGATATCGCCGACCTGCTGCTCGTACTCGCGGAAATAGCCGGTCAGATTGGGGCGACCGAACTCGTTGTTGAACGCCGCGCCACCCAGAGGGCCTTCGATCATGATCTGCAGCGGGCTGGCGATGTGCTCGGGCTTGCCCACTTCGCTGCCCCAGAGCTTGGAGACGGTGAAGCCGGTCAGGCCGGCCTTGGGCTTGGAGCCACGGCCGGTTGCGCCTTCGTCACGGATTTCGCCGCCGTTGCCGGTCGAGGCGCCGGGGAAGGGCGAAATCGCCGTGGGGTGGTTATGTGTTTCCACCTTCATCAGCACATGGTTGGTAGCCGCCTGCTTCTGGTAGCTGGGCGCGCTGACTGCGTCTGCCTTGGCATCGAACTTGGCGACAAATCGCTCGACCTCGTGGCCTTCCATGATGGAAGCGTTGTCGGCATAGGCCACCACGGTGTGCTGGGGCGAGCAGGCTTCGGTGTTGCGGATCATGCCGAACAGCGACTTTTCCTGCTCCACGCCGTCGATGGTGAACTTGGCGTTGAAGATCTTGTGGCGGCAGTGCTCGGAGTTGGCCTGCGCGAACATCATCAGCTCCACATCCGTGGGATTGCGCTTGAGATCGTTGAAGGCGTTGACCAGATACTCGATCTCGTCTTCGGCCAAGGCCAGGCCCCATTGCTTGTTCGCGGTTTCCAGTGCTGCGCGGCCACCGCCCAGCACATCCACAAACTCCATGGGTTGTGCCGCCAGGGTGGTGAACAGCTGCTCTGCTTCAGCACGTGTCGCAAACACGGACTCGGTCATGCGGTCGTGCAGCAAGGCGGCAATCTGAGCCGTCTGCTGCGGCGAGAGCTCGGGCTTGCCGCCCAGCAGGCCTGACTTCACGTCCACGCGATACTCGGTCATGCGTTCCACACGGAACACATTCAGGCCGCAGTTGCGCGCGATATCGGTGGCCTTGGAGGCCCAGGGCGAGATGGTGCCCAGGCGGGGAGTGACGATGAAGGCCAGGCCTTCAACGCTGCCCTTATAGGGGTCACCATAAGTCAAGAGCGCCGAAAGGCGCTCTTGCAATCCGGGCGCAACTGCGCCCTCGGTGGCAACCAGGTGCACAAAGCGTGCAGATACGCCGGTGATCTTGGGGTGGATGGCGACCAGATCGGTCAGAAGCTGTTGGGCGCGGAACGAGCTCAGGGCGTTTCCACCCTCAAACTGTGTCAGATGCAATGTCACGTGGCGGCCTGTTTATGTGAAGGCTGTTGAAAAGCGTCCTGGTCAATCCCCTGCCTGAGAGGACCTGGCCAAAGCGCTGAATTCGGTGAGCCTCGGATTTTACCGTGCCTCGGGGTTAGTCCGAATGCTCACACCCACAAGCCCTGCATGTTCAAGCGCGCAATGGGATAATTGCGACCATGAGCATCACACTGAAGACTCCCGAAGACATCGAGCGCATGCGCGTTGCAGGCCGCTTTGCTTCGGATGTGCTGGACTACATCACCCCCCACATCAAGCCCGGCATCACCACCCAGCAGATCGACGATCTGTGCGCCAAGCGCATGGCCGAGCAAGGCACCAAGACGGCCTGCCTGGGCTATCAGCCCCCAGGCATGACGCCCTACCCGGCCTATGTCTGCACCTCGGTCAACCATGTGGTGTGCCACGGCATCCCCAACGACAAGCCTTTGAAGAAGGGCGATATCGTCAATGTCGACGTGACCATCATCACCGAAGACGGCTGGTTCGGCGACAACAGCCGCATGTTCATCATTGGTGAAGGCACGATTGCCGCCAAGCGTCTGTCCAAGCTGACCTTCGAGGCCATGTGGAAGGGCATCGCCCAGGTCAAGCCCGGTGCCACGCTGGGCGATATCGGCCATGCCATCCAGACCTATGCGGAGAGCAACAACCTGTCTGTGGTGCGTGAATACTGCGGCCACGGCATCGGCAAGGTGTTCCACGACGAGCCCCAGGTGCTGCACTACGGCCGCCCCGGCGAAGGCGTGGTGCTGGAAGAAGGCATGGTCTTCACCATCGAGCCCATGCTGAATCTGGGCAAGCGCGACATCAAGGCCATGCCCGACGGCTGGACCGTGGTCACCAAGGATCGCAGCCTGACCGCCCAGTGGGAGCTGATGCTGGCCGTCACCAAGACCGGCTATGACGTGCTGACCTGGTCCGATGGCTCGCCCACCCCGCCCGACTTCATCACGGCCATCCGCACCTGAGCGCATTGCTGCCGCTGACCTGCATGCCGCATCTGGCCAAAGCTGGATGCGGCATATTTTTGCTTGTAGACCTTGTGCTGCAAGCGCCATGCGCTCATCTTTTTGCCATCACAGGCCTCAAGCCCAAGTCAGTTGGGTTAAGGTGACGCTCAAGCACTTGCCCTGTTGAAACGCTTTTTTCTACTGCGCATGACCTCCTCTGCCCACTCCTACGCCCACTCTGCCGACGTCTCCGACCTCTCCTCGCTACAGAGCCTGCGCGAGCAATACCGCGAGGCCAAGGCCCGGCAAATGGACTTGCTGCGCAACCCCACGCTGGGCAGACGCAGCGTGCGCGGAGTGCTGCACCATTTCAGTGAACTGGCCGATGGTCTGCTGCGCACCCTCTGGCAACGCGCGCAGATGCCGCAAGGCGCTGCCCTGCTGGCCGTGGGTGGCTATGGGCGCGCCCAGCTCTTTCCCTACTCGGACATCGATGTGCTGGTGCTGCTGCCCCAAAGCAGTGCACAGCCGGCTGCAGCACTGGCGGCCAGCATCGAACGGTTCATCAGCAGTTGCTGGGATGTCGGCCTGGAAATCGGCTCCAGCGTGCGCAGCATCGCCGAATGCCTGCAGGAGGCTGCGCAGGACCTGACGGTGCAGACCGCCATGCTGGAGTCACGCCGCATCACCGGCAGCAAGGCCTTGTTTGCCGACTTCGAACAGGAGTTCCGCGCGCAACTTGATCCCAAGGCCTTTGTCGAAGGCAAGCTGCTGGAAATGCGCCAGCGCCACGCCAAATACGACTTCACGCCCTATTCGCTCGAGCCCAACTGCAAGGAATCGCCCGGCGGGCTGCGCGATCTGCACACCATGCTCTGGCTGGCCAAGGCCGCTGGCTTCGGCAACAGCTGGCATGAGCTGGCCGAGCAAGACCTGATCACCCATTTCGAGGTCCAGCAGCTCGAATCCAATGAATCCCTGCTCAGCCTGATCCGTGCACGCCTGCATGCCGTTGCCGGCCGCCATGAGGATCGGCTGGTCTTCGACCTGCAGACTGCCGTGGCCGAAGCCTTCGGCTACCGCTCCACCACGCCGGAGGGCCGCAAGCTGGCCATGCGCGCTGGCGAGACCCTGATGCGCCACTATTACTGGGCCGCCAAGGCGGTGACCCAGCTGTGCCAGATCGTGCGCATGAGCATCGAAGAGCGCCTGAACCCCGGCTCGCACGAGCTGATTCAGCTCAATGATCGCTTCTGTGAGAAGGCCGGCACCATCGAGGTGGTCAGCGACGATCTGTACGAGCGCGATCCGCATGCCATTCTCGAAACCTTTCTCATGTATGAGCAGCATGAGGGGCTGACAGGTCTGTCGACACGCACGCTGCGTGCGCTGTATGCCAGCCGCGACGTGATGGACAGCGCCTTCCGTCGCGACCCGGTCAATCGCGCCACCTTCATGAAAATCCTGCAGCAGCCGCGCGGCATCACCCATGCCATCCGGCTGATGAATCAGACCTCAGTACTGGGCCGCTATCTCTGGCCCTTCCGCCGCATCGTGGGACAGATGCAGCACGATCTGTTCCACGTCTACACCGTGGACCAGCACATACTGATGGTGCTGCGCAATGTGCGGCGCTTCTTCATGGCCGAGCATGCCCATGAGTATCCGTTCTGCTCCCAGCTCGCCGCAGGCTGGGACAAGCCCTGGATTCTGTATCTGGCTGCCATCTTCCACGATATCGGCAAGGGCCGAGGCGGCGATCACTCCGTGATCGGCGCCGTCGAAGTCAAGCGTTTTTGCCGCGCCCACCAGATCGACAAGGCCGATGCGGAGCTGGTCGAGTTTCTGGTACGCGAGCACCTGACCATGAGCCAGGTGGCCCAGAAGCAGGACTTGTCCGACCCCGATGTGATTCGTGCCTTTGCCGAACGCGTTGGCAACGAGCGCAAGCTCACTGCCTTGTACCTGCTGACGGTGGCCGACATTCGCGGCACCAGCCCCAAGGTCTGGAGTGCCTGGAAAGGCAAGCTGCTGGAAGACACCTACCGCCTGACCCTGCGTGTGCTAGGTGGTCGCGCCCCGGATGCCGCCGCCGAAATCGAAGCCCGCAAGCGTGAGGCGCTGGTGCAACTGGCCCTGTCTGCCCAACCCTTTGAGTCCCACAAGAAGCTCTGGGAGACACTGGATGTGAGCTACTTCATGCGCCATGAAGCGGCCGACATCGCCTGGCATACCCGCCATCTCTCGCGCCATGTGGGCCTTGGCAAGCCCGTGGTGCGCGCCCGGCGCTCGCTGGCCGGCGAAGGCCTGCAAGTGCTGGTCTATGCACCCGACCAGCCCGATCTGTTTGCCCGCATCTGCAGCTACTTCGACCGGGCCGGATTTTCCATTCTCGATGCGCGCGTGCACACGGCCAACAACGATTACGCGCTGGACACCTTCCAGGTCGTCGCCCCCACCATGCAGGAGCAATATCGCGAGCTCATGCACATGGTGGAAAGCGATCTGACGCAGACACTGCTGCGGGGCGGCCCGCTGCCCACACCCTCGCAAAGACGGCTGTCGCGCCGCGTCAAAAGCTTTCCATTCGCCCCGCGCGTCATCCTGCGCCCCGATGAAAAAGCCCAGCACTGGCTGCTGTCCATCTCCGCATCAGACCGCGCCGGCCTGCTCTACATCATTGCCCGCATTTTGGCCCAGCACCATATCAGCGTGCACCTGGCAAAGATCAGCACCCTGGGCGAGCGCGTGGAAGACAGCTTCCTCATCGAAGGCCCTGAGCTGCAGGACAACAACAGCCAGTTGCGCATGGAGACCGAGCTGCTCAAGGCCCTGGCCCAGCCCGGTTGAACCAGGCCCGGCAATTCGGGCTTTAGTTTGATGATTCGCTGCCGATAAGCAGTCACCACTACTACGGAAAGCCCATGCAGCTCGCCTCCAATGAAGTTGCGGCATCGCCGCCCACCACACGCAGTGGCCTGTTTCATATGCCGTTGTTTCGCCCCGGCACCGAGGTCACTCAGAATGGCCGACGCGAAATCGTCAGCCATGTCATCTTGCGCAGACGCGAACTGATGGTCTACCTCCGAGGTCACGACGACCCGGTCAAACCCGATCGCCTGAGTCTTGCCCCCACGGTGTTCACCACCGAACGCCGGCCTGAACCACTGACTTGGTTTCTTTGATCCCTCGAAACAAGAAAGCCGCTGACGCCCATGGCATCAGCGGCTTTTTCTATGGAACCCGGCTATCAGCCCAGCTTGGCCTGTGCATTGGCCATGATCTGGCCCAGTTGCACCGGCGCCGCCGGCTGCCACTGCGGATTGAACTGCAGGCCTGCAGCCTGAGGAAACAGCATGACCACCGTGGAGCCGAGCTGAAAGCGGCCCATCTCCTCGCCTCTAGCCAGCGTCACCGCTTCGGCACCTTCGTAATTCCAGGTCTTGATATGGCCTGGACGCGGAGGATTGATCAGGCCATGCCACACCGTTGCCATGCTGCCCACTATCGTCGCTCCCACCAGCACCAGCACGAAGGGCCCATGATCGGTATCGAACACGCAGACCACGCGCTCGTTGCGCGCAAACAAGCCGGGTACGCCACGTGCGGTAATCGGGTTCACCGAGAACAGATCCCCTGGCACATAGGTCATGCTGCGCAGCTTGCCGGCACAGGGCATATGAATGCGGTGATAGTCGCGCGGGCTCAGATAGATCGTGGCAAAGCTGCCGTTATCGAACTGGCGCGCCAGAGCCGCATCCCCTCCCACCAGGGCAGTCGCACTGTATTGATGCCCCTTGGCTTGAAAGATCTGCTCGCCTTCTATCCTGCCGAACTGACTGATCGCACCATCTACCGGGCAAATCCAGTCCGCCTGCGCCAGAGGACGAACACCGTCCTTGAGCGCACGTGTGAAAAAGGCATTGAAGGTCTTGTAGGCAGCAGGATCGGGATTGGCCGCTTCGGCCATGTTCACCTGGTAGCGCTGGATAAAGCGACGAATGACTGCCGTCGTCAATCCGCCGGCCTCGGCTTGCGCCAGTTTTCCCATCAGCGCGGTCAGCGCCTGCTTGGGCAAGAAATATTGGGAAAGTACGGCGAGTCGATCAGACACAATGGAATTTTGCTATCAAAGTTATAGAGCTGTCGAACAGGATTCTAGCCAAGACCACGGCAGCGGCGGCTGTCTTTGGGGGCTACAGGCGTTTTACCCCATCCAGGCCACTGCCCAGGCGCGATATCTCAATGATGCAAGCGTCATGACAAAGACCCATGCCCCCGTCTCATCGCTGCGACGCTTTACCCCTTTATGAGGGCATAAGCGAAGGCGAGACGCTACAATTCCAATGTTTAGCTGAATGCTGTTTCACAGCACGGCTTGATTGGATATCGGCCTTTTGTTCGGTCTGCGCAAACAGCGCAGCGCCCTTGCCACATTGAGGCCTGAGCAGTTGTTCTGCTCAGGCCTTTTCCGTGGTGATGACGAGCAAGCGCCGCAACTGACCTTTTCTAAGAGATTGAACAAATGGCCAAGGAAGAACTGATTGAAATGCAAGGTTCCGTGACGGAAGTCCTGCCTGACTCGCGTTTTCGCGTCACGCTGGACAACGGTCACCAACTGATTGCCTACACCGGCGGCAAGATGCGCAAGCACCACATCCGCATTCTGGCTGGCGACAAGGTGTCGCTGGAAATGTCGCCCTATGATCTGACCAAGGGCCGTATTACCTTCCGCCACCTGGCCAACCGTGGCCCGGCCCCCACGACACCTCGTTCAAAATAAATAGCGCCTCATCATCAAAAATTCGCCACTTTCAAAAGATGCGCAATTTTTTGTAGTTAGAATAGAGGCTTCGGAGCGTAGCGCAGCCTGGTAGCGCATCTGCTTTGGGAGCAGAGGGTCGCGAGTTCGAATCCCGCCGCTCCGACCAAATGACAAGGGGTTAGATCGAAAGATCTAACCCCTTTTGTCTGTCTAGGCTTCTCGACCTTGCCGGCTTATACGCGCCATCATATCTATTTGCGGCTTGGCAGACTAAGAACCGCCTTAACTCCCTTTGAGGCCGGCACGAAGCATCGATGCTTTGCGCCCTCATGGCAAGAAGGCTGACGCCTCCCTCCTAATTCGAGCTTGCACTCCTTCGGCCCAAAGTGACACATGCAAGAGCTCTCCGTGAGCGATGAAGCAGCCCGCATCATCCGCGCGACATGCCACCCAGGCGTGGCCTTGACTGGCTCAAAGGAATAAGAAAAGCCGTCGAGGCAGAACCAGGGCCGCAGCAACCAGCTTTCGGCAGGCAAAAGAAAAAGCCCCGGCTGCTACGGCCAGGGCTTTGGAATTGGCGCCAGGGGTTAAGCCATCTTTCAGTGCTACAACCTGAACCTAGCGATGCGTATCTTGCTCTCGAAATATGACAGACAGATGGCAAAAAGCCCTGACCGTTTCCGGCCAGGGCTTTATTGGTTGCGAGGGCCGGATTTGAACCAACGACCTTCGGGTTATGAGCCCGACGAGCTACCAGACTGCTCCACCTCGCGATATTCCGCGTCGGGGGCCGACCACCATTCCTAGGCGCCTGCATGATTTCCCCGACGCTTGCATTGTAGCACATATGTATAAATCTACAGCATGAATAGATATTCAGTAATGAATCCCCTCGGGAAGCAACACAAAAGTCAGTTGGCCAACCTAGCGGACTTTGCTCGTTAGAGCTCGTGCAGCTTACTTTTTGGTCGTTTCTTGAATCGCTTCTTTCAGATCACCTATCTTCTTCTGAGCGGTGCCTTCAACCTGCGTTGCGATCCCCTGGCTTCTTGCTCAGGACTGTCTATGTGTTCACCAAGCCTCTCCTGAATCCTGCCTGCCACATCCTTCAATGTGCCCTTGACTTGATCAGTATTCATGACACCCTCCTTATGAACAAAGCCGCGAAATGCGGCTTGAGTCAAAGTTAAGCGCTAGTGAGGCCTACGGACGCGGGACCTGCCAGGGCATCCATGTGATGCAAACCCTTACGCGCCATCAATTGCTCACAACGGCAAACGCAAAACAAAGGCGCCCGCTGATCATGCTTGAAACTATGGTCACGCCGCTGGCTACCCTAGGCAGCCTGGGCATACGCCTCAATATTGCGATGAATGGCCGCTATCGGGGCGTTCCTTATCAAGATACGTCAGCAGCATCCGAAATATCGACCAGAGGGAACGCAAACCGTGGATTCGACATCATGCCAGCCCTGACCAGACGCCAGCGCACAGAGTTCAAGTGCTCCTTCTCCAGGACATAGGCTGCAAACAGCACGTGATGGAGCTTCATGGACGCGGCTTGCAGCACAAGCTGAGCCTGTCTAGCACCCAGTCCGGAATTGAAGGCAATGGCTCATCTTCCTGCCGCAGAGGCTGGTACCGCTCCTCGGCACTGACACCTCGCAGCCTCTTCCAACCGCCCTGAACCCAGCGCCCGCATCTATCCGGCAACTCTTGGTGCCATTCAGTTTCATGCCTCCAGTCATCGATCCTCTCTTTTTATAGTCCTGAGAATTACACGGTTATTTGCAAACGATTCTCAATTGCGTTTATGATTCACCCCATGGTGCAGCAAGTCGCTGTACCGCCTCTTCATCGTGGGGCGCTGACAAGCAGGGGCTTGCAGCGTTTTAGCTAGCCAGCGGCCCTCTCCTATTAGCCAAGCCTTTTTTCCACGATCGAGCCAATCAAGTCGCCAGCCACAGCAGCACGGCCAAATACCGTTGCGCAGCCACAAGCCTGTCTCCCGGCTGGAGCACCGGCCAGAGCTTCTCGACTGCGCCATCACGCACCGCATATGGCTGGCAGAGTCCTGCACCAGATTGACGGCAAGCATCCAGCAAAACCCGGCCATCGCCGCTACTGATCCACCGCCCTGCGTTGCGGCAACGATCCCGAAGAGGATGAAAACCCATGGCTAAACCACTTGGCACGATCGCGCTTGCTGCCCGCCCCTCCGCTGCCGCGATACCCTGAGCCACTGACCCGGCTTGGGCGGATACCCCCTTCCGCAACTTCATTCTTCTCTGGCAGCGCGATCCGAATCGCTGCACGCACTGCCTTTTCCTGCCCGTGCAAACAGCCTAGCGACTGGACAACAAGACCGTGCAATGCATATTTGAGAATTCGCGAGCACACCTCACAACTTACATTCCTGTCAACGAACTGACACAGTCAAGCATTAAAAAGGGACTCATCAGCTTCCATCCACCCTGCAAGGAGTAGCCATGACCTACCTGTACGCCGCCTATCCCGAACTCAAAGCGACGAATCAAGAGATCATGACGCCAATGCCTGACCCCCACTCTCCCGAAGAGGTTCTGCGGATACTGTCCCAGACCCCACCCGAAGGCGAGTACAGCGCCGACGCTTTCTAACGGTTTCCAGATAAACCAAGCCACCCGAAGGTGGCTTTTTTGTTTGCGTTTCAGGTCTAGCGCCGACCGTTCCCACTCCCGCCGTGGTGCTTATGCCCACCTCCATGACCACCTGACCGATGGCCATGATGCTTGTGGCCGTGCGGATGCCCGTAGTACCCATCATGGTGACGGTGCCCATAACCATGCCCGTGATGTGCATAGCAGCCAGACAAGAACAGCGCAAATGCCGCGACTCCAAGTAACTTTTTCATAGCAATAAGTCTAGGTTATTCAATTGCTTACGAGTATTCGATGTGTAAGCAAGTGAAGCTCCTGCCATGCCTAGCCAGCCTTGAACTGGCTGTTGTTTCTGTAGCCTCATGTGGCCTCGAATTTAGTGAACCCCAACAGCCCACAGCCCCTCTTTCCAGGACCAGGATGGCTGCGATACGAGCCCTGGGATGAGGCTCAAGCGTCAGAAGTGCCTTGTCACCAAGGCCGATACCGCGCCGCTTGCGCGTCTCGGGTATCAAGCCCTGGAAGCAGGAGGACACAAAGCATGCCCAAGAGCGGCGTTGCCAGATAGTTCAAAAGACTCGAGCCAACTGATATGGCCAACGCATTCACCCGTCGGGTGGCCAGACGCAAGAAAGTTAACTCATCAGATATGAGAGCCCCATAGAGCTTCGACCTCTCCATACACAAAAAGCAAAAGCAAAAGGCGAGAGACCTGCCCAGCCAAATTGCAATCTCCAAAGATTTGGAAATTTCGATTTTCTGCAAACAGGGTTTACCCCTGTTTTCCATATCATCATTACGTGAAAAATAGAACGAAGATTCATTCTATTTTTACAATGCAAAAAGAAACTTGGACATTCTTTCCAAATTCCGGCTCCCGCCATATTCAAACGCTTAGTGTGGCTCTGAGGCTTTTTGTAAGAAATGGCTTCTTTAACACTTCAATCCAAGAGTTATGCACCGAGGCCGGAGTTTCTATCGGATATTTCTACAACCACTTCACTGATAAAGAAGGCATTGCCAGGGAGCTTTATCGACACCTGCTCTCCCGCATGAATGTGCTGCTGGATGTCATAGAAGTGCAGCACGCAAGCAGCCGCGAACGCTGTGAAGCCGTACTGCGCATGCTGTTCGCCTTGGCTGAAACCGAGCCTGATGCAATGGGTTTTGTGGTCAACGCACGCCACCGCGAGTTTCTGCCAGAGGAGCAAGCGATCTGTTCCGCTTCCGCATTTGTCCGTATGCGCGGCTTTGTGTTCTCCGGCATGAAAGACGGCGAAATTCGCTCAATGGAACCCATGGTTGCCGCCAGTTTGATGTATGGCAGTGCCATCCGCATTATCTGCCTGCGCCTTGACGGATTGGTGGACACACCGCTCGAACAACTCTTTGACTCCTTGTGGGAAGGAGTATGGCGCTCACTTCGGCCCGATTGAATTTGGTTTCACGAACCGACACCTGTCAGGTGCCGGCCATTTTTCGACTGAATGTTAAGAGGAGTAGCAGGATGGCACATCACATATTGATCATTGGCGGCGGCATTGGCGGAACCATGACGGCCAATCATCTGGTCATCAAGTTATATCCGGAATTGCTAAGCGGCAAGGTGCGCATCACCATGCTCTCCAATTCTCCTTGGCACTATTACAAGCCAGCCTTTATGTATGTGGCTTTCAATGCATTCTTCAGGGATGAACTGAGACGTAAACAACGCGGGCTGCTGAGGCCTGAAATCGACTTTCAAGTCGAGGAAGTGGAGAGCTTTGATTTTTCGGCTCAATCAGTCCAATGCAAAAGCGGAAAACGCTTTAACTACGACCACCTTGTGATATCCACGGGCTGCGTTCCTTCCCCAGAGCGCATTGCCGGCTTGACCGAGGGCGGCGACCATTTCTACCAGCATAGGCCTGCCCGCAAATTGGCCGACAAGCTGACTCGTATCGAGAAGGGTCGAATATTCATCACCGTGACCTTCCCCAAGACCCCGAACGTCCCCCACCAGTGCGGCATCGCACCGATCGAGACGACTCTGATGCTCGACGATCTGTTGCGCCGCCGCGGAGTGAGAGACAAAGTGGAGATCATCTATACCTACCCAACGGTATCGCAATTGCTGCGCAACTGCCTGTTCCTTCAGAGGGATACCTGCGAGATCCTCCCCACGGTGTTCGAGCAACGCGGTATACGTTATCAGCGCGGGTTCACGTTGTCGCACGTGGACCCCGACGCAAAGATCGCCTATTCGGAAGAGGGCGAATCAGAAGACTTCGACATTCTCATGGCCACACCCCCCATTCGCGCAGTACAGGCCGTACGCGATAGCGGTATGTCCCAGGCACAAGATGGCGAAGGTTGGCTCCCCACTGACCACGAGACGATGCAAATGCTAGGCACCTCGAATGTCTACGTGCTCGGCGACACCGTGGATCTTCCTGTCAGCAAGGCCGGTGGCTCCTGCCACAGCCAGTCACCTGTTGTCGTCAACAACATCGCATCGCAAATCCGCTTCGACCGTACTTGCGATGCATACGACGGCCGAGTTGTGGCCATCGCGCAGATGGGACTCGATGACGGAATGCCTCTTTGGTATGACTACAAAGTAGATGTCAAGCCAACGCCTCCCACCAAGATCGGCGGAATGATGCGCAAGGGCTTCAATCGAGGCCTGTACTGGGCGGTAGCACGCGCCCTGGTCTAAGCCAGCTTCATGGATGTACACAAGGAGATTCGAGATGAATAGCACTACCGATATTCCGATGGCCGAGCACGAATCTGCCATGAAACTCAGTGCAGGCCTGCTGAACGACGATGCCGCTCTTCAGGGTTTGGCCGAACTCATGAGCAAACTCGAGCCTCTATTGGCAGGGCGCCGCCTGAACCGTGTCGTAGACATGCTTTCCGCGGCTGCCGATGCGGTCGATATGAGCGATGCGTACATGGTCGAAAAGCTGGCCAGAGCTTTTGAAGAAAGCGTATCTGCAGCATGGTCAGCCGGAAACGCGGCCCGCATGGCCGCAGCCCGCATGGAGCGACTCGAGACAACACCTACTTTAATTGGCCTTCTTCGCATGGCGGGTGAGCCAGATGTGCGCCGTGGGTTGGCGTTCCTGCTATCCATGGCTGGAGCATTGGGCCGGCAACATGCCTATGACCCTATCGACTACACAGCGGACTGAAGGCAAGTTCTTAGCAGTTCTGGCCCCAGCCCCCTCCGCCGCAGCCGGTCTTTCTTTTCTGGAGAGGCAATCAATCTATGAGGCCTTGCCTCCTGAATAGTTGTGCCGCCTGTGCAACGCCAAGCCTTCCCCCGCCGAATCCCTTGGACAGATCAGCAAGGCACTGGCAGAGCACTTTGCACCATCAGTTGCAGTCGTGAAGCAGATGAGCCAAAAACCTTTGCATTCAAGCCGCCATGTCCACCGATTTAATTCGCCGAGGTACTGCCACACATTTACAAATCCACCACGGATGACGAGCGAGCGCCCCTCGGAGCCGCAGGAAAGGATGGCTGGCACGGCGCTGCGCTTGTCGTAGTGATGCCGCACACCGTCTGCTGGCGGGGCAGCCGCAGCTCTGCTTGAAGGTGCGCGCCGCTGACTGCATGCAGGTAGCGCAATGCAAAAGCCCGACCACTGTCACGAGGCTTTCAAGCACCGGGCAGCCTGTTTAGCGAAAAAGTAGAGCCTCAAAACAGTCTGCGCTCGCTGCATAGCAGCGAGCTGCAAAAAACAAAAATGCCCCACAAGCAAACCTGTGGGGCATTTTATAAACTGGGGTGGCTGATGGGACTCGAACCCACGACAACAGGAATCACAATCCTGGACTCTACCAACTGAGCTACAGCCACCGTAGAAGTCTCTATTCTACTTCAGAATTTGAGCCATCAAATCAAAATTGAGAGCAATAAACACTGAACTAGCAACGATTCAAGGCAAACACCTCTCATCAAATAAAAACGCTCTGCGCTGCAGAGCGTTTTTGAAATTCTGGGGTGGCTGATGGGACTCGAACCCACGACAACAGGAATCACAATCCTGGACTCTACCAACTGAGCTACAGCCACCGTAGAAGCATCTATTGTAATGCATAAATCAGGCCGAAAATAAACTCATGCCTGATTTAAATGCCTTACTGAGGACGCGGCACCTTGATCTGGACCTTGAAGGTCTTCTTCAACTGTTCATAGTAGGCCATGACTTCAGCCATGGAAGACCACTGCGTGAACTGCGCCTTTTGCTGCTCCAGCACCTGAGCATCTTGCGCAGGACGCTGGGCAATGCGATTGACCTTGATCACGGCATAACCTGCATTGCCAAGGTCGACACCCTCCCATGCAGGCAGGGCATTCGTGGGGGCGCGCAATGCCGCATCCAGCACTTCACGCGGCAGGTCCCTGGCTTGATCGCGACCCACCTCGACAGCCGCAGGCAGTTGAGCTGCTTCAGGCTTGGCTTTCCATTCGGCCATCTTGGCCTTGCCTTCCTGCTTGGCCAGCTCTGCGGACTGGTGCGCCACATATAGCTGCTTGAGTTTCTCACCCACTTCATCCATGGACTGGGTGTGCGCAGGAGCATAGCTCAGCACACGACCAGCCACCAGGTTGCTGGGGGCCAGCTCCACTGCGTCGGTATTGCGCTTGTTCTCCAGAGAGTCTGCGGAGAACAATGCCTCAAGGAAACGCTTGTTGGCCAGAGGACCTTGCGCATCAGGGGCTGGCTCACGCGTCACGTTCTCGACCTTGTGAATGCTCAGCTTGAACTTCTCGGCCACAGGCTTGAGGCTTTCTGACTGCTCGTAAACGGCGTTGGAGAAGGCTTCGGCCGCCTCTGCAAACTTGCGCTGAGCCTGTTGTTGCTTGAGATCTGCTTCCAGCTTGGGGCGCATTTCCTCGAACGAGGGCACCTTGGGCTGCTTGATGCCGGTCAGCTCGATGATGTGAAAGCCAAAGTCAGACTCGACCACATCGCTGATGTCGCCCTGCTTCATCTTGAAAACGGCTTCTTCAAATGGCTTGACCATGGCCTCGCGGCCAAAGTAACCCAGATCACCGCCATTGGCAGCAGAGCCGGGATCCTGCGAGTTGGCCTTGGCTACCTGGGCAAAGCTCTTGGGATCTTTGCGCACCTGGGCCAGCAATTGCTCAGCCTTGGCCTTGGCTTTTTCACGCTCGGCAGCCGGAAGATCCTTGGCCGCATTGATCAGGATATGGCTGGCACGACGCTCTTCGGGACCAGCAAGACGGGCGGCATTTTCCTTGTAATAGGTGCGCAGGTCGTCTTCGCTCAGAACAATGCCTTGTTGTACAGCGGCCAGATCCAATTGGACATATTCCACCGTTGCTGCCTCGGGCTGTTTGAACTGGTTGGTGTGTGCTTCATAGAAAGCCTTGAGCTCGGCCTCCGTGGGCTGGACCTTGCCTGCAAAGGCACTGGCATCAAACCGGGCAACTTGAATTTCTCGGCGCTGATACAGGGCGTCCATAGCCTGCTGCAACTGCGCGGCAGTCGTGAAGCTTGTCGAAGAGACGGAACCCAGTACCTGATTGAGTGCCAGTTCCCGACGCAGATTGGCTTCAAACCCTTCGGGAGTCATGCCCTGCGAACCGACCAGAGCCTTGTAGGCTTCTGCATCCAGCGAGCCATCGGGTTTTTGCAAGGACGCAATCGCGGGGATTTCGCGCAAGGTACGCACCAACTGTGCATCGGGCGTTGTCAGGTGCATCTTGGCGGCAGCAGCTGCCAGCACGCGATCACGCACCAGCTTCTCCAGCGTGGCATAGCGCGCCTCTGGCGAGTCGAGCAGCTTGGCATCCATGGTCGGATTCTGCGCACGCAGGCGGTCGCTTTCAGCCCTGTGAGCGTTGTCCCAGTCCTGCTGGGTGATGTCATGCCCATCCACGCGGGCCACAGTCTGGCTGGACTCGGTGAAGTAGTTCTGGTTGACTCCGACAAAAATGAAAGAGGGAATGATCAGCAAGAACAACAAGATCATCACGAACTTGGAATGCTTGCGGATGGATTCGAACATGGTCAATCTTTCTGCGGCAGCAAAAATAAAGGCGAACTTGCGTTCGCCTCATTAACAATGGTGAAAGCCGTGCGACCCGCTTGCGCCACCGACCGGGCCTCTACAGGGCACTGATGCTCTACAGAACTGCCATCCAACCTCCACCAACAGGGTTAGGCTAATCCTGTCCATTCTAACTGCCAGCTTTTCCATTGCCGCTGTCTAGCCAGGGCATCTTGCATAGAAATACCCCGAACAACCGTCACTTCCAGTAGCAATAGACGCCAAAACTCAAAGAAGGCTTTGAGCTCTCCAAGCCTTCTTTGCGCTGTAGGGGCGGGTACTGAATGTCTCGAACCGCCTAGCCACTCTGCGCGAAGGCTTATATCTTCATCAATATCCGCAACTTACAGTGGTCTCCAGCTTTCCTTCCCAGCCACACTCGAGGATGACGCACATGCACATGCACATGCACATGCACATGCACATGCACATGCACATGCACATGCACACGCACACGCACACGACTGCTGCTGCATGCGCTGCTTGACGCCCGATCCAGGCACCGGAAACTGCTTGCAGATCCCCTGATCCAATACCGTCCGGCGTCCTCCTTGACCTCGTCGTCGGCATCTCAAGGACGACACCCTGAGCACCCGATGCGAAGGGCTGGCTTCGACAACGTGATCCTGCGCAGTCTCTACGACACGTTCTCCCAGCAACTACCCTGGGAATGGTTCTTTGACCGCGACATGCGAGCCATCCTCGACCTTCATCCCGCAGCAAAAGCTGTGGGCGGCTTTGTGGACGTAAAGCACTACGCCCTGCATGAAGCAAGCCATGAGGCCAAGCAACTGGCAAAGTCACTCACCTTGCTCCAAAGCCTGATTGCCAAGGGGACCTGTGAAATGGCCGCATACCCGCACCCTAGCCCTCGCGCTTCTGATAGCCCGCCCCTGAAATAAAGCCACTGATCGCGCTGACCCTCTTTGGCTTCTTCTGCCTGATTGGCGTGCCCGTGGTGAACGCCAAGACGCCAGATGCCTGGCCGATGTGAGTGCGATCGACTCAATTGAGATAGCTGCTTGCGCTTTACAGACAAGCGCTACGAAGCGAAACCATGAAAAATCTCGTTGCAGGACTGATCCCGGCCGCCGCCATCTGCATGGGCCGACCAGCACTCCCGCACAAGCAGATGAGCCAATCTTTCCCAGCATCCGGCCCGGGAAGCTGGATGAGGCAAGGCAGGCCCATGAGCGGCTTTGCCAGATGGCACAGAAGGCAGACGACAAGCCACCAAAGCCCTTCGGCAAAGCCTCATGGCTTCGCACTGCAGTACGCAGCAAGCCAGCCGTACATCCTTCAAAAGGGCGCCCAGCAATGCAAGGAGCTGACCATAGAAGCAGGCTGGCATTCAGATTCAGGAGATTAAAAAGATCACTGCATAAGCTTCAAAAATCGCACGGAAGCTACATGCCAGCGATGAATGCGAATCAATAACTTGGAACGATTTTCATTCATGGAAGAAAGTCTTGGCATTGACAATTTTTGACTGATTTACCACTCCAAACAAGAAGCAGGCTGACATGGATGAGGGAGGACGCACGCTGTAATAAATTGTGACGCCAATAGCGGAACACATTTACGGTGCAAGTAGATTGTCGCTTTGCGCTCAAGGAACAGGCGTTACCGCTCTTCGATCGAGGAGGCTCTGGTCATATGTTCGCGAATAACGACCTCTTGGTTCTGACGCCACCTTTGGCGATCTTTGTTCTGGCAGTCATATTGGTCGCTGCCTGGCTCGCCCAACGATCTCAGCGCTTTCTGCTCTGGCAATCTTGCGCCTATTCACTCACTGCACTGCCTCTCGCAGCTCAAACCTTGATGCCCCTGGAGGAGCTCACTCGCTACGCACCCCTGCTTGGCAGTTTCTACCTGCTGAGCGCTTGGTGCCTTGCGAAAAGTTGGGCAGAGAGATGGCGTGTATCGGCCCAGCCACTTGTAGCGCTACTGATTGCCGGTATCACGTTAGCTGCGCTGTATTACTTTAGCCGGATCAGCCCCAACGTCTGGGCACGAGTGAACTCCTTCAGTGTTGGTTCAGGCCTTGTTTTATTGCTACCTATCCTCCAGGTCTATTCAAGGAAGAACTCATTTGACTGGCTCGACAAGTCACTGCTCTGGCTGAGCATGATTTTCACAGCCTACACTCTTACTCGACCCATGATTATTTCGCTGCTGGGATACCCGGATCCGCGGTCATTTCCAAGATCGCCGTATTGGCTCTTGACACTGGTGAGCATATTGAACTTCGCGATACTCTTTACCGTGGTCATGACCGTCATTGCCGCAAAGGAAACCGTTGGCAAACTACAGAAAGAACGTGACCTTGATACTTTGACCCAGATATTGAATCGCAGATCCTTCCATGAATATGCCCTGAAGATTTTAACCGACATGAGGCTCTATCCCATGGCGGTGCTGGCCTGTGATATAGACCACTTCAAACGAATCAACGATACCTGGGGTCATGAATATGGCGATAAGGTGCTGCAGCTTGTCTCCGCGACTCTGCAAAACCATGTACGAGAGCGCGACCTCGTCGCACGGTTCGGTGGTGAAGAGTTTGTGATTCTGTTGATCGACATCGCACTGCGAGATGCAGAAGAAATTGCTCAACGCATCCGACAAGACCTCCGGTCGAATAAAGACCTTCTTCTCTCTGGCACAAAATTGACCATGAGCTTTGGGATTTCATCGATCACCGATCCGTCCCAGCTGGACCACGCCTTGAGAGAAGCCGATCAGCTTCTTTATCAGGCAAAAAATGCTGGACGTGATCAAGTGCATGTATCGGGAGTGAGTTATCCAGATATCTCTATCGAGAGCACTCATCCCAGCCTCGACCCATAGTTGCAAGATGACCTGCCGCAGCGCTTTATGAAAACCCTGTAGCGGGAGCTTTCCCAGCCGCCACTGAGCGGACTTTTGGCGTTCTGGGGAGCAATGCTCAAGAACATGATCATCTAGTGCATTGCCATCGACTGGCAGGGCGATCTACAGGTGCAGGAGGATGTACCCCGCAACAGACTTTCTTTGCCGACTGCGGCTCCACACAGGAACGTTCGGAGGTCGCCCATCCTTGCAACCGCTTGGCGGTCAAAGCCAGGAAGCCAGCATCACTTCAATATTCGAGCGTATTTTTTCAAGCGTCTCCTTGAAGCGCTTGCCCTCCTCGGCCAGTTGCTCACAATCGGACTCTTGCTTGCTCTTTAGGGCCGCGAGATGCAGATCCAACTTAGCGCGCTGCCTCATGGCTTGATCCAAAAGCCTTTCAGCTTCCACTTGATCGGCTGCGTTCGCACTCATTTTCTGTGCACGCTTCATCAACACATCGATATGAACCAAGTCCGCTTCAGACTCGCGGATGTGTCTTTCAGCCATCTGTTCTATCGTTTCCATGGCGACCTCCTAGCTAGGGACCGTCGCGTGAAGAGTCCTGCCAAATTGGTTGATATTCCGATCCTCTCGGAACACCTCATCAAATCAGCCATCCCCTCGCAGTTGCCCCAATCTATAAGGTACCGCATCTGCTCATCCCGCAACAAGTGAGCGCCACCCAACACCATGAGCCCCATGCACAAAACCGCTGGACTGGAATCTTCAGCACCAGCAATCTCCAACTTTTCAAGCTGAACAGCCAGCCACCAAGCAGGCTCGTTTTCTGGAGCTCATGCTTACACCTCAATTCGAGCGGGCACTGCCTGCCAAGCTGATGATTGGCCTGTTGATCGGCGCCTGTGATGCCTGCACAGGCATTGGGCATGCCAGTGGCGCTCCTTTGACACAGGGATCACCCCGACGCAATCGCCGCGCACGATGCCAACGCTGCCCCCCGAAGATCTGCCACTATCGCGCGGACATTCGGAGATATGCCGCGCGAAGCTACAGGCGGCTAGCCGTAGACCTGCTGAACGTATCCGGCCCAAGGGCGAGCGCGAGGTAGCCGCAGGCATGGTGCTGCGCATGCTCATGCAGCGTGAGTGCCATAGCGTCCAGGACTTCCCGCCGAGCTACATCATCGATCACCCGGCTGCAGACTAGCCTTCCACAAAAACGGCCCGGGAGCGAGCGGCCGGAAACAGCATCAACCCTCTGGCTGATCGTGGCCGGGAACAGCAACGAAGCGAGCCCGCACAAACAACCAAATGAGCAGACTCCTAGCAGTCCTATCCAAGTCCCAGTCTTTAAGGCCGTGGATTTGGATTCGCAGGAGATGGCTCAGGCCTCGGGACTGCTGCTCCAGGATCTGGCTGTGGTCGCTGTATTCCCTCCATTGCCGGCGGCCGCGTTTCCAGTTCAGGCTTTGGTGCTTTGTCATCGCAGGCGCTCAGCGCGCCAGCGGTCACCAGCAACGCGATAGCAGATAGCGATTTCATGATTGGCCTCCTGTCATAGAACACATGAGCATGCTAGGCCGAGCAGTTACGCGAAATGGAGCCAATTTTGCAAAACTCACACCCTGAGACACTCATCAGCATTCGCTCTGATTTCACCTTATTTATGCCCGTCCGATGAGCGAGACACCAATCTAGAAAACTCCAGAGACACTTGAAAAGCAGGTATGAGAGCGAGAGCGTAAGAAGCCCGAAAAGATGTAACCCCGGCCCGCCGCCGCGAGCTTTTCTCAAGCGGCCATGAGCTCTCCTGCCGGGCGCCACGCCAGGCTCAGGCAGCTTGGCAAGCAACGATTTCGGTTGGTAGAGAGGGCAAAGAAAAAGGGCTTAGATCGCTCTAAGCCCTTGATTTCTTTAGTTTTTTAGTGGTGGGTCCTGACGGTCTCGAACCGCCGACCTACTCCGTGTAAAGGAGCCGCTCTACCAACTGAGCTAAGGACCCACTAAAACTGGGTGTCAGTTCAGAGCATCTTTCAATGCTTTGCCCGGACGGAATTTAGGCACCTTGGCCGCTTTGATCTTGATGGAATCGCCGGTGCGAGGATTACGACCGGTGCGAGCTGCACGCTTGCCAACAGCAAATGTGCCAAAACCAACAAGCGATACTGTACCACCTTTTTTCAGTGTTTTCTTCACTGCGTCGATCGTGGAGTCCAGTGCACGCGCAGCTGCGGCCTTGGAAATATCGGCGTTGTTAGCGATGTGCTCAATCAGTTCGGTTTTATTCACAAGATGCCTCTCGAGAAATAAGTGAATGGAATGTCTCTGCAAACGCAGACCTTGCGTAGCAAGAAACCAGTCGCGATAAAGACGGAAGCCAGCCTATCAGTTTCTGCGTATGGGCAAGCCCATTTCTACCTGAAGCCGCTGACATTTTTGACGCCAACTCGCGCTGCGCATTCCAGCGACAGAACCAGATTCTATGCGGTTTTTGAGCGGGTTCGGCCATCCACAGCGGCTTTTTTCAAGCTTCTTCCGTGTCGGCTTCACCGATTGACAACAATTGACAAAATCTGCAGTCCGATCAAGTCATGCGATGCGCTGCCGCAAAGTCTTTTTGCTGCTCCGAAAGCAGCCCGCCAGATAGCAAAAAGCGCTTGATGAACAAGCGCTTTCAGAGAGCTCCACTTCGGATTTCAGAGCCTGGCACGAATTTCGGGCAATGCCTTTTGCAGGTAGTAGACCATGGACCAGACGGTCAGCACCGCCGCAATCCAGATCAGCCACTGCCCCCAGACGCCGGTATCGATCACTCCGAACGCCACTCCGTCATAGAGCAGAAAGGGGATGGCCACCATCTGGGCCATGGTCTTGGCCTTGCCGATCATGTGTACGGCCACGCTCTTGCTGGCACCGATCTGAGCCATCCATTCACGCAGCGCCGAGATGGCAATCTCGCGACCGATGATGATGAGGGCCACGAACACATCGGCGCGTTGCAGATGAACCAGTACCAGCAGCGATGCACAGACCAGGAATTTGTCGGCAACGGGATCCAGAAAAGCACCGAATGCCGATGTCTGATTGAGCTTGCGCGCAAGATAACCATCGAACCAGTCGGTGGCGGCAAACACGATGAACATCACGGTGGCGATGAGATTGCGGGTCGCCTGATCCAGCGGCGCGTAAAACACCCCCACGATGAGCGGAATCGCCACGATCCGCGTAAGGGTCAGCACAGTAGGGATGGTGAAGAACATGGGTGTCATTGTGTCACGAGCACGCAGCGCCAGCGCGGATTCGCGCTTGCGCAGCCGGCATCAATGCAGTGCCTTGTAGATTTCTTCGGCCAGCGTTGCGGAAATGCCCTCCACAGTCATCAGATCATCTACGCTGGCATCGGCCACGCCGCGCACGCCGCCAAAACGCTGCAGCAATCGCGCCCGTTTCTTGGGCCCCACGCCGGCAATATCTTCCAGACTGCTGCTGCCTGTGCGCACCTTGGCGCGGGCCGCGCGCATGCCGGTGATGGCGAAGCGGTGCGCCTCGTCGCGAATCTGCGCCACCAGCATCAGCGCCGCCGAGTCATGACCCAGGTAGACCTTGTCGCGCCCATCGGCAAACACCAACTCTTCGAGGCCTACCTTGCGGCCCTCGCCTTTTTCCACGCCCACGATGCGCGACAGATCGAGGCCCAGCTCCGTGAACACCTCGCGCGCCATGCTGACCTGGCCCTTGCCGCCGTCGACCAGCACCAGATCCGGCAGATGCGGCTGCTTGCCGGTCAGCTCGGCGCCGCCCGCCTCGCGCTGCGCCTCGGCCACGGGCTTGTAGCGACGAGTGAGAACCTGGCGCATGGCCGCATAGTCGTCGCCGCCGGTGATGCCTTCGATATTGAAACGGCGGTAATCGCTGCTCTGCATCTTGTGGTGATGGAACACCACGCAGGACGCCTTGGTGCTTTCGCCGCTGGTGTGCGAGATATCGAAGCATTCGATGGTCAGCTCGTCGAGATTCTCGACCGGCAGATCCAGCGCCTCGGCCAGGGCGCGCGTGCGCGCCTGTTGCGAGCCTTCTTCGGCCAGCAGACGGGCCAGCTGGATGTCGGCATTTTTCTGTGCCATCTCCAGCCAGATGCGGCGCTGCTCGCGTGGTTGCTGGACCACGGTGATGCGCACGCCGGTCTGCTCGGTCAGCAGTTCCACCAGCCGCTTCTCCACGGGATGGCTGACGACAAGCGTGGGCGGCACGGCCACGCCGACATAGTGCTGGGCAATGAAGGCCTCCAACACCAGCTCCTCCACGGGCCGTGCCCCGGCTGCGGCGTCCACCTCTTCCTCGCTGGAGTAGACCGATGCGGCATCGCCCAGATTCGCCGGAAAGTAAGGCCTGTCGCCCAGGTGGCGGCCGCCGCGCACCATGGCCAGGTTGACGCAGGCGCGGCCACCCTGCACGCGCACGGCCAGGATGTCCACATCCTTGTCGTCCGTGGTTTCGATCGCCTGCTGGTGCAGCACGCGCGACAGGGCCGTGAGCTGGTTGCGCACCTCGGCCGCCTGCTCGAACTCCAGCCTGTCGGAGTGCGCCATCATGCGCGCTTCGAGCTGCTGCAGCAGCTCGCTGGTTTCGCCGCGCAGCATGGCCTCGGCATTGCGCACATCCAGCGCATAGGCCTCGGGCGATATCAGGTCCACGCAGGGGCCGGTGCAGCGCTTGATCTGATAGAGCAGACAGGGGCGGCTGCGGTTGGCAAACACCGTGTCTTCGCAGGTGCGCAGCCTAAAGACTTTCTGCAGCAGCTGAATGCTTTCCTTGACCGCCCAGGCACTGGGATAGGGGCCGAAGTAGCGGTGCTTCTTGTCCACGGCGCCGCGGTAGTAGGCAATGCGCGGGAACTCCTGAAACGCAGGTTCGCCCTCCTTGCCGTCACGGTGGGCCACACCGGTGATCTTGAGATAGGGATAGCTTTTGTCGTCCCGGAACAGGATGTTGTACTTGGGGTACAGCGTCTTGATGAGGTTGTTTTCCAGCAGCAGCGCCTCGGCTTCTGAGCGCACCACCGTGGTCTCCAGCCTCGCGATCTTGCTGACCATATGGCCTATGCGCGTGCCGCCATGGTCCTTCTGGAAATAGCTGGAAACGCGGCGCTTGAGGTTGATGGCCTTGCCTACATAGAGCAGGACACCGGCCGCATCGAAATAGCGATAGACGCCCGGCAATGGCGGCAGCGCGGCCACCTGGGCCAGCAGTTCGGCGGAATGCGTGGAAGACATGGGCGCTATTGTCTGCGCATGTGAACGAATCCGGCAGCAAGCGGTGCAAACGACCAGACAGTCTGTAGCACCTCAATAAAAGGAGCTGTCAGCGCTTTATCACATTGAATTTCAGATAGTTTTCAACCTGAAATCCATGTTAAACAAGCGATAGCAGCTCCTATTTTAGAGCAAAAGGATTCGAGGCAATCCCTGCAGCCCGCCGCTTACTCGGCTTCGATTTTGGACGACTTCACCACCTGCGCCCAGTTGCCGTATTCGGTCTTGACCATGGCCGCCAGTTGCTGCGGGTTCATATAGTCTGCCGTGGCGCCCTGCTCTTCGGCCTTTTTCCTGAAGACAGGATCCTCCACCACCTTCTTGATATCGGCAGCCAGCTTGTCGATCACGGGCTGTGGCGTGGCCTTGGGCGCAAACACGGCAAACCAGGACGTGGCGTTCACACCCGGGTAGCCGGCTTCCGCCGTGGTGGGCACATTGGGCAGGCTGGGCAGGCGCTGCTTGCCCGTCACGGCCAGCACGCGCAGCTTGCCGCTTTGCACATGCGGCATGAAGGGAGGCGCGGTGCCGAAGGTCAGATCCACCTGGCCGCCCAGCAAGTCCTGCAGCGCCGGGCCCGTGCCCTTGTAGGGCACGTGCACCATCTTCACGCCGGCCTGCTGCTCCAGCATGGCGCCCGTCACATGCTGCAGCGAGCCGTTGCCAGACGAGGCGTAGTTGAGCTTGCCGGGGTTGGCCTTGGTGTAGCTCACCAGCTCGGCCAGCGTCTTCACGGGCAGCTCTGAGCGCACCACGATGATCTGCGGCGCCGACAGCACATTGGCCACGGGGGCAAAGTCGCCCTGCTCCCAGCTTCTGGCCTTGGTCAGATGCGGGGAGATGACGTGGTAGCCCGAGTACTGCATCAGCAGCGTGTAGCCGTCGGCATCCGCACGCTTGACCAGATTGGCGGCGATGGCGCCGTTGCCGCCGCCCTTGTTGTCCACCACCACCGATTGCCCGATCACCGGCGCCAGCGCCTGTGCGGCCATGCGGCCGGCCAGATCGGTGGTGCCACCCGCGGCTGCGGGCACGATCATCAGCACGGTTTTGCTGGGATAGCTGCCCTGGGCCATGGCCGGGGCGCTGGCAAGGCCGACCGCGGCAGCGGCCGTCGCAAGCATGAAATGAAGGCGTTGACGTTGAACAGTCATGTTTGTCTCCTTGTTGGAATGTTGAACTGCGCCAGCTCCTTCCCCCGAAAGAGCCGCTGCAGCAGGGGCGAAAACCGTCTCAGGCCCTGGCCTGGGCGCGTTCCTTGATCTCGGCAAAATCCGCTGGCGGCCGGTGCAGATCCCAGCGCGCACCGGCCTTGACGATCTGGCTGGGCGTCTCGTGGCCGATCAGCGCCGGCAGGCTGCGCGCGGCCGCGACGATGCGGTCCAGGTCCGTGCCCGTGTCATAGCCCATGAGCTGCAGCGCATGAACGATCTCTTCGGTGCAGGCATTGCCCGAGGCGCCCGGCGCATAGGGGCAGCCACCCAGACCGCCAATCGAGGCGTCGAAGCGATCCGCACCCGCAGCGATGGAGGCCAGCACATTGGCCAGCGCCATGCCGCGCGTATTATGGAAATGCAGGGTCAGACCCAGCTGGGGCCAGCGCGCCTTGAAGGCCAGGACCATGGAATGCACCTGGCTGGGATAGGCCATGCCCGTGGTATCGCACAGCGTGATGCCCTGCACGCCCAGATCGGCAAAGCGCTGCACCCAGGCCAGCACTTCGGCCTCAGCCACATCGCCTTCCATGGGGCAGCCGAAGCAGCAGGAAAGCGACACGTTGACGGGCGTTGCCGCCTGCTGCGCCGTGGCGATCACCTGCCTGAGCGCCTCGAAGGACTGGCTGCGCTGCATGCGCAGATTGCAGAGGTTGTGCGTCTCGCTGACCGACATCACCAGATTGAGTTCGTCGGTCTGCGCATCGATCGCACGCTCCGCGCCGCGCACATTGGGCACCAGCGCCGTATAGACCGTGCCCGGCCGGCGCGCGATCTCGCGCATCACGATCTCGCCGTCGCGCAGGGCCGGTATGGCCTTGGGCGAGACAAAGGCCGTGACTTCGATCTTGGACAGGCCCGCCTCGGACAGCGCATTGACCAGTGCGATCTTGTCCTCGGTGGGCACAAAGGCCTGCTCCATCTGCAGACCGTCGCGCGCGCCGACTTCGTTCATATGGATGCGGCGACCCGCACCGGTCCACACCGTGGTATTGAGGTCGGCGGCCATCATTGGACCATTCCCTTGGCGCGCAGCTGCGCAATCTGCACCTCACTCAGGCCGATCTCGGCCAGCACGGCATCGGTGTCGTCGCCCACATGGGGGGCGCTGCTGCGCACCGTGCCCGGCGTCAGCGAGAGCTTGGGCACCACGCCGGGCACCTGCAGCTCGAAACCATCGCGGGTGCGCTGGGTCAGAATCATCTCGCGTGCCCGGTAATGCGGATCCTCGGCAATATCCTTGGCCGTGTAGACCTTGCCGGCCGGCACACGTGCTGCGCCCAGCTCGTCCATCACCGTCTGCACGCTGCGCGCCTGCGTCCAGGCGCCAATCGCGGCATCGATCTCGGCCACGCGCCGGACGCGGCCCGCGTTGTCGGCCAGATCGGGCGCATCGGCCAGATCCTGGCGGTCGATGGCCGTCATGAGTCGCTTGAAGATGGAGTCGCCATTGCCCGCCACCAGCACCCAGCCATCCTGGCAGGGGTAGGCATTCGAGGGCGCAATGCCCGGCAGCGCACTGCCGGCGGCCTCGCGCACGGCGCCAAAGGCGCTGTACTCGGGGATCAGGCTCTCCATGATGTTGAACACGGCCTCATGCAGAGCCACGTCGATCACCTGGCCGGGACCGCCGTTCACCTTGCGGTGGTACAGAGCCATCATCACGCCGATCACGCCGTGCAGGGCCGCCAGCGTATCGCCGATCGACACGCCCACGCGCACCGGCACCCGGCCCGGCTCGGCCGTCAGATGGCGCAGTCCGCCCATGGCCTCGCCGATCACACCAAAGCCTGGCAGATCGCGATAGGGGCCGGTCTGACCGTAGCCAGAGATCCGCAGAATCACCAGGCCGGGGTTGATGGCGTGCAGCTCCTCGGGCGACATGCCCCAGCCTTCCAGCGTGCCGGGACGGAAGTTCTCGACCAGCACATCGGCTTCGGCAATCAGCTGGCGCGCTACGGCCTGCGCCTCCTGCTGGCGCAGATCGAGAGCGACCGAGCGCTTGTTGCGCGACTGCACCTGCCACCAGACGGAAGTGCCTTCCTTGATCAGACGCCAGTTGCGCAGCGGGTCGCCAGCGCCGGGCGCCTCGATCTTGATGACATCGGCACCAAATTCGCCCAGGGTCTTGCCACAGAAGGGACCGGCAATCAGCTGGCCCATTTCCACCACTTTCACCCCTTCCAGCGCGCGCGGCGTGGCAGTCTGTGTGGCAGGGTCTTGGATATTCATCGTCGTCATGCGTTTGTCTCTTGATTGCTCTCTTGCTGTGCCGCTTTGCGTTGACCAACGCCAGGCAAAGCGGCTTTTCAATCATCTTGCCCTTGAAGGGCAGTCCTGCAAAACGCTGAAATGCGAAGCTGCCATCGCATTTGGGCATAGCCAGGCGGGATAATGCTGTCCTCATGAAACTGGACCCGATCACCCTGCGCCTGTTTGTGGCCGTGATGGAAGAGAACGCCATCGCGCGTGCCGCGGCACGCGAGCACATTGCGCCCTCGGCCGCCAGCCGCCGTCTGGCCGAGCTGGAGGGCCAGCTGCAGCTTGAGCTGTTCACACGCAGCAACCGGGGCAGCCAGCCCACGGCCGCCGCCTACGCACTGCTGAACATGGCGCGCGGCGTGCTCAACGAGCTGGACGGCATCGCCACGCAGATGAAGGGCTATGCCCAGGGCGGCGAGCAAGGCCTGCGCGGCCATGTGCGAGTAATGGCGAATATTTCCAGCATCACCCAGTTTCTGCCGGCCCAGCTGCAAAGCTTTCTGAGCCGGCACCCGCTGGTGGATGTACGGCTGCAGGAGCGCGTGAGCACCGATATCGCACGTGCCGTGGCCGATAACGAAGCCGATATCGGCCTGCTCAACAACGGCAGCTACGGCAGCAAGATCAGCCTGCGCCCCTATCGCCGGGATCGGCTGGCCGTGGTCATGCCTCGATCGCATCCGCTGGCCGGCGAGCACAGACTGCGCCTGGAGCAGGTCATCGAGCATGATCTGATCGGCATGCATGCCGACAGCGCGCTCAACCATCTCATCACCCGCTCTGCCGCCGACCAGGGCCTGCAGCCGCGCCTGCGCATGAAGGTCACCGGCTATGACGCCCTGTGCCTGATGGTGGCCGCCGGCCTGGGCGTGGGCATTCTCCCCGAGGGCAGCGCCCATATCTACATGGGCGCACTGCCCTTGCGCTGCATCCGCCTGGACGAAGTCTGGGCCGAGCGCCAGCTCATGCTCTGCGTACGCTCGCAGGACGCACTCTCGCCCGTCGCGCAACTGCTGGTCGAGCACCTGTGCCAGAGCGCCTCAACCGATAAAAACTGAATCCATGCCTGATTTTTCACCAATGCCTCTGCCCGCCCCCGGGGCGCTCCATCCGTCGCTGTGCTGGGACATCTTCTGCCAGGTCATAGACAATTTTGGCGACGTGGGAGTGTGCTGGCGCACGGCCGCAGAACTCGCCGCACGCGGCCAGCAGGTACGCCTGTGGATGGACGATGCCAGCGCCCTGCAATGGATGGCTCCCCAGCCCTGGCCGCCCGGCCTGAGCGTCCATGCCTGGCCCGCGCAAGCCGCAGACGTTCCGGCGTCGATTGGCAATGTGGTCATCGAGGCCTTCGGCTGCGAGATTCCCGCGGCATTCGTGAGCGCCATTGCAGACAAGGCGTCGAAGAGCAAGCCTGCGGTCTGGATCAATCTCGAATATCTCTCGGCCGAAGACTATGTGGAGCGCTGCCATCGCCTGCCCTCACGCATCATGAGCGGCCCCGCCTCAGGGCTGACACGCTGGTTCTTCTACCCCGGCTTCACGGCAGCCACCGGCTCGCTGGTGCGCGAGCAGAACCTGGCACAGCGCCAGCAGACCTTCATGGCGCATCGCGAATCATGGCGCCGCGCAGAAGGCATTCAACATGACGAATGTGCCGTCTCGCTGTTTTGCTATGAGCCTGCCGCCCTGCACCAGTTGCTCGCGCAGCTCTCGGACAAGCAGGCGCTCAATGTCAGGCTGCTGGTGACCCCGGGACGCGCCACGACTGCCGTGCAGGCGCTGCCCGAAGCGCAGCAGATGCAGCCGGTCTATCTGCCAGCCCGCCCTCAGGCCCGGTTCGACGAAATGCTCTGGGCCTGCGACCTGAATCTGGTGCGTGGCGAAGATTCCCTGGTACGTGCGCTCTGGGCCGGCCAACCCATGGTCTGGCAGATCTACCCTCAGCATGACAACGCCCACCACGACAAGCTGAATGCCTTTCTCGACTGGCTCCAGGCTCCGGACAGCCTCAGGCGCTTTCACCACACCTGGAACGGCATGACCGCACCGCAAACATTGCCTTTGCTCACACGCGAAATGCTTGATGAATGGGCCTGCTGCATCAGGGCCGCGCGAGCCAGATTGATGGAACAAACCGAACTGATTGCGCAGCTTCAAGCTTTTGTCGCCGAAAAAAGCTAAAATCCACGTTTTGCCTCTCTGAGGGCAGTCGCAGCCGGTATGCCGAGCGATCTTGCTTTCGGGGTCGCGCCCCGCCGCGGTACATGCGGCAGGCCCCGCCGCCGCACCTTTGATGCGTTGCTTTCTCCAGCGACCATTGCGAACAGCTTGCCTGCCGTGTAGAGCGGCTCCAACCTTTCAAACGCAAGCAAGCCATGAAAATCGCTCAAGAAATCCGCGCAGGCAATGTGATCATGTTCGGCAAGGACCCCATGATCGTTCTGAAGACCGAATACGCTCGTGGCGGCCGTGGCGCTGCTACCGTGCGCATGAAGCTCAAGAGCCTGATCGGCAACTTCGGCACGGAAAACGTGTTCAAGGCCGACGACAAGATCGACAACGTGATCCTGGACAAGAAGGATTGCACCTACTCCTACTTCGCCGACCCCATGTACGTGTGGATGGACGAAGAGTTCAACCAGTACGAAGTCGAAGCTGAAAACATGGCTGACGCACTGAACTACCTGGAAGACGGCATGACTGCCGAAGTGGTGTTCTACGACGGCAAGGCCATCTCCGTCGAACTGCCCACCACCATCGTGCGCGAAATCACCTGGACCGAGCCCGCCGTCAAGGGCGATACCTCCGGCAAGGTTCTGAAGCCCGCCAAGATCGCTACCGGCTTCGAAGTGGCCGTGCCCCTGTTCGTGTCCCAGGAAGACAAGATCGAAATCGACACCCGCACCGGCGAATACCGCAAGCGCGTGTAATGTGGCGGCAGCTGCCGCAGCTGCTTCCCGGCAAAAGGCTTCCTTCAGGAAGCCTTTTTTCATTTCCGCCTCCGACAGCGGGATTACGCCAGCCCCTTCGTCTGCCGCGACACTCAAAACCGCTTCAGTCTGTGCAAGACTAAGGGCAGTCCATCCACTCCCACTGCCAATGACGCACTCCCTGCCCTGGCTGCAGCCCGAACAAGAATTCCCCCCCCATCGATCAGACCTGGGGCGAGCGGGACCCCATTCCCGGGCTGCTGGCCGCCGGCAATACGCTGGATGCAGCACGTCTTCGCACTGCTTACAGCCAAGGCATTTTCCCGTGGTTCAGCGAGGGACAGCCGGTTCTCTGGTGGTCCCCCAACCCGCGCATGGCCCTGCATCCCGAGGAATTCCGCCTGCACCGCAGCCTGCGCAAAAGACTGCAGAAATTTCGCAATGATCCGCGCTGTGAAATTCGCATCGACAGCGCTTTTGCCACGGTGATGCAGCATTGCGCCCAGACCCCGCGCGATGGACAGAACGGTACGTGGATTGTGCAAAGCATCGTCGATGCCTATACCGAGCTGCATCAGCAGGGCGCTGCACACAGCGTGGAAACCTGGATCAACGGCCAGCTGGTCGGCGGCCTTTACTGCGTGGCACTGGGCAGAGCGGTTTTTGGCGAATCCATGTTCGCACTGCAGACCGATGCATCCAAGATTGCACTGTCGGCGCTGGTGGCCCTGTGCAGGGCTCATCAGGTGCCGCAGATCGACTGCCAGCAGGCCACAGCACATCTGTCTTTCATGGGCGCTCGAGAAGTCACAAGAGCGCAGTTCGCCCGGACCGTTCAAGCCCAGGCCCAGCTGCCCGATATGCAGTGGCAATTCAGCCCCATATACTGGGAACAGTTGCTAAGCCATACTGAGGCTTGACGCACCGCATCTGCAGCCGAGTCCGATCATGACGCACCCGAACGACCTCCCGCTACATGCCCTGCAGTTTTATGCCACGGCAGCCTATCCCTGCAGCTATCTGCCGGGCCGGCTGGCACGTTCTCAGGTCGCCACACCCAGTCACCTGATTCAGAACACCACCTATTCGGAACTGGTCACGCTGGGCTTCAGGCGCAGCGGCATGTTCACCTATCGCCCCTATTGCGATGGCTGCAAGGCCTGCGTTCCCCTGCGAATTCTGGCCCAGGAGTTTCGCCCCAGCCGCAGCCAGCGGCGCGCTGCAAAACAGCATGGGCAACTTGTCGCCTCCATTCAGCGCCTGCACTACTCCGACGAGCACTACCAGCTCTACCTACGCTACCAGCAGCACCGCCATAGCGGTGGCGGCATGGACAACGACAGCGTGGACCAGTACACGCAGTTTCTGCTGCAAAGCCGGGTCAACTCCCGATTGGTCGAGTTCCGCGAGCCGGGCGCGGACGGTCAGCCCGGCACACTCAAGATGCTCTCCATTCTGGACGTACTGGAGGACGGGCTGTCGGCGGTCTACACCTTCTACGATCCGGAAGACCACGCCAGCTATGGAACCTTCAATGTGCTGTGGCAAATTCAGCAGGCCAAAGCCATGAACCTGCCTTATGTCTATCTTGGCTACTGGATCTCCGAGAGCCAGAAGATGCGCTACAAGGCCAGCTTTTTGCCACATGAGATTCGCCAGGGCGAGCTATGGCAGCGCGTAGACAGGCAAAGCATTGTGCGCTCGCAAATTGAAGAGTGACGCTGCAAAAAGCTGCACATGGATATATGAGCGGATGACATGGCTGCACGGCTGCAGCACCGCTAGAATGCCCTCATCCCGCAAAGTATCTCCAACGCATGAAAAAAGACGACCTATCGGCCTCCGCAAAGCCCAGCGTCCAGGTTCTGGAACGCATGTTCACGTTGATCGACGTGCTGGCATCGCGTGAGGAAGCGGTTTCTTTGAAGGAGATCAGCGAACGCACGGGCCTGCATCCATCGACCACGCACCGCATACTCAATGACCTTGCACTGGGCCGCTTTGTGGATCGCCCCGAATCGGGCAGCTACCGCCTGGGCATGCGCTTTCTGGAACTGGGCAACCTGGTCAAGGCCCGGCTGAACGTACGTGAAGTGGCGCTGACCCCCATGCGTCAGCTTTACAAGCAGATTCAGCAACCCATCAGCCTGTCCGTGCGCCAGGGCGACGAGATTGTCTATGTGGAACGCGCCTACAGCGAGCGCTCGGGCATGCAGGTGGTACGCGCCATTGGCGGCCACGCGCCTTTGCACTTGACCTCCAACGGCAAGCTGTTTCTGGCAGCTGACGATTCCCAGCAGGTGCGCGCCTATGCCATGCGCACCGGCCTGCCCGGCAAGACCCATTTCAGCATCACCCAGTTGGGCGACCTCGAACATGAGCTGGCCAAGGTACGCCAATACGGCATTGCCCGCGACAACGAAGAGCTGGAATTGGGCGTGCGTTGCATGGCAGCCGGCATTTACGACGACCAGAGCAAGCTGATTGCGGGCCTGTCCATCTCTGCCCCCGCAGACCGCCTTGACGAGAGCTGGGCCCCCAGATTGCAGGCCACGGTGCAGGAAATTTCCGTGGCGCTGGGTTTCAGCGGCACACGCCCTGCGCCGGCTCAAGCACCGGCCAACCCCTATAGCCGCAGCCAGCACGGCTGAATCTCTTCGCTCCAATGACAGGAGCGAGTTCATCTCGCAATCCGCAAAAGGGCTGGGAAGGCCATTTCAGGTATTGATCCAATAAAAAAGCGCTACCGAGGTAGCGCATTTTTTGCTGACGGGCCTGGCCCTCTCGCCAGGCTCAACCGCGGATACGGCTGGCAATCGTGTTGCTGGCCGTGGGGCCCTTGCTTTCCATCCAATGGCGCACTCGCTCGGCATCTGCCAGGCGGCTGAACTTGCCTGCGGAATCCAGGAACACCATGATCAGCTTGCGCCCGGCCACATGGGCCTGCATCACAAGGCAGCGTCCGGCTTCGGAGATATAGCCGGTCTTTTGCAGGCCGATATCCCAGTTGTCGCTCTTGACCAGACGGTTGGTGTTGTTGAACTGCAGCGTGCGGCGACCGACGGCCACTTCATAGCCAGGCGATGTGGAGTACTCGCGCATCAGCGGATCGGCATGAGCCACCGCCACCAAGCGCGCCAGATCGCGTGCGCTGGACTGGTTGCTGCTGGACAGGCCGGTGGGCTCCACATAGCGCGTGTCCTTCATGCCCAGTTGCAGCGCCTTGGAGTTCATCAGTTGCACAAACTGCGCCAGACCGCCGGGATAAGTGCGTCCCAGGGCATGGGCAGCACGGTTCTCGCTGGACATCAGCGCCAGGTGCATCATCTCGGCACGCGTCAAGGTGGTCCCGACACGCAGGCGGGAGCTGCTGTGCTTTTCGGTATCCACATCGTCCTGCGTGATGGTGATCATCTCATCCATGGGCAGGCGGGCCTGAGAAATCAGCAGACCGGTCATCAGCTTGGTCAGCGAGGCAATCGGCAGCACTGCCTGATCGTTCTTGCTCAACAGCACCTCATGTGTGTCCTGGTCAATCACATAAGCCACGCTGCTTTGCAGATCCAGGGGATCCGAGACGGAATGAAGACCCGCCATCTGCCCATAGGACAGGCGTGCGGGCTCGACCGCCGTGGCAGCTGCTGCCGCCGCAACCGCAGCACCGGTGGCTCCCGCCCTGGCCAGACGCTTCTTGCCGCCGGTCTTCTCTTCTCTTTCGGCCTTGGCCGCTAGAGCTGTCTTTCCGCCCTTCTTACTTGCAAGCTTGGCGTCTGCCTTTTCCGGCTTGCCTTTGGCGACCTTTGCGCTTTTGGGCTGCGCTGCGGCACGAACCTTGCCAGCCGGCTCCTTGGCCGCTTTCTTAGCCGAAGCTGCAGCAGCCACGGGCTTTTTGGAGTCTTTTTTTGGGCGTCGCCGCATGCGCTGCCGGAGCAACCAGAGCGCAGCTCAACAGAGCCAAAGACACCACCTGGGTGAGTTTTGCAAGGCGAAATGGACGCAGCAGCTGCATGCGATACTCCAGACAACAAGGTGTAAGGATTTAATTCAATCAAAAAAGTTGTGCAGTGACAAGCACTTACACAACCTTCTCGATAATCTGAGTGAAATTATAAATCCAGCAGTCAACCTTGTGCTGCAACAACTTCCTGATTGCTATGCAATTTGTTCAAAGCGCTCAGATATGCCTTGGCCGATGCGACCACAATATCGGGGTCAGCACCCACTCCGTTGACGATGCGACCGCTGCGCTGCAGGCGCACCGTCACCTCGCCCTGACTCTCGGTTGAGCCGCTGATGGCATTGACGGAATACAGCACCATCTCGGCACCGCTCTTGACTTCGGACTCGATGGCCTTGAACGAGGCATCGACCGGACCATTGCCCTCGGAGCTGGCCTTGATTTCCCGGCCTGCATTGCTGAAGACCACGCTTGCATGTGGGCGCTCACCTGTTTCACTCTGCTGGGCCAGCGAAATGAACTGGAACTGATTGTCCTGGTGCTCCGCGCCTTCGGCATTCACCAGCGCCAGAATGTCCTCGTCAAAGATTTCGCTCTTGCGATCCGCGAGTTCCTTGAAGCGCGTGAAGGCTTGGTTGATGGCAGCTTCGCTGTCCAGTTCCACCCCCAGCTCCTGCAGACGCTGCTTGAAGGCGTTGCGACCACTGAGCTTGCCCAGCACGATCTTGTTGGCCGCCCAGCCCACATCCTCGGCACGCATGATTTCGTAGGTGTCACGCGCCTTGAGCACGCCATCCTGATGAATGCCGGAAGCATGGGCAAAGGCATTGGCTCCCACCACCGCCTTGTTGGGCTGCACCACAAAGCCCGTGGTCTGACTGACCAGGCGGCTGGCGGCCACGATATGCTGGGTATCGATATTCACGTCGAGACCAAAGTAGTCCTTGCGCGTCTTGATGGCCATGACCACTTCTTCAAGTGAGCAGTTACCTGCACGCTCGCCCAGCCCGTTGATGGTGCATTCGATCTGGCGCGCGCCGCCGATCTTCACGCCCGCCAGCGAATTGGCAACCGCCATGCCCAGGTCGTTGTGGCAATGCACGGACCAGACGGCCTTGTCGCTGTTGGGAACGCGCTCGCGCAAGTTGCGAATGAACTCGCCATAGAGCTCGGGAATCGCATAACCCACGGTGTCGGGCACGTTGATGGTGGTTGCACCTTCCTTGATGACGGCCTCAATCACGCGCGCCAGAAAATCGGGTTCGCTGCGATAGCCGTCCTCCGCGCTGAACTCGATGTCTTCGATGAGATTGCGCCCGAAGCGCACCGCCTGCTTGGCCTGCTCCAGCACCTGCTCGGGTGTCATGCGCAGCTTTTTCTCCATGTGCAGCGGACTGGTGGCGATGAAAGTGTGAATGCGAGCGCGGTTGGCCCCCTTCAAGGACTCGGCCGCACGCGCGATGTCGCGGTCGTTGGCGCGCGAGAGCGAACAGACCGTGGAGTCCTTGATGGCACGCGCAATGGTCTGGATGGACTCGAAGTCGCCATTGGATGCCGCGGCAAACCCTGCCTCGATCACATCGACCTTGAGGCGCTCCAGCTGGCGTGCAATGCGCAGCTTTTCATCGCGCGTCATGGAGGCGCCGGGCGACTGCTCGCCGTCACGCAAGGTGGTGTCAAAAATAATAAGCTGATCGGACATGGTGGGGACTCTCTATGTAATGGCGCCGGTAGACGCCTGTTTTGACTGGAGGATTGCCGACAAAAAAGCCGGTGCGCTTTTGGCGGCACCGGCTTTGAACCTTTTATGCGGCTACCGCCTCTTCGGCGACAGCAGGGACGCGCTGCACTCCCGAGATGATGGCCCGCAACGAGGCAGAAACGATATTGGCATCGACCCCGACGCCATAGCAGACCTGAGCGTCATCCACACGCAGCTCCACATAGGCAATCGCCTTGGCACTCGCTCCCTCGCCAATCGCATGCTCGGCATAGTTGAGCACGCGCACATTGCGACCGACGTTAGCCGACAGCGCCTGCACGAAGGCATCAATGGGGCCCGTACCTTCGCCTTCCAAAAAATACTTTTCTCCGGCGATCTCGATGTGGGAAGTCATATTGACCACGCCATCTGCCTCGCTCAGGCGATATTGAGGCGGCTTGACAGTGTTAACCCCATATTCGCGCTGGAACAGCTCCCACAGATCCGCAGCCGACAATTCCTTGCCGCTGGCATCCATCTCGCGCTGCACGACCTGGCTGAACTCGATCTGCAGGCGACGAGGCAGCTGAAGCCCATATTCGCTCTCGAGCAGATAGGCAATACCACCCTTGCCCGACTGGCTGTTCACGCGAATCACTGCCTCATAGCTGCGACCCAGGTCCTTGGGATCGATGGGCAGATAAGGCATATCCCAGATATCGCCTTCCTTGTGGGCGGCGAAAGCCTTCTTGATGGCGTCCTGGTGGGAGCCGGAGAAGGAGGTATAGACCAAGTCACCCACGTAAGGATGACGAGGATGCACGGGCAACTGGTTGCAATGCTCAACCGTTGCGCGGATATCGTCGATGTCGGAGAAATCCAGACCGGGGTTCACGCCCTGGATATACATATTGAGCGCCACATTCACCACGTCCAGATTGCCGGTGCGCTCGCCGTTGCCGAACAGACAGCCTTCCAGGCGGTCCGCGCCAGCCATCAGGGACAACTCCGCTGCTGCCGTTCCCGTGCCGCGGTCGTTATGAGGGTGGACCGAGATCACCACGCTGTCACGGCGCTTGATGTTGCGATGCGTCCACTCCACCATGTCGGCAAAGATATTGGGCGTGGAATGCTCCACGGTGGTGGGCAGGTTGATGATGCACTTGTTCTCGGGCGTGGGCTGCCAGACGTCGGTGACGGCGTCTATCACGCGCTTGGAGAACTCCAGCTCGGTGTCCGAATACATTTCGGGCGAGTACTGGAAGGTCCATTTGGTGTTGGGGTGCTGGGCCGCGATGTCTTTGAACATCTGGGCATTGGTCACCGCCAGCTCAACGATCTCGTCTTCACTCATATTCAGCACCACACGGCGCATCACGGGAGCCGTGGCGTTGTAGAGATGGACGATGGCGCGGGGCACGCCTTCGAGCGCTTCGAAGGTGCGACGAATCAGATGCTCACGCGCCTGGGTCAGCACCTGCACGGTCACGTCGTCGGGAATGCGGTTTTCCTCGATGAGCTTGCGCATGAAGTCGAACTCGATCTGCGAGGCCGAAGGAAAGCCGACTTCGATTTCCTTGAAACCGATCTTCACCAGTTGCTCGAACATGCGCACCTTGCGCTCGATGTCCATGGGCTCGATCAGGGCCTGGTTGCCGTCACGCAGATCCACGCTGCACCAGACCGGAGGCTTGGTGATGACCGCGTCGGGCCAGGTGCGATCGGTCAGACGCACGGGGGCGAAAGCGCGGTATTTGGTGGAAGGGTTTTGCAACATGGTGAGTCTCTTTAGTCGAAATTAGAGGAAATTGAACCCAGCTCCAGCGACGCCCAAAAGCAAAAACGGCCCGTCGCTGATGCTACGGGCCGCCAAGTAGGGTGTGTTTGTACGCGCGCGCTACTTTCTCTGCCCGTTGGACATTAGTAGTAGAGCTAGCGACAGGTTTTGCATGCGGGTCACTTTAACACAAGAAAAGTTGACAGGGCCAGGATTTTTTGGGGCCGCACTTCAATCGTCGTGCAGACCACGCTCATCGGGCTCGTCCTTGGAGGTCGCCACAATGCTGACCTGCTCACCCTTGGCACGGCGCCAGACATAGATCACATAGCCCGAGACCGAGTAGCCGACAAACACCAGAAACAGCATGGTTGCAGGCTCGATGCTGACCACGGCCATCAGCAGGGCTACCACCACCAGCGAGACGAACGGCATGCTCTTGGCGCCGCCGATGTCCTTGAAGCTGTAATAGGGAATATTGGTGACCATGGTCAGACCTGCGAACAGCGTGATGGCGAACATGATCCAGGACAGATCGGCCCTGTCCGTGGGATAGCCGCCAAACCAGGAAATCACATCGCCGAAGATGGGTACATCACGATGGGAAACCATCAGCGCACTGGTCAGCCAGATAAAGCCCGCAACCAGGGCCGCAGCCGCAGGCGAAGGCATGCCCTGAAAATAGCGCTTGTCCACCACGGCCGTATTCACGTTGAAACGCGCCAGGCGCAATGCGGCGCAGGCGCAATACACAAAGGCGGCAATCCAGCCCCAGCGCCCCAGGGGACGCAAGGCCCATTCATAAGCAATCAGCGCGGGCGCGGCACCGAAGGACACCATGTCGGAGAGCGAATCCATCTGCTCACCGAACGCGCTTTGCGTGTGCGTCATGCGCGCCACGCGACCGTCCAGGCTGTCGAGCACCATGGCGCAGAAAACGCCCACGGCCGCCAGTTCGAACTTGTTGTTCATGGCCATGACGATGGCGTAGAAACCGCCAAACAGCGCTGCCAGCGTGAACAGATTGGGCAGCACATAAATGCCTTTGCGCGGCTTGCGCGGCATTCCACTCAGATCGGCAGAATCATTGCTGTTTTGCATCAAACAGACCTCCAGTGCTTGCATGTCAATTGCATGCAGCTATTAAAACGATAGTATTTCAAGCATGGCCATCATGGCCATGTCCCTGCCACCAGTGTACCCGCCACACAGATCGCATCCGGAATGAAAAAAGGCCACCTCAAAGGTGGCCTCTTGCCCAAGCGCAGTCATCCGGCTCGCGCCGAATGACTTGCCGGCATTAGTTGCGGGTCTGGTCGACCAGCTTGTTCTTGGAGATCCAGGGCATCATGGAGCGCAGCTGGCCGCCCACTTGCTCGATGGCATGATCGGCGTTCTGGCGACGACGGGCAGTCATCGAAGGATAGTTCAGACGGCCTTCGCTGATGAACATCTTGGCGTATTCACCGCTCTGGATGCGCTTGAGGGCGTTGCGCATGGCCTTGCGGGATTCTTCGTTGATGACTTCGGGGCCGGTCACGTACTCGCCATACTCCGCGTTGTTGGAGATGGAGTAGTTCATGTTGGCGATGCCGCCTTCATACATCAGGTCAACGATCAGCTTGAGCTCGTGCAGGCACTCGAAGTAAGCCATTTCGGGAGCGTAGCCAGCTTCGGTCAGCGTCTCGAAGCCCATCTTCACCAGTTCCACGGCACCGCCGCACAGCACGGCCTGCTCGCCGAACAGGTCGGTCTCGGTTTCTTCCTTGAAGTTGGTTTCGATGATGCCGCCCTTGCCGCCGCCGTTGGCGGAAGCATAGGACAGGGCCACGTCACGGGCCTTGCCGGACTTGTCCTGGTAGATGGCGATCAGGGAAGGCACGCCGCCGCCCTTCAGGTATTCGGAGCGCACGGTATGGCCGGGGCCCTTGGGGGCGACCATGATCACGTCCAGATCGGCGCGGGGCACGACCTGGTTGTAGTGCACGTTGAAGCCGTGAGCGAAAGCCAGGGTAGCGCCGGACTTGATGTTGGGCTCGACGTTGTTCTTGTACACCTCGGGGATGTTCTCGTCGGGCAGCAGGATCATGACCACGTCGGCAGCCTTCACCGCGTCGTTCACTTCCATCACGGTCAGACCGGCCTTGCCGACCTTGTCCCAGGAAGAGCCGCCCTTGCGCAGACCGACCACAACCTTCACACCGCTGTCGTTCAGGTTTTGAGCATGTGCGTGGCCTTGGCTGCCGTAGCCGATGATGGCAACAGTCTTGCCCTTGATCAGGCTCAGGTCACAGTCCTTGTCGTAGAAAACTTTCATGATGGCTCCAGGTCTCTTATCTTGAGGGGGTTAAAAAGGTTTGTTCAGATTCAAAAGTGGTGCAACGCAGCCATTAGACACGCAGAATGCGTTCGCCACGACCAATACCCGAGGCGCCTGTGCGAACGGTCTCAAGGATGGCAGTGCGATCAATGGCTTGCAGGAAGGCGTCGTTCTTGGACTGGTCGCCGGTCAGCTCCACGGTGTAGCTCTTCTCGGTCACGTCGATGATGCGGCCGCGGAAGATGTCCGCCATGCGCTTCATTTCCTCGCGCTCCTTGCCCACGGCACGCACCTTGACCATCATCAGCTCGCGCTCGGTGTAAGCACCTTCGGTCAGGTCCACCACTTTAACCACTTCAATCAGTCGGTTCAGGTGCTTTGTGATTTGCTCAATCACATCGTCCGAGCCCGTGGTGAGGATGGTCATGCGCGACAGCGAGGGATCCTCGGTCGGTGCAACTGTCAGGGATTCAATGTTGTAGCCACGGGCAGAAAACAGGCCCACGACGCGCGACAGTGCTCCAGGCTCGTTCTCGAGCAGCACGGCAATAATGTGTTTCATTGGGAGATTCCTCTTTTCGCCGCCCTCCCCTGACACCGGTAAGTGCCAGGCTCGGCGGACAATAGATTCGTCAAAAAATGCTATTTAAAATATAGCTGCTTGCGATTGACATGTAAGTGCTTGATGCCGATTTCATTGGAAATCGGCTTTCCATGCATTACAGGTCGTCGGCACCCAGCAGCATTTCCGTGATGCCACGGCCGGCTTGCACCATGGGGAACACGTTCTCTGTCGGGTCGGTGCGGAAGTCCAGGAAGACCGTCTTGCTTTCTTCGCGCACGATGCGGCGTGCCTCGCGCAGCGCAGCTTCGACATCGGCAGGCTTTTCGATCAGCAGGCCACGGTGGCCGAAGGCCTCCGCCAGCTTCACGAAGTCGGGCAGCGAATCCATATAGCTGCTCGAGTAGCGACCCGAGTATTCAATTTCCTGCCACTGGCGCACCATGCCCAGGAAGCGGTTGTTCAGCGCGCAGATTACCACTGGAGTGTTGTACTGCTTGCAGGTGGCCAGCTCCTGGATATTCATCTGGATCGAGCCCTCGCCCGTGATGCAGAAGACTTCGGAGTCGGGCTTGGCCAGCTTGATGCCCATGGCGTAAGGCAGGCCCACGCCCATGGTGCCCAGACCGCCGGAGTTGATCCAGCGACGGGGTTCATCAAAGCGGTAGTACTGCGCCGCCCACATCTGGTGCTGACCCACATCGGAGGTAATGTAGGCGTCCGCATCCTTGGTCATGTTCCACAGTGTGTCGACCACGTACTGGGGCTTGATGACTTCGGTGTTGGACTTGTCGTAGCTCAGGCAGTCACGGCTGCGCCAGCCTTCGATGGTGGTCCACCATTGGGCTACGGCCGCTTCGTCAGGGCGCTGGGCCGACTCGCGCAGCATGGCGATCAGCTCGTTAAGCACATCCTTGACATCACCCACGATAGGCACGTCCACCTTCACGCGCTTGGAGATGGAGGAGGGATCGATGTCGATATGGATGATCTTGCGCTCCACCGACATGAAATGCTTGGGATTGCCGATCACGCGATCGTCAAAGCGGGCTCCCACGGCCAGCAGCACATCGCAGTTCTGCATGGCATTGTTGGCTTCGATGGTGCCGTGCATGCCTAGCATGCCCAGGAACTTCTTGTCGCTGGCGGGGTAGGCACCCAGACCCATCAGGGTGTGAGTGACGGGGTAGCCCAGCATGTCCACCAGCTGGCGCAGCTCGTTGCAGGCATTGCCCAGAAGCACGCCGCCGCCGGTATAGATATAGGGACGCTTGGCCGTCAGCAGCAGCTGCAGAGCCTTGCGAATCTGGCCGGCATGACCCTTTTTGACAGGGTTGTACGAGCGCATTTCCACTTTTTCAGGATAGCCCGTATACAGCGCCTTCTTGAAGGACACGTCCTTGGGAATATCCACCACCACAGGACCGGGGCGGCCGGTGCGGGCGATGTGGAAAGCCTTTTTCATGGTCTCGGCCAGCTCGCGCACATCCTTGACCAGGAAGTTGTGTTTGACGATGGGACGAGTGATGCCCACGGTATCGCACTCTTGAAATGCGTCGGTACCGATGTAATTGGTCGATGTCTGTCCCGCGATCACCACCATGGGGATGGAGTCGGTATAGGCGGTGGCAATGCCCGTCACCGCATTGGTCAGACCGGGGCCGGATGTCACCAGCGCCACGCCCACTTCACCGGTGGCACGCGCAAAACCGTCGGCTGCATGCACGGCCGCCTGCTCGTGGCGCACCAGCACATGCTGAATGCTGTCCTGCTTGTAGAGCGCGTCGTAAATATAGAGAACTGCCCCGCCAGGGTAACCCCACAGGTGCTTGACACCTTCAGCCTGAAGAGACTTGATGAGGATTTCGGAGCCCATCAATTCCTGGGCGCCCTTGGGGGACGATGCGGCGGCTGCAGAGGCCAGCTCGGCTTTGGAGATTTCCATGATCAACCTTTGTGAATTTCTCTAACGAAAAACCTTCGGTGCCCTTAGCCTGAAGCCCTTGTGAGGCCGGTTTAGGACTTAAGACCACATGCCATGGACGTTTGTGTGTACGCCGGACCGTGATCCGTTTGCTTCTTTAAGTTGAAGATCATTATCGCACTGCAACAAGACCTTCAAATGCAGTACACAAAAAAACATCATCGGATGCGATAATCGGCCGCTTTCGCCACTACCTAACTCCCGCTTTCTCCAGGGTTACTCTCTCTTGGCCACAGAACAAGAACTGTCTGCATTCCTCAAAGACGTTGAAAAGCGCGCCTTCAAACGCAGCGTTTTCCATGTCCGCGACGAGGAGGCCGCCCTGGATATCGTGCAGGACAGCATGCTCAAACTGGCCCAGCACTATGGGGACAAACCGGTCAATGAACTGCCCATGCTGTTCCAGCGCATTCTGTCGAACAGCACGCTGGACTGGTTTCGCCGCCAGAAGACCCAGAAAGCCGTTTTCACTCACTTCAGCGACCTGGAGTCTTCCGTAGACGGGGACAGCGACTTCGACTGGCTGGAAACCTATGCCACCAACAGCGACGAATCCGCCGCCAGCAACGCCGAGAGCCTGACCGAACGCAAGCAGACGCTGCAAAGCATAGAAAAAGAGATACAGGAGCTGCCTGCGCGTCAACGCGAGGCCTTTCTCATGCGTTACTGGGAAGAGATGGATGTCGCAGAGACTGCTGCCGCCATGGGTTGCTCTGAAGGCAGTGTCAAAACCCATTGCTTCCGCGCCATTCAAACATTGAGCAAGGCACTCAAGGCCAAAGGAATCGAGTTATGAAATCCGCGCCCACCCTCCGGCAAGAACAGACCGCCGACCGCATCGCCCGTCAAATCACTGCCCGACTGAGCGAGGGCGAAGCCTTGCTCCCTTACGAAATCACCGAACGCCTGCGCGCCTCCCGCGAGCAAGCCGTGTCTGTACGTCGCCGCGAAGCGGCTGTGCTGCGCGTTCAGACCAGTACTGCAACATCTGCCCAGGGCAGCACCCTGACACTGGGCAACCCCGACGAGGGTAGCGGCTGGTGGCGCACTCTGGTCTCGGCCATCCCCGTTTTTGCACTCATTGCGGGCCTGGTAATCTACAACTCCGACACCGAACAAAGTATGCTAAGCGAAGTCACCGAGGTCGATACCGCCTTGCTGACCGATGATCTGCCCCCTGCTGCCTACTCTGACCCTGGTTTCATCCAGTACCTCAAGACCTCGGCAGCCACCCCATCAGAACACTAAACAGCCTGCCACCTCTGCCTTGATGCCCACTGAGAAGCGCTCCCTCCTGAAACCCGACAACACCGCCGCCATCATGGCGGCGCTGTTGTTGGTGGCCTTGAGCTGGACAGGATGGAATGTCGTACAGCAAGTCAGGCTGGCGCCCAGCTCCGTGCCCCCCGCCACGGTAGCTGCATCCAGATCCATGCATGCAGACCCGTCCACGCGCCAAAGAGCCTCAGCACAGGCCTCGGGCCCACGCTGGGGCGAACTCAGTAGCCACCAGCGCGAGATTCTGCTGCCGCTGCAAGAGCGCTGGGCCATGATCGGCTCGGTACAGAAGCGCCGCTGGATTGCCCTGGCGGATGGCTTTGACAAACTCAGCGAGCGCGAACAGCAAAAGCTTCATGACCGCATGGAAGCATGGTCCGGCCTGAGTGCCGCCCAGCGCAACCAGGCCCGGCTGAATTTCGCCATTACCAACAAGCTCGCGACTGACAAGCAGGCCCAGTGGGAGGCCTACCAGGCTCTGAGCGATGAAGAAAAGCGACTGCTGGCCGCCCGCGCCACTCCCAAGGTGGTAAGCGCCGCACCGGCCATCAAGCCTGTGCCGTCCAAGAAGCTGGCGCGCATTCCTGCTGCCACGGCCTCCCCCAATACGGTGCCCAATCTGCCCAAGATTCCACCCGCAACCATTCATCACCCACCACCGCCCGTGCCCGCAACACCAGCCATGGTGGAGACACACCCCATTCGTACGCCCTCGGTGATTGTGGAGACGGCTCCCGTGGACATTCCTCGCGCCACCCCAATCACCCTGCCTCCGCTGGATGCGCCAGGTCAAGACGCGCACCAATGACAGTGTCGGTGCGGCAACCGAGCGCCAAGCCCGCTGACCTGAGCCCTACAATGCCCTCATGCAGCAAGACACCCGGCCGGCAGCCTCATCGACTCCTGACTTCATAGCACCAAGCCTGCGTCGCCGTATGGCTTGCTGGCTTTATGAAGGCATGCTTTTGTTTGGCGTGGTGTTCATCGCCGGCTATTTGTTCGGCACGCTGTCGCAGACGCGCAATGCACTCGACAATCGGCATCTGCTGCAGGCCTTCATGCTGGTGGTGCTGGGGATTTACTTTGTCTGGTTCTGGAGCAAAGGCCAGACGCTGGCCATGAAGACCTGGCATATCCGCGTGGTCGATACCCAAGGCCGCCCCCTGACGCAAACCCGCGCCCTGCTGCGCTATGCAGCCAGCTGGATGTGGTGGCTGCCACCGCTGGCCCTGCTCTACCCGCTGGGCCTGCCGCCACTGGAGGTGCTGGTGCTGCTCATGGGCTGGATTCTGATCTGGGCGCTGCTGAGCCGCTTTCACCCCAGAAAGCAGTTCTGGCACGACGCCTGGGCCGGCACCCAGTTGGTGCATCAGCCCCCCACTCCCAAACGCATCCGCTGACCCCTCCCCTCCATGAGCACCTCCTCACCTGACCCCGTCAACCCGCAAAAAAGCCGTACCGGACTGTCCCGGGTGCTGCATGCCGGCGGCTACTCGCTGGCTGGCCTCAAGGCCGGCTGGCATGAAAAAGCATTTCAGCAGGAAGCAATCTGTGCCGCCGTCATGATTCCTCTGGCGCTCTGGCTGGGCCAGAACTGGGAACAGACAGCGCTGCTGGCCGGCACCGTCATCCTGGTGCTCATTGTGGAATTGCTCAATACCGGCATAGAGGCAGCCATAGACCGTATCGGGCCCGAATGGCACGAGCTTTCCAAGAAAGCCAAGGACATGGGCAGCGCTGCTGTATTTCTGGCCCTGTGCCTTTGCGGAGCCGTCTGGGCGGCCGCTCTTTATCACCGTTTCATCGTATGACTCAACCCGCTTTTTCCATTTGCGTGTACTGCGGCTCACGCCCCGGCACCAACCCTCAATTCACCGAAGTCGCCAAGGCCGTGGGCCAATGGATAGGCTCGCGCGGCGGCCAGCTGGTCTATGGCGGTGGACGCAGCGGCCTGATGGGCGTGGTGGCCGAAGCCACGCAACAAGCTGGCGGCCGTGTCGTCGGCATCATCCCTCAGGCACTGGTCGACAAGGAGCTGGCCAACCAGGCCTGCGACGAACTGCACATCGTCAAGAACATGCACGAACGCAAGGCCATGATGGCCGAGCGCAGCGATGCCTTCGTGGCCCTGCCCGGCGGCATCGGTACTTTTGAAGAGCTGTTCGAAGTCTGGACCTGGCGCCAGCTGGGCTACCACGACAAGCCCATCGGCATTCTCAATGTGGATGGCTATTACGACGCCATGCTGCAGTTTCTTCAGTCCTGCGTGGGCAACGGCTTCATGGGCGAGTGGCAGATGGGCCTGGTCGAAAGCAGCAGCGACACCTCGGCCCTGCTGCAAAATCTCGTCCAGAATGCCGGCAGCCAGCTGGATACACCGCCTCTGCGCTCGGTAATCTGAGCCCTGAAAAACACTGCAGGGCGTCATCCGTCGACCCGTAGCGCTGTCTGCAGTGCGCACACCCGGCTCCGGACCATGAAAAAAGCCAGACTCAAGGTCTGGCTTTTTGCCTGGGGCGCATGACTGGGGCGCGACATGGCGACTTAGACAGCAGTGTCGTCCAGCTCGCCCGTACGGATGCGCACCACGCGCTCCACGGGGGTGATGAAGATCTTGCCGTCACCAATCTTGCCGGTGCGCGCGACATTGACGACGGCATCCACGCAGCGGTCCACGTCCTCATCTCGCACCACGACTTCGATCTTCACCTTGGGCAGAAAATCGACCACATACTCCGCGCCACGATAAAGCTCGGTATGGCCTTTCTGACGGCCAAAACCCTTGACTTCGGTCACGGTCAGACCATTCACCCCACACTCGGCCAGGGCCTCGCGCACTTCCTCTAGCTTGAAGGGCTTGATGACGGCAGTAATCATTTTCATGGGGCTAGTTCCTCAATGGATTGAAATCGGCAAAACACCGGAGGCAGAACCTCAGGCGCGAAATTTGTTGGTGATGGGGTAGCGCCAGTCCTTGCCAAAGCTGCGCATTGTCAGACGTGGACCGACCGGCGCCTGGCGACGCTTGTACTCGTTGATTTGTATCAGACGCGTGACCCGCTCCACATCCGCAGGCGCAAAACCCTCGGCGACGATGGAGCTTATGCTCTCGTTGTTTTCCATGTAACGGGACACGATGGCATCCAGCACCTCGTAGTCCGGCAGGCTGTCCTGATCCTTTTGATCGGGGCGCAGCTCGGCGCTGGGCGGACGCGTGATGATGCGCTCGGGAATGGGGTCGAGCCCCATGCCGAAGGGATCGTTGGCATTGCGCCAGCGTGCCAGCGCAAACACCTCGGTCTTGAACACATCCTTGATGACGGCAAAACCGCCGGCCATGTCGCCGTACAGCGTGCAGTAGCCGGTGGACATCTCGCTCTTGTTGCCCGTGGTCAGCACGATGGAGCCAAACTTGTTGCTCATGGCCATCAGCAGGGTGCCGCGAATACGGGCTTGCAGGTTTTCCTCGGTCGTGTCTTCGGCGCGTCCGGCAAAAGTGCCAGCCAGCGCGGCCTTGAAGGCTTCGAACTGCGGCGCGATATCGATCTCTTCGTGCTGCACGCCCACGCGCTCGGACATTTCGCGCGCATCCAGCCAGCTGATATCGGCCGTATAGGGCGAAGGCATCATTACCGTGCGCACCTTGTCTGCGCCTAGAGCATCCACGGCAATGGCCAGTACCAGGGCCGAGTCCATACCGCCCGACAGGCCGATGAGTGCGCCCGGAAAACGGTTCTTGCCCACATAGTCGCGCACGGACAGCACCAGCGCCGACCAAAGCGCATGGTGGTGGCTCAGCTGGGGCTTGACTTGCCCCATCAGCGTCACGCATCCATCCACCAGCTGCGCGGCAACCATGGGCAGCTCTTCCTCGAAGGCCGCCGCACGCGCCGCCACCTGGCCGTCGGCCTGCACCGCGAACGAACAGCCGTCGAACACGACTTCATCCTGGCCACCCACCAGATGGACATAGACCAGAGGAACCGCGTTTTCCACGGCGCGCTGCGCAATCACCGCCTCGCGCTCCAGGGGTTTGCCACTATGGAACGGCGAGGCATTGATGACGAGCAGCAACTGGGCGCCTGCGGCAACGGCGGCATGGGCCGGGCCGGCATGCCAGGCGTCTTCGCAAATCAGCAGTCCGATCTGGATGCCCTCCAGCTCGAAGACACAGCTTTCCTCACCGGCCGCAAAGTAGCGCTGTTCGTCGAACACGCCAAAGTTGGGCAGCAGTTGCTTGAAATAGCGCGCAATCTGCTGACCATCGCGCAACACGCTGGCAGCGTTGAACAGTTTCTCACCTTGCTCATCGCGCTGCGGGTGACCGATGACCAGCGCCAGCCCCGGCCATTGGGCACTGGCTTGCTGCAACTGCTGCAGGGCCGCATCGCAGGCTTCCAAAAATGCCGGACGCAGATACAGGTCCTCAGCCGCGTAGCCACACAGGGCAAGCTCGGGCGTGAGCAGCAGGCGGGCACCGTTGGCATAAGCTTCAGCAGCAGCGGCGATGATTTTCTGGACATTGCCAGAGAGGTCTCCCACAACAAAATTGCGTTGGGCACAGCAAATGGAAAGCGTCATGAAAAGCAAGCTAGGCGGTGAGGCCACCAGCCCCCGCGACAATCAGGGCATGGCCGAAAACAAGATTATCACTCGCGTGCTTGCCAGCGTGCAGCAGCTGGACGCACAAACCTGGAATGTGCTGCTGGCCTCTCAATCCACGCCCACGCCCTTCATGCGCCACGAATACCTGGCAGCCATGGAGCAAAGCGGCAGCGCCACGCCCGATACCGGCTGGATCGCCCGGGTCATCACCGTCTGGGACGGCGATGAACTGCTGGCGGCCTGCCCCCTCTATATCAAGACCCACTCCTACGGCGAATATGTGTTTGACTGGGCCTGGGCGCGCGCCTATCAGCAGCATGGCCTGCCTTATTACCCCAAGGGATTGCTGGCCGTCCCCTTCACGCCCGTGCCAGGCTCCCGCCTGCTGGCACGCAGCCAGGCACTGCGCGTGGCGCTGGTGCATGCCGTCCAGGCCTGGGCAGCCGAGCAGCAGCTGTCATCGCTGCACCTGCTGTTTGGCGATGCCGATGATCTTGCCGCCTGCGCCGCAGCCGGCTGGATGCAGCGCAGCACAGTGCAGTTTCACTGGACGAACACGCCGCCCGCGCCCCCCGCTGCGGGCGGCACTGCGACAACACCGTCCCGCTGGAAGGACTTCGACGACTTTCTGGGCTCGCTGAACCAGGAAAAGCGCAAGAAAATCCGCCAGGAGCGACGCAAGATACGCGCAGCCGGCGTGAGCTTCAAAGCCATGCAGGGTAGCGACATCGGTGCGCAGGACTGGTCCTTCTTCTACCGCTGCTATGAGCGCACCTACCTGGAGCACGGCAACCCGCCGTATCTGACACCGGAGTTCTTTGCCTCCATGGCCTCGGCCATGCCCGAGAACTGGGTGATGTTCATCGCCGAGCGCAACGGGCAGCCTGTCGCCTCAAGTTTGATAGCTATTAGCGCCTTGCAATCAATGATTTCAGCATCAAAACCATTGTTTTTTGAGGATGGACAAGCGCAAGCAGCTATCAATAGCAAGGTGGCCTATGGTCGCTACTGGGGCGCTCTGGAGCGGGTCGACAGCCTGCATTTCGAAGCCTGCTACTACCAACCCATCGAATGGTGCATCGCCAACGGCTTTGCCCGATTCGAAGGCGGCGCCCAGGGCGAGCACAAGATGGCCCGCGCGCTGCTGCCCGTGGAAACACCGAGCGCCCACTGGGTGGCCCATCCCGCTTTTGCCGATGCCATCGAGCGCTTCTTGCAGCGCGAGAGCGAAGGCATGGCCCAATATGTGGAAGAGCTGCAATCCCATAGCCCGCTGCGCAAGGCCTGAAGGTGGAGACAAAAAAAAGGCCGCTTTGCAGCGGCCTTGAAGCTCAAACTCCAGGAGACATTCAGAAGGTTTCCCAGTCACCCTCATCCAGCGAGGACTTTTGCGCATTACGGGCAGTAGCGGATTCGCCAGCAACAGCGCCCCCCCATCAAAGAGCGCGGGGCTGCAGGCATGGGGGCAGGACGGGCGGCCACACGACGGACAGGTGCCTGACGCGCCGGGGCGGCAGCAGCGACCACAGCCGGCGACGCAGCACGGGCTGCAGCCTTGGGTGCCTGGTCATAAAGCGCACTGGCAGGCAACTGGAAGACCGCCACAGCCTGAACCAGATCCTGCGCCTGCTTGCGCAGCGCACCGGCGGCAGCAGCACTTTCCTCCACCAGCGCCGCGTTTTGCTGCGTCGTCTGATCCATCTGCGTCACCGCCTCGCCAACCTGGGCCACACCCTGGCTCTGTTCCTGGCTGGCGGCACTGATCTCTGCCATCAAATCCGTCACCCGGCTGATCGCCGACACAATGTCGGCCATGGTGGCACCGGCCTTGTCCACCAGCTGCGTGCCCTGCTCCACCCGCTGCACACTGGTGCTGATCAAGGCCTTGATTTCCTTGGCCGCCTCGGCACTGCGCTGGGCCAGGGTACGCACCTCGCCCGCCACCACGGCAAAACCACGGCCCTGCTCACCAGCGCGCGCTGCTTCCACGGCCGCATTCAGCGCCAGAATATTGGTCTGGAAGGCGATGGAGTCGATGACGGTGATGATGTCGGCAATCTGCTGGCTGCTGTTGTTGATGCCCTTCATGGTTTCCACCACTTCGGCCACCACGGCACCGCCCTGCGCTGCCACCTGGGAAGCATTCACCGCCATCTGATTGGCGGCACGGGCGTTGTCGGCGTTCTGGCGCACGGTAGAGCCCAGCTGCTCCATGGAGGCCGCGGTTTCCTCCAGCGCACTGGCCTGCTCCTCGGTGCGACCAGAGAGATCAGCATTTCCCGAGGCAATCTGCGAACTGGCCGAGGCCACGCCTTCCGCGTTCTGGCGTACCGAGCGCACGGTCTGCACCAGACTGCTTTGCATACGCTCCAGGGCGCTGAGCAAGCGGCCTGTTTCGTCCTGTCGCTCCACGCGGATGACGCCGCTCAGATCCCCATTGGCCACACGGTCCGCAGCCTGCACCGCCTGCTCCAGCGGCGCACGGATGGAACGCACCAGCCAGATGCCTGCCCCTGCAGCCCCCAGCACCGCAATCAAGGCAGCCAAGGCAAGCATGCTCACAGCCCGGTCGTAAACCTTCTCCGAAGCCAGAGTCTCGCCCCTTGCCACATCGCCGTTGAACTTGATCAGCTTTTGCAGAGTTGCCGAAGACTGGTCATAGAGCTTGAGAGATTCGCCTCCCAGCAATTGCTTGGCCTGCTCTTTATCGCCTCGACGCGAAATTTCGAACAGTTGCTTGTTCAACTCGACGTAGCGCTCCCGTTCGCGCAGGAACTGCGTGTAGAGCTCGCGCTCCTCGGCAGTGACAATCAAAGGTTCATAGAGCTTTTTTGCCTCCGCCAGGTGTTTCTGCAATTGCTCGAATTGAGCTTCCACCTGAGCCATATAGCCGGGCTCGTCATTATTGACATGTCGCAACTCGAGCAAACGGGTGCGCGCCAGGTCGGTATTGAGTGTATTGATCACTTCCACACTGGGCAGGGCATTGCCGGTGATGGTTTCAGCACTGGAGCGCATGGAGCGCAGCTGCAGCAATGCCATGGCAACCACCACGACCAGCAGCAAGACCAGAACCCCGAACGTACCGAGAATCCGCGTGGAGATTTTGATGCTTTTCATTGATTGCACCTCCCTCTATTATCAATTAGTTTTTATAAATACTTCTTTTGAATCCATGCCCACAAAGCGCAAGGATTCAATGTTTCTGCTCGATCGGGAAATATCTCTCTGAATGGCATACCAGAGATGGAATGGTCCTTGATACCGGCTTATATTTTTTCAATTGTTTCCAGTTTCATATTCCTTGCCTATCTTCACGAGCCTACAGTCATGTAGGCAGTCGCTTACGTCGCACTTGAGTTACTGAAAGTTACCAACCAGTGACAGCAGAGATTCTCGATGCCATGGCAACCTACATAGCCTTGAAAAAGCATCAAGCCACCCCTCTTCTTGATCAATATCAAGACAGTTTGAAGAAAGCTTGTAAAAAAACCCCGACAGCATTCGCTATCGGGGTTTTGAGACGGAAGTCGTTGAAACCGGCAATACCTCGACCTCAGAACTGCTCCCAATCCTGGTCATTGCTCAAGGCAGGCTGAGCCGTTTTGACCGGCGCAGGCACAGCCTTGCCCGGGCCTTGATCGGCTAACGCCGCAGCCCGCGGGCCAGCGCTCATGCCGGCCTTTGCAACCGGCTCGACCCGATTTTTCAGCGCCGCAGCGGCAAAGCTCTGCGCCTGATTCCCCAACTGAAAAATCGCCACCGAATCGACCAGCGCCTTGGCCTGGCGCTGCAAAGAATCGGCGGCCGCCGCGCTCTGCTCCACAAGGGCCGCATTCTGCTGCGTGGTCTGATCCATCTGGGTGACGGCTTCACCCACCTGGGCCACGCCCTGGCTCTGTTCGCGGCTGGCCGCGCTGATCTCGCCCATGATGTCGGTCACGCGGCCTATGGCCGTCACGATTTCGGCCATGGTGTCACCGGCCTTGTCCACCAGCTGCGAGCCTTGCTCCACGCGCTCCACGCTGGCATGGATGAGCTGCTTGATTTCCTTGGCCGCCTCGGCGCTGCGCTGGGCCAGCGTGCGCACCTCGCCCGCCACCACGGCAAAGCCACGGCCTTGCTCGCCGGCACGCGCGGCTTCCACGGCCGCATTCAGGGCCAGGATATTGGTCTGGAAGGCAATCGAGTCGATGACGCCGATGATGTCGGCGATCTGGCGGCTGCTGTCGTTGATGCCCTTCATGGTGTCCACCACCTGGGCAACCACATCCCCGCCTCGACCCGCGACATCGGAGGCATTCTTTGCCATTTGATTGGCTGTCTGGGCGTTGTCGGCGTTCTGGCGCACGGTCGAGCCCAGTTGCTCCATGGAGGCCGCCGTTTCCTCCAGGGCGCTGGCCTGGCTTTCGGTGCGCGCCGAAAGATCCGCATTGCCCTGAGCGATTTCGCTGGACGCAAGGGCCACGCCATGGGCATTGCCGCGCACATCCTGGACCACGGAGGACAGTTGCCGACGCATGTCTTCCAGCGCATTGAGCAGCAAGCCCATTTCATCGCGGCGCTGGTTCTTCACCACCATGCCCAGCCTGCCGGCAGCCACGGCCTGCGCCAGCTCAACTGCCGTGGCCACGGGAGCCGTAATGGCACGTGTCATCGCAATGCCGACCACGGCTGCAAACAGCACCACCAGCGCCAGCGTACCGAGCAGCCAGTAGCGGGCCAGCTCGAAACTGGACTTTTCGGCCTGCTGGGCCTGAGCCGCGTTCTCGAGCTGCAGCGTCATCAGCTTGCCCGTGCTTTCCGCCAGCTGGCTGAAGGCCTGTTCGGACAGCCCTGCAAAAAACAGCCCCAGCTCGTCGGCCATACCTGCCTGGCTGTCCACGGTGTTGTAGTCGCCATCGCGTGCTCGCGCCAGCAACTGCTCGTGCAGCTTCAGGAAATTCGCCTTGTTGGCCTGATAGCCCTCGTAGGCCTCGCGCAGCGGCTGGCTGGCAATCAGGTCGTTGACCACTTTCTCCTGCTCGGCAATGGTTTTCAGGCGCTGCTGGATCTGCTGCTCGTAGCCTTCGATCTCGACCAGGGTGCGTGCCGTGGCAATGCCTGCCTCGTGGCGGCGCAGCCGGTTGTACTCGGAACGCATGGAGGCCGCGTTGTAAACGCTGGGCAGCGCCACTTCGGAAACCTCACGGCCCGCTGCATGAATGCTGGACAGCTGCAGCCAGGCCACCAGACCAAGCAATGCAGACAATAGCACCAGCGCCGTAAAGCTGATGCCCAACTTGGTCCCCACGCGCCAGTCCGAAATCTTCCAACTCATGCGCACCCCCTCGTATATATCGATACAGGCAATAAAAAACGCACCAAGCGATGTCCGCCGGGTGCGTTTCAAATTGTATAGATGCAGATCGCGAGGCTTCTCTGCAAGTAAAGGTTAGAGACCCTTTACTAGTTTGGATCAGCCCTTGTAGTTGGCGATACCGTCCACGATTTCCTTGTGTGCCGCGTCCACGCCCTTCCAGCCCAGAACCTTGACCCACTTGCCCTTTTCCAGATCCTTGTAGTGCTCGAAGAAGTGAGCGATCTGCTGCAGGGTCAGCTCATGGATGTCGCTGAGGTGGTTGATCTTGTCGTAGGAAGGCAGCAGCTTCTGTGTGGGAACGGCCAGAACCTTGCCGTCGACGCCGGACTCGTCTTCCATCTCCAGAATGCCGATGGCACGGCAGGGCACCACCACGCCGCTGGGCAGGGGGAAGGGAGTCATCACCAGCACGTCCACGGGGTCGCCGTCGCCAGACAGGGTCTGGGGCACATAGCCGTAGTTCACGGGGTAGTGCATGGCAGTGCCCAGGAAACGATCCACGAACAGGCAGCCGGATTCCTTGTCCACTTCGTACTTCACGGGAGCCGAGTTGGCCGAGATTTCGATGACGACGTTGAAGACTTCAGGCGTCTTGGAGCCGGGGGTCACATTGTTCAGAGACATGATGGTTGGGAGAAGTAATACAAAAAGCCCGCCAGAGCCGACAAAGCATCGGCACCTGAGGGTCAGCCCGCGATTTTAGGCGCATGACCCTAACGCTGGCATTACATGTCTGAAAGATGCGCGTGCAGTCGTGTATTCCCGCCGGGCAGCCTCGCCCGCTGCAGCCATGAAAACCCACCAAAACCAATACTCATAAAGCGGTTTCAGCTCTCAGAACAAGAGCATTTCAGGCGCTCACCGGATGCCGGCGACGCACGGGACCGCTGCGCTGCTCCACCGCCGCCTGCACCTCTTTGCGCAGACCCAGAGCAAAACCCAGCTCGGCCGCCACAAACAGCGGGCCTATCAGCAGACCCATCACATCGTCAAGAAAAGCGGGCTTGCGTCCTTCCCAGTAGTGACCGATGAACTGGATCACCCAGCCCAGCACAAACAGGCCCAGCCCCCAGGCCAGCCAGCTCCCCATGGGCTGCACGGCGACAGGAGCCGCCAGCGCCAGCATGGCGGCCAGCAACACGCTCATGAACAGGCCGTAGCGCCCGTCGAGCCGCCAGTAATACACTGCTGCAGCAACCGCTGCCAGCAGGGCCAGCGAGATCGGCATGCCGCCAAGCGCTCCCCATTGCAGCCTGGCCAGCAGAATCACCACCGCCTGCATGATCATGGGCACACCGATGTAGTGCGTGACGATATTGCGCGGGTCGCGGTGGTAGTCGGCGTAGTTGGACAGTTGATCGATTAGGGTTTTCATCGCTGTATCTCCTTGTCGCTTGTCAGAGCATGGTGGCGCAGCATCAACCTTGCCGTCTGTCATGCCACCGACACAAGCGCTAAACCCTTCACCCAGGCCTGCACTGGCCTCAGTGCCCACTGCACGCAAGCGCGGCAGCTTCGAGCATGTCAACTCCAATGATCTCTGGGCCATCGTGCAGGCCGGCCGCTGGTTCCGCTCGCTGCCGCCGGAATTGACCGCCCAGATGCAGCAACTGGCCCAGCCAAGGCTGCTGGCCGCCGGCGAATGGCTGTTTCGCCGCGGCGATGCCCCCTGCGGCCTGTATGCGGTGGCCAGGGGATCGCTCAGCATCTCCGGCACGGCAGCGCTTCAGGAAAACACCCGCACGGCCTTGCTGACCTTGATCGAGCCGCCGAGCTGGCTGGGCGAGATCGCCCTCTTCGATGGCGAGCCCCGCACCCACGACGCCTGCGCCAACACCGCCTGCGCCCTGCTGCATATCCCTATACCGCCGCTGCGCGAATGGCTGGATGCCAACCCGCATTGCTGGCGCCACATGGCCCTGCTGCTGACCCACAAGCTGCGTGCCAGCCTGATCGCGCTGGAAGAGCAGACCGTGCTGCCTGCACCGCAGCGCGTGATGTGCCGTCTGGTGCAAATGGCCATGGGCCACGAGCAATGGGCCGACCGCATGCGCACTCACCGCGAGCTGGCCGTCTCCCAGGAGCAGATCGCACGCATGCTCGGCCTGTCACGCCAGACCACCAACCAGATCCTGCAGGAGTTGCAGCAGGCCGGCTGGCTGCAACTGCGGCGCGGCAAGCTGGAAGTTCTCGACCTGGCTGCACTCAAGGCCGCAGCACTCACCGGGCAAATCCCCCCGAGCAGCTAGGCGCTGCCGGCCTGGCTCGGGGTCCCCCGTCCCGCCCCGCTGTCCGCTTGGTGCTGGACAAGCCTGCTATCTCTTTGATAATGAAATCGGGTCTGATGCACCAGACCCGGCTCAAGATCATCGCGGGCGACCCAGCCGAGTTCCGACATGCCGTCGTTGTCGCCCGCCATAACAACGGATACCCCATGCCCCTGTCTCCCAGTGCCAGCCGCAAGCCAGTCCCCATCAATATGCGCGACGTCAAATACCGGGGCTATGCCCGTGATGACGGCATGTGGGACGTGGAAGCCGAGCTGATCGACCAGAAAACCTATGACATCGAGCTTCATGGCCACCGCAAAGTGCCAGCGGGCAAGCCGATTCACCATATGTGGATCCGCCTGACCATCGATGCCGACATGGTGGTCCACGGCATAGAGGCCGCCATGGACGACCACCCCCTGGGCCACTGCCCCCAGGCCACAAAGTCCATGCAGAAGATGGTGGGCTGCTGCATAGCCCGCGGCTGGCGCCGCGCCATTGCCGACAATCTGGGCGGGGTAGTGGGCTGCACGCATCTGCGCGAGCTGCTGTTCAATATGGCAACGCCCGCTTTTCACACCGTGCTCAACCAGTTCGGCCCCAATGGCTCGGGCCTGCCGCCACGCCATCTGGGTCAGTGCCTGGGCTGGGACTTCAACGGCCCCGGCGTGGCCGAGTTCTACCCCGAGTTCAAGGGCTGGAAGCCGCTCTCTCAGCAACCCGTGGAAACCACTACAAAAGACTGATCCACAATACCATCAAGCACCACCAGCTATCAATTTTGATAGCCCACAACAAGCCCGCAGCCGGCCCGGACTTCGCTCTTGCGGCACAATCGAGCCTATGGCAGAACGTGTGATCCCCTTGGTCGATGAGCGTGCGGCATCGCGCAGCGCAATCGTCCCCAGCCCCCTGCAGGCCCCTACCGGGCTGCTGCAGGATCAATGGGGACGGCCTTTGCGCGACCTGCGCATCAGCGTCACCGACCGCTGCAACTTCCGCTGCAACTACTGCATGCCCAAGGAAGTTTTTGACAAGAACTACCAATATCTGCCCCACAGCTCGCTGTTGAGCTTCGAGGAAATTACGCGCCTGGCCAGGCTTTTTGTCGCCCATGGCGTACGCAAGCTGCGCCTGACCGGCGGCGAGCCACTGCTGCGCAAGAACATCGAAGCCCTGATTGCCCAGCTGGCCGAGCTGCGCACGCCCGACGGCCAGCCGCTGGACCTGACACTGACCACCAACGCCTCGCTGCTGGCGCGCAAGGCCCGCGCCCTGAAGGAAGCCGGCCTGAACCGCGTGACCGTCAGCCTCGACGGACTGGACGACACCGTGTTCCGGCGCATGAACGATGTGGACTTTCCCGTGACCGATGTGCTGGCCGGCATCGAGGCTGCACAGACCGCAGGCCTGTCGCACATCAAGGTGAATATGGTGGTCAAGCGCGGCACCAATGACGACCAGATCCTGCCCATGGCCCGCTACTTCCGTGGCACGGGAATCACGCTGCGATTCATCGAATACATGGATGTGGGAGCCACCAACGGCTGGCGCATGGACGAGGTGCTGCCTTCGGACGAGGTCATAGCCCGTCTGCGCGCCGAGCTGCCGCTGATCCCGCTGGCACCCAGCGCCCCTGGCGAGACCGCCGTGCGCTGGGGCTATGCCGACGCCAGCGGCCGACATGATCCGCAGCTGGGCGAGGTGGGCGTCATCAGCAGTGTGACCCACGCTTTCTGCGGCGACTGCAACCGTGCACGCCTGTCCACCGAGGGCCAGCTCTATCTGTGCCTGTTCGCCAGCCAGGGTTGGGACTTGCGCAGCCTGCTGCGCACCGGTGCCAGCGATGCCGAGATTGCAGCCGCCATTGCCCCCATCTGGCAACAGCGCGACGATCGCTACTCGCAAATGCGCAGCGAAATGCCCCCCGATGTGGCGCCAGTCCGGCAAGGTCGGCGCATCGAGATGAGCTATATCGGTGGCTGACTCACGCATCACCCCCGAGCAGATCACCGGTTGCGTGCTGGCCGGAGGACGCGGTGCGCGCATGGGCGGTGTGGACAAGGGCCTGCAGAGCTTTCAAGGCTTGCCTCTGGCACTGCATGCATTGCAGCGCCTGGCTCTGCAGGTCGGCCCCTTGCTCATCAATGCCAATCGCAATACAGCAGCTTACGCCGAGCTGGGGCAGCCACTGGCTGCCGAGGTCTGCGCCGACAGCCTGCCCGACTACCCCGGCCCGTTGGCGGGCTTCATGGCCGGCCTCGCCCATTGCCGCACGCCATGGCTGCTGTGCGTGCCCTGCGATACGCCGCTGCTGCCCCTCGATCTGGCTGCGCGAATGCTGGCGTCGCGTGGCGATGCCGATATCGTCATCGCTCACGGCCGGGATACCGAGCATGCCCAGCCGGGGCAGCCGCCGCAACTGCGCCCCCAGCCCGTGTTCTGCCTGTTGCGGGCCGGACTCGCCTACAGCCTTGAGCGCTTCATCACCAGTGGTGGCCGCAAGATAGACGCCTGGACCAGCCAGCATCACAGCGCCCAGGCCGTATTTGACCGCCCCGGGGACGAACAGGCCTTCAGCAACGCCAACACGCTGGCCCAGTTGCTTGATCTGGAGCAAATCGCCCCCGAACGCCAATACTGAGTCACCGGCACCACCAGCCAAAAGCGTAAAGTGCCACGCAGCCCATGGCCGCATCCTGTCATGAGGTTTTCTATTTTTTTGCTGTTATGACTGCGACTTTTCAACCTGCCGCCTCCACCAGCGCCCAGACGCTGACCACTGACCAGGTACTGCAACAGCTGCAAGCCTTGCTGCAGCCGCTGGGTGCGGTCGCCGAGGTGGAAGCCGTCGCCCTGCCCGATGCCCTGGATCGTGTGCTGGCAGCCGATGTGATCTGCCCCGTCAACGTACCGCCCCACGACAACAGTGCCATGGACGGCTATGCCTTTGCCGGCAGCGAACTGGAGCAGGCGCGGCCCGGCCAGCCGCTGATGCTGCGTGTGGTGGGGACGGCTCTGGCAGGAGGGCCTTGGCAAGGCCGGCTTGGCGCGGGCGAATGCGTGAAGATCATGACGGGTGCGGTCATGCCGGTGGGTGCGGATACCGTAGTCGCCCATGAGCAGGCCAGCTCTGGCGAGGAGTGCATCCAGTTCGACGGCAGTGCCCTGCGTGCAGGTGCCAATCGTCGCCTGCGCGGCGAAGACCTGGAGCAAGGCTCTGTGGCACTGCAGGCAGGCCAGCGCCTCACACCAGCCGCCCTGGGTCTGCTGGCCAGTCTGGGACTGGGCCAGGTCAGCGTGCGACGCCGCCTCAGCGTGGCTTACTTCTCCACCGGCGACGAGCTGCTGAGCCCAGGCGCCGAGCCGCGCGAGGGAGCCATCTACGACAGCAACCGCTTCAGCCTGCAGGCGCTGCTGCGCCGTCTGGGAGCCCATGTGCTGGACCTGGGAGCAGTGCCCGATGAACCGGCCGCACTGGAAGAGCGCCTGCGCGAAGCAGCCACCCTGGCCGATGTGGTGCTGACCAGTGGCGGCATCAGCGCCGGTGAGGCCGATCACACCCGTGCGATGCTGCAGCGCCTGGGCACTGTGCAGTTCTGGCGGGTGGCCATGCGTCCCGGTCGGCCGCTGGCGGTGGGCCTGCTCGCTCCCGCCGGTGGAATCTCATTGACCAGATCAACAGGCATCCCGATCAAGACAAGCGCAAACCGCTCCCAAGATCTGAGCAATCCACCGCCCACTCAGCGCCCGGCGGTGCTGCTGGGGCTGCCCGGCAACCCGGTGGCCGCCATGGTGAGCTTTCTGATGTTTGTGCGTCCGGCCCTGGCCATGCTGGCAGGCGAACGCAGCACCCCCGTGCCATTGCTGCAGGCGATCAGCAGCGAGCGCCTGCGCAAACGCCCGGGCCGCACCGAATATCTGCGCGGCGTGCTCGAACTCAATGAGAAGGGCCAGGCCGCCGTGCGCACCACGGGACCGCAAGGCTCGGGCGTGCTCAGCTCCATGGTCGCCGCCGACTGCATCATCGTGCTGGACGATGCGCGCGGCGACGTCCTGCCCGGAGAATCCGTCAACGTCCTACTACTGCAAGGGCTGATCTGAAAACGGGCTTTCTGCCTGGTCTTCGACCCTCGATCCATTCTGGGAAATATTGCATGCCATACCAAGCCACCCACTGGGCCACAGAACCCACAAGGCAGGCCATCGATGCGCTCAAGGGCGCGAATTTGCTGGAATTCGGCACCCCCTGGTGCGGCCACTGCCAGCGCGCCCAGCCGCTGTTGCAGGCTGCGCTGGCTGCCCAGCCGGAAGTAGCGCACATCAAGGTGGAAGACGGTCCCGGCCGGCCACTGGGCCGCAGCTATCGCGTCAAGCTCTGGCCCACGCTGATTTTTCTGCTTGACGGCAAGGAAGTGGCGCGCATCGTGCGCCCCGAATCCGAGCAACAGATCCAAGAAGCGCTGGCACAAATCACGAACTGAGCCAGCGCATCTACCCCGGCTCCTGGCTCAGTCCTTCTTAAGTGCCAGCTCCACGCCCTTGTTGGCAAGCGCATCGGCGCGCTCATTGCCGGGGTCTCCGGCATGGCCCTTGACCCAGCGCCAGTCGATGCGGTGGCCGCTGCCCTGCACCAGCGCGTCCAGCTGCTTCCAGAGCTCGACATTCTTGACGGGCTCCTTGGAAGCAGTAACCCAGCCCTTGGCCTTCCAACCCTGTATCCACTCGGTAATGCCTTTGCGCACGTACTGACTATCCAGATACAGCACCACATCGCAGGGACGCTTGAGCGCGGACAGCGCCTCAATCACGGCCTTGAGTTCCATGCGGTTATTGGTGGTTCCCAGTTCACCACCGAAGAGTTCTTTCTGCGCCGATCCGGCCTGCAGCAATGCGCCCCAGCCGCCAGGGCCGGGATTGCCCTTGCAGGCACCGTCGGTATAGATCACAACTTGATTCAATTTTCTTCCTTGTTACGCCAGGACATGTCCGGCGGCTGCCTCTGGGTCACGGGCGCCTTCATGCCGGCCGGCACGCTGCTCTTGCGCCAGCTCGGGCTCATCAGCCGCATGCCCTGCACACGCTTGACGGCCACCACGCAATAGACGCCCCCCATCACCGGCCAGCAGCGGTGGCCCAGGCCTTCCATGAACTGCCAGCGGCTCAGCCACTTTTCACTTTGAGTGGCAGGACGATAACAGCCAAATTGCACTGCTTCGATCTCGAAGCTCAGCAATCGCAGCCAATCGCGCAAACGCCAGTAGCCCACACCCAGGCTCAAGTCCGGCAAATAGCCCGCACTGCGCTCCACCCGGCGCTGCAAGCCCAGCAGGCTTGAGGGGTTCAGCCCGCTGATCACCAGCCTGCCTTCCGGCACCAGCACGCGTGCAGCCTCGCGCAGCGCGGCATGCGGATCGTTGCAAGCCTCCAGCGTATGCGGCATCAGCAACAGGTCGAGGCTGGCCTCGGCAAAAGGCAGGGCTTCCGGGGCGGTTCTGAGCGCCGGCATCAACGGGGCAGAATTCTGTGCTTCATCAGCGGGCGGCTGCTGCTGCGACACTGCGGTCGCCCTCGCTTGCGCTACAGTGCCTGCTTTTGCATCCGGAACGGGATCGAGACCCTCCAGCGCCAGCCAGCGATGAGGCATGCGATTGCTGCGCAGTCCTTGCAGCTGCGGCAAGCCCAGCTGCAAGGCGTGGTAGCCAAAGATATCGGCCACCGCCTCGTCAAAGCGCTGCTGCTCCCATTTCAGGAGATAGTGCCCGAGGGCTGAATCCGTCCAGTGATGCATCTCTATAATTTTGCAGCTCATGAACCTGTTGCCCATTCCCGCTTTTTCCGACAACTACATCTGGATGCTCCACGATGCAGAACATGCCGTGGTCGTCGATCCGGGTCAGGCCGAGCCTGTGCTGGCCACCTTGGCACAGCGGGGTCTGAAACTGCAGGGCATTTTAGTCACCCACCATCATGCCGACCATGTGGGCGGCGTGGACGCCATTCGCGCGGCCACGGGTGCTCCGGTCTGGGGCCCCGCCTACGAGACCCTGCCCGAGCCCGTCACGCGCGTGCAGGGGGGCGACCACGTGGAGCTGCTCGGAGGCCCCTGGCGGGTCATCGATGTGCCGGGACACACCAGCGGTCATATCGCCTTCTTCAGCACCCAGGCGCAAGGCCAGCCTCTGCTGTTCTGCGGCGACACGCTGTTCTCGGGCGGCTGCGGCCGCCTTTTCGAAGGCACGGCAGCACAGATGCAGGCTTCGCTGGACGCACTTGCCGCCCTGCCCGCCAACACGCTGGTGTGCTGCGCACATGAGTACACAATTTCCAACCTGCGATTTGCGCAGGCCGTGGAACCAAACAACCCGGAACTGGCTCAGTATCTGGAACATTGCCAGCAACTGCGCAAAAGCGGGCAGCCCACGCTGCCCTCCACATTGCAGACCGAGCTGGCCATCAACCCGTTCATGCGAAGCCGCGCTGCCGACGTGATCGCAGCCGCCGTGCACCATGATCCTCAAACCAGGCCCGAGGACCCCGCCAGCGTGCTGGGCACCCTGCGCCAATGGAAAAACGTTTTCTGATGAAGCTGCTATCCACCCTGCTGCTGACAAGCGCACTGATATTGACCGGCTGCGCCACCACCAGCAGTGTCGACCCCATGTATCCCAATGGCCCGCTCAAACCCCTGGGCCAGGGCAAAGTCGGCAGCTCCGAAGTCGCAGAACTGGAAGCCACGGGCGACCTCTGGGTGCGTATCCGCAAGGGCTTTGCCATGCCCAACCTTGAGCAGGATCTGGTCCAGAACCAGGAGCAGTGGTATGCCACGCGCCCCGACTACATCCAGCGCATGACGGAGCGGTCGAGCAAATACCTGTTCCACATCGTCGAGGAGCTGGAGCGCCGCAACATGCCGACAGAGCTGGCGCTGCTGCCCTTCATCGAGAGCGCCTTCAACCCTCAGGCCGTATCCAGCGCCAAGGCCGCCGGCATGTGGCAGTTCATGCCGGCCACGGGCACCTATTTCGACCTCAAGCAGAATGTCTTCCGCGACGATCGCCGCGATGTGCTGGCCTCGACCCGTGCCGCGCTCGACTATCTGCAAAAGCTCTACAACATGTTCGGCGACTGGCATCTGGCCCTGGCCGCCTATAACTGGGGCGAAGGCAGCGTGGGCCGCGCCATCAAGCGCAATGAAAAGCTGGGCCAGCCCGCCGGCTACCTCGACCTGCAGATGCCGGCCGAAACCCGCAACTACGTGCCCAAGCTGCAAGCCGTCAAGAACATCGTGGCCGAACCCGAGAAGTTCAACACCGAGCTTCCCATCATCGAGAACCACCCCTATTTCCAGGCCGTGGATCTGCCGCACGACATCGACGTGGAGCTGGTGGCCAAGCTGGCCGATGTCAGCGTCAAGGACTTCAAGGCACTCAACCCCAGCTTTCACAAACCGGTGATCTTTGCGCGCGCCACGCCACAGGTGCTGCTGCCCTGGGACAACGCCAAGGTTTTCCGCCGCAATCTGCAGGCCTATAGCGAAGGCCAGTTTGCCAGCTGGACGGTATGGACCGTGCCCACCACCATCACCGTGGCCGAAGCCGCCCAGCGCGCAGGCCTGGGCGAAGCCGACCTGCGCGCCATCAACAACATCCCGCCGCGCATGCTGATCAAGGCCGGCTCGACCCTGATGGTGCCGCGCGATGCCAATGTCAAGACCGATGTGCCCGGCCATGTGGCAGACAACGGTCAGATCTCCTTCGCTCCTGAAGTCGTGACCGTGCGTACCACGGTCAAGGCTCGCAAGCGCGATACCCTGGTCAGCGTGGCCAGCCGCTATGGCATCAGCGTCTCCAACCTCGCGGACTGGAACGACCTCAAGTCCACGGCATCCTTGCGCCCCGGCCAGTCGCTGATTGCCTACCTGCCCAGCCGCGCAGCCCGCAGCGCACGCGCCGAAGCCAACGACAGCCCACGCGAGTCAGCCCGCAACACCCGTGGCGGCAGCAAGGTGGCAGCCGCCAGCAAGAACGCCAGAGCCAGCAGCGCCCCCGCTCCCCGTGGCGGCAAGAGCGAACCCAAAGCACGTGGCGGCACACCGGCCAAGAAGCGCAAATAAGCTTCGCCGCCCGCCAAAAAGCCCGCTGTTCGCAAAATCAGCGGGCTTTTTTATTTCTGCTCTCTCAAAGAAATCAATAGCAGCACACGCCTGATTTCAAATCGCTGGCAGCCAATTCAAGCGATATTTTCAGCGCCTGTCCACCAGCGCGTGGGCAATCGTGCCGAGATCCACATATTCAAGTTCGCTGCCTATCGGCACGCCGCGCGCCAGCCGCGTGACCAGAATGCCGCGCGACTTGAGCGCCTCGCTGACAGCATGGGCCGTGGCCTCGCCCTCTGCCGTGAAGCTGGTGGCCAGAATCACCTCCTGCACCACGCCATCACAGGCACGCTCCAGCAACTGCTTCATGCCGATTTCCTTGGGGCCCACGCCGTCGAGCGGGGACAGCCGCCCCATCAGCACATAGTAATAGCCCTGATAGGCCCCCGTGCGCTCCATGGCGGCCAGATCGGCCGGAGCCTCGACCACGCACAGCCGAGCCCCGTCGCGCCCGGCGTCATCACAGATGCTGCAGATAGCGCCTTCGGTAAACGTATGGCAGCGCTCGCAGTGATGAACAGAGTTCACCGCAGAATCCAGCGCCCGCGCCAGTTGCAGCGCACCAGCCTGATCACGCTGCAGCAAATGAAACGCCATACGCTGCGCCGACTTGATGCCCACGCCCGGCAGTCGGCGCAAGGCCTCGATCAAGGCGTCCAGAGATTGCACATCAGACACAGGCTTGTCCTTTCAGTCACCAGAAAAAAGGCGACCCGGAGATCGCCTGATATTTGAATGCAGGATTTCGCACACCGCACTCAACGCTGGCATGCCCCAAGCCAGAGGCAGCAAGCAAGCGCCGCCGCGCAGCGAGGCTGCCGTCCCCCTCAGGGGGAAGCGGCTTCGCCGCACAGGGGGGAGCAGTTTAAAACGGGAACTTCATCCCGCCGGGCAGGCCGGGCATACCGGCAGTGATCTTGCCCATCTTCTCGTTGGAGGTCTCTTCGGCCTTGCGCACAGCCGCGTTGAAGGCAGCAGCCACCAGGTCTTCCAGCATGTCCTTGTCTTCGGCCAGCAGACTGGGGTCGATGGTGATGCGCTTGACGTCATGCTTGCAGGTCATCACGACCTTGACCAGACCGGCACCGGATTCGCCTTCGACTTCGATATTGCCCAGCTCTTCCTGAGCCTTCTTCAGGTTGTCCTGCATGGCCTGAGCTTGCTTCATCAAACCGGCGAGTTGTCCTTTGTTGAACATGAGAATTCCTTCTTTTGTTGAAACGCCTTATTCAGGCTGAATAGATATGGGCTTGATGCTACCGGGCACGATTTTCGCGCCAAAGTCTCGCATCAACGTTTGCACCTGCGGATTGCTTTTGACAATGTCCTCGGCCAGCAACTGGCTGGCTTGTCTTTCCAGGGCCAGTCGGCGGGCAGGACTGTCCGTCACCGGCCCTTGCTCAACCTGCAATTGTCGCGCATGACCGGCTGCTTCCAGCGCAGCACGCAGACGATCACGTGTGCCGGCCTGATTGAGCGAGCTGGACTCCACGCGCAGTCGCCACAGATCACCTTCACGCCCCAGCAGCTGCGACTGCAGCGCCAGCTGTCGCGCCACGGCCACCACGGCTTCGCTCTGCAGCAACTGCTGAACCACGCCAAACCACAGATCGCCCTCGGCTGTGCGCTCCACCGGGGCCGCATCCTGGGCCGTACTGACATAACCGCCGCTTGCGCTCTGGGCCGCAGGTTCGTCAGACTCCATGGGCGGCATGGCATGCAGGGGCTGTCCGACATCCAGGTCAGCATCATCACCCCAGCGCCCATCGTCAGACCAGCCCTCATCGGGCATGCCTGCCCAGGCCGCCTCGCTGGCATCCTGCTCTTCGGGAGCATCAGCCATATCGACGGCCTCGGCGCTCTCGGACGCATTGTCGGCGGGCATCTGGCCGGCCTCTGCGACTGCTTCATGATTCGCCGAGGGCGTGGTTTGCTGAACTGCAGCAGGCTCAGGCGTCACCGCAGGAGCAGGCAAGCGGGTCGACTCCGGCACTGCCTGCATCACCGGCCTTGCGACGGAATACTCTGCTGAATCCGAGCGATCGGCAACAACTTGAATATGTTCTGGCTCGGCCATGCCGGCCACTGACGCAGGCTCCTGCACCGATGCGGACTCCAGTGCGGATTCCACCACCGGCTGCACGGACTGAACCTTGGCCGGTGGCGCCTCCATCGCCGCTGGCGTTGAAGCCGGAGGCTGCTGAATCGGATCCGGAGCCTGGACAACAGGCCGGCTAGGCCTCAGCGCCGGAGTTTTTTTTTTCAGCCATGCCGGCTTCGGCGTTTTCCGGCTTGAAGGCCAGCAGCCGCAGCAGTGCCATGGTCAGCGCAGCGTACTCATCTGGAGCCAGCCCCAGTTCGGCACGGCCATGCAGGCAGATGCTATAGAGCAGCTGAGTCTCGTCGCGCGGCATCAGACTGGCCAGCCGGTCTACTTCGGCAGCCTCCGGATCGCTGGCATCCAGCGGCATATCGGGCACAGCCTGCAACACGGCCATGCGCTGCAGCACGGCGCACATTTCTTCCAGAGTCGATGCAGCAGACAGACCGTTGTGGCGCAGCTCTTCGGAGACTTCAACCACCGTACGCCCGTGACCCTGTGCCAAGGCATCGATCAGGCGAAAGACATGGCTGCGATCCACGCTGCCCAGCATCTGGCGCACCGTCGTCTCCTGCAACTGCCCGCTGCCAAAGGCAATCGCCTGGTCGGTCAGGCTCAGCGCATCGCGCATGGAGCCACGCGCAGCACGCGACAGCAATCGCAGCGCCTGAGGCTCTGCCGGCACGCTTTCCTTGTCCAGCACATGGGTCAGGTGCTCCAGAACCGTCTCGGGCGCCATCGGGCGCAGATTGAACTGCAGGCAGCGCGAGAGCACAGTGACCGGCACTTTCTGCGGATCGGTCGTGGCAAGCACGAACTTCAGATACTCCGGAGGCTCTTCCAGCGTCTTGAGCATGGCGTTGAACGCGGTGTTTGTCAGCATGTGCACCTCGTCGATCATGAAGACCTTGAAGCGCCCCTGCACCGGCTTGTACACCGCCTGCTCCAGCAGGCTCTGCACCTCATCCACACCCCGGTTGGACGCAGCGTCCAGCTCGGTGTAGTCGGGAAAACGTCCGCTATCGATTTCAGTGCATGCTGCACAAACCCCGCAAGGGGTTGCGGTGATTCCACCGTTACCGTCCAGGCCCTGGCAATTCAGAGACTTGGCCAGAATGCGCGACACCGTGGTCTTGCCCACGCCACGTGTGCCCGTGAACAGATAGGCATGGTGCAGGCGCTGCTGGGTCAACGCATTGGTCAGAGCCTGAACCACGTGCTCCTGCCCCACCATTTCGGTGAAGGTACGGGGCCGGTATTTGCGAGCAAGCACTAAATAAGACATAGCCTCTGATTCTACGGGGCCGGGACATGCCAACAAGCCTGCTCCTGGAATCTCATTTCACAGCTCGCGGGACTGTGTCGGTTTTGCATCTATAATTGAGCGTGACGGGCCTCCTCGCATGGGGAAGCAGCCAACCGGGTCAGGTGGGGAACCAAGCAGCCCTAACTGTGGATACAGTGCCGAGATCAGGCTCGTCACCTTTCGATGGAAACCTCTTACAGACAAGAGGCTGTCTTCCGAGAAAGGCAATTCCTTACATGAACAACACAATGCTGCGGCGCGTTGCCCAGGAAAAGTGTTTCGTGCTGACGTCGTGTCCTGGATCTCAAATCGACCCCGGAGGCGATGCCGTCCCGATCAGAACCGAATCTGAACCCTTCATTGCATCAGGATCTCCCGCAGGCCATTGGCAGACAAGAGCGGTAGCAAAGAGGCCAAGAGGTCAGATGCAAAAAAGGCCGCAGTCGCGGCCTTTTTGTCCCTACTGGATTGAAGTGGCGCCGCACAGTGACGCCATGAAAATTCAAACCGGAACGCCCACCAGATCATGCCCCTGCGTGCCCACGATGCGCACGCTGATCAACTCGCCCACCTTGTAGGTCTTGCTGGCCTTCTCGGGCGGCTGGATGTGAACCACGCCGTCGATCTCGGGGGCATCGGCATAGGTGCGGCCCACACCACCCTTTTTGCCCAGGCTGACCGCCTTGTCCACCAACACCTTCATGACCTGGCCTACGCGGCGCTGCAGACGCTTGGTGGAGACCTCCTCGGCCACCTCCATGAAACGCGCACGACGTGCTTCGCGCACCTCTTCGGGCAGCATGCCGGGAAGTTCGTTGGCGGTGGCGCCTTCGACGGGGCTGTAGGCAAAGCAGCCGGCACGGTCGATCTCGGCTTCGCGAATGAAGTCCAGCAGATGCTCGAACTCTTCTTCAGTCTCGCCGGGGAAACCGGCAATGAAGGTGGAACGAATCACCAGCTCGGGACAGATCTTGCGCCACTCGCGGATACGGTCCAGGTTCTTTTCGCCCGATGCGGGTCGCTTCATGCGCTTGAGCACATCGGGGTGGCTGTGCTGCAAGGGCACATCCAGGTAAGGCAAGATCTTGCCCTCGGCCATCAAGGGCAGGACCGCATCCACGGTGGGATAGGGGTAGACATAGTGCAGACGCACCCAGGCACCGTGCTGCTGCGCCAGCTTGCCCAGCTCGTCGGCCAGCTCCAGCATACGGGTCTTGACGGGCTTGCCGTCCCAGAAACCGGTGCGGTACTTCACATCCACACCATAGGCCGAGGTATCCTGGCTGATCACCAACAGCTCTTTCACGCCCCCTTCAAACAACGCCTTGGCCTCCTTGAGCACATCGCCGATCGGACGCGAAACCAGATCGCCACGCATGCTGGGAATGATGCAAAAGGTGCAGCGATGGTTGCAGCCCTCGGAAATCTTCAGATAGGCATAGTGCTTGGGCGTGAGCTTGATGCCAGCATCGCCAAAGCTGCCAGGCACTAGGTCCACGAATGGGTCATGCGGCTTGGGCAGGTGGGTGTGCACCGCATCCATCACTTCCTGCGTCGCATGGGGTCCCGTGACTGCCAGCACACTGGGGTGCACTTCGGCCACCATGGTGGAGCCGCCCTCTTTGCCTGCCTTGGCACCCAGGCAACCGGTCACGATAACCTTGCCGTTGGCTGCCAGAGCTTCGCCAATGGTGTCCAGGCTTTCCTTGACGGCATCGTCAATGAAGCCGCAGGTGTTGACGATGACCAGATCCGCGCCTTCAAAGGTCTTGGAAGTCTGGTAGCCCTCGGCGCTGAGCTGCGTGAGAATCAGCTCGCTATCAGTCAAGGCCTTGGGGCAGCCCAGCGAAACAAAGCCCACTTTGGGGATTGCGGTTTGCGTGGGGCTAACGGAGTCGATTGATTTCATTTGATTTTTCCAGCAGCGCAGCGTCTACGCGCCAAGCAGAAATTTTATTTCAACGGCCAAATCAGCAGACTCGACTCTGTTGTTCGAGTCAGCCACACGCACGATGAAAAACTGGTAAACGAAAAAGGCGCTACCGCTTCTATAGCTGTAGCGCCTGTATTCTGATTGGTTCCACGAGATTCAAGCTCGCGGCCAACGGATTAAAAGCCCGAGTCATCAACAAGCATTGACACGGCCAAAACAGGTTATTTGGATGATTTTACCAGTTGCGCACCCAGGCTGCTCGCGCCCTCCAGGTCTTTGCCCCAAAGCTCAGGTATGCGATGGAAGCTTGCAACCGCCCTCCTCTGCCTAGCCAGAGACATCCAGCAGTCACCCTTCAACGCTCGCTACCGCAAGCCCAGTCAATATGAGCAGATAAAGGAGCGGCAGCAAGGCATTGCTCACTAGAGAAAAGCCGTTAGCAGAGGATTTCCGACATGCACTGGACAAGCCGACGACCCTGACGATTGTCGAGTGCCAGGGCCACGCCGAAATTTGCTGCAATCGCGCCATGGTATTGCCGTAAATTCGCACGATGGCTCCTGACAAGGCCTATGGCCGTGAGCCCCTTGCCACGACCACTCGAAATTCATGGATCAACAACTCCCACAACACATTCAAACGACTCCAAGCATTCATGCAACCTGAGCCAACAGCACTTTCAGCAAAAAAGATACATGCTTCCAAGCGCACGGGAGCCGCCTATGCGTATCGGTGAACTCGCCGCGCTCACAGGCTGCACGCCCAAAGCGCTACGCCTTTATGAGGCGCACGGCTTGCTCGGCACCGTGGCACGCCGGGGCAGCTACCGCAACTACGGCCCCGAAGATGTGCAGCGCGTGCAGTGGATCCGCCAAGCACTGGCGCTGGGTTTTCGTCTGGCTGCGCTACAGCCGCTACGCAGCATCGACACCCCGGCCGGTGCCGCTGCCGTCCAGGCACTGCTCCAAACCCGGCGACGTGCCATTGCCGACGAACTGGCGCGGCTGCAAGCTGCCGACACCGCCCTGGCTGCATTGTCCATGGAGCTGAGCACATGCGACGGTGCAAAGACATGCCATTCACCAGAGCCACTCTCCATTTGACGTTGTAGGGCTTGACTCTGCCCCCAAGGACAAGGTGATGCTGGCTGCTTACGAACTCAGCCCGCCTCTATCACCATGTCCCGTCGCATCCTCATCATCCTCGGCCAGCCCTCCACCAACAGTCTATGTGCCGCCTTGGCGAGCACCTATGCCGATGCCGCGCGCCATGCTGGAGCCAAGGTCCGACTGTTGGAGCTGGGTGAAATGCAATTCGACCCCATCCTGCGCCACGGATACGAGCATAGCCAGCCGCTGGAGGCCGACCTGCAAGGCGCTCAGCTCGACATTATCTGGGCGCAACACCTGGTGTGGGTCTATCCGATATGGTGGGGCGGACTACCGGCCCTGCTCAAGGGCTTTCTGGATCGCATCTTCCTGCCAGGCTTCGCCTTCAAATACCGGGCCAACTCTGCATTGTGGGACCGCCTGCTGGCCGGCCGCACTGCTGAACTGCTTGTGACAATGGATTTCCCTCCTTGGTACTACCGCTGGATACAACGCCAACCAGGTCACCGGCAAATGAAGCAGAGCATCCTGGAGTTCAGCGGCATCCGGCCCGTGCAGGTGCACAGTTTCGGCCCGGTGGTCAAGTCCGTCCAGTGCTGCCAAGCGCGCCGCCTGGATAGAGCGCGTGCGCACGCTGGGCGCCCATGCAGGCTTGCGCTGACAGCGACCCTCGCTGTTCTTTGCTGCGGCAGGAAGGATCGGCAAGCCACCCGATTTCGTTCCGCGAAGTTCCGCGCGATCAAGGAATACGGCCGCAGACTGCTGCTGGGCGGATGCATCGACCGGTTGAATCACCGTCCATTGCAGTCATTCATTGAGGCTAAAAACCTGCCTCCCTCCAAAAGACACTCGTCGCAGTTTTCACAAACTGCGCCGCAGCCGCTTCCCACTGGCCGCGAATGCTGACTTTGCCACGCCAACGGTGTTGCAAGACTGCGTCCGTTTCAAGCGGTGTCACCACATCCAGCACCACTCTGTAGACCGGACGCTCCGGGTATAGGGTGCCTTGCATGCTTCGGACCTGAATCATGCCTCCAGCTGCCGCAGACAGCGCAGCTTCCGAGAGCGTGCGACTCGCATCCTGATCAACGCTGCGCACCGTCAAATCCAGTACCGGCCCCACACCAGCGTCAGCGATAAAAATTGCGCTGTCGCCGATGCCGATGCGTTGCACATCTTCTTCCTGCACATAGGCAAGAACCTCCAGTCGATCGCGGCCCACGACCCTACCCAGCAATTCATTCCGGGCCAGCCAGTCTCCCGGTCGAAGATCCGGATCCACGTCGCGCAGCACTCCAGCGCCCGAGGCATTCAGCCGGTAGCGACTGGCTTCGGTTTCCACCGCCTGCTGTTGAGTGGCCGCCTGCAGCTGACGCTCTTGCAGAACCTGCCAATCCCTGCGCAGCTCCGAGTCGAAACCTGCTGCCGCTATTTGCTGCGAATACTGGGTCCTCTGCGCATCGTTCTGAGCCTGAGCGGCCTTGAGAGCCGGGGAATCCAGCATAAAGACTGGAGCATCAACCTCGACCATGCGTGCGTCGCCAAGCATTTGCTGCTGCAGCTGCGATGCATCAAGCGCATGCAAAGGCCATATCTCGCTGGATTGCAACATACCCTCGGTGCGGATTGGGGCAGGCAGGGGCAGCCAGCAAAGTGCAATAAGCACAAAGGCGACAATGGCACTCCAACGTGCTCTTCGACTACGGACGATCTGAGGCCAGCGCAAATGCCATGCGGCAATCTCGGACCAGAGAGGCTTGGCAATGAACCACACAATCTCCACCAGAAACAGCAAGATGCCCAGCGCCTTTATGAAAAAGTGATACACCAAGGCGGCAATACCCAAAAAAAAGAACCAATCGATAAATCCAGGTAGCCCAGGCAAACAAGATAAGCCCGCGACGTTTGGCAACGGTAAAAGACTCCGGGGGAGGTTCACCGAGCTTGAATAATTTCTCTCTGAGATCCCAGCGTGCCAGCGCAAAGGCACGTGAGTGCAGATTGGGCATCTGTAGAAAATCGGACAACAGAAAATATCCGTCAAAACGCATGAACGGACTTGCATTGATGACCAGCGTGCTGACCCATGTCGTAGTGGCCAGCAAAAAGGCCATGGACTTGGGGGACCCTTCAGGTAACCAGACCCACGCCAGCAAGGCCCATGCGGCAATCATCAGCTCCGTTGCGATGCCTGCACCCGCGACCTTGAGGCGCTGATCGCGCCGGGTCAATTTCCAGACCTCGTTGGTATCGGTGTATGCAACCGGCCAAAGCACCAGGAAGGCTACACCCATGGTCGGGACACGACATCCAAATCGCTTGGCCATCAAACCATGCCCCAGTTCATGAAGCACCTTGACAAACCCTAGCGTCAATCCATAGGCCAGCAGTCCTTGCCAGGTCAGCGAATCAACCAGGGTGGCCGTGAACGCTCCCCAGGAGCGTGAAACACCCCACAGTCCAGCAAACAGAGCCAGCAAGCTGATCCAGCCAAACGTTCGAGTGAATAGAAACTCCAGCGAAGGCGCCCACCGTGTCAGCCAGCGATCAGGCTTGATCAGCGGGACCCGAAAAAAGAGGTAGTTATGAAGAAGCCATTGCATCCAGCTTGAGCGTCTGCCCTGCCACCTCTCAGCCAGCGCATCGGCGCTATTGGGAGGCGGCTCCAACAGATCATTTCGCTGCGCAAACTGCAAGAGCGCATTCACGTCTTCCTCATGGAGCGTCAATGTCGTTTGAGCACAGACATCTTGCACAATCGCGTCAGCGACGCCCAGATGCCAGCGCTTGAACACCTCAAAGCTGGCCCAGTCCAGCTGAAAGAAAAGGTTGCGCACGGGATCATGCAGGGTCCAGCTCGGCTGACCATCGGGCAACACAGGACCGGGAAGCAAATCCAGTTCTTCACGTAAAGCAGGCCATGCGGTACTCATGGGACTTACCAGGCAATGAACTGGCGCAGGACGGCCCAGGGCTTGCGCAGAACCCAGTAGACCAACGGTACCCAATCACCTTGCAGCTTGGCGGTACCTTTGAGGCCGATACGAGCCTCCTCCTTGGCGAGCGACATGGATGCACGCACTCGATAGGCGTAGCTGCCATCTGGCCTGGCATTGGCGTCATACGCCATATACCGTAGCTTGCCCTCCAGCCCTGCCATGGGATTCGCTGCCAGATACAGCTTCACTGTGGCGCCCTGGGCCAATGGAATGGCATCACCGATAGGAACCCAGGCCTCGATTTCCACTTCATCAGGCCGGGCAATACGCATCACCCGCTCACCGGTCTGTACAGGTTTGCCAAGCCATTCGGTGGGAGAGTCAAACAAAACCATGCCATCTTCAGGTGCCAGCACCCGACTGCGATCACGCTGGTCACTCAGATACTGCACCTCGGCACGCTTCTCGCCTATGCGCCCGACAAGCGCTGCAAGCTGAGCCTTGGAGCGAGCGTCGCCCAAGGCCAGTTGGGCAGATTGTCGATATTCGGCTTCAGCGGTCAGCAGAGCTTGCCGGGCAACCTCCAGCCGACTGCTGATCTGCGCCTCATCCAGTCCAAACAAGCTCTCGCCTTTCCGTACCATTTGATTGGGCTGGACGTGGATCTGATCAATGACACCGTCCAATGGAGCCCTGAGAACTACAGGCTGCGCGGCAACGAGCTCACCAGGAGCAAGCACGCTCATGTGCACAGGAACGGCGCCAAGCACAAAAAGTCCGCCCAAGATCCAGGTAGTTTTTTTTTTGCCACCAGCTTTTGGCGTTGACTCTCGATGCCGCAGGTTTTCGCCAGAACCTGGGCTGGCTTGCCTGCAATGCAGAATAGGCATGAAACCAGATATGCCCCCATTCGGCGAGAAGCGGAAAGCGCTGCTCTTCAATTGCCTGTGCCCCCGAAAGAAGCAGTCCGCCTTCAGGAACAGGCTTTTGACCATCTTGCAGCAGAGGCACCCATATCGCATAGGGCCCCAACCATTCGCTCCATGAGCTTGCCAACTCGGGTGGAAGCTGAGCCGGTTCAATGCGCCGAACCTGAATGGGTTGCTGTGTCTGGAGAAACTGGCATACCCCGTGCAGCCATTGGGCATAAGGCGTATTTCTATCGGTCTCTACCACGCCGGATAGGGCCGTTACCCCGCCGTCATCCAGCCACAGACATGCTTGACGGTAAGGAACGAGCAAACGGCTATCGTTGACCAGCAAAAAGCGCAGTTCGGCATTGCTGCGGGCAGCCCTGGCGCGATGCCCCAGCTCAAGCAGCAGCATTGCCGGGTTCACGCTCTGAGGAGAAACGGCTGCGTTCATGGCGCAACCGCCTCATATGCTGTAGTCATGATTCCATCAACCATGGACATACTGGGACATCCTTTTCCCCGCCTGCTGATTTGCCGCATTTGCCATCTTTTCACTCAGTCCGGCTCGCCCTGTGGGCACACTGGATGTGGCCTGTGCATCGCCGACTACCAGCTTGACAGTTCGCACCGACTCGTGCCCCTTTCCATCGCTGACCTTGATCTGCAGAACAAGCGTTGTGCTGAGGTCCTTGGGTGCGTTGATGGTTAGCTGACCGCTATGACGGTCCAAGCGCACCCATCCGGGTAGCTCCTGCTTGCCGGAGAAGCTGAACTGGAGCGACTCGATATCCCACGGGCTCTCCGACGCCAGCAGGACGGGCTTCAGATCCAGAGTGCTGACCCCAGTCGTGACCGAGAACTGCTCAGGTGCCGGATCAAATCCAGAGCGATTGGGCTCTACCGGCACGAAAAGCGACGCCCACGCCCAGTCATTGAAGCCTGCAATTGACTGCGGAAGACCATATTCAGACCAGCTATCTTGACGAGGCATCCCTGTGTCTTGAGATACGGAGCCGCGCATCATCGACGCGGGGTGTAGAAAATCAGCATTCGGTTCTGGTACCTCGGAGGGTTGAAATGGTGCGAGGCCAGGCACTGCAGGCAGATCATTCATGGTGGGTAGGCCTGGAGGCTGCACTGCCGGAGGAACCAAGGGTTCAACAACTCCGGTGAGCGAGGTCACCGCAGATGCATTGCCCGCCGCGTCCCTTTGCTGAACCCAGAGGCTGAATGTCCCAAGACCAGGCAACTGGACTGCATTGCTGCGGCCTTCAAGCCAGGATGCGCCATTGTCCAGGGAATACTGCCAGCTTCCTCCCGCTTCCAGACCGGAGATGATGACCAAGCCTGTGGGAGAGATCTGTCGGCCGTCCACCAGTGTGGCTTGATCGAGGGTAACTTCCGGTGCAACCGGATCCGCGGTGTCGATGGCATAGACATTGGATGCCGTAGTGCCGACTCCAGCATTGCCTGCCTTGTCTGTCACACCTGCGTTGTTCAGTGTGATCAGGTTACCCGTGCTCTCCAGGTTGACCGTGGGCGTAAAGGTCGCAGTCCAGGTGACGCCGCCATCGCTGCTGGTGACAGTGCTCAAGGAGCCACCGCTGACGCTCAGGTCGCTGTTGTCAAACCCGTTCACTGCTTCGCTGAAGGTGATGGTGACCTGGGTACTCTCTCCGGCTTGCAGCGCTGTGTCCGCCACCACAATGGTCGCGGTCGGACGCTGGGTGTCGATGGCGTAGTTGTTGGAGCCGGTGGTGCCGCTGCCAACGTTGCCCGCTGCGTCGGTGGCCCCGGTGTTATCCAAGGTGATCAGGTTGCTGGCATCGGTGACGTTGCTGGTAGGTGTGAAGGTCGCCGTCCAGGTGATGCCGCCGTCGCTGCTGCTGACCGCGCTCAGGGTGCCGTTGGCTACCGTCAGGTCGGCGTTGGTGAAGCCGGTCACCGCCTCGCTGAAGGTGATGGTCACCAGCGAGGTTTCTCCGACTTTCAACGCGTTGTCGGCCACCACAATGGTCGCCGTCGGGCGCTGGGTGTCGATGGCGTAGTTGTTCGAATCGGTGGTGCCGCTGCCAACGTTGCCCGCTGCGTCGGCGACCCCGGAATTGTCCAGGGTGATCAGGTTGCTGGCGTCGGTGACGTTGCTGGTTGGCGTGAACGTCGCCGTCCACGTGATGCCGCCGTCGCTGCTGCTGACGTTGCTCAGCGTGCCGTTGGCCACCGTCAGATCGGCATTGCTGAAACCGCTTACTGCCTCGCTGAAGGTGATGGTCACCAACGAGGTTTCTCCGACCACAAGGCTAGTGTCCGCCACCACAATGGTCGCAGTCGGACGCTGGGTATCGATGGCGTAGTTGTTCGAATCGGTGGTGCCGCTGCCGGCGTTGCCCGCTGCGTCAGTCACCCCGGAATTGTCCAGGGTGATCAGGTTGGTGGCGTCACTGGTGTTGGCGTCCGGGGTGAAGGTCGCCGTCCACGTGATGCCGCCGTCGCTGCTGCTGACCGCGCTCAGGGTGCCGTTGGCTACCGTCAGATCGGCGTTGCTGAAACCGCTTACCGCTTCACTGAAGGTGATGGTCACCAGCGAGGCCTCACCGACTTTCAGCGCGGTATCCGCCACCACAATGGTCGCGGTAGGACGTACGGTATCGATGGCGTAGTTGTTGGAGTCGGTGGTGCCGCTGCCTGTATTACCCGCCGCATCCACATAGCCGATGTTGTTCAGCGTGATCAGATTGCTAGCGTTGGTGATACCGGCCGTTGGCGTCAGCATCACCGTCCAGGTGATGCCGCCATCGCTGGATATCAGATGGCTCAGAGCTCCATGCTCGACGCTGAAGTCGGACAGATCCAGACCGCTGACGGCTTCGCTAAAGGTGATGGTCACCAGCGAAGTCTCACCCACGCTCAAAGCGTTGTCGGTCACCACAATGGTGGCCGTCGGGCGCTGGGTGTCGATGGCGTAGTTGTTGGAGTCGGTGGTGCCGCTGCCTGTGTTGCCCGCTACATCCACATAGCCGGTGTTGTTCAGCGTGATCACATTGCTGGCATCGGTGATGCGGGCTGTCGGCGTCAGGGTCGCCGTCCAGGTGATGCCGTCGCTGCTGCTGAGGTTGCTCAGACTGCCGTTCGCCACAGTGAAGTCACCAACATCCAGCCCCGTCACCGCTTCGCTGAAGGTAATGATGACCGTGGTGCTCTCGCCCACCGCCAGCGCCGTGTCGTTCACCACAATGGTGGCTGTCGGGCGCTGGGTGTCGATGGCGTAGTTGTTGGAGTCGGTGGCGCCGCTGCCGGCATTGCCGGCAGCGTCAGTCACCCCGGAATTGTCCAGGGTGATCAGGTTGCTGGCGTCACTGGTGTTGGCAGTCGGCGTGAAGGTCGCCGTCCACGTGATACCGCCGTCGCTGCTGCTGACGTTGCTCAGCGCGCCGTTGGCCACCGTCAGGTCGGCGTTGGTGAAGCCGGTCACCGCCTCGCTGAAGGTGATGGTCACCAACGAGGTTTCTCCGACCGCAAGGCTAGTGTCCGCCACGACAATGGTCGCCGTTGGGCGCAGCGTATCGATGGCGTAGTTGTTGGAGTTGGTGGTGCCGCTGCCGGCGTTGCCCGCTGCGTCAGTCACCCCGGAATTGTCCAGGGTGATCAGGTTGCTGGCGTCACTGGTGTTGGCAGTCGGGGTGAAGGTCGCCGTCCAGGTGATGCCGCCGTCGCTGCTACTCACCGCACTCAGCGTACCGTTGACAATCGTCAGATCGGCATTGGTGAAGTCGATCACCGCTTCGCTGAAGGTGATGGTCACCAGGCTGGTCTCGCCGATGCCGAGAACCGTGTTGGCGACCACGATGGTCGCGGTCGGACGCACCGTGTCGATGGCGTAGTTGTTGGAGTCTGTGGTGCCGCTGCCGGCGTTGCCGGAGGCGTTCTGTGCGCCCGTATTGTCCAGGGTGATGAGGTTGCTGAGGTTGGTGATGCCCGCCGTCGGGGTGAAGGTGGCGGTCCAAGTGACGCCGCCATCAGCACTGGACACTGCCGACAACGTGCCGTTGGCAATGGTCAGGTCGGCGTTGGTGAAACCGGTCACCGCTTCGCTGAAGGTAATGGTCACCAGCGAGGTTTCACCGATCTTCAGTGCGCTTTCGCTGACCACGATGGTGGCGGTCGGCAACACGGTATTGATGACAAAGTTGGCGGAATTGGTCGTACCGGCGCCGACGTTGCCTGACAGATCGGCAACGCCGGTATTGTCCAGGGTGATCAGGTTGCTGGCATCGTTGATACCGACGCTCGGCGTGAAGGTCGCCGTCCAGGTAATGCCGCCGTCGCTGCTGCTGACCGCGCTCAGGGTGCCGTTGGCTACCGTCAGATCGGCGTTGCTGAAACCGCTTACCGCTTCACTGAAGGTGATGGTCACCAGCGAGGTCTCACCGACTTTCAGCGCGTTATCCGCCACCACAATGGTCGCGGTCGGACGCTGGGTGTCAATGGCGTAGCTGTTGGAGTCGGTGGTGCCGCTGCCGGCGTTGCCCGCTGCGTCAGTCACCCCGGAATTGTCCAGGGTGATCAGGTTGGTGGCGTCACTGGTGTTGGCGTCCGGGGTGAAGGTCGCCGTCCACGTGATGCCGCCGTCGCTGCTGCTGACCGCGCTCAGGGTGCCGTTGGCTACCGTCAGATCGGCGTTGCTGAAACCGCTTACCGCTTCACTGAAGGTGATGGTCACCAGCGAGGCCTCACCGACTTTCAGCGCGGTATCCGCCACCACAATGGTCGCGGTCGGACGCTGGGTGTCAATGGCGTAGCTGTTGGAGTTGGTGGTGCCGCTGCCGGCGTTGCCCGCTGCGTCAGTCACCCCGGAATTGTCCAGGGCTATCAGATTGGTGGCGTCACTAGTGTTGGCGGTCGGGGTGAAGGTCGCCGTCCAGGTGATACCGCCGTCGCTGCTGCTGACGGTGCTCAGCGTGCCGTTGGCGATGGCCAGATCGCTGTTATCGAAACCGCTTACCGCTTCGTTGAAGGTGATGGTCACCAGCGAGGTTTCTCCGACCGCAAGGCTAGTGTCCGCCACGACAATGGTCGCCGTTGGGCGCAGCGTATCGATGGCAAAATTGTTGGAGTCGGTGGTGCCGACGCCGCTGTTGCCCGAGGCGTTGGTCACACCTGCGTTGCTCAGGGTGATCAGGTTGGTGGCGTCACTGGTGTTGGCGGTCGGGGTGAAGGTCGCCGTCCAGGTGATACCGCCGTCGCTACTGCTCACATTGCTCAACGTGCCATTGGCGATGGTCAGGTCGCTGTTGTCGAAACCGCTGACCGCTTCGCTGAAGGTGATAGTCACCAGCGAGGTTTCACCGACCGCAAGGCTAGTGTCCGCCACGACAATGGTGGCCGTCGGGCGCGCCGTGTCGATGGCGTAGTTGTTCGAGTTGGTGGTGCCGGCACCAGCATTGCCGGCCTGGTCCGTGTAGCCAGTGTTGTTCAGAGTAATCAGGTTGCTGGCATCCAGGACATTGCCATCGGGTGTCAGGGTGGCGGTCCAGGTGATGCCGCCGTCCAAGCTGCTGAGGTTGCTGAGTGCGCCGTTGGCCACGGTGAAGTCGGCGGTAGTGAGGCCTGTCACCGCCTCGCTGAAGGTGATGGTGACGGTGCTGGTTTCGCCAGCGCGCAGTACTGTGTCGGCAACCGCGATGCTGCTGGCCACCGGGCGCACGCCGTCCACTACTAGTGCCTTGTTGGCTCCCAGGGAGCCGGCGGCGCCGGGGGTGGGCAGGGTCAGGATGGCATCGCGGCTGGAACCGTCCTTGATGGTGCCGCCGTTGAGGCTCAGTGCCGAGGTGGAGGCGTAGTCGAGGTCGGCGGAACTGTCGCCGGCCTGGATGGTGTAGCTGAAGGTCAGGGTGTTGCTGCCCGAGCCGGAAACGTAGTCGAGCGTCCGGTCGACGGCGCCGGTCTCCAGTTGCAGCCTGGGCGCTCCGGTGACGTCGACGGTGGTATCAAAGGTGATGGTGACGGTGATGGTGTCGCCGATCTTGTAGGTGCCGTCCGGGGTGCCGGCGCTGACGCCGACGATACGCGGGTTGGGCTGCTCGACGTTGATCGAGATGATATCGGTGTCGGTCTGGGGGCCACCGGTGCCGGACTGCCCCAGGTCGCTGGTGCTGACCTGCAGGCTGGCGGCGCCGTTGTAGCCGCCCCTGGGGCTGAACACCAGGCCGTTGAGGGCATTGTTGATATTGGCGATCGAGCCTTCGAAGGTGAGGGTCGCGTCGCCGGCGCCGCTGCCGAAGAGGAAGCTCAGGCCCGCGGTGCCGCTCAGGGTAATCAGGCCATTGCTGGCGGTCAGGGTCACCCGTACCGTGCCCGAACCGGCATCCACGTCGCTGATGCTGATCAAGTTGCCATTGCCGCTGCTGAACACCAGGTTGGCGTCCTGGTCGGTGGTTTGCGCGGCCGGAACGCTGTTGACCGGGGCATCGTTGACCGCCGCGACCGTCAGGGTAAGGGTGGCCGAGTCGGCCTCGCTGCTGCCGGTGCCGGACAGGCCCGGATCAGTGCCAGTGTTACCGCCATCGTCGATGGCGATCGTCAGCGTCACGTTGGCCGTGGCGTTGCTGGCGGTGGTGAAGCTCATGCCGCTGGCGGCGATGAAGGCGTTGATGTCGGCCACGGTGCCGCTCAGGGTGAGGCTGCCGGTACCCGAGCCGCCCACGGTGACGCCGCCGCCGTTGGTGGCGGCCAGGGTGCCGCTGGCCACGCTGAAGGTGGCAGTCACGCTGCCGCTGCCCGCGTCGACATCGGCGAAGCTGATGCCGGTCAGGGCGGCGGGTACATCCTCGGTCACGGCGATGGAGCCGGGCGCGGTGATGCCGGGGGCATCGTTCACCGCCTCGACGCCGACCGTGGCCGCGATGCTGACGCTGGTGCTGTTCACGCCGCCATTACTGGTGCCGCCGTTGTCAGTGATGCTGGTCAGCGTGACCACACGGCTGCTGCCGGTGGGCGCTTCGCTGCTGTTGCGGTAGGTCATGCCGTCGATGACGGTCTGGGCGCTGGCCGTGCTGAGGCCGGGGTGGGTCAGGGTGACGGTGGCGGTGCCGCCACTGGCGCTGACGCTGTAGCCGATGCCGTTGCTGCCGGTGACGCCGTTGGCGCCGTTTACGAGGGCGATGTCGGTGCCGTCGATGCTCAGGATTTCGCTGGCGCCGTTGGCCAGGTTACCCACGGTCAGGGTCAGGCCGATGATGGCCTGGCCCGCCTCGATGGTGTCGATGCTCACGCTGCTGAACAGGTCCACCGCCACACCGTTCTCGGTGTAGGTGGGCGTACCGCCGGTGGCGAACAGGGCGGGTGCGTCGTTCACGCCGATGACGTTGACGGTGATATCGGCATTGCCGCTGGTGGCACCGTCGCCATCGTTCACGGTGACGCGCACGGTGCGGGTAGCGGTGCTCGGATCGAGGGTGTTGCTGTTGCTGTAGGTGATGTTGCGCACCAGCGCCTGGACGGCCGCCGGGGTCGCGTTGGCGTTCAGGCTGATCACAAGGTCGTTGGTGCCGGTGCCGCCGGTGAAGCTGCCGATCACCACGCCGCCGAAGGTGATGTTCGAACCGGCAACACCGATCTGCCCGGCCCCCGTCCCTTGGTTGCGGATGGCCAGGATGTCTTCGCCGCTGGCGCGGTTGGCAACGATGGCGACGGTGACGTTGCCGCCATCGAAGTTCGCGGAATCGCTGTCGGTAACCGTGGCGTTGTCACCGGCGTCCAGCAGCTGGGCCTGGCTGCCTTCGTAGATGAACATGCTGTCGCCGTTCAAGTTGCCGACCACAGGCGCCGCGTTGATCGGCGCGGTGAGAGTGAAGTCGTTGCCGCTGCCGCCGATGTAGCTGGCGGTCAACACGGTGCTGTTGCCGCCGGCTGTGATGGTGCCGCCTTCGGCCAGGCCACTGAAGGTACCGGTGATGCCGTCCGCCAAGTCATTGACGATCAGGGTATAGCTGTCGCCGTTGCCAGGGGCATAGCCGTGGGTGACCGAGAGGGTCGTCCCGGAAACGCCCACGGTGCCATTCACCACCACCTGGTCGTACTGGCTGCCAGCCGTGGTGCCGTTGATCTCGACGGCCAGGGTACTGCCGGCGTTCATCTGCAGGTCGCCGTTCACCGTCAGGGTGCCGGCGCTGTTGCCCGGCGACAGGGTGCCGCCGTTGTTGACGGTTACGTTGCCACCCAGCGTGCCGGAGCCTGCGAGGGTGCCGCCGCTATTGACGGTGGTTGCACTGGCGGTGCTGCCATTCACGGCAAGCGTGCCGGCCGATACGGTGGTCATGCCCGAATAGTTGTTTGTGTTTGGCAGTGTCAGCGAGCCACTGCCGGTCTTGGTCAATCCGCCGGTGCCGCCGATTGCCCCGCTCAGGGTGGCCGCAAGGCCGGAGCCCAGCGAAACGGCGCCACCGCTGGCGCCCAGTGCGATCGCGTTGTCGACGGTTGTGGAGCTGGTGATTGCCAGGGTCCCGTCATTGAGTTGCACGGTTCCGGTGCCCAGGTTGGCATCGCCGGCAATCGACAGGGTGCCGCCGCTCAGCACCTGCGTCCCCCAGCTCTGGCCACTGTTGGTGCCGGACAGCGTCAAGGTGCCGCTGCCATCCAGCACCAAGGTGCCGCTGCCGGTGATGCTACCGGAGAAGGTGCTGCTGCCGCCGCTGACGCCGACCACGAATTCGTTCGCCCCGATGGCCACCGTGCCCGCGCCGGAGAGCAGGGCGACGACATCGTCGGCGCCAAGGGTCAGCGTTGCGCCCGACGAAACCGTCACCGAGGTGTTGTCGTCCAGCGTACCGCTGGCTCCGTTGAGCATCAGCCCGCCGGCCGAAACGGTGGTGGCGCCGGTGTAGGCGTTGGAACCGCTCAGCGTCAGCGTGCCGCTGCCGGACTTGGTCAGGCCGCCCGAGCCGCTGATGACGCCGGAGTATGTAGTGCTGGCGTTCTGGTTGACGGTGAGCGTATTGCTCGACAGGGTCACGTTGCCGACACCGGATAGGCCGCCGATGGTCTCGCTGCTCGAGAGCGACAATGTTGTGCCGGAACTCAGTGCGACGGTTGTGGTGTCGGCCAATGCAGAGCCGTTCTGCAGCGCCAGCGTGCCCGCCGTTACCGAGACGGCGCCGCTGTAGGTGTTGGTTCCGGCCAATGTGAGTGTGCTGGCGCCGCTCTTGGTCAGCCCACCGCTGCCGCTGACAACACCGCTCAGCGTCATACTGTTGGCCGTGCTGATGGTCGAAGCAGCCGTTACGCTGATCGCGTTATCGATAGTGACGGCGGCGCTGTTGCTCAAGGTGCCGCCGACCAATGTAACGGTGCCGCTGGCCAGATGATCATCCGAGCCGATGCTCAGCGCACCTGCGGAAATGGTCGTACCACCGGTCAGGCCAGCCTCGTTGCCCGTGTTGGCCAACGCCAGCGTACCGGCATCGGTCTTGTTCAGGTTGAAACTGCCACCACCCAGCGCGCCGCTGAGGGTCAGGGTGGCCCCGCTGGCCGCGCTGATGTTGGCATCGCCGGTGAAGGTGATGTTGCCGCTCAGCGTGGAGCTGCCACTGACCTGGTGCAGTACGCCGTAGTCGGCGGCGCTGACTGTTTTGCCAGTGCCGGCGATGGTGAAGGCTTCGGCGATGGTGAGCCCACCGTTTACGCGGACGGTCGTGCCGCTGGCCACCGTGGTGCCGCCGGCGGTCGTACCGAATGCGTTGGCGTGGTTGGCGATCACAGTACCGCCCGTGATGCTGGTGGCACCGGTGTAGGTGTTGTTGCCGTCGAGCTGCAGGATGGCCTGGCCATTCTTGGTCAGGCTGCCGGAACCGGAGATCACGCCGCTGAATGTGACCTGCGTGGCGCCGCCGCTACCACCGATATTGATGAAGCCGCCAGCGGCACCGAGGACGATGTTGTTGTCCAGGGTGAAGGCGTTGCTGTTGTTGGTGAAGGTCCCGCCGTTCAGCGTCAGCGTACCGGACGACAGGAAGTCATCATTGCCGATCTGCAAGGTGCCGCCGGTCACGCTGATGCCACCGGACATGTTGGCTTCGTTGCTGGGGCTGGCGAGCGCCAGGGTGCCGCCTCCAGCCTTGGTCAGCGCACCGCTGCCGGCCAGGGTGCTGGTAACGGTCACGATCCCGCTGGAATTGCTGAAGTTCAGCGCGGTGCCGCCACCCAGGGTGATGGTGCTGCCGGTGATGTTCAGGCCCGTGGCCGAATCGCCGTTGATGTTCAGGCTCTCACTGATCGACAGGTTGCCAGCCAGCGCCATGTTGTTATTGAAGCTGTTGCTGAAGATCAGGGTCTGGGTGCCGGTGGCATCGGCCGCCGCAATGGCCACCGCCTCGCTGAAGCTGACGCCATTGCTCCGGTCGATGGTGGCGGTATCGGTGGTGTTGGTGACGTAGATGGTGTCGCTGGTGACGGTGACGTTGGCCGTCGCGCTGGTGTTGCCGTCGTTCAGGGTGAAGCGGATGTTGGCGTCACCAGCCGGCGTGTCGTTGCGGTAGGTAATGCGCTGGGCGACATCGTTCACCAGTGCCGTGGTCGCCGTGGTGCCGCTGCTGGTGAAGCTGATCGTCAGCACACCGCCGGTATTGGTGAAGGTGGCGAAGGTGACGCCCCCAGATTGCAGGTTGCTGCCACTGACGGTGAACAAGGCTCCCGTGGTGTTGAAACCGAAGACATCGGCCGCCACGGCGCTGCCCGAATTCTGCACGGTCAGGCTGGCGCCGGACCAGTTGCCGAGGCCGCCGTTGAGCGCACCGAGTTCGGCATCCGTGAGCGAAGCGTTGCCGCTGGAATCCAGCGCCACGGTATTGCCCACGCCGGCCCAGGCGACGCTGTCGTTGTTCAGGTTGCCGATGGTCGGTACGGCATTGGGCGGGTTGGTGTCACCCACGAAACTGTCGATGTTGGTCTGGAAGAAGTCCGTGCTGCTAACCCGCACTTCGTCGACCCGTATACCGCCAAAGCTCAGGGTGCCGCTGCCGGCGGTATCTATAGTCCCGGCGGTGCCTACCAGGACGCCGTCCAGGTAGCCGGCCACCGTAACGGTCGATCCGCCCGAGTTGTTGATGAAGATGCTGGTGAAGGTGAAATCCGCGCCATCGCTGCGGGCAATGGTGAAACGCTCGGTAGTGCCAACGTTGAACGTCTGCGACTGCAGATTGATCGATGGCGAGTTGCCATCTCCGTACTGGGTTTCCCAGACGGTGTCACCACCGTCACCCACCGGCGTGAAGGTGTAGGTGAATTCGACGCCGCCCAAGTCTCTGGTGAAGCTGCTCGTCGTACCGGTATCGGTCGTGAAACTGTCATTGAAGGCCGTCAGCAGGCCTTTGAAGTCGTTGATCTCCAGTGCCACCGCCTCGACGGCCCCCTGGCTGACTTCCAGCGTCCAGTCCCCGCCCAGGCTCGCGGCCCCGGTCATGTCGCTGGAAACCGCAATGTCCGCGCCGGTTGCGCTAGCCAGGGACCGGACGAAATCCACTCCGACGCCATCGGCGCCTACCTGGCAGCCGTACAGCAGGATGTCGCCGTCGCTGTCCAGCGACTGGCCGATGGCGTTCAGCAGGCCGCTGCGGGCGGCGAGGTCGCCACCTTCAAGCCAGTCGTTGCCGAGTTGGACCTTGCCGACATCGCCATGGCTGAGGATATGAATGGCATCGATACCGCTGCGACCGTCGAGGTAGTCGGCGATCTGCTGCAGGCCATCCTTGCTGGCATCCAGCACCACGACTTCGGTACCTGGCTTCAAGCCACTGACAAGCTTCTGGTAATTCCTGACATTGCTGTCAACAAACACCACTTCCTGGCGCTGTGTAGTCGCTGGCGAAGCCTCGGTCGCTCTCTGCGCTTCCGCGGTCAGCGCATGTCGCAGCGCAGTTGCCGTGTCCACTGTATGCTCTGCCGCCGCAGGTGCTGCAGAGTCTGCAGCCGCATGAGCCACATCCACCGCAGCCGCACCATCAAACATAAAGCGCTGCTCCAATGCCAGCGGGCGCACGACGAAGGCCGGCTGCAGATGCTGAGGGGCACCGGTCTTTACGGCCTGCGCCGTCATGGCCTGTGTCAGACGGCTCCAGAGTTGGCGGGATTTGCGGGTCATCAAAGTGTCCTTCCGGTATGAAGGTGGCATGGCGCTTGCCTGCCTTGCAGGTTCAGACCGCCGGCTTACCCTCTTCCTGGGAAGCAGTCGGTCTCCTGCTATCGGACTATAAAAACATGAGCATTTTTCGCTTTCTATATTTAGACTTCAGAATAAAAATTACCTGAAACCTTTTAATAGCATGCGTAATATGCTCTTGTATTTGAATGTCTAGGGCTTGCCGGTCTGAGGGGGTGCTAACAACACCTGCCCGCTCATGCCGGCGATCAGCTCTGGAAACTTTCCATGAATGGTGGCATTGACCTTTACGGACTGGCTCACCGGATCCACCCGCGCGGCCAGGCGCTGCACCTTGGCAGGGTAGGTCTTACCGGTTTCGTCAATACGCACCTGGAATTCCGAGCCCGAATGCAGCCAGCTGAGCCAGCGCGAGGGCACCAGGAACTCCAGCTCCAGCGCGGAGTCGTCCAGAATGTCCAGCAGCGCCTGACCCGGCTGCGCATATTGCTGCTCACGGATCTTCTGCTCGGCCACACGACCGGCATAGGGCGCGGTGATCTGGCATTTGCTCAGCAGGCTGCGGTTGGCTGCGACTTCGGCCCTGGCCTTGTTCCACTCGGCCTGAGAGATATCCAGCTCCACCTTGCCCACCGAGTTCAGCTCCGCCAAGCGCTGGTTGGCCTTCCAGGTCTTCTCGGTGGCATCCACGCCCGCCTGGGCCTTGTTCAGTTGGGCTTGCGGCAGGCTGCAGTCAAACTGCACCAGCAGCTGGCCCTGGCGAAAGGCACCCCCCTCCACCACTGGCAGGCGTTGCACCTTGGCACCGATTTCGGCGGCCAGCGTGGTGTAGCGGTACGGTGAAAGCTGGGCACGGATCTCACGCTGGTCCAGCACGCTGGGCAAGGGGACCTGAGTCTTGGGAAGGCTCTGGACTGCCGGGCCGTGCTGGCCATGAGCGGCGAGCGACAGGCTCAACGCCAGGCCCAGAATCAAGGGGGAGACGCAAGACTTCATTGGAATTGGCCCGCGTCCCAGCTTTGCAGCGATTTGCCCACGGCCTGTGTGAGTTCAGGCAGGGGCATGCTGTCCGAGCCTTCGATCACGGGCTCCATGCCCAGGGTGGCTTGCAGGCGGGAGCTGGCGGCCTGCATATTGGATTGGGCCTGGTAACGGCGCAGCACGGAAAGAATGGTGGTGGTCTGCTGGGAGACGCGCTCAAGCGCATTGAGCTTGTCGGCCTGCACCTGATTGTTCACATGCTCGGACAGGCGCTGGTCCACGGAGGCAATGGTCTGTGCTCTTTCGTACTGGCGCACGGCGTTCGCAAATTGCAGACGGGCTACATGCAGCTGTGTCAATACCGCCATTTGGGTAGCCAGACGACGCTGATCGGCCAGCTGGACACCCGCGTCAGCCAGTTGACGCTGTGCAGGCAGGGACAGCAGTCCCAGCAGATTGAAGGAGATCTGCAGGCCAGCATCCTGCCAGCGGTCGTTGATCAGATAGCTGTCGCTGCTTTTGTTGACACCGTAGTTGAAGGAAAGGCCGGGGAACATGCGCAACATGACGCGCTTGGTCTCTTCATTGGCGATACGGGCGTTGTACAGGCTCTCGCGCAGATCCGGGTTCAGCAGCAGGGCCCGGTCTTCCAGCTTGTCCACCGGCTGCTCCAGCCAGCGCTGGGCATTCGATGCAGCAGGCTCGATCACACGCAAAGGCTGGTTCAGCTCTGCGGGAGACACGCCCATCAGCGAAGCCAGTTCGATGCGCGAGGAGGACAGCTCCTGCTGAATGGCCTCCAGCAGGCGGATGTTCTCCAGCAACTGGCGCTGATAGCGCAGCGGCTCCATGGGGGAGCGCAGTTTTTCTGCTTCGACCTTGCGCGAGTCTTCCAGGGCCTTGTCTGCATCCTGGCCTGCGGTCTGCAGCGAAGACTCCAGGGCCTGGGCCGCAGCCACACGCCAGTAGGCGATGCGCACATCCTGGATCAGCGTGTGTATGGCCTTGCGGCGACGCTCGGCAGCAATCTGGGCGCGATCCGCATGCTGGCGAGCCGCGTAATAGCTTTGACCGAAGTCCAGCAGGCTCCAGGAGAAGCTCAGCGAAGCCAAGGTCGACTCACGATCCGACGAGATATAGGGATGCGCCAGGGAAGGCGCGCCCGTGACGGAGTCCGTGCTGCGGCTGATCAGATCCTTGTCGCGGTAGCGGTAGCCGGCCGAGGCCACCAGCTTGGGCAGCATGTCGAACTTGGCAACATTGGCCGTCCCCTGCGCCACCGCCTCTTCCATGCCACGCAGGCGCTGGGCTGCGTTGTATTTGATGGCCCGCGCGATCGCCTCTTCCAGGCTCACGGGCCCGGTCAGAGGAGCAACGTCCTTGCCAAGGCTTTGCCGATCGGCCTGAACCTGCGACTGTATTTCCTCCGTGGAAAGTGCCTGGCTTGTCAAATTGGCGCAACCGGTGAGCCAGATGGCCGAGCCTAGCAGGGCTGTGAGCCGGACACGGCCACGAAAATTTGTCTCAGACCGGTGGTAAGCAAGGGCGTTCATATCAGCAGAGGGATAGTGGCGAAGGCGGTTTGACAAGAAGACGCCGGCGAGCTCTAGCAACAAACTCTCAAAAAGTATGCAAAAGTCTTAATTGTCAAAAAGTGTTCCAAGAATATTAACTGGGCAAGGACTGCAAGAGCAATCACTGAAATCAGGTATTTCTTCTGCCAGAAGCACCATGCGGCCGCACTCATTTTTTGCCCCAATTGGTGCATTGAGTGCTTGGTGGTGCCTGGTCAAGCGATTCGGTGGTGATGCAGTGTGTAGCTGCCTGAGGCCGCTTCCAAAGCCGCTTCCCGTTGGAGGCAGCAAGGCGCTCCTTCGGGTTTTCTCAGGGCTTAGGTTCAAAGCTTGCTATTGGAGATCCAGCCCTGAGCTGTGAATTTCGGATCAACACCGTTCGCATGGGTGCTTGCCACGCATTCCCGATGCATTGGAAGGCGTACAACAGCGCCCCCAGGCGCATCAAGCTGCTCCAGCAAAACCAGGCAGCTCAATCGCGGCTGCTACATCGTCAAGCTTGATGAGATCTCGGCACCCGAAATGAAATCGACCGCAACACCACGGGCGTGACGATTGCAGTCGATGGCGCGGAAATGCCTCGTGAGGGGTCCTGAAAACCCTGGCAATCAATCCTGGTCGCTACCTTGCCTCAGGTCGTCCGCGACCGACGCGACAAAGCTGACGCAGAGCGTCAACACCATGAGCGCAAAACTGACAAGCAGCCACTTCATAGCGTCCTCGTGCAATTGATATTCGCAAACAGTATGCTCGCATTGATTGACGGCACTAAATAGATGTTTACGCTAGGGCCAAGCACAGACCAAGCACCTGCCACCCCAAGCCCCATATGCTCTCAGGTCCTCTGCAAAAGAGTCACGAGAAAAGCCAAGGCCTGCTCGATGCAGGCGTACGAAGCCAGCCAAGCCATCTGCCTACTGGACGAGATCAGTCGCCAGACACTTGAACGATGCGACCGCCCATGCAGCGACACATCCCACGGCACACCGACTAATGAAGCGAGAACACAGCCGCGGCATCAATCTCAAGTGGCCTGGAAAGCAAATACCCTTGAGCGCAATCCACTCCAAGCCTTTTCAGCATATCCAGCTCTTCCGGCCGTTCAACGCCCTCTGCAATCACCAGACTTCCTATTTCATGCGCGAAGCTGATGAGGCCTCTGGCCAGTGCACGCCGCTTCTCATCTGTATCGATAGAGTGAGTAAGACTCATATCCAGCTTGATGATCTCGGGCTCGAGATTGAGGATATGCCGCATGCTGGAATAGCCTGCACCAGCATCGTCAACCGCCAGCTTCGCGCCCCGGCGACGGTAAGGCTCCAGCCCAATGGCAAGAGCCTTGTAATCCTTGACCGCAGCATGTTCAGTGATCTCCAGGACCAGACGTGAGAGATCATCAATGCCATCAAGTAGTTGATGGAATTTGCTGCTAAGCAGCAATTGTGGCGAGCAGTTGACACTTACACTGCTGTTGGCGGGCAGCCGCTCCAGCGCCGGCAGCACCTTGGAAACAGCGCACAACTCCAGGTCAATGCCCAAACCGGCCTTGTCTGCCACATCGAACCAATAATCCGGCGCATGCCTGGGCTCGACATCAAAACGCGAAAGGCTTTCAAAGCCGCAAATGGCCTTGTCACGCAAACTGCAGATCGGCTGGAAAACCATCCTCGGATCACCGTGCGCCAACGCGGATCGGACTTCACCGACCAACCGTGCCTTGACCTGCTCCTCGGCAGCCTGCTCTTCGATACGGTCTGCCAGGATCTCTGCAAATGCGCGCAGCAATTGCATGTCGCGCTCCCCTAGCGTTGGATTCGGGAGGTAGCTGAAGCAGCAGAGCGTCCCATATACATGCCCATCCGCAAGACGGACTGGAACACTCAAATGGGACCCAATTGGAATGGCATGTGTTGCAGAAATATGCTGAGCAACCGGCACACGACTTGTGTCCGGAATGCATTCGGGCAGCTCGCCATGCACAACCTTCAGGCAGTATCCCTCCTGCATGGGAATGCTCTGGCCTTGATAGAGCGGCCCGCCCGAAACACTGTCCAAATGCTTGAGCACCCGTTCGGTCGCACCGAAGTGTGAGACAAAGGCGATATCCATTCCCAGATGCTTGCGAACCGCACGCAGTATGCGATCCACTCCTTCTGCGCACACACCTGATCTCATCAAATGATTGAGATGGCGATTCCCGGCAACCTCCAGATCGTTCATCTGCATGCCCCCTCTTACATACAGTCGACTCACACGGCTTTTTTCAATATTTAATCTGGAAAAGCATGCAATGTGAAGCGATGATCATCGATATCCAGCAAGTGTCTCAGCATCGGCCGTGGCGAAAATGTCAATCGATCCAACAGTTTCGCCATCCGCCTGGGTTCCAGCTGCTGCTCCAGGAATGTTTCCGCGGTGAGTTTTTCTGTATGACGGCTTCATGGCATAAGTCGCCACCTGTTGTCCGCTTTGAAGCCTCCTCAAATCCTCGCTCCACTCAAAAGTAGAGAGCTCACCCCAGGGAGGTCTCTGCATGAAGAAATCCAGAGTTAGTGAAGCGCAGATCTGCTACTTGCCCAGGGCAGTCCATTCTTGCGAATCGGTCTGCATCTGCTGCATGTTCATCAGAACCAATGATCCAAGCATGCCTGCTTAACGCTGGGGTAGTCTTGCCCGCACCAAGGACACGATGCGATTGCACCGCTCACCATCGAAATTGAAGGCGTCACTGAGCGCCATATCCAGATCCTGTGAAAGCCCTTCACGAAGCATGCTTCGTGCACGGAAGAAGCGCGTGCGCACCGTGGCCTCTGGAATTTCCAGTATCTGCGACACCTCTTGCGCACTCATCTCTTCCACCCCGCGCAACATGAAAACCCTGCGGAAGTCATCGGGCAGCAGGTCAATGCGCGCCTCCATGATTTGACGCAACTCTGAACGCATGACGGTTCGATCGGGGCTGCGGTCCATATCGTCTTGCTGCCAACTGGTATCCATCTGCTGAGTCGATACCATCGCGGACTCCAGCGGCACGATCTTCAACTTACGACGTCTGATCTGTCCAAGTGCTTCGTTGACGACAATGCGTACCAGCCATGTCGACAACTTGGCATCCGCCCTGAAATTCCCCAATGCCTGCCAAGCCTGCAAATAGGCCTGCTGCACGACATCTTCAGCATCCGTGTCACTTTTCAAGATGGCTCGTGCGGCGCGGAACAACAAGCGATTGTGGCGTCGCATGATGGCCTCGAAAGCCACCTCATCGCCAGCTGCAGCTCTGAAAGCGAGCTCCAGATCCGACGCATCAGCAACCGTAGGGCTGTGGTTCGAAGGTTGAGTGTGCGGCATGTACGCCTCCTTTGACCATTGGATGGTGTATCCGCATCCAGCGTTCCCGTGTCGATCTGATTCTCGGCCCTGCTGCCAACAGGGGCGGAACGTGGTGACGCTCCGATCCATCCAATGGATGAGTGCTTGCCCTAGACACCGGATTTTCGGTCTCCCAAAGCTGGCCTCGTCACCCACGAAGGAGTGCATCATGTCGTTTTTGCATATCGCTCATCCACAGGAGGCGCGCCGCCTTTTTCTTGGCCAATCCGGGCTGATGCTTTCAGGTGCCGCTGTTGCGCTATTAGCCGGCCGTGAAGCGCTAGCCGCCAAAACCGGCGATGGAAAAGCCCAGGACACTCAAATCCTGAACACCGCCCTGAGTGCAGAGCTGGAGGCCATCGCTGCTTATCAGTTGGGAGCAGAAAGCAAACTGCTGCAACAATCGGTGCTGGATCTGGCCCTGACCTTCCAGGGCCATCACAAAGCGCATGCTGAACTACTAGCCAAGACGGTTGAAAAACTGGGTGGCAAGCCGGTAGTCCCCAAGACTGCTTACAACTTCCCAGCAAATCAGCTGAAATCACAGGAGGATGTGCTTCGGTTTGCGGCACGACTGGAGCAAGGGGCCGTCAGTGCTTATCTGGGAGCCGTTCCCTTGTTCGGCAATCGAGAACTATCCAAGGCTGCGGCCAGCATTCTGGGTGATGAAGCCATGCACTGGGCAGTACTGCGCCAGGCAGTGGGCGAAGCACCGGTCCCCACGGCATTCGTATCATGAACACCGAACGGTGGCTGCTGCTTGGCATGCTGTCGTTCGCGGCGACAGTGCATGCAGCACCTGACAAACTTCCTGGCGAGCAGATATACGCTCGCTGTGCGGCCTGCCATGCGCTGGCATATGACCGAGTGGGACCGCATCATTGCGGCCTGTTGGGACGGCGTGCTGGCACGGTTCCCGGCTTTGCTTACTCGAATGCCATGAAGAATTCCGGCTTCATCTGGGACGAAAAAACACTCGACCGTTTCCTGACCCAGCCCATGAAGGTGCTACCAGGTACGACAATGACGTACGCCGGAATCCCTGACTCCAAGGAGCGTAGCGACTTGATTGCCTACCTCAAGCAAGCCAACGATTCACGAGAGTGTCATTCCCTTCGAGCACTCCCGCATTGAACGCATATACCCTAGCTGCGCATCTCAATCGGCCTGAAGCAGTTCACCAAGAAAATGCTCAGGCCGACTGCTTCAGGCGGTGGATTCCATCGGCCGATGCAACACCATGCCTCGCCTCCGGCGCGAGGAGTCGGCCCAACCGGAATACGCATCGAGGCAAGATGTGGACGACAGATCGCCGGCTGCATGTATTTGGGTCTAGCAGTCACAGTCGAAGGCATCGCTCACCTGGAATCCATCACCCTGCCCATCTTCCAAAGCGGACTTTTCTCATTCCGGGGGCCAATATGCCCGACAAGAATTCCCCGACGCTCTGTTTGCAGCGTTTGAGCGGCCACACAGGGCTCAGGCCGCTTCAAGGCTGACGCCTTGACGGTAACACAACCCCATCCTCCAAGCAGCAACTATCCGCATCCACCCTAAAAACATCCCCTAGTAGTCGTGATTCCAACGCAATCCAGGCGATCCGTCATTCATCATGCGAATTCACTGGACTCGCCATCCCGGCAGCTGTACCGTCTTCTTTAGGTTCAGAAACTTGATTGAAGGCCGCCTTCCCCATGAGCAAATCCAAAGAGTCCACAGTCCATCGCATCGTGGATGCAAAGCAGTGGGAACTCAATCGCGAAAAAGAGCGCATCACCTATCCTGCCAACCATGCCGGCCCGATTCAAATGGACTGGCGCAAGCGTGAGAACTACTCGGCCACCGACCTGAACTACCGGGGAAGAAGCAAAACCCCATAACAGCAGCTCGGTCTCCGATCTCCTGACGAACCCCGCCACTGTTGAACTGAGCGGGGTTCTGCTTTTTCGGCAAGCACACGGCGACCAGCGCCAGCACCGCTGGCCCGCCAGAAGACAAGGCCTGGCTCCAGCATCACTTCCACTGACCGATCTGCTGAGCCGCTGCCTGTCCAGCGGAAAGCAGGTTCGCTACTCCGACGGACAAAGCCTTTGGCGAAGCACAAAACCTGGCTGCAGAGGCCACTCAGCCTCGCAAGAGTCGTTTCTGTTGATTGATAACCCGGACAGGAATCGATACGGAGCGCTACCCGAACCGCAGGCCGACAGAGCAAGGGCCACCCGTGTCCATGAACGCGCAAGGAGGGCAAACCGCAATTCCTTGGAGCGATGAATGCTCCACCACGGGAATAAAACATAAAAGCCGCTACAGCTTTAACAGCTGTAGCGGCTTATGTATTCTGGTGGGTCCTGCGAGATTCGAACTCGCGACCAACGGATTAAAAGTCCGATCAGTTAACCACGGTCAAAGGCGCATGGTTGAGCCATTCTTATCAATCTTGTGTCTCATAAAATACCACTCAATGCATGTTTTGTTGCCTATGGCAATCCGCGAATGCATCCTGTATATGAGACGTGCTTTTCTGTGGGCCTAGGTTGTAACAATCGTGTAGTTATTGATCTTGGCCAGCCACAATTGTGCACATGCCAGCAACGATTTATGCAGTAAGTTTTTTATAAATTTTCCTTTATTCTTTTAATTACCTCTTTCACAGCTGAGTTATTCGGCTGCAATTTTTCCGCTTGTTCAGCAGCGATAAGTGCATCATTGAAATCACCTGACACTTCGTAGTAACGTGCAAGATCATGCCAGCCTAGGAAACTTGTTTTTTCTACTACAACACCTACCTTTGCGATGTCTCGTGCCTCATTGGCACGTTTATCAGAGAATAAAATTCTGGCGAGAATGCGGTAAGCATTACCATAACTTGGGGTGCTAAGTAAAGCTAACCTAGCGTAGGCTTCTGCTTCTTGTAAACGCTTCAATCTCCATAGGGATTCTGATATAAAAACGAGCATCTCAGAAGTTACTTTTCGATGAGCAATTGCAAGCTTTGCAACTTTAAGAGCGTCATCCAAATAACTTTTTTCAGCAGCTTTTTTTAGTATTTTAAATAAAATATCGTCATTAATCTTTATTAAATTTTTTTGAATCTCAGAATCCTTTATCAAATGCCAAGATCCAATTGAATCCATTAACTCAAAGAAATTCTGCTGATATTCAGGCCGAATATTTTTTATTTTCAAAATATTTGCAAGGCAGACTTCCTTAACAGAAATGGATTTCGCTCTCTCAAAAAGACAATAATAATATCTGGGGGTGTTTTTTCGGTTTCGCGCTAGCCGATTGCAATCACTGGCCGATAATTTCCCTGATAATGCGCCTTCCACAAACTCTGAAAGAATGCCTACTTCACTCATGTAATTTGCGATGACATGCCCAACCAGCGGCATTTTTAAAGGTATAAGGTTTTTCTGTTCTAATCTATTAATATGCTTACGGTCAGGCTCAAATAATGGGTCATAAGCGACAAATACGGATTTTGCCTTAGTGGCTCCGATGCGTGCATCCGAAAAATCACCAGACCAGTCTTGAATGCGACCTTCTTCGTAACGTTTTTCCCATGGGACTATCAATGGATCCAGCGTAGATTGTGGATTGAATGCAATTACTTTTGAGCCAGGTATGGCATCTGCGAATGCCATTGCTGCGAATCCACCCATTGACGAGCCATATAAAAAAATCTCATCAAACTGAGCAAGAAATTTTTGTAAATCATTTGATCGAAAGAAATCGTGTAAATCTTTCCCTCGATACCACTCAACTGATTTTGGTTTTACACCGATAACAGCGTAACCACGCTCATGTAGCCACATACCGCCCCACGGTTCACGAAGAGCATCTGGTCTTGGTATGTTTGGTTTGTCTGCATTTTCAAAAGTAAAAACTATACTTTTTGCCCCATCTATTGGTATGTAATCAATAAAGTACCCAGGCAATTCAAGCGATAGAAAATCTTTTCCATTTTTATATTTAGAATTTAGATTAAACATATATTAGAAACAGTCAATTATTCAAAACATTAAGAAATTCAATAAGATATGTATTCTAAGGTAAGAAAGCATACAGTTTTTTTTGTGTAAACGGGCACTCCACTGCGCAGTGTAATCTTCCACTTCATCAAGGTTTCATGCACTTGCATGCTTCGGCCAACCTCGTCACCACGATGCCACCTTTGGTCGAAGGTTACTGATCAAGCACCAAACGCAAAAAGCGCCCCGACACCAATAAAGGTATCAGGGGCGCTTTTAGTTCAACTGCTCGAGCAGCGTTCGGTCAGCCGCAATCTGGCCACGCAACAGGCTCACCTGGGCGTCTCGCTTTTGGACCAGTCCAGCAAGTTCGCCAACCACTTCCGCGCCTTCTGCAGCGAGGCCTGCGAGTCGCTGGTGCTGATCTGCGAGATCTCGGCAGGCAGCGGCGTCACCGGCAAGCTGGGCGTTGCGGGTGGCCGCGCTCCTGATGTCGTGCTGCAGGCCTGCAATGCGGGCAGCATCAGCAGCGCGCCCAGCCTCCAGGCGGGCCATTTCTTGCGTGTAGTCATGGGTGTTTTCCTGTTGGGAGGTACCGTGCGTGACCACGGCAACCGCTTTGTTTTCTGTAGCAGCTTGCGATTGCTGAGCTTGAGATGCGACCTGTTTGTCCTGTGCGCTTTCCGCACGCGCGATGCGCGCGTCTGCTCGCCAGCCATTGACCGCCCAGCCAGCGGAGAAGGCCAGCACCAGCAGCAAACCCTTGGCGATAGAGTTAGCTCGGTCATTCATCACTTGCTTTCCTCCAGGCACAGGGAGCGCTCAGCTTGCCGGCGGTTCTGGAGCCCTTGGACGAACTTGCCATCCGCAAATGACCAGTTCGGCGCACCGCTCGAGGTCCTAGCGATCAGGTTGCAGCCGGCCGTCACGTTGCCCTGATTGATCTGGCGAACGGCCTGGGAGCCGCACGCACCCTCCTTGCCCACGTTGATGGCGAACATGGTCAAGCCGATCAGGCGCTTGGCCGTCAAATAGTCCCAGTTCACGCATCCCAAGACGGTGTAGCCGTACTCGAGCAACGTGGTCTTGTTGACCTCCTGGCATTGGTCGCTGGTCAGCTTCGCGCCGGGCGGAGCCTTCCAGTCAGTGCGGCCTGCACAGAACGTGGGAATTCCGTTGGCCAGCTTGTCCTTGTAGACGTGAAGAATGTTGCCTTCCCAGCGTTCAAGCGTCGTGTACGCCAGCGGGCTGGTCAGGGCCGCCAGCAGTGCAGCCGGGATCGCCCCCTTCCTGGCCAATGATGCAGGAATACTTGGCGCCTTGGGCATTGAGACCTCATTCATGCTCGGCCTCCTCAGTTTCCTTGGCCGGGGGCATGATCGGCGCACCTGTCGTGCGCATCAGCGTCATGCGCAAGTCGCTCTCTGCCTTGTCTCGAAGATCGGCAGCTGCTGCACGATGGTCAGCTGCGGCTGACCGCTTGTCCCTGCGCCAGGACCAGTATTGGCTGCAGACCCAACCCAAGATGCCGACGATGGCGCCAATCGTGATGCCAAGCTCTGAAATGGTCAGGCCGCCAAGAACAGCCCCGGCGGCCCCTCCATATGTTGCTGTCTTGCCTACAACGATTGCGGCATTCTCCAGTGTTTCGTTCATTGACTCCCTCCGCCGTAATGAGCACCAAAGCAACCGGCCAAACCAGATGCCATTGACATAGCTCAGGGATGCTAGGGAGCGAGAAGATCTCCACTCAGGTGAGCACTGGGAGCGCAACGCACAGATAAACGACCAGACAGGCGACTACTGGAACCAGCGCATCCAGGCCGCTAGCCCTGTTCCATACCCTGGGATCAAACCCTCCCCACCAGGGCATGCCCGTGCGGTGCCCGCCCGCAAACGCCTGAATCCAGCGATATTCGGCCTGGGTGTGCTCGCGCGCCAGCCACCAGCTGCAGGCCAGCGCGCCACCCAACCACCAGTTGCCCAGCACCAGGCCGACCAGGGCCTGGGCCAGCATGGCAATCAGCGCGTGAATCAGCGGCGTCCAGTCCATCAGGCCACTCCCTGCCGATCTAGTGGCTGCATGGCCGCCACAATTTCGGCTTTGCGCCCTGTCGTCAGAAGGCCCTTGTCCACCAACATGGCCAGGCCTTGCTCGGTCTCCGCGTCCTCATAGGTAAGGTATGCAGAGCCCAGCAGCCGGTCATAGAGCAGCTTGACGACAGGGTCCGTCATCGTGGCCGTGACAACGGCCAGCTGCTCTGCCTGCGTGAACAGGTCCAGCTTTTGATTGCCGAAAAAGCGCGGCCATGCCGGCGGTGCCGGGTTCTCGCTGCCCGCAAACACTCGATCTGGAATAGCTGGCGGCTCGATCTCGTACTGCTGCAGCTCTGGGATGCGCTCGCTCAGGTTGATGTGGTAGCCAGGAACGGGAGCCAAAACGGGCACCGGTCCATCAGGCGAGTCCAGCATCTCCCCTGTGGGGCGCTGGATCACGCCGACCACATCCACGGCCACCGTGCCGATGGATGACGGTATCTCCACCGCCTGGGGACTCAGCCACGGCGCGAATGCCGCGCGGGCAATTGGCTTGGAATCAAACTTCAGAAATCGCATGCTCAGGCCTCCGTGATTCGTTTCAGCTCAGCAGCTGTCAGGCGCTTGGGATAGAAAGCGAAGCGCCGGATATGGCCGTTCAGCCTTGAAGTACCGCCCGACCAGCCGGCAGACAGTTCGCCAAGAGACAGCCCGGTGAGCCCCTTGGGAATCGTGCACAAGGTGTCAACCACCCCGAGCACGCCATCAGTGGCGCCCACGGTGTTGTCAGTCTGGTACGCGAAGGCTGTTTTCTTGGTCACGCCAGCAGCGAATGTCCCTGTGACAGTGTTGGTGCCGATCTGCCCGGCACCTGCCACAGCCATGCTGGCCGCGAGCACACCCGTGCCGTTGCCGGTGTTCAGATAAAGCCCATTGCGAGTTTCAAAACTCAGCGTGGCGTCTCCAACCGCGAACAGGCCAGGGCCATATCCAGGGGCAATACTTGAAGGCGCCCCCTCAAACAAGAAGGTGCCCTCGTCTGGCCGATACCAGTTGGAGAAGTTAGCGCCGAGCAGCCCGGCGAACTCGTCTGCCCGCGTAGCCACACTCGCCCCTGCAGGGATGTATGACGTTGGGGAGCTGCCCGCCTCGACTTGTCGGCCAAACAGAAACAAGCCCTTGCCGGCCTCCCCCTGATAGCCGCCCGAATTGTTCTTGTAGACCTGGACTCGAAAGACCGCCGCTGCAAAGTCGCCTATAGCGGTGTACTGGCTCCAGATGCGCCACCAGCCATTCAGGCACTTCTGTATGCCGTATGGATAGCTGGGCGCCGATGTTGCCGAGCATGCGGTATCACTGACATTGAAAGCCAGGGACTGACTGCCAGCCACACTGCCAGCAACTCGAAGCACTACTTGGCGCTCTGCCCCAGGCATCGCCTTGACAAAGACGCTCTGCACGAATGTTTGCCCCGTGGTGACCGCCACTGCCAAATCGTTGACGTAGTGCTCGCCGGAGGTGGCCGGATCGTCCTCAATGGAAGTGACCGCCAATCCATCGGGGGCAATTGCACTGGATGTGCCCAAGACGGTCCCCGTGCTTGCAGTGGGTTGCCGGGAGTTGGTTCTCAGGTTCGTGCGCGCCCCCTCCACCAACAGGCCCAGGCATTTACCGGTCGCTGGATCGTGGTCGATGCGCGGCACACCAGCAGGCACAGTTTCCAGCACGCCAGCAGCATTCCATCGCGTGGCAGCAGACGCTCGGGTAAAGGTGACGCGCGGGTCCACCTGGCGGCTGTTGGCAAAGTCCAGCAGCAGCGAGGGCCGCAGGTCGGGCAGATTCAGAATATTTGCCATGGCAGATTAGCTCAAGGTCAGGGTTGTGGAACGCGCGACACCATCGTCACCGCGCAGAAATAGCTTGATGGATGTGTCGCTGACACGCTCTGTCCAGAAGGAGCCGTTAGCTGCAGGCTGGTGCTTGGAGACCATGAGCGCGCCCAAAACATCCAAGAAGGCCAGCCGACCAAAGAACTGAGCGGGCGGGATCTGCGCAGGATCTGAACCCACCGTCGAGGTAGGCACCGATGCCGCAGCGGCCGCATTGATGGCCTCCTGCTGAGCTGTGCTGACTGGCGCCTTGGTCACGGCATTGCCGCTGGGCGTGCCATCTGCAGTGATCTGCAGTTGCGCCACCCCGCCAGTGACCAGTTGAACCACATCAGATCCAGGCAGGTTCAAACCGGTGTTTTCGTCGGCTGCGCCGCGCACGCTGGGCGCTGCAGCCGTACCCGCTGCAAACTTGCCGGCCCCAGCGCCATCGCGCACCGCCTGGTAGCTATTGACCAGGGCCGCAGCCTGGGCAGCCAGGTCACGCAAATAGCCCTGAGTAGGCATGATGGCGTACGCTTGGACTGTGGCCGTGCTGCCTTTGTAGTTAGGGCTGATGCGCAAGCTGGTGCCGCTCACGATGGACGTGATCTCATAGACCTGCGCGTCCGGCCCCAGGAAGGTTTCGCCAACCGCTGCACCATCCACCCATGAGGTGCCTGTGCCGGTGATGACGTTGCTGTTGTTGGTCACCGCGACGGTGCCAGTTCTGTACCATGCCATTTAGCAGTCCTTCATGGTTATCTCTTGATCGAGATGGTTGTGATCTTGATGTTGTTCAGCGAGCGCTGACCTTCGGGGGAGTTGCGAGAAATCGCCGGCATGTTCACGACCACATATGTGGCGCCCAATGGCACCGCGTACATGGGAGTGATCACGTAATTCCCAATGCCCTGAAAGACCTCTACGGATGCGGTCCCCATATGAGAGCCATTGGCATAAAACAGCAGCTCTACGCGGGCATAAGCGCCCGGATAGAGAACGCCCACAGCCGAACTGTCTTCCCCGTAGCCCCTATAGGCCATGAGATACAGGCCGTCGCCACCGATGTTGTTCACCCATTCCAGATAGATGATGTTTTGATACTCGGGAGACACTGCAAACTCATCAAGCGTCCGACTGGCGGATACGAAAAATGCAAAATTTCCGCGCCAACGTGGAGCCACGGAAGTAAGCGCTCCGCTCTTGATCTGCAAGGTGTCAATGATGTTGGCCTGGTGGACGGTCATCACACCGCCAACGACATTGAAGCCCGGCGTGTAAATATCACCATCGGCAGTGACTTGCAGATACTTGCCGTTGTTGGCATTCCCGATCAGCAGGCCGTTTGGCCCCAGGTGGAAGCCGCTTTGCCCAGCCGCAGGCCAACCGTAGCCCGCAAAGGCGCCGCCGTTGATCTGCCCTCGGATGTTGAGGCCGTTGAAATAGGCCTCTCCGTTGGCCCGGATCGCCCAGCCCGTGCCAGTAGGCCCGTAAACGCCGTTCCAGTTGCTGGAATGCAGCTCATTGCTTGCAATCGTGACGCCTCCCACCTGCCCCGACGAGGCATACACGGTCCCGCGCACGATCACACCCGAGAACTCAGCCATGCCGTCAGGCCGCAGCGTCCAGCCGCTGGAGCCGGCCACGTAGTTGCTGGATTTCAGCGTGCCACCAATCACTCCATTACCGGCTGTGAGCTGACTGGCACTGATAGCCGTGGCCTGCACCTTGTCCGCAAAAAGCGATCCGAAGCGGCCAAACAGCGCTTCGACATTGCCGATGCGCGCCGAGTCCATGTAGACACCGGCCGGCACGGACACGCCATTGATTGTCATGTCCGAGGTCTGCACATAAAAGGGCACGACCTTGCGGCTGCCATCGGGCGCCACGATGCTGAATGCATCGGTGGCAAACGCAATAGCGATCTTGGGCCCTGCTTCACCATCTGCGGTACCGGTGATCTGCATGCCACCCACCACCACCTGCCCCCCGCTGCCCACCTGCACGGCCAGCGAGTACTTGGCTGCCAGATAGCCATTGATGCCGGCCTGTGCCGTGAACTGCTGCTGCACTGCTGCATGGTTGTCACCCACAGTAGCGGCCAACTGTTGACGCGCCGAAGCCTCTGCCTCGTCCGCCGTGGCGCGGGCCTGCGACTCCGCGAAAACCTGCGCACGGATAGCATCCTGTTCGGACTGCATCTGCGCTGCCAGCGCTTGGCGTGAAATGGCTTCGGCGGTATCAGCATCAACTCTGGCGATCTGCTCATCCGAAAGCTGGGACTGCAATGCGCTGTCAGCCCCTTCCAAGCGCGCCGCGAGTTGCTGCCTCTGCAGCGCTTCGGCTGCGTCGCCATCAGCCCGCACGCGAGACTCCTGCTCGAGCGCTGCCTTTTGCCCATCTACCACGGCAGCCAACTGTGTGCGCTGCACAGCCTCCGCACTCAAGCCTTCCTGGATCTGCGTGGACAGCTCGACCTTGGCCAGGGCCAGTGTTGTTCTGGCCTCCTCCATGTTGCGCTCACCGGTCAGAATGTCTTGCAGCAAAGCCTGCGCTGTGCGTTCACCCTCTTTTTTGCTCAGCTCCCGAGATACCGAGATCTGGCTTTCGCGCGAGGTGGTCTCTGCACGGTCGCCCTCCACACGGGCGGTGGCTTCAGCCTCGATCTGGGCCTGCAACAAACCCTGGTCCTGCTCCACTGCCGCCGCCAACTGCTGACGGGCCAGTGCTTCAGCCGCATCGCCTGCCACACGGGCAGACTGTTCCTCGCTGACCTGCGCAGCCAGATCGCTGTCCTTGCCATCCAAGCGGGTGGCCAGAGCGGTGCGGGCCGCTGCCTCGGCTTCATCGGCGGCAATGCGTGCATTGCGCTCGTCCGAGACTTCCGCGCCCAGGGCGCTGTCCGCCTGCTGCAGCTGTGCAGCCAGCTGCAGCCTGGCCGAAGCTTCGGCGCTGTCCGCCGTGGCGCGAGTCGTTGCCTCCTCCTCCAGCAGCGCCGCCAGCGTGTCTGTATCGCCCTGCATTTGCGCGCGCAGGGCCTCGCGCTGCGCTGCTTCTGCCGCGTCGCCATCTACACGGGCCGCTTGCTCGGCTTCTATTGCGGCAGTAGTTTGCTGTTGGTTTCCCTGTACCGTGGCCGCCAGAGCTTGGCGCTGGCTGGCCTCGGCTGCATCCGCCGTCGCGCGCGTCAACGATTCCTGCTCCAGCGCTGCCGCTTGCTGGTCCACGGTAGCCGCCAGCTGAGTGCGCGCTGCCGCCTCTGCTGACAGCCCCTCCTGTATCGAAGCGCTCAGCTGGTTGCGCGCAAACGCCAAGGCGTCCTGGGCCTGGACCCTGTTGTATTCACCATTCAGGATGTCCTGCAGCAGAGCTTGTGCGGTCTTGTCCGATTCACGCTGCAACTTGCTCACAGCGGTTACCGTAGCCGTGATGGCTGGCACATCCAGCGCCGACAAGGTCAGCTCGGCACTGCCTAGCCTGGTTTGCAGGGCATCTTGCGCGGCCTCATACTCGGCCCGCGTCACGCGCAAGGCGATCTGCGCCCCCAGGGCATCGAGATTGCTTTCTGCGGTGGTCAGCCGGGCAACGGCATTCTGCAGCTCAAGTGCCTCGGCCTTACTGCTGAGCGTGCCGTTGATGCTGTCGAGCTGCTGAACCACATTGATGAGGCGCGCGTCCAGACCCTCATAAAGAAGCAGATCTGCTGGCGAAAGCACTGCCTCCGCAATCCTTCCGTCCACGTAAGCCGTGGAGGCCTTGAGCTGCAACTGACCAGACAACGCATCCAGCAGCACCTCCAGATTGGTGACCTGGGTTTTGGTGGTCTCTAGCCCGTAGATCTTGACCTGGCCGGTGGCTGGATCGACATACACACCGGCATCGGTGATGCGCTCGAGCGCAGCATCGGCAGCCAGCGCAGCTTCCAGCAAGCCTTTGCCCATATCCTCCATATTGCCGCGCACCTGCTGGTTCAGCGCATCTTGCTGAGCCGCAGCGGTCACCAAGCTTTTGCCCAGCGGACCGCCCTCAATGTCAATCAGGTCAAGGCGCTTGAGATCCACCTGCGCCACAGACTCCAACTGCTCTAGGCTGAAATCGTTGAGCGCGTCAATGCGGTCAAAGTCAATCAGATCTAGCTGGTCGATCTTCTCCACCACGATGGGATCAAACTGTTCAGACCCAACCTTCCCGGCCAGCGCCTCCAGCAGACCGGCCACATCCTCGCCCGTAGCGGCCGCCACCGGGCCGGCCCAGTTGCCGGCCACGCCATCGACGCTGACGTTGCGCGCCCAAATGTTCCAGCTTTGCGCGGGTTGGGCACTGAAGCTGATGGGGCCAGCATAGCCTTCGCCCATCGGGGTGGCTTGCTGCAGATCAGCACCCTGCCCGGCCCAGATCTCCGTGCGGGCATGGCCATGGCCTACGGCATAGAGTGGGGCATCCCATGCCACCTGCACCGAAGTGAGCATGCCTGTCGCCGTCAATCCGGTCACCAGGGGGGGGCGGGGTCAAGTCAGGGTTTTGTATCTGATCAAAGCTCTGGTCTAGCTCAATGACAAAGCGCGCAATGCCATTGGCCAGCTGGCCTGCCGTGTCGATGGCGCGTAAACCAAACGTCCACAGGCCAGCGCCTGGGCGACTGGCCTCAAACTGGGCGGTGTAAATGTCATCGTCATCACCCAAGGGCTGCATGGCATCCCAGCCGTTCAGGCTCAAAGCCACTTCTCCAGGCAGATAGCGGATTTGCACACCAGCCAGTGCGGCCGGTTTGTCACCCGCATAGGCCCAAGCAAAACGTCGCAAGCCACCAGCCAACTGCTGGACCACAAACGTGCCGGGGTTGCGCGGGGGCAGCTGTGTCTGGCTGGTGATGTACAGCTTGACGGCCACCTGACCAGCACGCCCCGCAGGATTGAACGGCCGCACCTCGATGAGCCATTCGCCCGCCCCGTCAATGCGGAACGTGCTGCGGTTGCCGACAGCGTTGCCGTCAACCAGGCGCAGCTCGGACCCGTCACGGCCGGCCCAGACCTGGGCGTGGTCAAAGTCGCCTTCCACATCCCAGATGCAGGACAGCTCGTACCACTCTGTATCGCCCTGCAGGTTGACTTTTTCTGACACGCGCAAGTTCTTGACCACGGGGCGACCCAGCTGGGGGATGCTGCTTTGATTGGGCGCGGGCACATAGGTGCCGTTGAAGACATAGTCCCAGAACTCCGGGCCCTCTGGCACGGCCGTCACGCGGGCGCCTTTGAGGTCGGACTCGGGGTCAATGCCGGTCACGCGCACGCGGTAGCCGGGTGTGGACTTGAAGTCATAGCACCAGAGCGTGTCGTGTGCGGGGTTGTCCAGATCCTCCCCGGGCAAGGCCACGCCCACGGGCCATTCGCCCACCAGGGTGACTACGTTGGACTCGGCCGCCAGCGGCTGCACGGGCCACACACGATAGTCGCGCCCACCAGGCACCCGCAGGCCGATATAGGGCGTGGCTAGCGGCGGCACTGACTCGTCCAGCGTGAGCTGCACTTGCCCGCCCACGCGCTTGGCAGCGACCAGGCGCCCGCCGAAGCCCCATTGGGTCAGATCGTGGGACACGGACAGCACCGACAGGCGGCGATAGTCCAGGTGCTCAATGTCGGCAGTGAAGTGAACGGTCTTGTACTGGTACAGGCTCTGGGCCAGGTGGTAGCGGGCCATCACAGCGGCCTGGGCCTCGCTGGTGATGCCCTCGCCCGTCACGCGGGCTGGATTCAACATGGTGGTCACGCCTGGGGCCATCACACGCAGGGTCGTCATTTCCCAGGTGTCGCGGCTCAGCCATTGGTATTCAATGCCGTCGGCCGCGTTGCTCAGCGCGTAATCCACGCTGAATCCGCCCTTGAGCATGTTGGCCATATTGACCACGCCGCCCAGGGGCTGGCCGCTGGTCACAAACGAAGCCGTGGGCCGACTGCCGTCCGTCCACGTGAACTGGCCCATGCCGGCCAGCGCCACTTCGTCGCAGAAAGCACCCAGCGAAACACCTGTGGTGACCCATTTGTCATAGGTGTAGCCGCGCGCTGCGCAGTGCAGCATGAAGGCCTTGAGGCCTTCGATGTCGATCTGATCGTCGCTCAGGCCAAAGCCGAACTGCAAAACGCGCTGCCCCTGGGGGTTGACGGTCCAGATGCCGCGCAGCGTCTGCAGCAGGATGGCGCCAGGGTTGGACAAGCCATTGGCACGCGTGGTGGCCGTGGCCCAGCCCGTGCCCGTCCAGATCGGCATGGGCTTGGCCCGATAGGTGGCCCGCACCGTGTCCAGGCTGCCATTGAGCTGGCCCGATGCGCGGATCTTGATGCCGATGCGGCCCCACTGGCTGTAATCCGTGGTGTCGGACTGCACGGTCTTGAGCGCAACCCAAGACAAGCGGCACATATCCTGCGGGTCAGTCCAGTGAGGTACCCCCAGCTTGGCCCTCACCTCGTACTGGCCCGGCGCCACATCGAACGAATAGGTGCGGCGCAGTGCATCCTGGCTGGCATGGCTCAAGGTGGTCTCAAGCAATGTGGCCCACGCACTCGTGCCGACCTTGCGCGCCTGAATGGTCAGGCCCACGCTGTTTACACCCACACCCGACTTGCTGTACACGGCGTAAAGCTGGCCCTCGATGTCCACCTGCAGGGCCGCGGCCCCGGCCGAGCCGGTGCGGGTGATCCAGTCGCCGCCGTTGACGAACTCGGCACCGGCGATAGCGTCCACATTGCTGTACAGCGGCACGTTCTGGCTGGGCATGCCAGCAAAGCCATTGAAATACAGGCTCACATCGCTGTAGTTGCCGATGGGCGTGTCACCGACGGCCAGGTCAAACGCTTCATGCACATTGATGCCGCCCAGCAGGATGGTGCTCAGGTACTGATCGTCGCCCTCGTACCACGCATAGGACTTGCTGGCCAGGTCGGGCGTGACGCGCATCTCGCCCCACAGCGTGGGGATTGGCTCATAGGGGCGCGCAGTGTTGCGCTGGTCGCTCAGGCTGTAGATCTGCTTTTGCGCCTGGGACTGCTGAGATTGAATCTTGGGGCCCAGCACCTTGTTAATGAGCATGGAGCCAGCCATGAACATGCCCATGCCGATGGCCGACCCAGCCGCCGCGCCCATGCCCATGGCGCCGGCCAGCGAAGCCCCCCAACCAGCCGTGAAATAAGACAGCGCAGCAATGGCCACCAACTGCAGCGCGCTCTTGCGCAACACGGCCCGGCAGGCGATCAGCTGGCCATGCTTGGGGAAGGTGCGCACCCACATGGCTTGGGGCACCACGGCCCCGCCGATCATCACGGTCCAGGCCCCGGAGTCGATACCGGGCACATGGCGCTCGAGGAAAGATGCCAGGCTCTCACCGGGCTGCAGATCTGCCGGCACATTGCGCTGGCCGTCCAGCGTCAGTGCATTGGGCGTGACGACCAGGCGGCCCTGAGCGTCCAGCACATCGGCAGGCACCCCGTCCACGGCAGCCACAGCAGCAGATTCAGCGCGATTCACTTCCATCGGTAAAAGCCCTCTACCACCAGGCCGTAGCCCAGCAAGTCCTGCACCCGGTGCAGCACGGACGCACCCAGCTTGTGGGAGGTGTGCAGCACATGCGGTGCGAAATTGGTAAATACGTAAATGCCGATGTGCCCGGCCTGCTCGGTATCAAAGTCGCGCATCAGCACGGCATCGCCGTCCTGGGGCTGCTCCACTGCCGTGCCCAGCTCGGTGCAATAGCCGGCAATGGCGGCGGCTTGGGCATCCAGCTCGAGCGGCCGGGCCCGCTTGCCGGCCAGCACCACCTGACGACCGAACAGCTCGCGCTGCACCAGCAGGGCCAGGTCGGCGCAGTCCATGTGGCGTGGGCAATAGGGGATGCCGATGAATCGGTCCAGCTGCAGGGCGTCCAGCATCAGAAGATCCCCGTCAAGGTGTGCGGATTGGCCATCTGCAGGCAGGCCGCGCGCCGCATGAGGTCATCGACGCTGCAGGAGGCCTGGGCAGAGGCCCCGCTGATGCTTACGCTGGACATTGGCAGCCAGTACACATGCTGATGCACGTCCGGCATATCGCGCGGAACGATGATCAGCTTGGCCATCGTGGTGGTACCGGGCAGGCGGCGCTCTAGCTCGTCGCTGACGCCACGGCCCACGTTGTCCATGCCCAGGCGCATGCGGGGAGCCTGCCCAGCCACATCGTCAGGCAGCGTGAAGCCGAACATCAAACCGATGTAGCTGATGCCCTGGCTCACAAAGTCCTGGGTGTCGTTGCAGATACGCATGGGCTCCGAAAAGCTGGGGTTGCTCACCTCCAGCAGCTCGATATGACCCACATCGTTGGTGAGGCGCTGGTTTCGCGTGCGAAAGTCAGTCATCGCAGGAACTCCAGCGTGGCTGTGCGCTGTGCGACGGCGAACCCTTGCGCCAGCGGCACCAACTCACCTAAAGCGCCGCCCTTGAAGCGCACCGAACGCACAACACCAGTCCGCGTGTCGAACCAATTGAAGAAGCCGATGCGGCGAACCGTATTGAAGTACCAGTCCTCGAAGGTTTCGGTATCGTCTGCAGACTTGAACTGCAGCGTCACCTCAACTTCTTTGACCACACGCGCATTCGTGACACGGAGCTTGGCCAGGCCGCGCTCCATCTCCGATGACGCGACCGCTGGGTCAAACGACTCGGGACGGGAAAAATGGACAGTGACGTATGAAGGTAGCGATGCCATGCATAGGCATGCTAGGGAGCGGGTTCAGCTGTCCCTCAGGCCAGGAAAGCGTCCAGTCAGTGCGCGATATGGCGCGCCGGTACCGTTCGATATCCCATCGCCGATCCGGTTCTCGATCTGCTTGAATATCACTTCGATGTCGAATTGACCGTTGCCCGATGTGCTCCGCTTCACTTCTGGCTGCGATGGTGCCCCAATGAACTTCATATTGATGATGGGGGCAGCGCCAGCCCACCCACTTCCCTGCCCTCGCGGGGACGGCACGTTCGCAACCTCCATGCCTCCCATCGGCGTCACCCGGCCAGACTGCCCTGCCATCATCAGCAGCTGCTTGTTGCCCACAGTCAGCAGCTCCGGTACGCCTCGTTCATTGACCTCGTACATCTTTCCGGCGCCAACATCGCCGCCGTTGGCTCGGCCACCGCTGATACCGAAGAGGCTTCCAATTGCACTGACAGCAGATCCGAACAAACCAGAGCCTGACCCACCCTGAACAAGCCCACCGAACAAGGTGCGCGAAAGATTTGCAGCAATGGCTTGACTGGCCATCTTCATCAGCATCTGCCCCCAGGCCCTGCCGATATTGTCGAAATCACCCGTGAGGTTGTTGTAGATCGTGTCGCCCAACTGGTCCTGCACGTTCTGCGCGAAACGGACCGTGAACTGATCCATCTGATTCAGATTCTCTTGATATTCCTTTCTGGCCTTCACTGCCGCGCGCGTGTATGTTTCCTGCGAGATCACGCCGGCCGCTAGCAAGCTGTCATGCTTCAGCAATTCGATATTCAAGCGCTCCAGCGGAGTCATCACAGATTCGGTCAGGGCGTTGCCGAGTTCCTGTGCTTGCGTGGCCATGTCCGCACGCGCCTTGCTTGCCTCTTCCGCTCGCGCGATGAACATACCGAGCTCATCATCCTGAAGCTTCGCACGCTCAGAGGCGTAGCGTCTCTGAATGAGCGTCACGCCTTCTTCATACTCCTGTGTGCTCAGTTTTCGCTCCTTGAGCAGGGCCTTATGCTTGGATAAGGACTCTTGCTCCTGCGCATCAATTCGAGCCAGCTCATCAGTCGATGCGTTCGCACTCAATCCAAGCAAGTAGCTCTTGCTATCAAACTTCTCACCCTTAGAACCTTCTTTGAGCTTCTTTTGAGCTTCGGTCAGGTCATAGATGGTGGTCGCCAGCTTCTCAGCCTCTGCTCGCTCCTCGGCCGTGGCATTGACGCCCAGCTTCTGGATCGCCTGCAGTCGAGCACGTGCCGCACCAGATAGCTTGGCCAACTCAACTTCATCACGCATGGCTGCCAAGCGCTTCTGAACTTCAGGATCCTTGCGATTAACCTTCGCCTTTGCGGTGGGAGCGCTCTCTCGCTGCTTCTGTGCCTCTGCCAATTTGTAGTCGGCATTGATCATTTCCTGCAGCTCTTTGGTGGCGCCATCCGCATTACTTCGAGCCTCCACCAAAGCGCGATTGACGTTCTCCAGTCCCTTCGAATCAATGCCGCCCCGGCCTTCCTGAAATTGCTTGTTCAAGGCTGCCTGGTCACGCTCCAGCGCCTTGACTGCCGCATTCGCATCCCGCGCCTTCGTTGTCAGCTGCCCGATGGCGTCCGCTGCCTTGTTGCGCTGATTGGCGAGCTGCGCAGTGGTCAGCTTATCAACCGAAGCTGTGAGCTCGTCGACCTTGGGTACAGCATTCGATGCGTTGTTCCCAAATGCAAAGATGCTTGCGGCGGCGATGCCGGCAGCAATGGCAATGCCGGCTGGCCCAGTGAGAAATGCGATCAGCCCGCGCAAAGCACCACTCATGGCCGCACTCGTGGCAAGTTGCGCAGCCTGCGCCGCAGTCAGTCGATTGGTTGCCACTTCATGCGCCAGCGTGGCGGCCGTCACCTGCGCCTGAGTTACGCCAACGCCAGCAAACGCCCGAGCCTGCGCTAGAGAGGCAGCTGTTTGAGCCACCTGGGCCTCCGCCAATGCGACCTCTGCTGCTGCGGCACGTACAGCCACAGCAGCCTTGGCGGCTGTGGCTACACTGGCAGCCACCATTCCTGCAACGTAACGCGTCAAGCCAGCAGCAACTGCGATCAAAGCCGTATCGGCCAGCACATTGAAATTGGCCCCAAGCGACTGAATGGCTGAAGAGATAGTGGCTGTGATGCCGCTGGCCTCATTTGTGCGCCCGACATACTCATACAGAGCATTCGTCACGGACTGAATGGCATCCTTGACCGTGGTAGGCATGTCTTTGACCTGCTTTGCGATCTTGGACGAGCCATCGGATAGCGCCTGCACCAGCACATCAATGCCAAGCTTGCCCTCGGCTCCCAGCCTTCGAATCTCGGTTGCACTTTTGCCACTGCTCTCAGCGATGATGTCGACGACGCTGTCCACAGTTGAGTAGATGCTCATCCATGCGTCTGCATCAATCGCACCTTTTTGAAGCGACTTGGCCAGAGCCTCCATGGCTCCTTTGGATTTATCCGCGCTCGCCGCATTGACCACCAGCAATCCGCTGAATGAGTCGATCACATCCACTGACTGGCTCAGCGATAGCCCCATTTCCCGCAACACCGGCGAGAGCTGGATGAAGCTCTCGCGCGTCTCTTGGATCCTCCGGAAAGTGGCGTTTGCGGAGGCAAGCATGCGCTCCTGCACATAGGTGTACTCTTCTGTGCTCTTCGTGGCCTGCTTGATGCGGCTGGCGTATTGACCCCACTCGTCGGCCATGTCTATGACCTTCATCACCGCCAGGCCTGAAAGTGCTGCCTTTGCTGCAGCAGCGATCGGGGAGAGACGCTGCAAGCTGTCGGCAGTCTTGTCCAGACTTTGCTGGGCGCGACGCTGATCCTTGATCATCTGATCAAGCTCCAACGTCACGTCATAGTAAATTTCGCCTACTTTCTCTGCCACAGCATGCTCTCCAGTTGTACTGAAGAAATGCTATGGAGCGCTATTTTGCAGCGCGAAGGATTCTCTCCTCAATATTCCCGGTTGCCACACAAGTCACTTGGTCGGTGGTGTACGGCTGCTTGGTTGAGGGATCAAACGTAAACGTTTCTGTAGGAACCACGCGTCCATCGAGCGTGCTTCCACTCATGGTGACTGTCACGACATACTTTGTATTGACGGTGACATTTGTGCCATCGTTTTCTGGTGCGACATAAATATTTGATCGTCCCTCCAAGCGCGTGGCACGTCGCACATTAAATACATGCCCTTGTTTATTGGCAGCAGTGAACTCAGAGCCGTCAGCGGTCTTGTATACATATTTATTCTCGCCGCGAGCGTTCGTAAACGTTCTTGTAGTAGTGCCGCAGTCAACAAAGTCTGAGGGCCTCTGCGACGAAAACGAGATATTTATAAGTCGCGAATTTTTATCAATATTGTTAATTACGAAAAAGTCGCTACTAAGTTCTTTTACAAGCCCATCCCACACTCCGTCAAACGGCTTTTTAACAAACTTGGAATTTTCGATCTGAGAAACCTTTGGAGGGGAGTAATCATTAGTCGATGTAGCACACCCCACCATAGCAGCAGATGCCGCGATAATTGTCCCGAAAATTGCGCCCCTCATTACTTATCCTTTTAAAGAGAGATTTGAAGTTTTCTTAATGTCAGCAACATTGCGTAACGCTTATATCGTATCAAGTCACGAGTGCCTGCTGCGCTTTTTACTGGACACGCCACCTCCGTTTTTCCGTTCTCTGGCTTCATCTAGCGCAGCCCTATACCAAGGTGGAACGCAACCTCCACTGAATTTAGCTTCTGCATCCACTGCAGCAACAAGCTTCTCAAGCAGCAAAACTGCAGCGTCATATTCGCCTGCCTGAAGCAGGCGCTTGGTCGCCGGTACGTATTGCGAGTAGTGCTTTCCATCCACAGATCCGAGGCGTTTGCGTGTGCGCTCGGCAGCCTCATACCTCTGCACCCCACCTGGTTGTGCAAGGAAATCTGTAAGGGCCTTGCCGCGAAGGTGCAATGGATTAGATGAGCGCGGCTCTATCGCCTGTGTGTTGAGCGGTGTGCACGTAGCCGTCAGGCCTGGGCCCGAAAGTGCCCCCACCGCTGCCGCACGCTCTTGCCAGGTGGTGACAGGCTTTGCTGGAATTGCCGGGGTCTCTTCTACCAATGGCAGTACTGGCTGCACTGCCACATCAGTCTCAACTCCGAAAAACTGCTTGATCCACTTAAGCATCACCACTCCCTTCATTGTTTGGGGTGATGCTAGCAAACGCTAGGCTTACTCAATACGCTGGCAGCGCGACGAGCATCAACACAACGAAAATCAACAACGGTTTCATAAATCGGGCTCACAAAGTTTTTGATGAGACCAATCGTTGTCAAATTGACAGAATTGCAAGAACGCCAAGTGGCCCATTTTGGGCAACCTGTGATTTATTTCATCGCTGCCATGGCCGCACGGTACTCTTCACGCGTCGGCACATCGCGCTTTTTCTTCTTGGCGTCTGGGAACTTCATTTCGAACAAGGCCTGGAACTCGCTCATGCTCAAGGCCTCAGCATCCGCCGTGGTCATGCCCAAATGAACGCGGGCGGCGGCCACGTATTCGCCAACGTTGAACTCTGTCACAGGCCTAGAGCTCTGTTCCTTGCTGCCACCTGTGCCCACCAGGCCATGGCGCATCAGGTGCGCGGCCAGACTGATCTGTTCAAGCACCGGCATGCTGCCTTCATGCTCACCGTCTTCATCAAGCCATCCCAGCAGGGCTGTTGCATCGTCCTGATCGCACAGAACGGCGAGCACATAACGAGCGTTGAGATGTGCGCGAGCGCCGAACAGGCCACGGAAAGCATCAACGATTTCGCCCGGGCGCCCGAGCTGGGCGATCCGGGCGAATGACGGTGTGAATGTGAACTCCAGGCCGCTAGCAGTCACGACTCTGGAGTAACCGTGCTCAATCAGCATCAGGGGCCGACGGGCGGGAGGGTCAGAGTCACCTCGCCATTGCTTTGCGAACCGATGCTCCATGTGGCTTCGTTTGCATAGGGACTATCGTTCGACCACGAGGTGACAATGAACGGGCCTTCATACACCTTGCCGTTGGGGTAAGTGATCTTGAACCACACCTTGGGCTGACGGCCGGTTTCTACTGGTGGCGAAACGACGTGCTTTTCCAGCAACTCCTGGTTGTGCACTTCGTCGTCGTAGCTGACGCCGTCGCCCGAGAACTCCACATTCTTGAACGTAACCAAGCCGGTCTTGGTGAAGTCGGGGGACTTGTCGGCTGTAGTGTCCACAGTGTCCCAGGTGGTGTTGATGCTCTTGGCGCGCATCATGCCCAGGATCTTGTAATCACCGGCCGCTGGTTTGGGCAGCGTCTCCGGCTTCAGTGCAAATTCGACCTTTACGTCGCGTCCAACGTGAGCGCCCATGGCGATCTCCTTCTATCGGTTGATGATGGTATTGATGGCTATCTCGGCCACTGGCCGGCCATCGTCGGTAGCCCAGTAGACTGGCTCACCCGGTTGTGCAAATACTAGGGAGCCGGATTCATCAAGCAGCTTCTCGATCACCTCCTGGGCTTTGCTTTCGGGCGCAGTGAGCGGGTCCGCGCCGGCACCGATCAACACCAGGCTGAAGGTAGGCTGCCGCACCAGACCCGCCAGAGGCCCACCCATGGGCTTGAGAACGGCATAGCGATCCGACTTGCCACTATCGATCCAGCGACCAAACTGAAAGCGCCAGCCCGCAAGCACCGGCTGCAGGAGCTCTCGCAGAGATTCACTCGCGGTCATGTCTTGATTGCTCCGGAAATCACGGCACGAATGTTGGGCTCTGCTCGCTCGAATCCCTTGGCCAGGAATTCCTTCTCAGCAGATGGTCGACGAAAGCGCTGCACGTTGTCAGGGTCATGCACGGGTTCGGCATAGACAGCCGTGTAGCCGACACGGCCGACTACCTTGGTCGCTGCGGTCTCTACCCTGCGGTATTGGCTGTTGAGCAGAGTTGAGGTGTCAATGGGGGTGAGGACAGAAGCTTCTGAGGCACCAAGGATGAGCGCCTGCGTCATGCCACGAGCCCCTTTGGCTTGGACTTGCTCCACGAACTGCGGCAGTCGGCTGGTGATACGTGGCTTGGCCATTACGTCAAGATCCTGAAATCGTCCGCGATGCGGTCGAAGGTGTCGGCATCACGCACCACAGTGCGCACCTCAGCTGCGCCGGCCGCCACGGGATCACCCAGCGCGCTCTCGCCGATCAGGACGTAGTCGCCTTGCTTGACGGTGCTGTGTTCGGTGTAGATGACCTGGCGCAGGGCCAGCTCCACGCCTGTATCCGGAGACGTACCCCCTGCGTCGGATGAGCGCACTGCTTCAGACTTGTAGTCGCAGTCAAAAAGCACGGGAGGCGCAAAGGAAAGCTGACCGCTCCAGTCGTCACGACCAAGGAGCTCCCAATGAGTGGCTTTAGCGGTATAGGACCAGGCAGCTGATGCAGACATGCGCCCCATGCTAGGGAGCGCTATTTGAAGGGCTGGCGGTCAGCCGTTGACCACGAACATGAATGCCGAGGCCGCTGGATCCGGGCCGACGATATCGGCCACAGTGCCGGCCTTGTCCAGTGCGGCAAGGGAACGCCGCAAGGCTGTGAGGTCGCCATCCTTGTATTTGAAGCCACGCGATGCACCAGAGGGGGCACCTTGGCTGGAAAGGCGCCGTGGATCTCCAGCGGCTGCCACCAGTGCCACGGCCATGCACTGGATCAAGATTTGAGTGTGGCTGTCGTAGCCAGAATCCACCATGGCCTGCTCGGCTGTGGCAACACGGGCTACGGCAGCCTCCAAGAGGAACGCGGGCACGCTCACGCCCAGGGCTGAATCCAGGTACTGCTGCGCTTGCGTGCTCGTGATCATTTCTTGGTTGCCTTCACTTCGGTCTTTGCAGCAGCGAGCTGCGCCTGCAGGTCAGCAACTTGCCCGCGCACCTTCTCGATTTCGCCGACAGCAGCCTCATTCAGCTTTTGCGTATCCGTAAGGTGGCCTTGCAGCGTAGCTTCACGGGACAGAGAGGCTTCGAGGTCGACTTTGGCGGCAGCCAGCTGCTGCTCCAGCTTCTGGCTTTCGGCCAGGCCGGCCTTGACATCAGCGATGAGGCCTTCGATGGTCTTCCCCTGGGCCTCCAGAGTGGCCTTCTGCTCCGCCATGATGCGGGCGCGCTCGAGGCGCTCCTGCTCGGCAGCGTCTGCCATAGCTGCAGCGATCTTGGCTGCATCGGGATCGACCAGCGCCAGCGCAGCGCCAGAGCCAGAGCCATCGCCTGAGACTTCCTGATCGGCAAAGACCGTGGGCTGCGAGCCGCCCAGTTCACACTTGCCAGCGGCCCAACCAGGAAGCGCATTGAATTCGATGATGTCGCCTACCTTGGCCCCTTTGGGCCAGGGTGCCTTGAGGTGTTTGATGATGTAGAGGGCCATGGTCAATCAGCTCTTGGTGAAGTGGGCGATCTGCGAGCGGCCTTCGAAGTCGCTGCGGAACTGGGGGACGGCCGCAGCCAGCACGCCGAACACATAGTCGTCTTCGGGGTTGTGACGCACCTTGGGGCGGGTGACCAGGGGCATGCCGTTCAGGATGGTTCCCCAGTCGCCGTTGCTGATGTTGGCGATGCTGATCACCTCGTTGGCAGCCAGGCGTGGCACAGGCACGATCTCGGCCACCTGTGAGACCTCGCGCAGGCGCGCCAGAATCGTCTTCGGATAGCCGGCGGTGAACTCGTTGATGTCCGCGTAGGTGTAATCGCTGTAGTTCAGGAAGATGGAGATGCGGCCGTAGGCGTTGTCGCCCAGGTGGGCATTCACCAACTTCTCGATCACGCTCAGCCACTGTGCGCCCGTCGCACCTTTCAGGTCCAGGCCGTGCACATCGCTCGCGCGCTGCGGGAAGTTGCGCAGACCGTAGATGGTCTGTCCGGCCACGTTGATGGAGCCATAGCCATTGAGCACCACGTCTTCCAGCTTCTCGGACACCTTGCGCTGGTGGTTGGAGATGGTGGCCGTGTCGATGCCCGAGGGGCCACGGCGCATCACTTCCATCTGACGCCAGCCGAAGCGCGCCTGGCTGTCGAAGATGGGCAGCGGTGTGCCCTCGTACTGCACCAGGGCCTGATCAGCGCGGCCTTCGCTGCGACCGTCCATGGTGACGTGCACCTCGCCCGAGTCGGAAATCTTTGGGAAGTAGGACACCAGATCAGCCATGGCCACGGGCGTGGAGTTGGCCTGGGCCAGGCGGTTGAACATCACCAGGATGTCACGTTGCAGCTGCACGGAGCGGCTATCGATGCGGCGCCATGCGTCCAGGGGCACCTGGGCGGCATTGCCGGTCATCGTGTCGCCAAAGCCATCAGCAAAGGCCGAACTTGCGGCCATGGCCGTCTGGCGCATATTGAACGCCGCGCGGGCGCCATTGATGGCTGCGCCTTGTTCATCGGTCAAACGAAGCATGTGATTCTCCCTATTGAGTCTTGACCGGTCAGGCCATGTTGTAGAAGTTGGCGATCTCGATGTCCACCAGATCGCCGGCGGCGGCGCCGGTGACTGCGGCCGAGGCGAAGGCCACGACCAGGTTGCTGGCAGCAGCGGCTGTCAGGCGGCCAGCGGCACCGATGGTCAGCGGCTGGCCGAAGGTGTAGTTGCCAGCGGCCACGGCAGCCTGGTACTGCTGGCCCGGCTCCAGGATGTAGGCCACGCCGGTTTCGTTGGCGGCGTAGGCCGTCTTGAGCGGATCGCTGCCGTTGAACCAGCTGCCGGCCTGGGCGTAGAAGTCACGGTGTGCCAGCAAGCGCACCATGGGGCCTGGTGCTGTGGCCTGGGCCAGAGTGGCGGCGCCCTCGGTAACAAAGGTGCCCGGCAACAGAGCTGCAGCCACAGGCTTGTCCGACACTGTGCGCGGATGGCGGTCATGAGGGCCGCGATAAATGAGGTTGGCTTTGGCCATGGCTTACTTGGCTCCTTCTTCAATCAGGCTGTTGATGGAGTAGCCCTTGAACTCGTCGCCGGGCTGCGTCTGGGTTTGCTTGTTGCCCACGCTGACGGGCGCGGCTTTGGCCTTGAGCTCCTTCAAGCGTTCCAGCGGCATCAGCTTGAAGTCATCGACGGTCAGGGAGCTGTTGACGGCCAGTTCGGTAGCCAGGGCGTCGCGCTCGGCGTTCACGACTGCGGCCTGGGCGGTCTCCAGATCAGCAATGCGTGAATTCGCTGTAGTCAGCTTTTCTTCCAGCGGCTTGTTCACCAGAGAGTTGTAGGCAGCGAGGACTTGGGTATCGCTCAGCCCCTCGGTCTTGATGCCTGCAGCATTGAGTGCGGCGATGATTTGCTCTTTCACGATGTCGACCTCCTGATGGTTCGTGATCGGTTCATAAGAAACCTGCCGAACGACTTCAACAGGCTGTCCGACCCATGCTACGGAGCCACTTTCTGCGACGTGATAGTCCTGACGCCACAGCTTGCCGGCCTCGTCCGACCAGACCGCATAGGAGGCAAACACCTCGCGGATCCATGAGTTTTGAGGAAGCCCAACGCGCAGGCCGTCATAGATCTGGTCGAAGCTGATGTCCTTGTTGGTGAAGAAACTGCGCAACCAGCCAATGGCACCCTCATAGCGCCGGTCTTCGGGGTCCTGGTTGACTTTGATGGTCTCGATCTCGTCCTCGCCGCCTTCGCTGTTGAGGAACATGCCCACGCCCTCCTCCGGCGTGCCGGCGCCCGGCTCGTCCAGCAGGATGGCTAGGTGGTCGTAATGCAGGTTGGTGGCGATCGAGCTGTATTTCTTGCCGCGGCTCTCGCCGTTGGCTACGACCTCGATCAGGTTCAGGCCGGTGCTGACGTGGATGGGATCGGCATTGGTGCCGGCGATGGCTGCATCCAGGCGCGCAACCAGCTTCTTGCCCTGCTCCGTGGCCTGGGCCATGTCGCCATTGACGACGATATCGGTCAGCGTGCGGCCGCCCTCATGCCGGGCATTGGTGCAGTAGGCGCCGATCCAGGCCGTGGCCAGGGCTTCGCCGTTGGCAGCACTGATGTGCTGGCCCTTGCTGTTTTTGGGGTGCCCTGCGGGTGCGGGCTTGCCGTTCAGGCTTTTGACGCCGGCGGCCAACTGGTCTGCCGGGTACAGCCGGCGGTTCATCACGATGTCATCGACAGCGCCGCAAACGTCGCGGATCGTGTAGGTAGTGGCGGATTTGCTGACGTTGGCCGCATTGACGGCACTGATGATGTGGATGCGCTTTTTTGCCATGGTCTGCCTCATAAAGATGCAGGTCATGCTAGGGAGGCAAGAGCATCCGGCAGAATTCCATTATTCAGAGGAGAACGAATGCCATTTCACATATGCAGAACATTTGACAAGCTTCTACCGATTGGAAAGCTGGACATCCTCGCTAAATGGCCAACCGATGATGCAAGCCAAGAAACTATCGACCTGATATCCGAAGGCCTCGAAGCAGGCTTATCGCGTCATGGCCAGCGCTATATGTCAGAAAAGCAAAATGAGTTCTCTGTAAGCAGCACCGCTATCGAGCTCCTTTTTGAGCAAGTACGCCAACGCTTTTATCCTCATAGGCCCTCGCGCATGCAGAGCTTTTTCGCGGTTCCAGATGAGGTATCACTACTGAAAATTAAGTTACCTTCCCCGGTTCCGTTTCACATTGCATATGAGGTGAGTGAAGTCATCCCTGACAGCAGCTTCACTGCAAACATGAACTTATTGCACATTGGAAACCCAGGCGGCTTCTCGATTGCATACGCCCACGCATATTGGAGGGGTGAACAAGGCCCTGCTGATCCGATGTGGGAAATCCTTATCCCTCACAGCGTCAATATCATCAGGCAGCTTCCACCAGTCATGTTGCCGCAGACCAATTGGCAAGCTCCAGAGCCATCTTCTGCTGTAGCGACTCAGTAAGGATTGGTCTTCCACTAGCATCCAGCAGGCACTCAGTCTGCCCGCAGTGGCAGTTATACCGGTTGCCACCCTGACTGTAGAAAGCCCGAACCTGATCCGTGGTGTACACCCGGCCATTGCGCATCGCATGCGTGGCCCGGGTGGTCGGCAACAGTGCCGAGGTCCACAGCATCCCAATCTTCAGCCCGTACTGCACCTGGGAAGCTTCTGATTCGGCCCAGCGCGCCTGCCGCAAGGTGTCGGTGATGTCGGTTTGCGCATACTGAGCAGCCTTTGACCTGGTCACGCCCAGGCCCTCAACGATCAGCGTTCGTGCAGCCTTAGGATTCAGGCCATCCGCCACGGCTCGGCCAATGATGCCGGCCAGACGACTCTGCGCCTCGGCACGCAAGCCCGTCCAATGCTCATAGCTCTTCATGCGGGCCAGTGCCACCCGTGTGAGATACGGCTCACTGCGGACCACCTGATCGAACGAGCGTGAAGCGGCATATGCCTGAGAGAGGTTCGTGAGATTGGTCACGCTTTGCAGCGCGCCGAGCTGTGATGCCTGCTCAACAAACGGATTCCACCAGAACAGCTCCTTTGGCTCCTTGCCGTTCTGCACCCAGCGATCGAGCGCAGCTGCAATCTCCAGCAGGACGATATCGAGAATGGCAGGCGTGATGCCATAGGCCACCTGCGGGCCCGTGTCGTTCAGGGCGTAGACCGGGATGCGTTCGAACGCGGCCAGCACATCTGTGGTCAGCCTGAGCCAGCGCTCATTGATTGCGACCAGCGCCTTGCGGAGCAGTTGCGTGGAGCCCGTGCGGTCCCGAGGCGTGCCAGGGATGGCCGGGTTAGGAGCTCGCCGGCGCATTTTCGATTGGGTCATCTGCGGGATCTACATGACCAGTGCGAGCAGGATCGTCCTCGGTCGGCATGCCATCATCCTTGCGCTGTTCATAGTCCACCACAGCGCGCAGCTCGTTCGCATCGAAAATCGGCTCGGTCAGCCCCGCCTGATATGCCTGCTGCATGGCGGCCGTCATCTTGCCAAGCAGATCCACCTTGTCTTTCTCAGTTGGGGCATTGACCGGCGGCCATTCAATCTCAAACTCGCCTTTGTCGATGATGCCGGCCGCCTGCATGCGCGTGATGAATTCCTCCAGCATGGGCGTGAGCTCAAACTCCTGCCGGCTGGAGCAGCGATTGGCAAAGTCGGATTTGTCCTCATCGCTGGCCAGGCGCCCGGTCTGCTGGCCGAACAGCACGGTGAAGGGAATACGCACGGAGGCCGCAAACTCATTGGCCGCCGTGGTCCAGGGCCCTGTGGGGTCGCTGATCGCCGTCTGCAGAGTTGTGGCCTCGCCACCCTGCATGACGATCGACGCGTCCTGATTCTGGTTCAAGGCCTTAGCCTGCGCCTCGTGCGCATCCTTCACCGACGTGACTGGCTTGCCGTCAGGGCCAGGCATGGCCTGTGGCTGGCCGCCCGTGTCGTACTTGAACACGATGGTGCGAGCGCTGTTCTTCAGGAAGGATTCGCCCGAGCCCCCGGCGATCTTGTCCAGATCCACCAGACGATTGAAGCCCGCGCGCAGCAGTGGCACGCCGTCGTAGAAGTCGCCGACCGCGCCCTCGGCCAGGATCTGCACGCGGCTGGGGTGAACATCGGCCCACTTCTCAGGCCTACCCTCCGTCTCTGTTCCTGGTGCGCTTATTTGCCGGTACTGGAACATAGCCGGAGTGCCGTAGTTTTCGGCATCCTGGTCTGTGTGCCACTTCGTGACCTTGATCTGGTTTTCGTAGAGCGGGATAAGGTCGACCAGCGTGGTTGCCCGATCCAGAGGTTGGTCCAGCGGCTTGCTGTCGGCCACGCGGTAGATCACGGCCGCATATCTGCCCACCAGGTTACGCCGGTCCAAGTCCTTGAACTTGCTCCATGCCCGGATGGAGCGCAGCACCTTGCCCGTCTTCACCTCCCATGGACTTTTCTCATCACTCTCCGGCTTTTTGATGCGAGGCAGCTTGAGCCAGCACACATCCAGCAGCCGGTGAACCGCGCCGTGGCCAGCGCCGCCACGCTCGTAAGCGGCATAGAGCATTTCAAAGCTGACTTGCTCGCTGTAGCCGTACTGAATCCAGGCTGTTGCACGCTTGGCATCCAGGCCAAGGGAGCCGAGGAACTCACGGCGGGCGCGGGAGATTTCGAGGGTGTTAGTGATGATCTCTGGCATGCAGCCAATGCTAGGGAGTCAGCATCCCGCATAATCATCGAAACTTTTGTGGAGAGAAAAATGGATAAAGACACAAATGAACAGCCCATATCCACGGGCATCTATATTGGCCCAGGTGCAAAAAATGTGACTACAAAAGGTAATCGCATTCATGGGTTTGACCGTGGCATTGCCGATTTTGGTCAAGACAATCGTCATGAAGACAATTTGATTACAGGCAAAGCCCAATCAACGAATGAACCGCCATTTCCTAAAAAAAAAAGATGGTGGGTTGTAGCACTGGGCGCTCTTGCAACGCTATTACTGGCGCCATTATTGGTTAACTGGCTGACCAAGGCGTTTGGCTGGAACTAAGTAAATATGCCAACAGTCGGCTGCAACAACCCATTGAACCCTCGTGCTGCGCCATCCACCTGGTCATCAAATTTGCCAAACGGGAAGAGACGGCACTCATCGATGAACGCAGTGTTCCAGGCGCCCTTGAGCAGCAGCACGTTGCCCGCATTGATCTGACTAGCAAGTGGCGTGGCCCGCGTGACCTTGTCCCCTGATTCAGGGCTGAAGTGCACGTTGTGGCCGGCCAGCAGCTTGGCGAATGCCAACACTTGGGACTTACCGGCCTGGCCCGGATCCTGTGGCAGGCTCTGCTTCAGCAGGCGGCCATCTGAAACCGCAGTGTTCTTGATGAGCTGGTCGCGCAGGTTGGTCTCGAACTGCTCCCGCTTCATGTCGGCAATGATGTAGCGGCCATCGGCCAGCCGGCCCACCTTGCCGCCGGCTGTGTAGTCACCATCGCCCGATGCGCCCAGGTCCCAGCCCCGGCACCACTCCACCACGCCCGCAGGGATGGCATCCACGATGGGCATCAGGTCGGGCTTGATCACGCCCCCGGATGGCGGTGCCGGCAGTTGCCGGTACTGGCCGGCGAACACATAGGGATTGGCCTTCTCCATACGCCGCAGCTCGTCGGCACTGTGCTTCTCGGGCCAGAGCGGCTCCTCGTCTTTGCCCACCCAAGCCGACAGGCGCAGCTGCTCCCACACCTCACCATTGCCGCCAGCCACTGGCGGCCCGTTGCCATCCTTGCCACGATCACCCAAGAGCCAACCGGCCAGATCGTCCTCGTGCAGGCGCTGCATGATCACGATGATGGGAGTGTCCGGGCTGTTCTTGCGACTCTCCAGCGTGTTCTGGAACCAGTCAATGACGCCCTTACGGATGGTGTCTGACTTCGCCTCATCCGCCTTGTGCGGGTCATCGATGATGATGGCCCCGCCGAAGCCCTCACGGTGCTTACCCGCGCCGAAGCCGGTGATAGTGCCGCCCGTGCCCGTGGCATACATGACGCCGCCGGCGGTGGTCTTCCAGTGCGAACCGGCGTCCGTGGCCAGGCGCAGCTCGGGGAAAATCTCGGTGAAGGCCTCGTGCTGAACCAGGTTGCGCACCTGAGTGCTGTTGTTGACGGCCAGCGGCGTGCTGTAGCTGCAATGAATGAACTCAGCATCCGGCACCTTGCCGAAGGCCCAGGCGATGAAGTTCACCACGGCCAGCTCTGTCTTTGAATACCGGGGGGGGCATCATGATGATCAGCCGCTTGCACTCGCCATTGAACACGCGCATCAAGGCGTTGCAGATCATGGCGTGGTGCTGGGCACGGCGCCAGAGGAAGCCCTTGCGCTGCAGGAACATCCAACGGGCGAACGAGAACAGGTCTTCGCGCGCCCAGCCCACGGCGGCCAGACGCTCTGCGGGGCTAAAACTTGGCTTGGACACTCTGCACCGCTTCCTTCAACTGCTCCGGGGTCACGTTTCCGCCCAGGCAGTGCTGGGGCTCCTGGCTGTTGAGCTCCTTGATGGTGTCCTTATTGGCCGCCAGCAGGTTCAGCGCAATGCTCGCGCTGTCGTTGGCCAACTTGGTGAGCACGGCTACGCCCTTCATGGCATTCACGCTCTCGGGCGCCAGGGGCGCGGCGTCGTCCACCTTTGCCACTTCTGAATTGGCTAGGGCGCTGAGCCTGTGTGCAGTCTGAGCGCCGTACTGAGCCGCGCTGGCGAGGTTGTCACTGATCGCCCGCAGCTTGGACGCTAAATTAACTGCGATGAGTTGTTCGGAAACTGGCAGGCTTGCAAGTGAGCGCTCCGCCGTAACCACTTGATTTGCAACGCTATGGATTGTTTCTGCGCGTTTCGAAACTCGCATACTGATCGAGGTTTTGGAGACCCCATACTCCCGGGCCAAATCCGCAGCCTTCTCACCCGCCACGAGTCTGGCGGTGATCTCGCCCCACTGTTTCTCGGTCAGCTTTGAGGGTCGTCCCATGTCCTGCTATTCCTCATCTTGAAAGTCTGTTTCTTGGCCTTGGGCACGATCTGGCGGGCCCTGCGCTGACGCTCCCGTTCCATACCCTCTTCTGTCTCAGCGAAGCGCACCACTTGGCAACGCACAACGCCCTGCTCCCGTGTGACCACCATCACATTGCGGTTCTTCTCCGGAGTGCTGATGGGTGTGCGTAGCTGCATGCCAGTGGCTGCCAGATTGAAAACGGAAGTGGGCCCGGCCAGTATTGGTGCGCAGCAATCCTCTGCCCGGACGATGCTATGGACGATGGGCGGATCCAGCTCCGACTCCGCCACGTCCGCGCGCATCTCCTCCAGGGCTGAGCTGCTGTCGAAAAGATCAAACTGCAGGTCATCTCGTCCCATGGATCTCCCCTCCGCGGTGGTGAAAGCAATGCGTGATGGGTGGGCTCAACGCTGGAAGCCCTCCATGAAAGACTCCATGCAGCCCCAACGCTGGTTCGCGTCGAGTGCTGGCCACAAGATGGCCTGTGCGTGCAAAGTCCAGAGGAAGGCGTCGATGGAACGCTGCAGCTCGCAGAAGTCCGCCTCGTCCATGGACTCGAAGTCCATGCTCTTGGGGATCGCGTTGGGCTTGCCGTCGCTGCCGGGCACGAAATCGCAGTGGCCGGCGCCGATCAGCAGCCAGTGGCGCAGCTTGGTGGCATCGTCAAATGCCTCGGTGCGCTCCAGCAGGCGGTTGATGCGCAGGAAGAAGAACCGGTGATGCTCGGGACACCTGGGCAACCAGAAGGAAAAGCCCAAAGTCTGTCCCGGGGCCAGCTCGGTGACAGTGCGGCGCCATTTGGCATAGGCTCGCTGGCCCGCTGCGTCCAGCCCGCACAGCTTGCCGTCCTGGCCCTTGGTGATGACAAGGCGGCTCATGGCAAAGCCCCCAGCAAATCGCCCTGCTCTTGCTCCGGTGCAGCCTTGATTGGAGTGATAGTCACCACCAACTTGCCGCCGTCCACTGGCATGCCGCGCTCAGCTGTGATGCGGCGAACCCACTTGTCGTCCTCGATCGCTACGCCCTTGAGGGCATCCAGCAGCACCTTCTGGGCGTTGTCCAGGTCGATGCACTGCACGGTGTCATCCCAGGTGTAAGGGTCGCGCTTCATGCGGCGCTGCGCGTCTTGCGGGCAGTGAGGGTGCAGCGTGTACGAGATCGCCACGCGGCCGAGGATGGGCTTCAGGATGCCCGCTGCCTTGGCCAGCCAACCGACCTGCTCCTTGAAGACCTTGGCTTCGGTGCTCACGTAGGTCATGGCGCGGGTCTGTCCAGCCACCTTGATAACGCGGGTCTGCCAATAACGATTTGCGCTGATGGGGTACGGGAGAGTGAGCGTGATCATGGTTTGGTGCTCCTGAATCAGATTTCTTCGGTGTAGGGAACGGCGCGACGGCCGCGGCTCGGCCCGGGGTTCGGCGTTGACAAGGGCTCGCTGCTGTCGGTCCAGCGCTGGTAGCCGCCATCGAAGGACAGCGGAACGCTCCCGACACGGCCCTGGCGGTTCTTCGCAAAGTCGGCCTCGATGACCTTTCCGCCATGGGCTGCGATGTGGTTGAGGCTCAGCAGGATCACGACGTCCGCGTCTTCCTCGATCGCGCCGGATTCCTTCAGGTCGGAGAGCTGGGGCTTGCCTCCGATACGCCCTTCCACGAGGCGGTTGAGCTGGCTGAGCGCGATGATGGTGATGTCGAGCTCCTTGGCCAGCGACTTCAGGCCGCGGGTGAGCTCTTCGATCTGGTGGTGACGCTTGTCGTCCGCCTTGCGCGAGCCGCACAGCTGGATGTAGTCCAGCACCAGCAGCTTGATCTTGTGCTGGCGCACCAGCTTGCGAGCCTTGGCGCGAATGTCTGCCAGGGTCAGGCCAGACTCGTCATCCAGGTACAGCGGCAAGGTGTTCATCAGCTCGATGGCCTCTGTAACTCGCGCCCACTCGGAGTCGTGCAGTCGCCCTGTGATGATGTTGTCCAGGAAGACTCGGCCCAGATTGCTCGTGGTTCGGTCCAACAGATCCGCCTGAGGCATCTCCAGGGACAGCACTGCGGCAGGGACTCCACTCCTGGCCAAGTTGATGCTGACCTGCTGCGTCAACGATGACTTCCCCACGGCTGGGCGTGCGGCCACGATGATCAGCTTCCCACCGCGCAGCCCGCCATTGAGACGCTTGTCCAGGCCAGGAATGCCTGTGCTGATGCCCGGTTTGATGCTGCCATCGGACAGCGCCTGGAGCCGCTCCAGCATGGACAATGCCAACGAACCCACGGCCACCGGCTCCTTGCCTCCACGGCTGACCGTCAGCGATTCAAGTCGGGCCTGGGCCTTGTCCAAGCGCTCGGAAGCGTCCATGCCTGGCAGCACAGCGATTTCGCGCACGTCTCCGGCGGCTGCGATCAGCCCGCGCATCATGGAGCGCTCGGCAATGACCTCCGCGTAGCGCCGCACGCTGCTAGGCCCATACGGAACCTGGGCCAGCTCGTTGAGCAGCGTCATGTCGATGTCGCCATGCCCTGCCGCCTGCAGGGCCAGCAGCACGCTCACCACATCGGCAGGCTTGCAGGCCGTGGACAGCTTCGAGACCGTTTCGAAGACCCGGGCGTGTCGTTTGTCGAAAAAATGCGTGGGCAGCAGGATGTCGCCGACCTGGTCGAACAGGTCGTTGTTGAGCATCACAGCGCCTAGGACACCAGCTTCAGCCTCAGGAGACCATGGCAGCACAGGAATCTCGTGGTCGTCATGCGGTTGCATCGGCCACCTCCTTCTGCGCCAGCTGCTCGGCATGGCGAGCATCGAGCACGGCCTTGCGCTGCAAGCCTGTCGACGTCCACTGCACCTCACCGACGTCATTCGTGAACCACAGCGAGAACCAGCGGTCCTTGACCGAGTTGGCAAAGGTCGCAGGCCAGTCCTTGTAGCGCTTGGCCAGGTACTGCGTTTCCTCGGTGTAGCGCTCACGGAAGGCCACCCAGGCCACCTGCAGCATCTCTTCGCCGATGCCCGCGTCTTCGGCCCACCTTCGGATCGCATGGTCCTTGGGCAACGGCTTCACCCCGGCCTCTCGGCAGGTCGACAGGTAGGTCGCCAAGGTGGTTTGTTCAGATTTTTTTCGGCCGGAGGAGCGAGAAGGCGATTTCGCCGCCCCCTCCTCGGAACGAAGTGAAGAGGAGGAATCCTGTTCTTGTTCCTTCTCCTGTTCCTGCTCCTGTTCTTGGCTTCGATGGGGCTTGGAAGGGCCTTGCGAAGCCCCTTCTATGCCCCTTGCGTTTGTCAGATGGAAGGCTGCTGCATAACGCTCGAAGAAGGCGCCCAGGAACGGGTTCTCCGGAAGAGTCTCATAGTCCTTCTGGATGCCCTTGCAGCGTAGGTCTGTAGCCTTGAGTTCCTTGGCGATCTGGTAGCTCGCCATCTCGTGGACCCAGACGAACTCGGACTCCTCGTCATAGGAGCAATAACCGGCATCGATGCAGCATTGAAGCCCCTTCCTAGCCCCTTCTTCGCCCAAGCCTGTTTCGTAGGCCATGTACAGAACTGGCTGCGCGAAGAGGCCGAGCATGTTGGAACTCGGGGAGGTCATCAGGTACAGGGCCACAACAAGCCCCTCCGGATGCTTTCGAAGGGCCTTCATGGTCTTGCCATGCCACATCTTGGGAGCGACCTTGGCGTAATCACGCATTGGGAATGCCTCCCACGGCCTGCTGTTCCTGACGACCCTTGTTGTCGGCCGCATGTTCAACCACCAGTGCAACCGCGACCTTTTGCAGCGCGACCAGAGCTTCGCCGAGCTCACGCAGGACGTAGCGCTTGTCGTTGTCGCTCACATTGCCATCCGCCTTCGAGTGCGTCACAGCCATCAGCACATCAGCGGCTTCACGCACGGCATCAGCGGTTGTAGCTGAAAGGCAGAGTCGGTCAGAGCCCAGCTCCATGACCGGGAGCACGAGCATTCCAGCCTTGAATGAGAAGACTGTGCCCAAGGCATGTGCCTCGGGGCTGCCAACTTCCTGGCACATGGCCGCAATCTCTTCCGCGTCGGCTAAGCCCATCTTGTGATGGACGGATGTACCGCTCAGCTCCTTGCGCAGGACTTCATCTGATTTGCCCATACGGGCGGCCAGCGCCGAACGGCCGCCGGGGTAACTGGCGACCATGCGCCTCAGTGCATCAAGGGAATTCATGTCCGGGCTCCCGGAAATTGGACGTTGCTCCGCTGCTGTTGGCCGGAGACACTGGCCTCATGCGAAGAAACACAAGCCAGAAGAGAGGAAAAGGTGCCCGCCCGGCTCCGGGCTACGATGGAAGCTCCTACACAACCATCACCAGAGAGGGCGGACATGAACGAAGAAATCAAAGGCTTGCAGACGCAGATCGACCTGATGAGCCAAGCACTGCAGCTGTTGGTCAACGCGGCAGAACTCGATCGCAAACTCAAAACCAGATTGCATCGGACATCAAAGGAGCTCTCAGTCCATCCAGATCCGGCCATCGCGAAAGCAGCGGCGTCCTGGGGACAGAAGTGGTTTCCGCACGAGCCGTTCATGGACGACCCGCTGAATCAGTAGCCACGTTGGTAAGTGCGCGCAGCTCCGCCCGCCAGGCTTCCAGCCCGTGCAAGTGCAGCCCTAACTCCAGCCTGCCGCCGCCAGCGTCGTCACCTACAAAACGGAGCTGCAGCGCGAGCCCCAGCCTTCCCAGCATCATGAGCACCCACTCGCGCCTAGCCTGTGATTGCAGCGCTACCAAGTCGGCTGAGATCGCTTCGAGCTCAACAAGATGTTCGGCGCCGATGAGCCGCCGAATTTCTGCGGGGATCAGCAGGCCGCATGTCTCACCCATCGGAGCTGGCGCGAACTGGGTGGTGCGCGCCAACTTGGCTCTCATTGCGCTCAGATCGGCATCCAACCGGCGTTCCATCCGCTTCAGCCTCAGCTTGAGCTGCCACAGCAATGGGCCGCCTTTTCGGGCTTTACGGGGCTTATTCATGGCCCGCCTTGGTGGCGGTTGGCTGCTCTGCTTGCTGCATGCGCCAGAGGGCAGCCTGCACGCGGTCGACGATGCGGGCCGGAAGTACATCTGGCCACTTCACGATGGCTTGGTAAGAAATGCCAACAGCATCGGCAGCGGAAGTCACCGTGCCACCCAAAAGTTCAATGGCTTTAGATTTGAGCATGCCAAATTGAACCACGGTTGATATTGAAATGTCAACCCAGGTTCAATACAGGCCCTATACGATCACAACCATGGTTTCTACATACTGGGATCGGCTAAAGCCGTCCATCGACGCAAAGGGATGGGGAGTGCAGCAATTGGCTGACGCTCTCGGCGTCAGCTATCAAGCAGTCGTTAAGGTTCGCGACGGTGGCGCCTTCGGTAGCAAGAACAACATCAAGGCCGCAGCCCTTTTAGGGCTCAACCCGACATGGCTAGCAACGGGCTCTGGCCCCGCGCACCTTGAAGATCAAGAAGGCACGCAGCACCCAGTAAAACGGTCGAGCTTGCGCCCAATCTGGGTTGTAGGGAGAGGCGCAGGAGGAGTGATGCCCGAGAGGATTTGGACGGATGGAGATCACCCAGTCGGAGCGACCGATGAATATGCTGAGCTGGCCTCAAGCGATGACCATGCATTTCTTGCTGAAGTTGTTGGTCAAAGCATGTTCCCGAAATACGAGAACAAGAATTTCGCCCTAGTTGAGCCAGGCGCCCCAATTGATATTGAAGACGTCGTTTTAGTCAGGCTGACAGACGGATCCACCATGATCAAGAGGCTGCTCTCAAGACGCAATGGAAGCTACACCTTAGGAAGCTTCAATGAGCCTGATCTTCTGGTCTATGAAGAGAGCCAAGTCTCATGGATGTACTACTGTGCTCACGAGGTACCGAGAAAGCGGATCAAGAGCAGATATTAGTTGTTCAAAAAATGTGGGCCTACGAATGAAGATCAGGGAATCTAGAGGGAACATGAAACTAGCTTTTGTCTTCACCGCATGCCTCTCACTTTCTGGATGCAAATTGGGCGACCCCAACGAGAAGCTGATCTATGCAGAGTCTGGCCTACCAGTCAATTGCCGAGCACTGATCGCAGAGAACATCAAGGGCTGGAGGTCAAGACAGTACACCCCTCAGGAAGCCCTTGAATCCATCGACAGGAACTGCGGTGCAGATGGCTACAACTGGGGCATCGGCAAATGAACCTCTTCCACGTCGCTCCACTAAACTTTGGATTTAAAAATGAGCGCTGATTACGAAAATCTCAAAGCATTTTTAATTGCGAGTACGAGATCTCAACTAGCCATAGAAGGCGCACTTGCGCAAATGAATATCAAGCTGCAACTTCTGGAGCGTAGAGTAGTTGCTGACGGTAATGTATCAGAGCAAGATCTCAAGCAACTAGGAGAATTACAAGGGGATATTAATAAATATATCGACAAAGTGAGCGAAGGCACTGAAGCGATGCTTGACAGCCTGGAGAAGTACGCACATGGCTGACTTTGCCCATGACATGGATGCCCAGCGCAGGCTCAGGGCTATCGAGAAAAGGATGGCAGACGGCGGTGGTGCACCGCCGCATAATGACGGCATGGAAGAGCGCGTCAAAGCCCTTGAAGAAGCTGTCAAGAATCTGCCCACCAAAGCAGACTTTGCAGAACTGCGCGCTGACGTGAAGACAGGGATCTCCGATCTGCGAGCAGAGATGCATAAGACCAACATCGACATCCACAAGTGGATGATCGGAACGGTAATTGGCCTTTTCCTGGGGTTTGGCGGTCTTTTTCTTGCGATGAGCAATGCGCTCAAGCAATCATCGCCGGCACCTGCCCCTGCGATTGCACAACCGGCCACCCCATCTCCAATCATCATCAACGTACCAAGCTCGGCACCAGCAGTTGCCTCCTCGCCTGCGACGAAAGAGTAGCTCTCCCCGCCTTCACACCTAGCCCGCCCAGAGCGGGCATTTTTTCGTCTGTGCAGTGTGTGGTCATGGGTTGAATTTCAACCCCGGTTAAAAATATTTATCAACCTAGGTTGACTTTATAAATTCAACCGTGGTTCAATACATCCCATCGCAGCACAAAGCAGTAACGCAAAAGTGCAGCGGCACCGGCCAGATGGTCAACCGGCGTCGAAAGATGGGAAGGCAGAAGAAGGCGAATGCCCGCTGCTGTGGAGCCATGAAGGTGCTGCCCCTCTGCACCGACAAGGAACGGGCATGTGAGTCCTGGAGCCGGGTAACCGGGAAGAGCCAGGATGAAAACCAGAGCGTCTTCCAACGAGGGGGTTCTGGCTTAGACCACTGTTACCAACACGAATTAAGCGTGCAACTTAGCCCGGAGTTATGCAGCACTCTCTTGGAGCCACCAAACGCACCTCTGCGCATGATGTGTCAGAGCTTCTGTACTCGGAGCATGAGACGGATGCATAGGTTGGCGAATTCTGCTCCCGGCATAGCTCGCATACTCTGATTCAACCAATGACTCATGCACATCGACTTTTTGTGTGTGAGGATCAATGCGCAGCAAGTGCAGGTCAAAGAGCTTGTGCAAATCAGCACGTAACAGCAATCCGTTCTGCACGGTGTTGGTGTGCACACCCTGATAAGGAACGATGTGGGCAGCCTCTAGCAGAGCCTCGACAGTACAGCCAGTTAGAACACATGTTCTGGCATACGCATCAAGTAATTTTTGCCGAAAAGCTGGTTGCCCTTCTCTGCGAACAATCAGTGCCATTACCTGCCTACGCGCATCCTCCTGTAGCGACCATCCGTCTTCCTGATCAATGTCACTCAGCGCCTGCAACCTCTCTGCATTTGCAGGAGAGACAAGTAGCTTGGGCCTCAGCTTGCCGGCATGGTCTTTTCGTAGTTCCCAAATTCCATGTTGCTCCGGTACGTATGGCAGATAGCGTGTTTCTCCGCCAATCCAAACTCGGAAAAGCTTGTCCAAAGGATTGCCTTCATCTGTCTTTCTGGCCTTTTTGTTTCCTGCGTAGTTACTTCGTGAAGCGCAGTTAACGGTCAAGGAGGACAGATCCGGAAACATGTTGCTTTTCTTGAACTCGGGGATGTCAGCGAAGACGCGCTCGAAGATCTCGTGTTGGGTTGCTGGATGTTCAATCGACATGACAGCGTCCAAAACAATTTGAACAGTTGAGCGACTACCGTCGCCGTACAGGTACTTTTTTGTTGTCTTCCTTGATTCCATATCTTCACTGCCTTAAGAAATATTCGTCCCAACGATAGCTGTGTGCTGGCTTAACTATCCCTGAAGGCTCGCAATCGCGGGCCTTTTCCTTTTGGAGACTGACATGAACGCACGAATCCCGGTTTATGCCGGCCCATCTGCTAACCCCCACGCCGATGCCGAGCGTTGGGAGAATGAGGTGAGTTCGGCTGATGAGCTGCATGAAGAAGCCCAACGCCAGGCTCCGCTGATCGTACTTGCCGCTCTGCAAGCCATCGCCAAGCCCGGCGACTGGTTCAAGGACAAGATCTTCGCCGACCACAGTTGGTCAGCAGACGAAGTTATGCATGAGGCGGTGGCCTGCGACGATGACTCTGCTGATGCCTATACGGAGCTGATGCTCAGCCCCAGCGTAGAGAGCATGCAGAAGCTCAAGCAGCGAATTGCTGAGTGGTTCGGCAAGAAGAACGCCCTCGCGGTCTACGCCGCGCACATGGAGAGCCTGCAATGAGCCCGCCCATCCAACTCCAGCGCTTCCCGCGCCGCAAGAAGCCCGCACCCAAGCGGGCTTTGTTGTTTCTGGCCCTGCTGCTAATCGTGCTGTGCACCGGACTGGCCGGGTGCAGTGCCCAGGCGGCTGATTCGCCCACCAGCTCGACCGTCGCCGACCTCAAGCGAGCTGCCGCCGGCGCGTGGCTCTGCCCGGGGATGCATGCCGAGTGGCTGGATGCGCAGACCGTTCAATGTTTGAAGGAACGCCCATGAACGAAGCATTTGCTCTCCTGCTCATCGTTCCCACCTTTGCCGCCCTGGCCTGGAAACCATGAACCAACCTGATCACGAGCCCGGTACCGCCCGGGCTTTTCTTTTGTGGGTGACCAGCAGCGCTGCCGCCCTTCTCGCCTTCATCACTCAAGTGAGGTTTTCATGAGCAATGCTCTTGCACATCAGTCGGTCACGGCCTTGCGCCCGGCCAGTCAGTTTGATCTGAGCCCGCAGAACTTTGAGCAGGCCCTGACCTTCTCCAACTACCTGGCCGACAGTGACATGGTGCCCAAGGACTTCAAAGGCAAGCCGGGAAACTGCCTCATTGCCATGCAGTGGGGCGCAGAACTGGGCTTGAAGCCGCTGCAGTCATTGCAGAACCTGGCCGTTATCAACGGGCGCCCTGCCCTCTGGGGTGATGCTGTGATTGCCCTGGTGCTCAGCAGTCCTGTGTGCGAGTACGTGACCGAGGACGACGACGGGCACACCGCCACGTGTCGGGTCAAGCGCAAGGGCGCACCAGAGCAGGTTCGCACCTTCAGCATGGAGGATGCTCAGAAGGCTGGCCTGGCCGGAAAGCAAGGCCCATGGAGTCAATACCCAAAGCGCATGCGCCAGATGCGCGCCCGAGCCTTCGCCCTGCGAGACGTGTTCCCCGATGTTCTGCGCGGCATGCCGGTGGCAGAGGAACTGCAGGACATGGCCACCAGCCAGCAAGCCTCACCGCAAGAAAAGAGCATGGGCCCGGCCGAAGTAGTCCAACCTGAATGGGCGGCTGATCGCTGGGCCGCCGGCTTGCAAAAGTGGGTGGACGGGATTGCCGCCGGGAAGCCTCTTGCCGATGTGCTGGCATGGCTCAACAGCAAGGCCAAAGTCTCCGTAGAGCAAGAGCAGCAGCTGCGCGGCGAGGTAGCAAAGCGCCAAAAGGCGGCCGACACCAGCACCACGGCGCCTGATCCCGAAAAGCTGGCCGCAGACATCAAGGCCTGCACCGACCTGGACAGGCTGTACGAGCTGGGCGGCCTGATCGACAACATTGCTGACCCCTCCCAGCAAGCCATCCTCACCGACATTTTTGACGCCCGAGTGGCAGAACTGGAGAACGCATGACCATGCAACTCGTGAATCTCGTTCAGGGCAGCCCTGAATGGCATGCCCACCGCCGCAACCACTTCAACGCCAGCGATGCGCCGGCCATGATGGGGGCCAGTTCATACAAAACCCGCTCCGAGCTGATCAAGGAACTGGCCACGGGCATCACGCCCGAGGTCGACGCTGGTACCCAGCGCCGCTTTGACGACGGTCACCAGTTCGAGGCCTTGGCCCGCCCTTTGGCTGAGCAGATCATCGGTGAAGACTTGTCCCCCTGCGTTGGCACCCGTGGCAAGTATTCGGCCAGCTTCGACGGCCTGACGTTCATGAATGACGTCGCCTTCGAGCACAAGACGCTAAACAGCACACTGCGCGGCGTCATGGAGGCCGGCTGCACCGGTGCTGACCTACCGCTGCAATATCGGCTGCAGATGGAACAGCAGGCCATGGTCTCGGGATCCGAGCGCATCCTGTTCATGGCCAGCAAATGGACGAGCGAGGGCCTTCCCGTGGAAGCCCTGCACTGCTGGTACGAGCCAGACGCCGAACTGCGAGCCCAGATCATCGCCGGCTGGGAGCAGATTGAAAAGGATGTGGCGGCCTACCAGCCCCAGGCTGCCGAGCCCAGGCCTCAGCCCGAGGCCAAGATCCGCGACGCCCTGCCGGTGCTGCGCATCGAAGCCCGCGGCGAGATCACCACCAGCACCTTGGACAGCTTCAGGGTCGAGGTCCTGGAGCGCATCAACAGCGTCAACGCGGTGCTGGAGACAGACCAGCAGTTCGCTGATGCCGACGCCGATGCGAAATGGCTGCGGGAAGTCTCCAGTGCGATGAAGCAGGCCGGCAAAAAGGTGCGCTCCGACATGCAGTCGGTTGATGACGTGCTCAACGTGCTGGAGCAGCTGGACCAGATCGCAACCCGCAAGGCCATCGACCTGGAAAAGCGTGTCAAGTCCGAGAAGGATGTGCGCAAGCAGGTCATCATTCAGGAAGCTCAGCAGGCGCTGGACGTACATGTAGATAGCCTGAACAAGCAGCTTGGCACCTACTGGCTGCCTCGTATTGCGGGCGGCTTTGCGGAAACGATCAAGGGCCTGAAGTCGTTGGACAGCATGCGCGACAAGGTGGCCGTAGCCCTGACCAATGCCAAGCTGCAGGCGCAGACCACGGCCAACACCCTGCTGCTGAACCGCGACTTCCTCCGCGGCGATGGCACGGGCCAGGACTGGATCACGCTGTTCCCAGACTTCCCAGCAATGGGTGTCAAAGAGGCTGAAGTCTTCAAGGCCATGGCCACCATGCGCATCAACGACTTCAAGCAGGCCGAGGCCCAGCGCCTGGAGGCCGAGCGTGCTCGGATCCGCGCAGAGGAGGAAGCCAAGGCCAGGCGTGAAGCCGAAGCGAAAGCTGCCGCCGAAGCCGCTGAGCAGGCGCGCCAACTTGAAGCTGACCGCGCTCGCATCCGGGCCGAGGAGCAGCAAAAGGCCCAGGCTGATGCCATCCAGCAGCGCCAGCAGGTGCAGCAGCAGGCCCAGGCTGCACAGGCCGATATCGCCCAAGCGGTACGGGAAAGCGATCTGGCCAAGCCACTGGCAGAGGACCTGGCCGGACTGGTCACTGAGCAGGCTGCAGAAAGCGTGGCTGGCATCGACGCTCAACAGGCGATCAGCACTGCTCAGGCCAGCGCTGCAGCAGCTCCAGCCACTGACGAACAGGAAGCAAAGCTGACCATTGGGCAGATCAATACCCGGTTGAAGGATGCCGGCCTCGGTCAGATTTCAGCTGCAACCCTCGATTTCCACGGCATTCCATACGCCAAGGACCGCGGCTCGGTGCAGATCTCCGTCACGCAGGTCCGTCGGCTGCTGCTGCTGATCTCGATGGGCACCCGCAAGCTGGCAGATGACCTGCAGAGCGCCAATGTTTAACCCCCCGTGCCCAGCAATCAACTGGGCATCCACCCCAAGGAGCATCCCGTGAACAAGTCCGACCTGATCGAACACATATCCAAAAGCGCCGAAGTTTCAAAGCAGGCTGCTGATCGTGCATTGAGCGCCACTCTGGATGGCATCCGCCAAGCGCTCAAGAAAGGCAAGGTCGTCCAGATCATTGGCTTTGGCACTTTCAGCGTGGGCCGTCGTGCCGGCCGCACCGGCCGCAACCCTCGCACCGGCGAGAAAGTCACCATCGCAGCCACCCGCGTGGCGAAGTTCAAGCCCGGCAAGCACCTCAAGGATGCCGTGAGCTGACAAATTCCATAGCAAGTATCGCAAGCCCGCCCTCAACAAGCGGGCTTTTTAATTGAAATCTCAGAGTCCTCATCATGAACGCCAAATTCAAAGCAGCTGCCGCCTTCACTGACAAGCCCTATGTGGCCATCCCCATGGAGCCGGTTGAATCCAACCAGGTCAAGGCCGTCGGCTATGACCCGGAGACCAAGACGCTGGCCGTCACCTTCACCCGCGGCCCCGGCAGCATCTACCACTACCCCAACGTGGAGCCCGAGCTGCACGTGAACTTCATGCAGGCTGAATCCAAGGGCACGTTCTTCGGCAAGAACATCAAGGAACTGCCGTTCGACAAGTTCCCTGCACAGGCAACCACTGCCCAGGCCTGATCCCTTCCCGACAACTCCAGCCGGCCCGCCGCGCGCGGGTCGCATCGAATCCCAGGAGGGCCCATGGCCTTTGAACTTGCTGACCCAACCACAGTCACGATAACCAATGCGAACCCGCGGCGCGAGCTGCACGGCGAAGAAAAGGTGCGCGCGATTGATCTGGCCTTCGTGCTCACCGGCGAAAACACCCTACTCGACCTGATTGAGAAAGGGCTGCGCGAGCACCACTACTGCAACAAGGCCCTGCAGGAAGGCCAGACGGACCTGCCGGGCGTGCACATTCCGCTGCCCAACCTTCGCCACCCGCAGCTGCCGCTGATCTATCACTACGGCAAGGGCCAGAAATGGCGCGGCTATCGCTTCATCTGGGACTGGGGCCTAAACGAGGACCATGTCGACTTCACCGACGCCGTCCTGTCCAACCTTCAGTACGAGCTCTCGGAGGGCGGCAGTGTCACGGTGAAAGGCACTATCTCGTACAACGGCGAGGAGTTGGAGAACAACGACCTCTTCGGCGAGCTCTCCGGCCTGGCCGCCGAAGGCGAGATCTCCATCAAGCTGCTGGCCCCTGCCGAACTGGTCCAGGCCAAGAAGGGCTACCGGGCTGGCAAGCCCGACACGCCACCACCTCCAGCAGACGGTGGCAGCGGAAAGCTCGACCTAGATGGTGGGCATGAGGACGATGACGACGGTCCAGAAGAGCGCACGCCTGAATCCGCCTTCACCGACTCAGTGCTGGACAGCCAACAATAAACCACAGCCCCATAGGCATGAGCACAGCGCGTGCAGCGCGCTGTCGCCGCATATCCTGGATGCGGCAGACTCCATGCACCCTACGGCCGCCGAAGACTCCCGTCGAAGCACTTTCAAAACCCATGCTGCCGCTTGATCATCCAGACTGATCGCAAGCAGTAATTGCTTCATCAAGGCGCACCCGAATCCGCTTGAAAAGGGGCTCACCACGCGTGCGTTCGCGCCCCGGCTCCGGAGTAATGCGCGTTTTAAGCATTTCAAATACGTAATCCAGGTCGCGATCCGTTCGGTGCACGAGAAACACTAGATCAGCATCGGGGACTTCAAACGGTGAAATGCTGCGCAGTATTACCCGCACCTGCTCAACATGTTGCCAAGCAGTTTGCTCAGATCCATCATTTACCTTCAAAACTCGTTCTGCATTGTCGACCGCCACTCGCACCCGCCTTAATGTGGCTTTGATCGCAGCGCGCTTAGCAAGTGCCTCTTTTGCTTCTCGTGCAGCCACATCCTTACTGGCTCGTGATGCCTGAAACGCGGCAATACAAGCAGCCGCAGCGATAGCCAGCACCGAAAAAATCGCCTGCATCCAGCCTGCCCATTCGGCCTTAGTCATACAGGTTGACCAATGTTCAATAGCAAAAAGACAATAGACTTGGCTTGGATCACCTCCAACCGCTGCCTTTCCAACCCCTTCAATTAACTCTTCAGCGTTCATGCGCTCCTCCTGGGGCGCAATCCTACCGCTTCACCTGCCCGCCTCGAGCGGGCTTTTGCTTATCTGGAATCCTATGCCCGTGCTATCTCCTGCCCTTCGCTATCACGGCGCCAAAATTGGTGGATGGACTCAGGTACCACTCACTGAACCACATCAACTTGGACTTCGAGGTTGGCCGTTCATTTAGGCGTTTTTATGGGTGAGGCTTGGAGGTTCTAGGCGCGCCAAGGCATCGATCGCACGCTGATCCTCAGCGGTCATCATTGGCAGAACATAGTCAAAGGTGTATTTGGGCTTATAGCGACCTGTAAACATTTCATATGTCCCATCATCTTCTTTGATTCCAATATTTTTAAAACCATTTTTTAAATGCCATTCGACAGCACCAGGAACCGAAAATGAGTGCAGATCAGAATCTCCGCGCACATGGTCTATAAGTGCCCGGCCTACACCAAGCTTTCGAAAGGACTCAAAGACCACGATTGATTCAATTCTCTTGATCTTAGGCACTTCTGTTTTTGTAACGATGACCATGCCAATCGGCAGCTTCTCTTCATTGAAAGCTATGAATAGCTTAGACAAGCCCGCTTCAATCATCATCAAAGCTTGCGCTTGCATCCGGTACCTATTATCAACACTCCAATCAGTTTCCTTTCCGAGCTCCAGCCCATAGAAACCAGCAAGGCATAACTTTACTGACATGCTGCTCTCAACATCTTCCTTCCGAATATGCTTAATCGAAAATTTGAAACCATTTTTCTTTGTTTTCTTATTCATAGAAATATATTCCTTACGAGTTATGAAACAGGAGATTATTTATTAAATGCGTGTAGCCCATTCAGTAATTTAGCAGTAGCCCGCCTAGAGCGGGTTTTTTTATGGAGCTCTGATTGACCACCGACGCCTTCAGCGCCCAGGCGCCACACATCCGGGCAGCCCTGGCCCAGGTCAAGCGCACCTACTGCGCACCGCCCACCTTCGCCCCGGCCGAGAAAGTGACCGGGCACCTTAAGTGCCCGCGCTGCAAAAGCCGGCTGAATTTCACCGTCCTGACCAGCGGCGTCTCCTCCGGCCGCTGCACTTCCGGATCCTGCATTTCATGGAGCATGCAATGAAACACCCCGAAACTTGCGAAATTTCGCAAACTGCTGCCGGCGGCAAAGTGGACGAACTGGCCATGCCGGTTCGCCAGCTAGTCCAGTCTCTCCGCAAAGCCTCACCAGGTAACGATCTCGCTGATCTGCCACTGGACTAGCCGCCTCACCCGACAAACATCAAGCCCCGCCTCGTGCGGGGCTCTTTCATGGAGACGCTCATGAACAATCCATGGCCATACCTCACCGATGCGGAGATCAATGAGATCTGTGCTCCGCTGAAAAATGGGGCCGCACAGATCCGCTTTCTGGAGCGCCTTGGCATGGTGGTGAAGCCAAAGCCCAGCGGTCGCCCTCTTGTCGCCCGCACGGAGTTCGACAGAGTCATGACCGGCAGCAATGCCGTGGCCACAGGTCATAGCACGAGCGCAGCCTCATCCACTCCCAACGTAATCGGGCTGCAATCCTTCTTCAAACAGAGAAAACATGGGACGAGCACGTAAAGATGGAGACCCAATGGGTCTCGCTGGCACTCGCCTTTCCTTCAAACACAATGCCTTCTACTACCGTCACAGGGACGGCCGATGGGAGCGCATGGGCACCGATGTCCGTGCCGCGAAGGAGCGAGCTGCCATATACAACAGCCCGGCTGACAACTATGGCACCACCGCGTACTGGTTGGATCAATTCTTGGTGGACTGCCAACAACGGGTATCCATAAAAGACCTCGCGCCGCGGACTCTCTCCGACTACACAAAGGATTCAGAGCCGCTCAAAGTGTTCTTTGGGGCAATGCTCCCTGAGCACATTGAGCCCCACCATGTCCAAGCCTATTTGGATGCAGGCTCTGCGGCTGAGCGCGGAGTGCGCGCCAACCGGGAAAAAGCATGTCTGAGCTCGTGCCTGTCCTGGTTGATCCGCACAAACAAATGCCCCGGCCTCAAGATCAACCCGTGTATGCAAAAAAGCGGCACGCGAGAAAACTCGGAGAAAAAGCGCGATCGGTATGTCACTCATCAGGAGTATCAGGAGGTCTATGCCTTGGCCTGGCCCCAGGTGCGCGTACTGATGGAGCTTACCTACCGTACCCTGCAGCGGCCGGAGAGCGACATCATCTACTGGACGCCGAAAGTCCTCGCACGCGATCCACACACAGGGAATCGCATCATCACCTTCGAGCAGGGAAAGACGGGCACAAGGCTGAAGATTGCGATGACCGAGGGCTTGGAAAAACTGATCAACCGTGCCGTGGGCACGAATCCACAGATGGACCAGCCTCTGGTGCACACCCGAGCGGGCACTGGGTATACCTACGGTGGAATCAACTCCATGCTCGGCAAAGCCATCCGGACCGCAAACGAGATCAGGGCGACCCAAAACATCCCACCCATGGCCTCCTTTGGCTTCCGCGACCTCAAGGGCAAAGGTGCCACCGATATGTGGCTGGCAGGGACGCCCATCGAGCAGATCCAGCTGCTCTGCGGCCACTCCGACAAGGCCACAACGGAGCGTTACATCAAGGCCCGATGGCGGGCGACTGCTCAGCCGAACGAGACAGCCGTAATGACTGTATGACCACTGTATGAAATCACTGGATATGAGACCCGTCACATATGTGGTCACATAAAGCAGAAAAGCCGCTACAACTTTAATAGCTGTAGCGGCTTTCGCATTCTGGTGGGTCCTGCGAGATTCGAACTCGCGACCAACGGATTAAAAGTCCGCTGCTCTACCGACTGAGCTAAAGACCCTGCCACACATCAAAAGCAGTAGTTGCCTAATCAGTGGAATGACGTTATTGTAATCTATTTTTTCCGGCTCTTTGCCTAATTCTTGAATTAGTTGGATTAGCTTGGTTTGCGGGCCAATTGATCAAGTACCCAGCCTGCTGCGCACTGACCAAAGGTAGCTGTCACAGCTACGACCGAACCATAACCGTGGCAGTTGAGACTGCCATCACCGCCCTCGATTGAGCAAGATGCATCCGGTGGTGCGACGGCCTCGCGGCTGAACACACAAGTCACCCCCATGCGCTTGCCATCCTTGGGAGCGCCATGCTGCTTGCGCAGCCGGTAGCGCAGCTGCGATAGAAGCGGATCATGGGTTGTCGCACTCAGGTCTGCAATGTCCACCAAGTGGGCCATGCGCTTGCCGCCTGCGGCACCAACGGAGATAAAGCACTGTCTGGTTTTGCGCGCATGTGCCGCCATTTCGGCCTTGGCCTTGATCTGGTCGCAAGCATCTATCACCGCATCGGCATCTGCCGGCAAGAGTTGCTGCCAGTTGTCCGGATCGACAAATTCATCGATGCAATTGACCACGCAGGCCGGATTGATCTCGGCGATACGATAACGCATGGCATCGATCTTGGCCTGCCCCACCGTGCTGGTCAGCGCGTGGATCTGGCGATTGATATTGGACTCGGCCACATGGTCCATATCGATCAGAGTCAAGCGGCTCACGCCGCTGCGCGCCAGAGCCTCGGCCGTCCATGAACCGACTCCGCCCACACCGACCACCACTACATGGGCCGCACGAATCCGGGCTGCCCCCTGCACGCCGTAGAGGCGCTCCAAACCGCCAAAGCGGCGCTGCACATCTGCTTCTTCCATAGAAAAAACAGCGCCGGATTGGGGCGCTGTTTCCGCTTGAGGCTGAGAATATTCGGCCATTACTTGAGCGTCGCCAGCTTGGACTTGGCAATCCCTGCGGCTTCCGAGTTCGGATAGGCCTGCAGCAGCTCTTCCAGGGTCTTGCGAGCTGCCTTGGTGTCCTTGAGTTCCACCAGACAGTTGGCGATGGACAGGGCCGCTTCCGGTGCACGAGCATGCATGGGCGCATTGGTCATGACCGAACGGAAATTGGCGATGGCATTCTTGTAGTCGCGCGTGGCGTACTGCGAGTTGCCCAGCCAGAAGCGCACCGACGGCGTATAGCCGCTCTTGGGCCATTGACGCAGGAAAGCGGCGAAGGCCTGACCGGCCTCGGGGAACTTGCCCGAACGGAACATGCCCAGAGCCTGCTCGAATTCCTGCTGCTCATTGCGATCGGCAGTGAACTCCACGCCGTCCACAGTCACGCTGACGGGTTCGAACTGGCGCAGCCGCTCGTCAAAGCCCTTGGCCAGATCTTTCTGGCCACGCTGCAACTCTGCGGCATCGCGTGTCAGCTGCTCGTTCTGACCCCGCAGCTTGGCCTGGTCCGACTTGAGCGACTCGATCTGCGACTGCAGATCCAGCAGGCTGCGGCGGGTTTGCTCCTGCGATTGCTGCAGGCTGTCAACGCGCTGGCGCAGTTCGATGATGGCGCGGCGCGCCTCGTCATCACCAAACAGGGCTGCATGGGCGCTGATGGCAGAGCCGGCCAGCAGGCCGGCCACCACCAAGCGAGGCAGCGTTGCGTGACGGAGAGTCAACAAGGCCTGCTTCATCATTAACGGTAGTTGATTTCAACGCGACGGTTTTGAGCGTAGGCGTCTTCGCTATGACCTTCAGCAGCGGGCTTTTCCTTGCCGTAGCTCACTGCTTCAACCTGAGCGTCGTTCACGCCCAGCAGGCCCAGAGAACGGCGCACGGCTTCAGCGCGCTTTTGACCCAGGGCCAGGTTGTATTCACGGCCGCCGCGCTCGTCGGTATGGCCTTCCAGTTGCACCTTGGCAGCGGGGTTGGCCTTGATGAACTTGGCATGGGCTTCGATCTGGGGCTGTGCATCAGCCTTGACAGAGTAGCTGTCAAAGTCGAAGTAGACGATGCGGCTGACGCCCTGAGGGCCGGCCTTGGAAGCGGCGGAACCTGTCAGGTCCACGCCCGACACGCCACTTTGGCCCTGGCCGCTGGTGCCAGCACCCTGGCTGGACAGCGAACCGTCAACGGGCTTGTCGTCCAGCTTGACGCCAGAGCTGCAACCTGCGACCAGCGCGGTCACAGCCAAAGCCAGGGAAAGACGTTTGATAGTCAACATGAGATTTCTCCGAACAGTCCACAACGGACTTCATCACTAGAAAGAAAGAAGGAAAGCAAACTTCAGATCAGTGTTTTTGGAACGGGCCCCAGTCGGGCTCACGTATGTCTCCACTTGCACCTGCCAGACGCGCCTTGATCTTGCCGTCCAGCGTGGTGGTCATGAGCGCTTCACGGCCTCCCTGAATGGTGGCGTAAACAATCAGACGGCTATTGGGCGCAAAACTCGGGCTTTCGTCCGCCGTGGTGTCCGTGACGGAGTTCACTGTGCCTGTCGCCAGATCCATGACCTGGAGCTTGAAACCACCGCCTACGCGGGAGATATAGGCCAGCCATTTGCCGTCGGGGCTGATGGCGGGCGAGATGTTGTAGTTGCCGGTGAAGGTCACTCGCTCGGCACTGCCGCCCGAGGACGAGACCTTGTAGACCTGAGGTGCACCGCCGCGATCGCTGACAAAGTAAATGGTGCGGCCGTCACTGGAGAAGCAGGGCTCGGTATCGATGCCGCTGCTTTGCATGAGACGACGGGGCTCACCGCCCTGGGCGCTGAGCAGATACAGCTGCGAGCCGCCGTCGCGGCTCAGCGTCACGGCCAGACGGCTGCCGTCTGGCGACCAGGCGGGAGCGCTGTTGGAGCCGCGGAAGTTGGCCAACAGACGACGATGGCCGCTGGCTACATCGTGCACATAGACCACGGGCTTGCGTGACTCGAAGGACACATAGGCCAGTTGCGTGCCGTTGGGCGCCCAGGCAGGGGAAATGATGGGCTCGGGACTGGACAGCGCGGACTGGGCATTCTCGCCGTCCGCATCGGCAATCCACAGGCGGTAGTGGGCACCGGCCTTGGTCACATAGGCAATGCGGGTGGAGAAAATGCCTTTCTCGCCCGTGAGCTTCTCATAGATGTAGTCGGCAATGCGGTGGGCCACGAGGCGCAGATCGCCGGTGGTGACTGCGAAGCCCTGACCACCCAGATCCTGGCCCTTGACCACATCCCAAAGGCGGAAGCGCACATCCCAGCGGCCATCCGCCAGACGCGTGATGCTGCCGGTCGCCAGCGAATCGGCACCCTTCTGACGCCACTGGGCCACATCGGGGCGTGAGGTCTCGTCAAGCGCCAGGCCTGAGGCATCCACGCCGCGGAACTGTCCGCTGCGCTCCAGGTCGGCCTGGATGATGGCGGAAATCTTCTGTGGGGCCGAGCCCTCTCCCTTGAACTGGGCAATTGCGATCGGCAACTGTGTCAGGCCCACGCCTGTTACCTCAACCCTGAACTGGGCCAGTGCCGGAAAGGCCGGCGTGGCGGCTAACGTTGCCAGCATGGCTCTGCGGGAAGCGCGCGGCCCTGCCGCCCAGGTTGTCAGGGATGGAAGTCGGTCAATAGTCATTGGCAGCCATCAAAATTTCCGGAATTGCCCGGTACAAACACAAGCGCGAATGTTACACACACTGACGGATTCCTGATGTAAGAACGTGCTCAGTAGGGTGATCAAACGCAAGTGCCACAAAACTTTCAGATCGGGAGCATGCCAGAGTCTGCATGAGTGCAGGGACAAGCCCCAGGCCAATTCTGCCGCAGGCTTGCGCTTTATATTCAAACAGGCATAGTTGGTTACAACTTCATCCCGAATTTCATCTATTGAGATCCGTGCGGACTCCAAAAGCACAAGCCCTAAAATCACGCGCTTATGCAAGCCACACCGTCCCCATCGCCGAGCGAGACCGCCAAGGCCGTCCCTGCCCCAGCTCCCGCTCAAGCGGCCCCCGTCAATCCATCAGAGCTGCCGCTGATGCAGCGCCTCAAGCGCCTGACGCCTTATTTCTCGGGCCAGCGCTGGGCCTGGGGTCTGGCCATACTGGCCACGCTGGTGGGGGCAGCCACCGAGCCAGCCATGCCGGCACTGCTCAAGCCCTTGCTCGACAGCGGTTTTACGGCTGGCTCGCTTGCGCTGTGGACGGTGCCGGTGTTTCTGATCGGCCTGTTCGTCATTCGCGGCCTGGCCCAGTTCACGGGACAGTACGCCCTGGCACGCATCACCAATGACGGCATGCTGGGTCTGCGCCAGAAACTCTTCGAGCGCCTGCTGGCCGCCGACATGAGCCTGTTTTCCAGGCAATCGGCATCGGCGCTGTCCAACACCATCGTCTACGAGGTGCAGACCGGTGCCCAGCAGCTGGTGCAGGCCATGATGAGCATCTCCCGCGACGGCTTCACGCTGATCGCCCTACTCGGCTACCTGATCTATCTGAACTGGCAGCTCACGCTGATCGTGGCCTTCATGGTGCCGGGCGTGGCCTGGGTCATGAAGACGCTGTCGCGCCGTCTGTACCGCATCACCAAGTCCAGCCAGACGGCCACCGACGAGCTGGCCTATGTGGTGGAGGAGAACGTGCTGGCCCACCGCATGGTGCGCCTGCATGGTGCCCAGGCTTCGCAGCAGTCGCGCTTTGGCGAGTTGAGCCGGCAGCTGCGCGGCCTGAACACCAAGGCCACCATCGCCTCGGCCGCCATGACGCCGCTGACCCAGGTGCTGGCGGCGATTGCGCTGTCGGTGATTCTCTGCATCGCCCTGTGGCAAAGCCGCGAAGGCGGCGCCGCCATCGGCTCAGCCAGCGTGCAGGATGTGACCGTGGGCGGCTTTGCCGCCTTCATCTCGGCCATGCTGATGCTGATTGCGCCCATTCGCCGCATGGCCGATGTGGCCAACCCCATCACGCGCGGGGTGGCCGCACTGGAGCGTGGCCTGGCCCTGCTCGAAGGCTCCACCGACGAGCAAGGCGGTAGTTTCAAGCCCTCCGCCAAGGTCAGCGGCGCGCTGCAGCTGAGCGATGTGAGCGTGCAGTTCGGCGCGGACAAGGCTCCGGCCCTCTCGCACCTGAGCCTGAACGTCAGGGCCGGCGAAGTCGTGGCCCTGGTCGGGCCGTCCGGTGCCGGCAAGACCACGCTGGTCAATCTGCTGCCCCGCTTTTTCTCGCCCACCAGCGGCCAGATCACTCTGGAAGGCGTGCCCGTGGCCGACTGGGACCTGAACACGCTGCGCCAGCAGTTCGCCATGGTCAGCCAGGACGTGGTCATGCTCAACGACAGCGTCGCGGCCAATGTGGCGCTGGGCAAGGATATTGACGAGGCCCGCGTCTGGTCCGCGCTGGAGGCGGCCAATCTGGGCGACTTCGTGCGCAATCTGCCTCAGGGCCTGCACACCCTGGTGGGCCACAATGCCAGCCAGCTCTCGGGCGGCCAGCGCCAGCGCCTGGCCATTGCCCGCGCGCTTTACAAGGACGCGCCGATCCTGATTCTGGACGAAGCAACTTCGGCACTGGACAACGAGTCCGAGCGCCTGGTCCAGCAAGCCCTGAACCGGCTGATGCAGGGCCGCACCACGCTGGTGATCGCCCACCGCCTGTCCACCATTGAGCATGCGGACCGCGTGGTGGTCATGGAGCGCGGCCAGATTGCCGAGCAAGGCTCGCATGCACAGCTGATGGAGCTGGGCGGCCTCTATGCCCGCCTGCACAATCAGGTGCGCAGCTCGACCCCAGGCGAGCCTCAAATTTAAGAGCTTCTACCGCATATAAATAAAGGACTTCAGAGTCAAATGACCCTGAAGTCCTTTTTCATTGGGCGCTAGCAGCTATCAAAATAGCTAGTCCGATTCTGAACCCGTCCGCTACCAGCTCCCGCGCGGGGGCTGGGTACGGCGCTCATGCTGCAGCGCCTTGCCCAGCAGATCGACCATGTACTGCCGGTCCACGAGTCTGGCGAAGTCCGCTGCCGTCATATTGCGCTGGTTGCGCAGCGTGATGTCCGCGCCCTCCTCCAGCAGCAGCCTGACCACGGCTTCGCTGCTGTACTGGGCGGCCAGCATCAGCGGCGTGCTGCCGTTCGGTGAAGCGGCATCGATATAGGCGCTTTCCTCCAGCAACAGCTTGACGATGTCCAGCGTCTGCGGCGTATCGGCAGAGGCCGCGTAATGCAGCGGCGCCCAGCCTTCGCGATTGACGTCGGCACCGCGCTTGATGAGCTCGCGCACGATGTCGAGATGGCCCTTGATGCAGGCCATCATCAGCGGCGTCTCATTCTGGCGCGAGGCCAGATTGACATCGATGCGCGGCGCCTTGAGCAGCACATCGAAGACCTTGAGCGAGTCCTGATGCAGGGCCGCCACCAGCCCCGGCCGCCCGCGCGAATCCAGGGTGTTGGCATTGAAGCCGCGAAAGATCAGATTCACCATGGCACTGGAGTTGTCGCTGACCAGCGCCCGCGAATAGTCCTCGTAGTCATTGGCTCGTGCCAGTCCTGGCAGGCCCGCCACCCCGACGACAGCAGCACCGGCCCAGCGCAGGCTCTGGCGGCGGCTCAATGACGATGCAATCGATGGGGCAGCAAAAAGACTCATGCACTGGCTCCAGAGTTCGCTGACAAGGTCACGCCCTTGAACAGGCGGTCAAAGTTGGCACTGGTGGCGGCGGCCACCTCCTCAATGGAAATGCCGCGCACCTCGGCAATCTGCTTGGCCACAAAGGGCACGTACGAAGGATTATTGGTCTTGCCGCGGTAGGGCACGGGCGCCAGATAAGGGCTATCGGTTTCTATCAACAGCCTGTCCAGCGGCACGAAGGCCGCCACGTCGCGCAGATGCTGGGCATTCTTGAAGGTCACGATGCCCGACAGGGAGATGTAGTAACCCATGTCCAGGCCGGCACGGGCCACTTCGGCCGTTTCGGTGAAACAGTGAAAGACACCGCCGGCCTGGGTGGCGGAATCGGCCTCGCCGCACTCGCGCAAAATGCCCAGGGTGTCGTCGGAGCTGCTGCGGGTGTGGATGACCAGCGGCTTTTGCGTGATCTGCGCCGCCTTGATGTGCGTGCGAAAACGCTCACGCTGCCATTCCAGATCGGCAATCGTGCGGCCGCCCTTGCGGTCTTCCATGCCGTAGTAATCGAGCCCGGTCTCGCCTATCGCCACCACGCGCGGCAGCGCTGCACGCTCCACCAGGTCCTGCACGCTGGGCTCGGTCATGTCTTCGGTATCGGGGTGCACGCCCACGGTGGCCCAGAAATTGTCGTAGTCCAGCGCCAGCTGGTGCACCTCGGGGAACTCTTCCATCGTCGTGCTGATGCACAGCGCGCGCGTGACCTTGGCAGCAGCCATGGCTTCGCGGATCTGCGCAATATTGGCGCTCAGCTCGGGGAAATTCAGGTGGCAGTGGGAATCGGTAAACATAGAAATTGGACCTCCCCTGAGCGGCTGCGCCGCTTCCCCCAGGGGGCGACGCCATCGCTGCGAGACGGCTCTTGCTCGGCGTCTCTGATGTGGGAGCGCGCCAGTGTTAAAAATCAGATTGTCTGAGTGGGCTTCTCGGAGCTCAGGGCCGTGCCCAGAATCTGCTCGATCTTGGCTTTGAGCTCGGCGGACTTGGCATCCTTGGGAAACTGGATGCCCACGCCCTGGGTGCGATTGCCGGAGGCGCGCTCGGGCGTCACCCAGGCCACACGACCCGCGACCGGGTAGCGCTGCGGATCGTCGGGCAGGGTCAGCAGCACATAGACATCATCGCCCAATCGGTAGTCACGCTGCGTGGGCACAAAAATCCCCCCTTCGGCGAACAACGGAATATAGGCGGCATACAGCGCCGCCTTCTCCTTGATCGCCAGCTGCATCACGCTGGGACGAGGGGTGGTAGTTGCGTTCATAGTGGATAGCAGAATTCTTGTGGCAGCCGGGCGGCTGTACTCGCGAGGTTAACACCCGGAAAAATTTTGACCAAACCCTTGCCTCATGACCTAGCGCACGGCTCTGGCGGCTTTGCCCGAGATCAGCACCGCCCGCGCCCTGGAAGCCAGGGCCTCCATCATCAACCCGGCATTGAAGGGGTGATCGGCCGTGCGCGCCGCCTGCACCAGCTCGCGCGACCATTCGGCCAGCAGCGCCATGGGCAGCGGCTTGCCCGGCAGATCGGCAGGTGAGAAATACCGGGGCTCGCCGCCGCCGGCCAGAGCCATCAGGTCGTGGCAGATTTTCTGCAGCGCCTGCACGGCATCCACGGGAGCAAAAGCCGCCAGCGCAGCCACATCTCCCTTGGCCAGCTGCCTTGGCAGTTGCGCCCAGGCGGCGGCCTTGCCCGAGTCCGCCGCCATGCGCAGCGCATCGCCGGGTCGGCCGCCGGCAGCCTGCAAGGCCGCTGCGGCATCCGGCTCGTTCAAACCTTGCGCCTGCAGCCACTGCGCGGCCTCGGCCGCTGCCGGCCAGGTCATGGTGTGCGTCAGGCAGCGGCTGCGAATGGTGGGCAGCAGCTGGTGCGCTGCCTCGCTGGCCAGCACGAAGCGGGTGTCTCCGGGTGGCTCCTCCAGCGTCTTGAGCAAGGCGTTGGCGGTAATCGCATTCATTTGCTCGGCCGGGTAGACCAGCACGGCCTTGCCGCGTCCGCGCGCGCTGGTGCGCTGGCAGAACTCCACGGCATCGCGCATGGCTTCCACGCGGATTTCCTTGCTGGGCTTGCGCTTTTTGTCGTCGATGTCGGCCTGGGCCTTTTCCGGCAGCGGCCAGCCCAGCTCCATCATCTGCACCTCCGGCATGAGCACGCACAGATCGGCATGGGCACGCACCTCGATGGCATGGCAGCTGGCGCAGTGGCCGCAAGCGCCTTGCGCAGACGGCTGCTCGCAAAGCCAGGCGCGCACCAGCGACAGTCCCAGAGCGTACTGACCCAGACCCGAAGGCCCTTGCAGCAGCCAGGCATGACCACGCTGGGCCAGCAGGCGGCCACGCTGCGCGGCGATCCAGGGCGCTTCAACGTCGCCGGCACTCATGGCTTGCTGCCCACCATGATGGCCAGCCAGCCCTTGCGCACCACGGCCTGGGTGATCTGCTGCCACACGGCGTGGCGGCTGGCATGGGCGTCGATGCGCACAAAGCGCTGAGGCGCAGTCCGGGCTCGCTCCGCATAGCCTTGGGCCACGCGGGCAAAGAACTCGCCGGGCTGGGCTTCGAAGCGGTCGGGAACACGGGCCGTGGCCAGGCGCTCGGCAGCCACTTCGGCAGGCAGGTCAAACCACAGCGTCATATCGGGCTCGCGCATGAAGTCCGAGTCCGGACCGGCATGCAGCGCAGTACCGGTCTGAGCCATGCGCTCCAGAGCCGACAACTGCTCCCAGCTGAAGCCGCGGCCCGCGCCCTGGTAGGCGAAAGTGGCATCGGTGAAGCGGTCGCTGATGACCACCTCGCCACGCGCCAGCGCCGGCTCTATGACCTGCACCAGATGGTCGCGCCGGGCCGCAAACGCGATCAGCGCCTCGGTCAGCGGGTCCATGGCGTCATGCAGCATCAGGGCGCGCAGCTTTTCGGCCAGTGACGTGCCTCCGGGCTCGCGCGTGAGCGTGACCACCCGGCCCTGATCGCGAAAAGCCTGGGCCAGTGCCTCGATATGCGAGGACTTGCCCGCGCCATCGATGCCCTCAAAACTGATGAACAGACCCTTGGGTAAAGCTGTACTCACTGATATTTCCTCTAGTGCGGCGCATGGCGGCACCAGTTGTTTGATTCGACACAGGGCACAGGCCACGGCCTTGTACCCTCTAAGATTGCTCACTGACCGCGCTGGTAGCGGTTGACGGCTCTATTGTGCTCGTCCAGCGAGGCGCTGAAATGGCTGGTGCCATCGCCCTTGGCCACAAAGTACAGGGCCTTGGTCTGATCGGGCTGCACGGCCGCCATCAGCGCAGCCTTGCCGGGCATGGCGATCGGCGTGACGGGCAGACCCGCACGGGTATAGGTGTTCCAGGGCGTGTCCTCCAGCAGATCACGCTTGCGCAGATTGCCGTCAAAGCTGGCCCCCACGCCATAGATGACCGAAGGATCGGTCTGCAGACGCATGCCTATGCGCAGGCGGTTGGAGAAAACGCCGGCAATCTGCGCGCGGTCTGCGGCGCGGCCGGTTTCCTTTTCCACGATGCTGGCCAGGATCAGGGCCTCATCGGCGGATTTGAGCGGGGTATTGGCCGCCCGCATGGCCCAGGCATCGGCCAGACGGCGATCCATGGCATGCAGCGCACGGCGCAGCACGGCCATGTCCGAGCTGCCCTTGGCGTAGGTATAGGTATCGGGGAAGAAGCGGCCTTCGGGCGGCACGCCCGCGCGCTCCAGTGCCGTCATCACAGCCTCGTCGCTGAGCCCTGCGCTATCCTGCTTGAGGAATTCCTCACGCGCCAGCGCCGCTCGCACCTGGCGCCAGTTCCAGCCTTCGACAAGAGTCAGCGCACGCAGGCTTTCCTCGCCGCGCGCCAGCTTCTGCAACAGCACATAAGGTGTGAGACCTGTGCTCAGTTCGTAGTTGCCGGCCTTGATGGCGCGATCCTTGCCCGAGAAGCGAAACCACGCATAGAGCAAACGCGCATCGGTTTGCACCCCGGCCTTGACCACGTTCTGCGCCACGCCACGCGGCGTGGTGCCGGGCTCTATCTCCAGCTCCAGACTGGGCTCGGACAACTGCAGCGGCTGGTTCAGCCACCACCAGGCGCCTCCCGCCGCGAGGGCAGCCAGAAGCAGCAAAAATATCAGTGCTCGAATAAGGGCACGCACAAGCTAGATCCATCAGTACATAGAGCGACGATCATAATTCAGCCATGACCCAGCCCAAGACGCTGCCCCTGAACGGCATTACCCCCATCTCCCACCTTGGTGTCATCCGCGCCGTTGGCGCCGACGCAGCCAGCTTTCTCCACGGCCAGTTGAGCAACGATTTCGCGCTGCTCAAGTTCGATCAGGCCCGCCTTGCGGCTTTTTGCACGGCCAAGGGCCGCATGCTGGCCAGCTTCATCGGCTTCAGGCTCAGCGCCGACGAAATCGTGCTGATCTGTGACCGCAGCCTGCTGGCCCCCACGCTCAAGCGCCTGTCCATGTTTGTGCTGCGCGCCCAGTGCAAGCTCAGCGATGCGACGGCTGACTTCGCTCTCTACGGCCTGGCCGGCCAGCGCCGAGCAGCTTGCCGGCAAGAATGCGGCCGCCTGGGCGCTCAAGCAGCAAGGCGATGCCCATGTGATCGCGCTCTACCCCGCTGCAGGCAACCAGCGTGCGCTGTGGGTAGGCCCTGCGGGTCAGGCCCCCGAAGGACAGTTGCTGAGCGAAGACCTCTGGCAATGGTCCGAAGTCCAGAGCGGCGTGGCCACGCTATCGGCTCCCGTGGTCGATGCCTTCGTGCCCCAGATGCTGAACTACGAATCCCTGGGCGGCGTCAACTTCAAGAAGGGCTGCTACCCCGGCCAGGAAGTGGTGGCTCGCAGCCAGTTCCGCGGCACGCTCAAGCGCCGCGCCTATCTGGTTCATGCCGACCAGGCTCTGAGCGTCGGCCAGGAAGTCTTCAGCGCCGAAGACCTCGAGCAGGCAACCGGCACCGTGGTGCAGGCAGCAGCAGCTGTGCAAGGCGGCTGGGATGCCATCGTCTCGATGCAGATTGCCTCTTCCACCCGCGACGATCTGTTTGCCCATGCAGCGCTGGCCGAAGGCCAGAGCGCCGATGCGGGCAAGGGAATCGCACTGCAGACCCAGCCCCTGCCCTACGAGCTGCTGGCGGATATCTGAACGTCTCGGACCCGCACTGCCGCAGGCCTGGCAGTGCGGGCCCGGCCACCGCTAAACCTTACTTGCACCCGGGTCATTATCTTTTCCTCAAAAAGATAGCAGACCCCGAAAGCTGGCTCTGCGTTCGCATTGATTCCTCTCACTTGCTGGACGACAACGTCCTGCCGGATGGCAGTGGTCTGCGACGCCTCAACGGCCAGACTTTGCTGGAGCCCGCAGCGCAGCTCCAGCGACCGCCTCCACCCGCAGCATGGCCAGCACCAGCGCCGTGCAGCTGGCCCGGCAGACCGTGGTGCCCTGCAGCGCCGACGGCTACAACGTCAGCGCCTCGGTGTGGGCCGCTTTGGCGTGCTGCTGGCCATGGTGCGTGCCGATGGTGCCGGCCCTCACACCGCTGAAGCCTCGCACGCCAAGACCTTCACCTCTGCTTCGTCGCGCAACCCCACCAGCGGCATCGCCAAAGCCATTCAGTCCAATCCCGATGCGGCCGGCATGGCGAATATCCCCGGCTTCCTGGTGCTGGGCGGCGGCGTGCCCCTGAAGATCGGCAATGAAACATTGGTGCCATTAGTGCCATTGGCGTGGCCGGTGCGCCTGGCGGCCATCTGGACGAAGCCTGCACTCATAAGGCCATCACCGCGCTGAAGGATCAGTTGCAGCAATGCCGCCGGCACGCAGCGGAGAAAGGGCTGGGCTCGAGCCTGCGTGCGGCCCCCACCTTCAGCCGCCCGCTCACCTCTGTCCTGGACCTCGGCCGAACGGACTCAGAAGACCCCGTAGCGATAAGCCACATAGGCGGCCACCGCCACCCCGATCAGGCTGAGGACGGTCATGATTCTTGCCATGGGCGCTCCTTCACATCAAGCATCAAGTCGGGCTTAAACGCTTACATATAAAGCGTTATAAGCTATCAAAAAGGATGTATCAAAGCACTTTGCACATCGTGATGTGGGGAATGCCGGCCTCCTCATAAGGCTCGCCTACCGGCGTAAAGCCTGCGCGCAGATAGAAGGCTTCAGCATGGCGCTGCGCGTGCAGCACGATTTCCTTGTCACCGCGATCGCGCGCCGCATCCATCAGGCTCTCTAGCACCATGCGCCCCCAGCGGCCGCCGCGCACGCTGCGATCCACGGCCATGCGGCCGATACGCCCCACGCCCGGCGCATCGCTGACCAGCCGGCCCGTGGCCACGGGCTGGTTCAAGCCGTTGAACAAGACCACATGACGCGCCACAGGGTCGAGCTCGTCGATCTCGATCTCGCGCGGCACGCCCTGCTCGCGCACAAACACGGCCAGGCGCAGGCGCTCGGCATCGCGCCCCAGATCGTTCCAGCTGCCCGAGCGCAGCGTGACGACCTCCTGCCCTGCTTCATAGGCCGTGAGCAGATCCCGCATGGCCTGGGGCACGGGCCTGGGGGTCTGCGTCGCCGCGTCGGCAAACACATAGACCAGCTCCACGGTGTTGAGCAGCTCCATGCCCCGGAAGATGCCTGCCTCGAACTGCAGCGAGGTATTGCCTTGTTTGACACAGCGGATGCCGACATCCAGCACATCGCCCAAAGTGGCCGATCCGTGATAGACCGTGCTGGCCTTTTTCACAAACAGCTCGCCGCCCAGTGATGCAAAGCCTGCCTCGTAAGGAATGGCCAGCTGGCGCCAGTAGTTGGTGATGGCCACATCGGCATACATCAGATAGTGGGCATTGAAGACGATCTTCTGCGCGTCCACTTCGGCCCAGCGCACCTCGATACGCGTAAAGCTGCGAAAGTCCTGTCGATTCATGGTTCTCACTCTGGTTTCAATTCAATCCAAACGCGCCGCGCAAGGCCTGCGCCATGTCCCGGTGCGCCTGACGCGCCTCGGCAATCACGCGGCCCATCTTGACGAACTCATGGGTCACGCCCTTGTAGATTTCCAGATCCACAGGCACGCCTGCCATGCGCAACTTGTCAGCATATTCCACGCCCTCGTCCACAAGGGGATCGCACTCGGCCAGGCCGATCCAGGCGGGTGCGACATCGTCGACATCGGGAGCCAGCAAAGGAGCGAAGCGCCAATCCTCGCGATCCTGGCGTCTGGCGATATATTGCGCAAAAAACCAGGTGATGGAAACTTCTTCAAGAACCAGTCCATGGGCAAAGCGGCGATGGGAGTCGGTATCCTGGTGCGCCGTGGTGCCCGGGTAGATCAGCAGCTGCAAGGCCAGCTTGAGGCCGGCGTTGCGCGCTTCGATGGCACAGGCTGCCGCCAGCGTACCGCCGGCGCTGTCGCCACCGACAGCCATGCGGCTGCCATCCGCCCCCAGGCTCGCCGCATGGGCCGTCAGCCACTGCAGCGCATCCCAGGCGTCATCATGTGCAACGGGGAACTGGAACTGCGGCGCCAGGCGGTAGTCCAGCGACACAACCATACAACCCGCCAGGTGTGCGAGCTGGCGACAAAGCTGGTCATGCGTGGCCACGCTGCCTACCGTAAAGCCGCCACCATGCAGATACAGCAGCGCAGGCAAGCCCGCAGCGGGGGCTTCATCGCGGGTCACAGGTGCATAGAGGCGGGCCGGCAGATTCGCTCCGTCGCGTGCGGGAATCTGCAGGTCCTCCACACGGGGCAAGGCCTGCTTGGGGATTTCAAGCACGCCGGCGCCAGCTTCATAAGCCGCCTTGGCAGCTTCCGCACCGAGCTCGTGCATGGGAGTGCGCGCGGCCCGCTCCATGCGACGCAGCACATCGCGCATGGATGGTGTCAGACTGGCTGGCAAAGCCGCAGAGGAATCGGACATGATCACGACGATTAAAAAACACAGGCTGGCATTGTGCGTTGCAACTCCGAAGTCTGCAGGCCAATGCCGACAATTGTTGGTAATCGATACCGTCGCAGACGTTCCATGGAGCCAGCCCATGACAAGCAGCAGCACGGCGGCAGCCGCAGGATCCCTGTGAAACAGGACCTGCGGCAGGAGCATCCAGACCGTCAGTCCATAGAGCAGGCCCGACATGCCGACATCGTCGCCCACCTGAGCCGAGGTGAACCACAACAGCAAAGAGACCAGAGCGGCCAGAGAGCCCATGCAGGGCCTGTGCATTTAGGCCCTGTAAGCCGAATCAAAAATAAATAACAATCATTCTCAATTGCATCTATAATCGGCTTTACATTTCTTCGCATGCCAGCATGATTTCTTGACACAAGCCAGCCAGCGAACCGACTGCATCGTTTGGTTGTCTGTCATGCTGAGCTCTCCGTATACCTGCTTTTCCTCGCCAAGGGTGATTCACCCGCGCTTTGTCGTTGCAGCTTCTTTCTGCGGCAATCCTTGCCGCCCAGCTCCAGCGCATCAGGAGGCGGTATGAAAGCCACATCGCCCCTTATTCACTACCGCCTTGCGGTTGCCTCGCGCAGTTTGGCTGCCATCCTTGGAGGCTATGCGCTGGCCGCAGTCAGTACGGCGGCCCTGAGTCTGCTGCTGAGTTCCCTGATGAGCCGCGTGGAGGCGGTGATGACAGCTACCTTGCTGTCCTGGGTCATCTACGCCATGGCTATTGCCTGGACCTTCTATGCACGCACGGCTTGGCTTGCCTGGGCCGGTGTACTCCTTCCTGCCCTAGCCCTAAGCGCAGCGCTGTATGGGCCATTGTGGTTGGGGGTGGAAGCATGACCATCCCTCAAACCAAGACAAGCGCCAGAACCACGCACCAGCCCGAGCAGGAGGGTTTTCGCCAGGCCATGTCCTGGCTGCATACCTGGTCGGGACTGATTCTAGGCTGGCTTCTGTTTGCGATTTTCGTCACCGGCACGCTGAGCTTCTTCAAGAACGAATTCAATCTGTGGATGCGACCCGAGCTGCATGGCCTGCCACCGTCCGACAGCGACGTTGCGCAACGCGCCCAGGCGGCGCTGCACGAGCACGCGCCGGGCGTCAGCAACTTCATCATGCGTCTGCCCGATGAACGTACGCCGGCCGTCAATATGCTGTGGCGCGACAAGCCCAACAGCCGCTTCGACACCTTGCTGCTGCACCCGCAAACCGGTGCCGCACTGCAGGCCCGAGAGACCGCTGGCGGAGAATTTTTCTACCGCTTCCATTTCGAGCTTCGCACCGCTCACAAGGGCCGCTGGACGATCCAGGGCCGCTGGGTGGTGGGCGCGGCGACGCTGATGATGTTCATTGCCTTGCTGACCGGCGTGGTCACGCATCGCCGCATCTTCAAGGACTTCTTCACCTTTCGCCCGCGCAAGGGCGGACAGCGCGCCTGGCTGGACGCACACAACGTCTCGGGGGTACTGGTGCTGCCGTTCTATCTGATGATTACCTTCAGTGGTTTGATGATTTTTCACGCCATGTACATGCCGGCCGGCATAGCCTCCGCCTACCCTGGCGCGAAAGGAACGGATTCGCAAAGCTATTTCTCCGAGTTGCAGGGCGATGTTCCCGGTGCGCGCAGCGCCAGGCGTGGCAGCAACGCACAGGCCGAACCCCTGCCCATGCTGGATCTGGCCCCCATGCTGAGCCAGGCCAGTCAGCTGTGGCAGGGCGGTCGTGTCGGCAGCATCACCGTGCGCAGCGACAGCCAGGGCCCGCTGGTGGAGATCACCCGCCACGACGGCGACAGGCTGCAATACGGACCAGCGCGGCTGCGTTTCGATGGCCGCACCGGCCAGCTGCAAACCCAGGTCGATCCACAAAGCCCAGCCATCAAAACCTATGGCGTGCTCTATGGCCTGCATCTGGGGCGTTTCGCCGACATCGGGATGCGCTGGGTGCTGTTTGGCTTTGGCGTCATGGGTTCGCTGATGATTGCCTCGGGCCTGATACTGTGGTCGGTCAAGCGCCGCACCCAGGCCCTGCGCAAGACACCTGCCGCCCCCCTGCCCTTTGGCGAACGGCTGGTGGCAAGTTTCAATATCGGCCTCATGGGCGGCCTGCCGCTGGCGATCGCGGCCTACCTGCTGGCCAACCGGCTGCTGCCATTGGAGATGCCAGGCCGCCCCGATGCCGAACTGTCCTGCTTCTTCGGCACCTGGGCTCTGGCCTTGCTGCTGGGCCTGATCCGGCCCACGCGCCAAGGATGGGCACTGGTTCTGGGCATGGCCGCCACCGCATACCTGCTATTGCCTTTGGTCAATGCCTTGACCACCTCAACTCATCTGGGCATCAGCCTGCCGGCCATGGAGTGGAGCTGGGCCGGCATGGATTTGAGTTTTGCGGTCACGGGGCTGATGCTTGCCGCCCTCACCCGACATCTGCTGAAACACAGGCCCCTGCCCGCAGCCAGACATGCGCCCCCCGCCAAGGCCGCGGCAGCCCCTGGACGCAAGCCCGGCTCCCAAGGGATCCCTGGCGACAACACTGCGCAGGAGGCATAGCAATGCTGCTCGACTTTCTGTTGTGCTTTGCCGCCTGGACGGCTCTTGCCCTGGCCATGGACCGACACCATGAAGACGCTTGGCCGGATATCGAGAGTGAAGCTCCCGCCGCAGTACTGCGCCGCCAGCGCCTGTTCCAAGCCGGCTGGCTCCTGCTGGCCTTGTCACTGGGCATTGCTCTGGGCTTTCCGGGCGCAACCACCGCTGCCATGTCGGCCACCGTGTGGACGTCCGCTCTTTGCCTGGCGGCTCTGGCCGCCACCAGCATGGCGACCTGGCAAGCGCAGCGCCTGCCTCTGTTTGGCTTGATGGCACTGGCGCTGGGAATACTGGTTTTTACCTTCGACCGCCTCGGTCCTTGACGGACTGCACTCAGAACCCGCAGGAGCCACAAATCAGAGAGCCGCTGAGCATCAATGACTGAGAACCCAGGCAGCTATTGATGCAACAGGAATCCCGATCATGACCGGGCAAGGACATGGCGTGCGCATCGCGATGCAGCAGCCGCCTCGGCCCTTGCATGGCTGGCCGTAGCCAATCGATTGAACAAGAGGTGCGAGGAAAAAGCACAGGGCCATACAAGAGATCAACAGGCTCTCTTTTCTTGGAGTCCGGGCCGGCGCTTGAGTCCGGATATCGGGCAGAAGACCTTCACTCGCTCAGAAGAATTCATTCACCTATCCAGCATTCAAGGAGATTTTCATGCGCAGTTTTTATCATCCCGTTGCTCTCGCCACTCTGCTCCTTGCCAGCCTGGGCACAGCCCAAGCTCATCAAGTCTGGCTGGAAAACGATGGCGGCCAGGCCCAGTTGTTTTTTGGTGAGTTCAATGACAACCTACGCGAAACCTCGCCTGGGGCGCTGGACAAATTTCTGGCCACGCCCACGCTGGCCCAGCAAACAGCCAGCGGCACGCTGCAACTGAGCGGCCGGCGAAATGCCACGGGCTTCAGCTACAACGCGGCAAGCCAGGCCCAAACCCTTTTTGCCAGCGCCGCCTATCCCTTGATTGACCGCAGCAAGCGCAATGAGCCAGCCTTGCTGTGGGTACCTGCGGCCCGCTGGGTAGCAACGCCGACACAGGCCGTGGCCGTCAATGCCCAGGCCCTGGATTTGGTGCCCACGGGCCAGCCGGGCCAATTCATGGTGAGCTTCAACGGTCAGGCCCTGCCCAAGGCCAAGGTGCAGATCGTCGCCCCCTCGGGCTGGTCGCGCGAGGCACAAAGCGACGAGCAGGGCCGGGTCAACTTTGCCCTGCCCTGGAAGGGCCTGTACGTAGCCGAAGTACATCACAGCGACAAGCAAAGCGGCGAAGCACAAGGCAAGCGCTATGGCGAAGCCAGCTATGTGACCACGTTGAGCTTCAGCGTCAAGGACGGCATGCCATCCCCCGCCCTGCCGTCTGCCATCAAGCCCTGACGCAGCCCCCCCATTCACTCCGGCAACCGCTCCGACCACCCCTGGTGGTCATTGTCCGTGACCATCTATTTGACAGCAGTACCATGAACCACCCATTCCCCGGCATACCCAGCCGACCATCGCTGGCCTTGCTCAGCGCCCTGGCCTGCCTGAGCCTGGGCACTCAGGCACAGACCTCGCTTCCCGCACCCAGCGCAGACGGCAGTGCCGAAGTCATGCTGGCCCCCGTTACCGTGCAAGACAATCTGGCCGGCGAAACCGCCACAGGCCCGGTCACCGGCTTTGTCGCACGGCGGGCGATTTCGGCCACCAAGACAGATACGCCCCTGATCGAAACGCCGCAATCGATCAGCGTGGTCACGCGCGACCAGTTCGAGGCCCAGGGGGTGACTACCCTGCGTGAAACCACACGTTATACGGCGGGCATCAACTCCAGCTATTTCGACAACCGCGTGGACTCGTTCAAGGCGCGCGGCGGCGATGTCAGCCAGTACCAGGACGGATTGCTGCGCACCTACGGCACCTACAACAACATCAAGGTCGAGCCCTACACGCTGGAGCGCGTGGAGTTTCTGCGCGGACCATCCTCCGTGCTTTATGGCCAGGGCAGCGTGGGCGGTGTGCTCAACCTGACCAGCAAACGCCCCCAGGCCGAGCGCCTGCGTGAGGCGCAGATACAGCTGGGCAGCCACGGCCGCAAGCAGATTGCCAGCGACATGACGGGCTCCATGGACGAGGAAGGCAAGTGGCTCTATCGCCTGGTAGCCGTGGGCCGCGACAGCAACACCCAGGTCGATCACGTCAAGGACGACCGCGTGGTGATTGCGCCTTCGCTGACCTATCGTCCCAGCACCGATACCTCGCTGACGCTGCAAGCCCTGTATCAAAAGGACAAGAGCGGCTCCATCACCCAGTTCTTTCCCTGGCAGGGAACGCGCCTGTCCAGCCCCTACGGACAGATTCCGACCCGCACCTTTATCAGCGAACCGGGCTGGGACAAGTACGACTCCGAAAACAAGTCCTTTGGCTATCTGTTCAGCCATCGTCTGAGCCCTCAATGGACACTGCGTCAGAACCTGCGCCGCACCATCAGCGAGGTGGACTACCGTACGCTCTACACCAGCTTTGCAGCCAACGCAGCCACGGGCCGTCCGGCACGTCCGGTGTTTGACGCCAATGGCCGCACCGTACAGCGCGATGCCGTATGGCAGATCAATGGCGGACGCATGCTGCTGGTCGACACGCAGCTCGAAGGGCTGCTGCAAACCGGTGAGGTTCAGCACCAGCTGCTTGCAGGCATGGACTGGCAGCGCAACACCAGCAACCAATCCAGCTGGCGCGGGCCAGGCACGGCACTGGATGTCTACAACCCCGTGTATGGCACGTTCACGCCGCCCTCGGCCTCCCGGCTGGTACGTGCGCCCAACGTGTCACAGCGCCAGCTCGGTTTCTATCTGCAGGACCAGTTGCGTTGGGGCCCCTGGACCGCGACAGTAGGCTTGCGTCACGACAAGGCCAAAACAGAGACCGAAGGTCGCCCGGCAGCGGCCGCCGACGACTCTGCCACCACCAAGCGCCTGGGTGTGACCTATCAGGCCGGTGGCGGCTGGGCCCCCTATGTCAGCTACACCGAATCCTTCCAGCCTCTGGGCGGCGTGGACTTCTACGGCACGCCATTCAAGCCCCAGCGCGGCAAGCAGTTGGAAGCCGGCGTGAAATGGATTCCCGAGGGCAAAGGCATCTCTGGCTACGCCGCGGTATACGGCCTGCGTGAACAGAATCGCAAGACCAATGATCCGGGCAACCCGCTCAACAGCCTGCAACTGGGCGAGGTCAAAACCCAGGGCTTTGAAGCCGAGCTGATCGCAAGCCTGGCCAGAAACTGGGACTGGACGCTGGCCTATGCCTATACCGACGCAAAAATCAGCCGCAGCAACGCTGGCGACCAGGGGCAGCGCGTGGCCTCGGTATCGCGCCATATGGCCTCCAGTTGGCTGATGCATCGATTTGCAGCTCAGGGCCGCGGAGGCTGGAGTCTCGGCGCCGGTCTGCGCTATATCGGACCACAGTGGAGCGGCACCTCTGCCATCGACACGCCCTCGTCCCTGCTGGCCGACGCGATGGTGGCCTATGACGCCGGCGACTGGCGCCTTGCCCTGCATGCCAACAATATCGGCGACAAGGTGGTAATCACCCAATGCCTGTCGCGCGGCGACTGCTTCTACGGCGAACGCCGCAACTTTCTGCTGACTGCCACCTATCGTTACTGAACGGGCAGGCAATGCGAACAATGTCCAGCCGCCACCATGAAATCCGAGGCGAAGGCGTCAAAGACACCTTCTCTTCAGTTTGTGAGGTCGGCTGGCGAGGCAGGCTGCGCTTGATTGAAGTGCCGCACGCAAGCTGCTGGAGAACCTCATTTCAGCGCAGCAAATTCGTTTCTGAGCGCCTTGGTGCTGCGCTGATAGGCGCGCGGTGGCAAACCGCACCAGCGCTTGAAGGCGCGGGCAAAAACACGCTCTGACTCGTAGCCGCAATCCTCGGCGATCTGGGCCAGCGGCAAACCCGATTCCAGTTGCTGGGCTGCATGAGCCATACGCTGCTGCTGCAGATAGGCCATGGGCGATTCTCCAACCAGCGCCTTGAATTTTTCGGCAAAGAGCGAGCGCGACATAGCAGCCTCCCTGGCCAGGGCCTGCAAGGTCCAGCCATGGCTGGGGCGGCCGTGGATGGCGGCCATGGCCCGGGCAATCTGCACATCGGCCAGGCCGCGCACCCAGCCTTGACCGCGCTGCTGCTGTGCGGCGAAATGGTTGCTGAGCACGTGGATCAGGACCAACTCACCCAGGCGCGCGGCGGCCAAACGCCAGCCGGCGCGTCGCGCCAGCGAGTCCTCTATCAGAGTCTGCAGCATATTGCCCAGCATGGCCGGTGGAGCGGCCTGCGCTGCAGGTATGTGCAGCAGCGGCGGCAGCAGAGTCAATATGGAGTGCCGGCAGTAGGCCGATATCCAGAGCAGCACCGAATCGATGCGGGTCTGGGCCCCGCCTCCGCCATGCTCGAACGTCAGAGGATTCTCGTCCTTCGGACCCTGGGCAAAGCGTTCGATCATGCGTGCGAACGGAACCGGAGCCAGGGCGAGGTCCGACGCAATTACGTGCGGACTGCCCAGCGGCAACACCACCAGATCGCCAGGCAAGACCTGCAACGGTGCCTGGCCTTGTACTTGCAGCCAGTATGGCTGCCCCTGGGCGATGCGGATCATGGTCCCCGGCACTCCCTCGGACGCCAGCGCCCAAGGCTCACCCAATGAAAAGCTGGCCGTCACCGCGCGCTCGGCTCGGCAGATGGCCAGCACGTCGCTTAAATGGTCGCTGCTTTGTTTCATGGAGGATTCCGGACGATTTGTGTCATTTTATGGATGCTTTGCGCTTCACGTGACAAGCGGCCTTGTCGACACTGGCTGGCATCGTATGCGGGCTGCCTGCGCAGCCCGGAACGAGCAAACCATACCCATATCAAGGAGCAAACATGTCCAAGACACGATTGAAAATAGGCATTGTGGGCGGCGGCATTGGTGGCCTGGCCGCAGCCAACGCGCTGCACCGCAGCGGACACGAGGTGACGGTGTTCGAGCAGAGCCGGCAATACCTGCGCGTGGGCGCCGACATCAATCTGACGCCCAATGCTGTACGCGCGCTAGACGGACTGGGCGATGGCATTGCGGCTGCCGTACGGGCTTCGGCAGCCCGCCCAACGCACCGTATCAGCCGCAACTGGGACAACGGCGAGGAAACATCGCGCCTGACCATGGGCAATGAGGCCGAGCGTCAATACGGCGCGCCACAACTCACCATCCATCGCGCCGACCTGCTGGCTGCGCTGGCCGATGCCTTTCCCCATGAGCAGGTGAAGTTCGCCAAACGCGTCAACCGGATTGTGCAAACCGATGCCGGTGTTGCCGTGGAATTTTCCGACGGCGCGCGAGTCGATGGACTGGATGCGCTGATAGGCTCGGACGGGATTCATTCGGTGGTGCGCACATCCCTGTTTGGCGCAGAGAGCCCACGCTTTACCGGTGTGGTGGCATTTCGCACCGTGGTCCCCACCGAGCGCGTGCGCCATGTTCCCGATATCGGGGCCTTCACCAAATGGTGGGGACCGACTCCGGACAGCCAGATCGTGACCTTTCCGCTCAATCAGGGCCGCGACACCTTTATCTTCGCCACCACGGCGCAGGCATCCTGGCATGAGGAATCCTGGACCACCGAAGGCAGCGTGGCCGAACTGCGCGGCTTTTATGCCGGCTTTCATCCACATGCACGAGCCTTGCTGGATGCGTGTGACAGCGTGCTCAAGACGGCTTTGTATGAGCGCGACCCGCTGCCGCACTGGTCGCAGGGGCGAGTGTCGCTGCTCGGAGATGCCTGCCATCCCATGATGCCGTTCATGGCCCAGGGTGCCGGCATGGCGATCGAAGATGCCGTGGTACTGGCCCGCAACCTTGATGCAGTGCAGGATGCCGAAGGCGTTGCGCAAGCCTTGCAGAACTACGAGGCCATGCGCAAGCAGCGCACCAGCCAGATCCAGATAGGCTCGCGAGGCAATAACTGGCTGCGTGCCGGAGGCAATGCCGACTGGGTCTATGGCTATGACGCGTGGCAAGTTGCTTTGACGGCCGAGCCGGTTGCCTGCTCTACCTGAACGGCAGTACACCCCGGCAGTGTTGCCCTGCGCAGCGCCTTCGGGGGTCGATGGTGCTGTCTTGAGCGGGCATCGTGGCGCTGTCGGCATCTGGCGGAAAGCCACGGTGCATGGCTGGCAGCCGCCCATGCCTGGCTTGGCCCATTGCATGAGCCTGCCTCTGCCCATGAGCAAGAAGACAGGCGTCTGCGGGAGCGCATCTGCCATGGCGGATCCGGATCTCGCCAAGCGCTGCTGACCTGCGAGACATGTCAGAGGACGGTGACGAGCGGCCTCGGAAGCCAGGCGAGAAAGTATTGGCCTGTGACTTCTGGCCGCTGCTTTGGAAGTTGCGGACCCCGGCCCTCATTCTCAAATGGCGCATCAACCGGCGAAGCACATGTAATGTGCGGATGACCCCGCCTGCAGCATGCGGAAATTCGTGCGTCTATATGTGTTGCAACAGCATCCTGGCGGTTGTCCAACACAGGGCCGCAGGAACTATTCCAGACCTGCTTCATCCTCGCCGGACAAAGCGCCTGCTTTCTCGCAATGTGCACGCAAGCGCATCAGCGCGTTGTACATGGCATTACGCTCTTCTTCAGGCAATGCCCGAATGGCGGCAGCCTGGCTGGCACGCGCCAAGGGCATGACCTGTGCATGCAGGGCCTCGCCCTGTTCGGTGACCTGACAAAAAATCTTCTTGCGCGGCGTATTGCCTTCACCCTGTAGATCCACCAGGCCTTTGGCTTGCAGCCGCTTGAGAGCGCGGCTCACCAAGGCCTTGTCCGAGGTGGACTGAATGACCAGATCCGAGAAAGCCAGCCGCTTCGAGTGAGCTATCAAGGCCAGCAAGCGCCATTCCGACACCGTCAGATCGTGTTTCTCAGCGTACGGAACGGTAATGGTGCGCCGCAGAGCATTGCCCACCTGGCTCATCAATGTGGTGATGAAGTCGTCCACCGTCAGTCCATCACCTTGCGCGTTCAAGTGCGACCAGGGCGTTTCACACGTTTTCTTGTTCATGCTCCATTGTTCCACTCAGATTAACAAAATCCAATGTCAATAGTGAAAACGGCAATTTGATCGATCAACTATAGGCGTATAACTCCGATCATTGTTTCTTTTGCGATTCATTGTTTCACTATTGAATCAAAAATATCGCACCGAGATTTATACCCACGGCCCAAGGAGAGGCGACCATGTCAGTTGATAGACGCCAGTTTTGCTTTACCGCTCTTGCCTGCGGCACGCTGCTTGCGCAGCCGGTGCTTGCCGAAGAGAGTTACCCCAGCAAGCCCATCACGGTGATCGTGTCCTACCCGCCGGGCGGGGATACCGATGCAATCGCCCGCCTCTTTGCCGACAAGCTCAGTCACAGGCTCAAGCAGACAGTGCTGATCGACAACCGCCCGGGTGCCGGCGGGGCGATAGGCAACGGCATGGTGGGGCGTGCACGCTCCGATGGCTACACATTGCTGTTCACTCCCAACCCCTTCACCACCGCCCCCCTGGTCATGAAGCTGTCGGGCGCTGCAGCCTACGACGTACTCAACGGCTACGAAGCCATCATCAACACCGCCACCCAGCCCCTGGTGCTGGTCACGAGCCCCAAGCTCGGTGTCAAAAACCTGCCCGAGCTGATTGCCAGGGCCAAGAGTGGCGCCACCGTCTCCTATGCCAGCCCCGGCGCCGGCTCGCCCATGCACATCGCCGGCGAATGGCTGAACAAGGCCGCTGGCGTCAAGCTGTCCCATGTTCCATACCGCGGCGTCGGCCCCTCGGTGACCGATGTCGTGGCCGGCCATGTCGATACTGCCTGGGTCACTTTCGGGCCTGTGCGCCAGTATCTGGACTCCGGCAAGCTGGTGGCGCTGGCCATCGGCGATACCAAGCGCTCATCGCTGGCACCTGCCGTTCCGACATTGACCGAGCTGGGCTACAAGGATGTGGTGGTCAGCGCCTGGAACGGCTTCTTCGCGCCGAAAAAGACTCCGGCAGCGGTAATCAATCTGCTCAACGAGCACCTCAATGCCATTTTGCGTGAGCCCGAAGTCGTGGAAAAACTGGCTGTCTTCGGCGCCCTGCCTGCGGGCGGGTCGCCCAAGGTGCTCAGCGATCTCAATCAACGCGAGTACATGGTGATGGGCAAAGCCATCAAGGAACTCGGCATCGTGGCCGAGTGACACCAATGAATCGTTCAGGCCCAGTCCTGGGCGATTCCAACAGACCTCTATATGACTGAAGTGGCACAAGCCTCTGGTCCTCAGCGACCCGGGGCCTTCCGCTGCGAGGTACGGATATGACATCTGCTCTTTCATCTCGATCCACGCTGGGCATGAACACTCCACAGGTGACAGCCAAGGCAAAAGTGCTTGGCCGAGCCATCTACGCAGGAGATCTCAAGCTTGCCGGCATGCTGCATGGCAAGGTTCTGCGCAGCCCTTACCCGCATGCGCGCATCGCTCGCATAGACACCAGCGAGGCGCGCGCGCTGCCTGGCGTCAAGGCGGTTCTGACCGGCGAGGATGCGCCCGCCAATCTTTGGGGGGCGCATCACAAGGAGCGCGCCGTCCTGGCCAAAGGCGTGGTGCGTTATTGCGGCGAAGAGGTGGCCGCCGTGGCCGCTGTTTCCGAAGAGATCGCACGCGACGCGCTGGATCTGATTCGGGTGGAATATGAAGAACTGCCGGCCATTCTGACGCCCGAGGAAGCCATGGACGAGGAGGCCTTCGGCATCCATCCAGGGCGCAACAATGTGGGCCACCATATCCAGTTCGAGCGCGGTGACGTGGAGGCAGGTTTTGCCGCTGCGGATCTGATTCACGAAGCCACCTACACCACGCATTCTCAATACCCCGGCTATATGGAGCCCATGGCTACGGTGGCCTCGCTGGACCCCGATGGCCGGCTTGTGCTCTATACCTCGACCCAGGCAGTGAATCTGGTGCGCATGCAGGTGGCCATGACCCTTGGCCTGCCCATTTCCCGCGTGCGCGTGATTCAGGCCGCGACCGGAGGTGGCTTCGGCGGCAAGATCGTGGAGGACGACAACCAGTTGCTTGCCGGCCTGCTGGCTCTGCATACCCGACGTCCGGTGCGGCTGGTCAACAACCGCCTGGAGGACTTCCAGGCCGCATGTGCCAGCGTGCCCGAGCGCATCACCCTCAAGCTGGGCATGCTCAAGGACGGCAGCATTGTCGCCAAGCAGGTTCGCATCATTGCCGAATGCGGTGCATATGCAGGCCTTGCCGGTGATGTGATGCACGTCAGTGCCATGCGCAGCGACAACATGCACCGCAATCCCAATGTGCGTTCTGAAGCAACGCTGTACTACACCAACAATCCGCCACGCGGTGCCTTCCGGGGCTTTGGCGGAACCCAGATGCAGTTTGCGCTCAACAGCCATATCCACACCATGGCGGAGAAACTGGGCCTGGACCCTGTACAGGTGCACAAGATCAACGCGCTCAAGGCCGGTGATGTCTCGATTCACGGCTGGCATATCGGCAGCACAGGACTGCTGGAGTGCATAGACATGGCAACCGAGGCCATAGGGTGGGCAAGCAAACGCCAACGCGTCAAGGCCAGCGGCACCAAGCGCCGTGGTGTGGGCATGGCCGCCGCCATGCATGTGAGCGGCAACCGCACCATCGGCAATTGGGACGGATCGACGCTGGTCATCAAGATCAACGAAGACGGTCGAGTCTTTCTCATCAGCGGTGAATGCGATATGGGCCAGGGGGCGAGCACCATGCTCAGCCAGATCGTGGCCCATGAACTGGACCTGCCTCTGGCTGATATTCATGTGCTTGCGCCCGACACCGATGTCGCACCGGTGGCCGTGGGCACTCTGGCTTCACGCGTCACCATGTCGGGCGGCAACGCGGCCATCATCGCCGCGCGCAAGGCGCGGCAAGAGTTGCTGAGCCTGGCTGCCGAGCGCCTGGATGCATCGCACGACGCGCTGACGCTGAAAGGCGGTGCCGTCTATGTGAGCGCGGAGCCTGAACGCCGCAGCACCGTGGCCGAGCTGGCGCGCCAGCATATCTGGCGCCATGGTGGAGGTGGTATCCAGGTCGCCGGGACCTGGGACCCCAAGACCGTCATGCATGACGACAAGCTCTACGGCAATATCGCCGCTGCCTACTCCTACGCCGCCCAGGCCGTTGAAGTCGAAGTGGATCTCGAAACCGGCCAGGTCAGCGTCATCGACAGCTATGTCGCCGACGACTGCGGCAAGGCGCTCAACCCCACTGCGATTCACGGCCAGACCAATGGCGCCACCGTTCAGGCCATAGGCTGGACGCTGTACGAGCAGTTGCACTACGAGGGCGGGCGCCTGGCGAACGGCAATTTCGCGGACTACAACATGGCCACCGCTGATGCGGTTCCCATGCTGCGCGGCGGCCTTGTGGAATCCAACGATCCCAACGGCCCCTATGGCGCCAAGGGTGCCAGCGAAACAGCCATCCTGCCCGGCGCGCCAGCCATAGCCAACGCCGTCTATGACGCGATTGGCGTGCGCATCACCGATCTGCCCATCACCCCGGAAAAAGTGCTGGCTGCATTGCGCGACAAGCAGCGGCAAGGAGCAAGCCATGCGTGAATTTGATTTTGCGGAGCCCCGCTCGGTTGCAGAGGCCAGCCAGATGCTTGCCGAGTACGGTGACGATGCACGCATCATCGCGGGCGGGTCGGCGCTGATGCTGGCCATGCGCCAACGCATGCTTGCGCCCACGCACCTGATCTCGGTGGCGAGGCTGCCCCGGCTGCATGGCATCGATTTCGATCCGCACCAAGGTCTGCGTATCGGGGCCATGAGCCGCCACATCGATGTGGCTCGCTCCGAGCTCGTGAAAGCGCATGCCCCGGTGCTGGCCCGGATGGCCGCCCAGGTGGCCAATCCACAGGTGCGTAACCAAGGCACGATTGGCGGCAATCTCTGTTATGCCGACCCATCCACGGACCCGCCCGGCTGTCTGATGGCCCTCGACGCCTCGGTCGTGCTAGGCAGCACACGCGGAGAACGCGTGTTGTCGATGGAAGAGTTCCTGGTCGACTACTACACCACGGCCATGGAGAGCGATGAGCTACTGCTGGAAATCCGGGTGCCGCTGCAGGCGCCCGGCACTCAGGGGGAATACACGCGCTTTCTGCGCACGGCAGCAGAGCACCGCCCCCTGGTCAGCGTGGCCCTGGTCGTGCAAAGAGAAGGGCAGATATGTCACCAGGCACGTCTGGCTGTGGGCGCATCCACGCCCATTCCCACCAGGCTGCGCCGTGCCGAAGACTGCTTGCGCGGCAAGACCATGAATGCGCATCTCGCTTCAGAGGTCGCAAGCATCGTGGCCGAGGACATCCAGCCGGTCTCCGACCTGCGCGGCAGCAGCGAGTTTCGCCGCGCCATGGTGCGCACGGTGACCCGCCGCACGGTGGCCACGCTGTTCGGAATCGATATCAATGAAGGAGTTGCCGCATGAGCACGCATCACATCGAATGCCAGGTCAACGGCGAATCGCACAGCGCCGAAGTCGCATCACGGCGACTGCTATCGGATTTCCTGCGGGACGACCTGCACCTGACCGGCACCAAACGGGGTTGCGAGACCGGCACCTGCGGCGCCTGCTCGGTGCTGCTGGACGGTGAAGTCATCAAATCCTGTCTGATGCTGGCCGTGCAGGTTCAGGGGCGCAGCATCACCACCATCGAAGGGCTGGCCGCCAACGAGCAGCTGCACCCCCTGCAGAAGAACTTCATGCAGTGCGGCGGCCTGCAATGCGGCTACTGCACGCCGGGTTTCATCATGGCCTCCTGCGACCTGCTCAAGAACACGCCCCAGCCCAGCTGCGAGGAAGTTCGCCACGGCCTCAGCGGCAATCTCTGCCGTTGCACCGGCTACACCCAAATCGTCGAATCCGTGCTGCATGCGGCACAGGAGATGCATCATGGAAATTGAAAAAACCCTGACCGTTTCAGCCCCTCCTCAGCAGGTCTGGGATCTGCTCCTCAATCCCCAGATCATGGCCGGCGCCGTGCCTGGGATGAAGTCCATCGATGTCATCAGCCCCACGGAATACGTGGCGGAGATGCACCAGAAGATTTCCTTCATCAGCGCCAAGTTCAAGCTCAAGACCAGGATCGTCGAGCAGAAGGCTCCGGAATACATGCGCGTGGAAGGCACCGGCGAGGATGCCTCGGTGGCCAGTTCGCTCAAGCAGACTAGCGAAGTGTTCCTGACGCCTGCTGCCAACGGCGGCACCGATCTACGGATCAAGGTCAATGTCGACGTGCTGGGCCGCCTGGGCGCCTTCGGCCTGTCGGTCATGAAAACCAAGGCCGACCGTCTCTGGGAAGAGTTTGGCAGCAATCTGGCGGCTCGCATCGAGGCTGGTGGCTTGCTCGTTGATACCACACCACCTTCCTCCACCAACCCCTCGACAGCGCCCACCATGCCTTCATTGGCCAAGCAAGCTGTCGTAAGCCCTGAGATCAAACCTGCCGCCGCGTCGACTGTCTCCTCTGGCGCAGTACCGCAGGGACAGATGGAAGCAGCCATCACAGCCTCGACACAGGACACATACAGCGAAGCCGGCTGGTGGGCCCGCATCTTCGGAGGTGCCCGCAATGCACGCCGCGCCGGCCAGGTCATACGCGTAGAAGTGCGTCAGATGGACAAGACGATCTGTGTCGAGTGGCCTGCCACAGCTGCATCCGAATGCCGGGAATGGCTTCAGTCTCTGTACAAGTAAGCACTGTTTTTGCACCGACCAGCAAGGAGGCTCACGACTCAATAGCTCCATCACATCAAGCCACGCATGCAAAAAATACTGAACGACATTAAAAATTGGAGACATTCATGCTGAAGAAGGTAGCGAGCGCCATTGCGCTTCTGGGGGTGGGAGGATTGGCACATGCACAATCGTCCGTACAGATTTACGGCATCATGGACACGGCCGTCGAAACCATGAACAACGTGGGCGCAACCAAGTCCAGCCTCACACGCATGCCCAATCTGGCGGGCAGCGTTCCATCGCGCCTGGGCTTTCGCGGCCGCGAGGATCTGGGAGGCGGATTGAGCGCATCCTTCACGCTGGAGATGGGTATCGGCCCCGACAGCGGAGCTCTCAATCAGGGCGGTCGCGGTTTCGGTCGCCAGTCCTTCGTCAGCCTCAACGGCCCCTGGGGATCGCTGGGGTTGGGCCGTCAGTACACCATGCTGTTCTGGTCCGTACTCGACGCTGACGTGATCGGTCCGAGCCTGCACAGCATGGCCAGTCTGGACAACTACTTTCCCAATGCACGTGCCGACAATGCGATCTCCTACAAGGGCACGTTCTCGGGCCTGACGGTCGGCGCAACCTATAGCTTCGGCCGCGATGCCGTCAATGCGGGCCCCAGTCCCGGTGGCACCAACTGCGCGGGTGAAAGCAGCACCGACTCCAAGACCTGCCGCGAGTGGTCGGCCATGCTCAAGTACGACACAGCGGCATGGGGGGCAGCGCTGGCACATGACGAGCTGCGCGGCGGCCCCGGTGCTTTCGCGGGGCTGACCAGCAGCGACAAAGTCGACAAGCGCACCATGCTCAACGGCTATGTGAAGCTTGGCAGCGCCAAGATTGGTGGTGGCTATATGCGCCGCAAGAATGACGGCTATATCGCATCGCCGCGCAACGACCTGTGGTTTGTGGGCGTGACCTACCCCCTTGGTCAATGGAGCGTGGACGCCCAGTACAACCAGCTCAAGTACAAGGACAACGCGGACAAGGGTCAGCTGCTGGTACTGCGCGGTACTTACAACCTGTCCAAGCGCACTGCGGCCTATGCCTCGCTGGGCTATATGAAGAACAGCGGCAATGCGGCCTTTGGAGCAAGCAGCGCTCAAGCTGGTGGAACGCCAATGCCTGGCGTCAACCAGGCTGGCTTTGGCATGGGTCTGCGCCATACGTTCTAAAGCCGGAGCCAATACAGCGGATGCGGGTAGCCTGGTGGCCTGCACCCGCTTCTCAAAAGAGGCGACAGTCCCTCATGCGGGGCTCGTTCACCCACATAGACCGGGCATGTCTACCTGGCCAAGGGCAGTCCAGGTCGGCATGAGAAGAAGCTGACAACAATGTCACCGCGCTGTCCCGCTTCTGTTGGGGTCGGATTTCTAAGATCCACACATCTCCTCCTTACCTCTATCAAGGCCTGGGAGATTGTGTTTCACCGACTTTCTTAGGAGCTACCACCATGTCTCAACATCGTCTCTCCATCGCGTCCGTATTTGCAAGCGCAGCAGCAGTAGCTGTACTAGCCATGCCGGGGATGGCTTCGGCAGCCTATGAACACCCAGCCAATAACGAGCAAGGCGTGACTATTCACCCCGAACATTTCGTGAGTCAGAAGACGCGTGATCAAGTCAGGGCCGAAACTGCAGATGCGATGAAGAACGGTCGCCTGTCGTATGGAGAAAGCAGTTTCCCCAACTTTGCACCCCCTGCAGGTCCCGGTAAAACACGCGAAGAAGTGATTAACGAATTGCTGCGCGAATCTCCAGCAGCACGGGAAGCTCGTATGCAGTCCATCGCTCGCTGAGACCTATAGAGGCCTTATTGGGGCGCCGGTCTTCCTTGACCGGCATGCTTGATCTGACCGCCGGCAGCAACTGCCCCATGCTGCCAGCCGAGTTGCGATGGTCAATGCTTGGATTTCTGGCATCACCCAATCCAAGCCTTTATCCGCTTCCTTCAATTGATCATCGCCCCCACAGACGCCGCCTCCTGAGCCGTTCTTGAAGACCAACCGACAGAGGGGCGGGCGAGCAACAGACAGTGCCCTTCAATTGGCAAAGCGCAGTTCACATGCTCCGGATACCGGTGATCACGCGCTTGAGCGCCTCTGCCGACGTCGCAGAACGATAGATCCCGCAGTCATCAGCCTTGGCTCTGCAGCGCGCCGTACAGATGAAGTACTTGGCTTCGCTGATGCTTATTGAGTGACCGTGCTCGCTCACACATAGAGCTGGATATATGGCCACCGGCCAGACACCACTACACAAATGTTGACGGAGTTGGAAGCGTTCCAACAGCGCCTCAGCGCTGCATCAGTTGCTGGCATTGCCGGCGGCGCCAGACAGACTCGCGTACGGCTCCGGCCTCATCGAACACCACTTTGTACTGGCACACCAGCAGGTTACCGGATTGCGCTTGACGGAGCTTGAAGTTGTAGTCCCACTCTTGGCCTCTCTGGCCTGTAGTTTGCGTCAGAGGCGCGCCCAATGTCTGCTTCACCTTGTCCTGGGCCATGCCAGGCTGGATGGCGCGAATACCCTCGAGCTGCTCTGCCAGCACGCCGTCGCGGACGAAGTCCTTCTTCATGTCGGCATAGCGCATATTGACGTCGGAATACTGCAGCGTGTCGGGATTGCTGACAGCATCCTCCGGATTGTCACGAGCCACGGCCGGCATGGCGAAGCAAGCGGCCGCAGCCAGTACCAGAGTGGAAAGGCGGAAGGTAGATTCAAACATGCTCATGGCATCCTCTTTCATCAAAATCGAAAGTCACGCGCTGCAGGGCTTCAGCGCTCACGCAAGGCCTCGCGCGCCTTGTTCAGCGGCTTGGTCAAATAGTCCCAGACGGTCTTGCGGCCCGTGCGGATATCGGTGGCTGCCACCATGCCCGGCACAATGGGCATGCGCTGGCCGGCCTTGTTCACAAGCACATCCGAGTCGGTGCGCACCAGAACCGGGTAATAGACGATTTCGGGCTTGACCTCGTCGCGCTGGGTATCCGGGGCAATCGTCACCACCTGGCCCTTGAGGCCGCCATAGACCGCGTAGTCGTAGGCCGTCACCTTGACCAGAGCCTCCTGTCCGGGGCGAATGAAGGCAATGTCGCGCGGGGAGATATGGGCTTCCACTAGCAATTGGTCATCGAGAGGTACCAAGGCCATCAGCAGGCCGTTGGGCGGCACCACGCCGCCGATGGTAGTGACCTGCAAGCTCTTGACCACGCCTCGCACAGGCGACTGCAGTGTCAGGCGATCCAGTGAATCCGCACGCCCACGCACCACTGAAGACAGGGACTTCGCCTCCGCATCAGCCTTGGCAAGTTCTTCGCGGCTGCGCACCATGTAGCCAGAACGGGCCTCGGCGATCTTCAGCTCCAGTTCTGCTCCCTGGCGCTGCAAGCGGATTAGTTCGACGCTGCTGGCAGCACCGCTGGCTTGCAGCGACTGGGTGATGCCCAGTTCCTTGCGCACCAATGCCAGCGCCTGGTTCAGACCAGCCACTGTATCGCTCAACGCCGCGCGGCGTGAACGGAACAGCGCGCTCTCCGAAGCCTTGAGCTGTGCATGACCATCCAGCTCCTGAGGAAACTGCAGGTTGTCGCGCCCTTCAACCTCTGCGCGCAGACGTACGCTGGCGGCCAAGGCTGCGCGGTGGCGGGCCGCCGTCTCCTCCACACTGGATTCACCACGCGTAGGTTCCAGCTTGGCCAGCACCTGCCCCTTCTCCACGATATCGCCCTCGCGCACCAGCAACTCGGCCAGAATACCGCCCTCCAGAGACTGGATGCGCTGCTCGCGCGAGGATGGAATCACCTTGCCACCGCCGTTGGAAACTTCGTCGATCTCGAAGAACCAGGCCCAGGCCAGAAAGGCCAGCACAAAGGCCGTGACCAGCCACACTACGCGATCCGAGTGGCTTGCGCGTACCTCGTCGAAGTCGCCTATGGCCGGCATGGCCGCGCGCCGACGCGCAGGCTCGGGCATAGGAGAAAGCATGGACGCGGACTCATCCGTCGTCGCGGATGTTGTTGTAGATGTGGCCTTCGATGTATCACCGGGCACTGCTGTCTCCGTCATTCCTGCCCCTCCTCTGCAGAGGCCAGCCTTTTCACTGGCTGCACCGCGACCTTCATGCGCCCGCTCTGCATGACGCGAACATTCTGCTGCGGGGCTGCCGGTTGGACACCGCCATTCAGGCGCTTGAGCACCTCATCGCGCGCACCCTGCAACACCACCTGGCCCTTGTCCACCACAATGATCTTTTCCACCGCCTGCAACACAGCGGGCCGGTGCGTGGCCACGACCAGAGTGCGCCCTGGTGCAAGCTTGCGCAACCGGGCGATCACATCGCGTTCGGCCACATCGTCCAGCGCTGCCGTAGGCTCATCCAGCAGCAGCACTCGTGGCTGGCGCAACAGCAGGCGCGCCAGCAACAGGCTCTGGCGCTGCCCACCCGACAAGCCCAAGCCCCCTTCCATGACCATGTGATCCAGCCCCGTTGGCAGTGTCTGCACGAAGGACCAGGCGCCAGCGTCCAGCAGCGCGGTCATCAGTTCCACATCGCTGGCATGAGGAGCGCCCAACAGCAGGTTCTCGCGCAACGAACCGTAGAACAGGCGGGCATTCTGCGTCAGCAGGCCTATATCGCGGCGCACGTCGGCCGGATCTATGTGGGCCAGAGCCACATCGTCCAACAGCAGGCGCCCGCTCACAGGCTCGGTCAGGCCCGACAACGCCTGCAGCAGCGTCGACTTGCCCGCCCCGTTGCGGCCCAGGATAGCGATGCGCTCACCGGCTGAGATCTGCAGCTTCTTGACCTGCAGTGCCGGGGTCTTGCCGTCGTAGCTGAACACGGCTTCGCTGAAGTCGTAGCGCCCCTCGATGACAGGGCGGTGGACGCGGCTGCCGTCCTCGGCGTGGTCCACAGGCAGGTGCATGAGTTGGTCCAAGCCGTCACTGGCCATCCTGGCCTGCTGCCAGCGATTGAGCACACCGGTCACGCTGGACAAGGGCGCCAGCATGCGGCTGACCAGAATAGAGGACGCCACCAGCACGCCGGTGCTCATCTCGCCGCGCATCACCTGGGGAGCGCCAAAGAACACGACAAAGGCGAAAGCACTGCCCTGCACCGTCTGCATCCAGTTGCTCAGGTGATGCAGCAACGCCCGCAGCTTCAGTCCCGACTCGGCATTCACGGCGTTGTAGTGGTTCCACTGGTTCTGAAAGCGCGGCTCGGCCTGCAACAGCTTGATGTCTTCAATGCCCTGCACCGTCTCCACCAGCATGGCGTTGCGCAGCGCCGATTCGCGCATGCTGGCCTGGGCCAGGTTGCGCAGGCGCTTTTGCGCGAGCAGGCTGGGCGCCAGCAGAAGCACAAAGGCCGCCAGAGGCACCCACACCAGCGAGCCCGCAATCATCCAGAAGATGAAGCAGAACAGGACAAAGAACGGCAGGTCGGCCACGGCCGCTGCGGTGGTGGACGTCAGCATCTCCCGCACCGGCTCCAGCTCGCGGATCTGGGCCACAAAGGTTCCTGTGGCGCGCGGGCGGGCGCTGTTCTTAACTCTCAGCGCATGGCCGAAGACGCGGTCCGAAATGCGCAGGTCTGCCCGCTTGCCCAGCATGTCGGTAATGTGCATGCGCGCAGCGCGCATGGCCCAGGCAAACGCAATGGACAGCAGCACACCGCCGAACAGCACATACAGCGTAGGCTCGGACTGGGACGGCACCACGCGGTCATAGACCTGCATGGAAAACAGAATGCCGCCCAAGGCCATCAGATTGGTGATGAACGAAGCCAGCAGAATATGGCCATAAGGTCGCAGATCGGCAAACACGATGTCGCGCAGCCAGTGACGCTCCACAGGGCGCAGGTAGCTGTCCACGCGTGAATCGGGAGCCGACCGCAACGGACGCAGCACCACCATGGCCTCCACCTCGGGCTGCAGCTCGGCCAGCGTGTGCGTGCTCTCGCCGCCCTCATCGCCGCTGAGCAGCAGGCGCAAGCCGCCTTCGGTCAGGGCGGTGACTACCGCTACCTGCCCGCCGCGCAGCTGTACAGCCACGGGTAGACGCCATGCAGTCAACCGCGTCAGGTCCGGAGCCACCTTGATCAAGGCAAGACCCGCCTGCTGGGCCATCTGGCGTATGCAATGGCGCAAATCCTCGCTAGACATGCCATCAGCCGCCCAGGCCGCATCCACACGCAGACGCTCGCGCGAGGTATCGATCTGGTAATGCGCAGCCACTGCCAGCACGGCGTCCAGCCAGCCCTGCATCAATGGCGGCAATTGCTTGGCGCTTGCCTGCTCGGCAGCTACCTGGTTCATCGCGTCGTTCATCGCATCACTCCCTGGCCCCGGTCACGCAGCCGGGTATCCAGCGCGAACTCATCGGCCAACCGCCCGCTCTGGTACCAACACTCCACAGCCAGCCGCTGCAGGTCATGGGCGCTATCCACCTGTTCAAAGCGCGCGCCGTGGTATTCCTGCTCGGCGTTGAGCAGATCCAGCAGCGAGCGTGTACCCAGCTGCAGATACTGCTCACGGTACAGATCGCGCGTGATGCGGATGCTGGCGATACGCTGGTCAACCACTGGCTGACGCTCCAACAGACCCAGGCTCTGGTCCTGCGCGTCGCGCAGCGACTGACGCGCCTGGAACTCGGCGTTGGCCACTGCCGCGTCGGCGGCCTCCAGCGCATGGCCGGCCGCGCGCTGGCGTGCCTGGTTGCGCCCACCTTCGAACAGCGGTGCCGAGACATTGAACATCACGCGCATGTCCACATCCGGATAACCTGCCGGACGCGAGGCAGCGTTCAACCCGCGCGAGGCCGAGCCATCCACCGACAGCGTGGGCATGAGTTGCGCATCGGCTGCCTTCAATTCGGCCTGGGCCTGCGCCCGCTGTCCATGGGCCCGGCGCACCGCTGCCGTGGGCTGCACCTGCGCGGCGGCGCAGGCCTGGGGCAGAGCATCGGGCACCCCGCCTTTTTCTGCATTCGCCTCACCCACTGTAGGTGGGGTCTGCAACCCGGTCAGAGCCATCAGCCGCGCTTGCCAACGGCGCGCCTGCGCCTCGTAATTGATCACTTGGCCGCGCGCGCCATCCATGCGAGACTGCGCCTGTATGAAATCCGAACGGGTGCTCGCGCCCTTGGCCTGACGCTCACGCGCCAGCTCGGCCAGCGCGCCCACTCCCTTGAGCTGATCTTGTGCAATCGCCGCCATGGACTGCTGGCGACGCAACTCCACCCAGGCTTGCGCGGCTTCACGAGCCACATCGTCGGTGGACAGATACACCTGTGCCTGGGCAACCTCGATGCTGGCCTCGGCCTGCTTCACGGCACTGTCCACCTTGCCAAAGTCGTACAGTATCTGCGACACCGAAACGCTGGCGTCATAGACACGTCGCGAGGTATAGGGGTAGACATCCCGGTTATTCACCTCCGCCCCCACCCCGCCCTTGACCTGCGGGTAGTAGCCGGCGCGTGCTGAAGCCACGCCCTCGTCTGCTCCCAGCAATTGCCCCTGCGCCGTACGCACGGCAGGGTGCCATGCCACAGCCGCCTGTACCGCTGCACGCATATCCATGGTCTGGCCCGACACGGCCCGGCTTGGCGTGGCTTGACTCGCAGGCTCTGCCGCATGGGCTCCGCCCATGGCACAGGCCAGTGCGACCACTGCTGAGGCATGACGTATGCAAGGCACAGGGAATTTGGACTTGATCAACATATCCATCTATCGCTATCTCTGTCGCTGTTTCACAGCTTGGTATCACGGCGCTACACCGCGATCACCGCTCTGCATCGCAGCACCCAGGCCAGCGACACGGATTGTTTGTTTTCTGATTGCTATTGTTTACATAGCTTGCTGCGCTTGCAGCACGTCATTTCAAGCATTCTTCATACTTGAAATGACGTGCCTCAGACGCTAGCAGCTATCAGGTTTGATGAAGCATCAAACGTGCACCGACTGGTGCAGCTCCTCCTCGGGCAGCGGAGCTGGCATATACAAGGCCAGGTCCTGCGGCGCTGCTACAGGTGCTGTGGGTGCAGCAGGCGCATCTGCCGGACCCAGGCCGGCGATGTTGCCGCCAGCCTCGCCCACCTCGCTTTGGGGCTGCAGCACATCGTGCAGCGCAGGCAGCGCGGCAGGCTCGTCCGCATCCGTATGCAGGGCATCGAGATGCTCCAGATCCAGGCTCATGGCCATCATCGGCGACGCAAACGGCGTAGGCTTGGGCCCAGGATCCACACCGTCATAGACCACCTTCACATCCTTGACGGTCGATGCGGTATCCCCATCCATGTCCTGGATGGTGTAGCCGAACTTGTCCCAATAGGAACTCAGCGCCTTGCCCTCATAGATGAACTTGGCCGTATCGAACTCCACGGTCAAAGAGCCACCTACGGCTGTCTTGACGGTGATGATGTGCTTGACTGCGTCATAGGTGTAGTCCACCCCCTCCGCGGCGCCTCCCGTGACCTGCAAATCCTGTCCGGGAAGATAGGTGTAGGTTTTGCCATCGACATTGAGCACATTGACAAAGCCGCCGTCCGCACCAAACCCTTCCACGGTGCTGTCGAGTTCACCGCGCAGTGAGCCCTCCTGCCTGGGCAGCTGGATCAGGTTCTGCAGCGTGGAATTCAGCTCCTCCGCCGAGGCAGCCACGATGACGGTACTCTCCTTTCCTTCAACGCCGTTATAGGCAATCGGGTCGATATTGGGAATGTCTTTTTCCAAAATACCGCCAAAGCCCACGCCCACGGAGTTGATGTGGTGCTCCTTCACAAAGGCCTCCCAAGTTGCCTGCTGTGTTTCAGACACCGGGCCCTGAAGGGGTACTCCATCAGTGATGAAGTAGGAGACGTTCTGCACTCCCTCCCCGGTCAGCTTGCCCACATTGTCGGTAAAGCCATTGGTCCCCATTACTGCATCGAGGGCCGCCTTGTAGCTAGTACCACCGGTGGCCGTCAGGGCATTGATGGTCGAAATAGCCGTCGCGGCGCTCATCCAGGTGGCCAAGGCATTGCCCGTGGTACTGAAAGTCACCAGTTTGACCGCCACGTCACCGTACTCGTCGTACTTGTTGATCAGATCCTGGAGCGCCTTCTTGGCCAGATTCAGACGATTGTTCGGATCATTGGGCAACTGTTGAGAGCCCGTGCCCACGAAGTTCATGCTTCCCGACAGATCGAGCACGATCATCACGTTGGTCTGCAGCTTGGCCAGATCAATCGCCAGCTCGGCATCATCGCTGAGCGTCGGCACATCGTCCTTGACCTCCACGGCAAACCCGATTTCGCTGTCGTGCTCGCCATCGTGAACGATGGCCTTGAAGTCCAGGTCCAGCGTATTTTCACCACCGCCGGCTGCATGATCCAGAGGGCCCTTGAGGGTCACCGTATAGCTTGCCTCGTACTTACCACCAACCTCGGTCAGGGCACCGACCTTGACCGTCATGACCTCCTTGGCACCGGCCATGCCGGTCAGCATGCTGGTGCTCGCATCCCAGTGCCAGGTCACATCAACGCCGCCCGACTTGACGCTACCGTCCACAGGGCCCTCCATCTCCACCGAGAAGGTATTGATGTCCGGCGTCTTGTCCGCATCGGTAAAGGTAATCTTGCCTGTAGTTGTGGTCGTGCTGCTCAGGTCATCCTTGATGCCGCCGGCCAGTGCTTCTTCCGCAACGTGCAGTACCTTGTCCTCAGGAGCTATCTCCACCACAGGGGCTGTGTCGTTCAGATCCTTTTCCTGAAGCGTGACTGTGATCTCGGTCTTGCCACCTTCGGTATCGGTCGCCACCACCTTGATCTGCTGGCTATTACTACCCTTCTCAAAGTCGTTGGCATCCGAAGCCACTCCAGCCGCTGTCAGCGTGATCTTTCCAGTCAGTGGGTCGATCGCATACCAGCCATTAGGGTCGCTGGCCGGGTCAATGCTGTAGGTCAACGATATGCTGTCAATATCGATGGCCTTCACTTGGCCCAGCACCGTGCCTACGGGGCTGTTCTCGTCATAGCTGAAGGTGTAATCCGTCACCGGCGACTCGCCCGGGTCGCCTGGATCGACAAACACCGGTGGCTTGCTCACGATCACGGTAACGTCCGCCGTCTCGGGCGTGCCGCCATCGGTCTGTGCCGTGTAGCTGAACTTGGCGTCACCCACAAAGCCCGCCTTGGGCGTGAACTCCAGTTGGCCGCCCACCAGCTTGACGCTGCCGCTGCCGTCGGTCAGAGCCACCGCAGCACCGCCTTCGGTGATGGCCTTGCCATCGACCTGCGTGATCGTGACGTTATCGCCTTCAAAGTCGTCGTTGTTCAGCACGTCGATGGTGACGGGCTTGTCGTAGCCGGTCGTCGCCGTGTCGTCGACCACGTCCACTTCCGGCTTGAACTCGACCGTCACCGTGGTGGTGGT